>JAGQYM010000150.1 GCA_020436085.1 Cyclobacteriaceae bacterium
TTTTCCTGTAATTTATGTTAATTGGGAAATGGCAAAAACATTTTGTGAATGGAGAGGTGCGCGTTTACCAACAGAAGCAGAATGGGAAAAAGCGGCTCGTGGTACAGATAGTAGGACTTATCCATGGGGAGAAGAATCTAGTTGCGACTATGCAAACTATTACAATGGGAATAGAAAATGTATTGTTGAAACATCTCCTGTTGGTAGTTATGAGATTGGAAAAAGTCCTTATGGTTTATATGATATGGCTGGTAATGTATCGGAATGGGTATCAGATTGGTATGCAGAAGATTATTATGATTCGCTCCCTGAAACCTTTGAAAACCCTCAAGGTCCTATTGCCGGTAGCCTTCGTGTAATTAGAGGAGGTGGTTGGTGGCTGGGTGATATCAAGACTTTTGACCGTTCTTGGGGTAATCCTGAATATGGTTCTTTTGAAAATGGTTTTCGTTGTGCTCGTTCGGTAGACTCATCTACTGAGAATAGCAAGCTGCAAGTTCCTACGTTAACATTTGTTCCAATAGAAATACCAATCACACCCTCTCAGGCATTAGCTATAGTGACTATAATTAATAACTTAGGTTCAAGAAGAGATGTCTATGTTGATGGTACCTTGGTTGGTACAGAACTTTCACCTGGACAGTCAGTTCAAACATCCTTAACCTATGGTGTTCATACTATTAAGGCTTGTCGTATTGCTAATTTTATTTGTGAACCTAGCGCTACAATAACAATTGAAGTCAATATAACAACTAGTCCCTTTACAGTAAAATTGGGGGGATAAAAGTATCTCTATCGATAGATTACTCTAGAGCCTGTATGCAAAATCAGAAAAGAGGAGAAGCGAGGCAATGGTAATCATGGCAGAGAAATTAGCAGCCCTTTTCTCGTAACGAGTGGCAATGCGTCGAAACTGCTTTAGTCGATTGATAAGCCGCTCAATGATGTTACGTTTGCGATAGTGTGATTTTTCAAAAGAACCTCTGCAATGTTCATTCTTGCGGCGAGTGATTGTGCAACGAATGTGCCTTTGATGTAGGTATTTCCTGAAGGCTTGGCTGGTGTAGCCTTTATCGGCCACCACTCGATTGGGACGTAGGCGTCTATGACCTGAACTCCTGAGTATAGAACCAGTCTCCATCAGTTTTTCCGCTTGACGAATATCGCTTTCTTGTCCAGGCGTGAGCAAAAAGGTTATCAATCTGCCTGTTCCTTCACAACGAAAATGGATTTTGGTGCTGAATCCACCTCGACTGCGACCTAAAGCCTCTTGTTCTGCACTACTTTTTTGCACCAGCGGCATGTTGGTGGGCACGCACCGTCGTGGAGTCAATGAAATGGATTTCCCAGTCCACATTGCTTTCCACATCCAGCACAGTCTGTAACTCGGCAACATCTTCTCCCAAACTGCTGATTTGCGCCAGCGCTGGAAGCGGTTGTAAATGGTTGTCCACTTGCCATACCGTTCTGGCATGTCACGCCAGGGTGCGCCTGTTCTCAACACCCACAAAATACCATTCAGGAGTTGTCGATGGTCTTGTGCGGGTTGTCCGCGAGTTGTGTTCGCCTTCGGAAGGAGCGGTTCAATCCGCTCCCATTGTTCATTCGTTAGGTCGCCTCGGTTTCCCATGCGACCAGTTTAACCACTATTCTATATTTTGCATACAGACCCTAACTTAATTGTGAGGCGAAAATACTATATAGATATATTATCTTCTTTCTGCTTTCTTCATCAGTTATAATCCCTAAAACAAAATCCAATTATCGAATAGCGAATATCGAATGACGAACTCCTCCTTTCAAGAAATCATCCTCAAACTACAAGACTTCTGGGCATCCAAGGGATGTCTCATCACACAGCCGTACTACACCCAGGTCGGTGCAGGGACGATGAACCCTGCCACCTTCCTGCGCGTGCTCGGACCCGAGCCGTGGAATGTGGCGTACGTCGAGCCGTCTGTGCGCCCTGACGACGGGCGTTACGGCG
>JAGQYM010000151.1 GCA_020436085.1 Cyclobacteriaceae bacterium
GTCTGTTTTCTGCGCTGGCGATAGCATACCTTATCAACAGATACACTACGAAGATTTATACTGTCACAGCGTCTATCCTCGTGCGTGAGGGAGACGAAAACGCAGCTGCCGAATTCTTGTACAAAAGCAATCCGCTCATTAATCCGTACAGAAACTTTTATAACGAACTCTACATCATGAAGTCATATCCATTGATGGAGCAGGTAATTGATGAGCTCAATTTTTCGGTGGTTTGGTATCGAGAAGGTAATGTAAAGACAAGTGAATTTTACGATAGAAATTTTCCAATACTTATTAAGCCGGTTGGTAGAGATTTGCCTTATGGTGAAAGGATTTCATTTACACTTAAAGATTCATCTTCTTTTGAAGTGGAATTGCTGACTCCCGAGCTGTCCGCTCAACGGGCTTTTCGGGGTAAATTATCGATCGACACAATTTCGGTGAATGGTTTTCGACTAGCTGTTGCTGGAGACCCGGCCCGGCTGGATGACCTTATCCATCGTAGATTTGTCGTCAGCTTCGTGGATCCGCAACAGCTTGCCAAGTCATACGCATCGCGCTTGTCTGCACAATGGGCTGAACAGGGAGCCTCGGTTATTAATTTAGCAATTAGCGGCCCAGTGCCAGAGAAGGAGGTTGAGTTCGTGAGTCGGTTTATATCGGTATACCAGCGATATGATGTTGATAAAAAGAATCAAGCTGCTACGAAGTCAATTGAATTTCTGGATCGTCAGCTCGCTAATATTGGCGATTCACTTTCATATTTCGATAATAAAATTGAAGACTTCAAACAAAGCCAACTTTACACCAATTTTGACAACGAATCTGCGAGAATACTGGAGCGCCTGGAAAAACTCGAGAGTCAGAAGACAGAATTTACACTGCAAGAGAACTACTTCAAATACTTAGAGGAGTATCTCGGTAGGGGAAAGGACTTTGATCAAATTGTGCCACCATCTGCTGTTGGAATCACCGATCAGGTACTCACCGATTTAGTTTCCCAATTGACTCAACTTCAATTTAGCCTGCGTATGCTTGGTGATTTGCAAACAGTGGAAAACCCCATTGTAGTAGAACGCCAGCGTAAAATACAACAGGTGAAGAAAGATCTTATGGAAGGAGTAAATTCGATTAGGGCTACACAAAAAATCAACATTAATTTTGTAAGCCAACAAATCAAAGCTGCAGAAAAGTCCCTGGCACAACTTCCCCAATCAGAGAGGGAACTAATTAATATTAAAAGGAACTATTCCATCCGCGAAAACCTCTATCTCTTCCTAATGCAAAAGAGGGCAGAAGCCGGCATTTCCAGGGCATCAACAACAAGCGATGTGCTGGTGGTGAATCCACCAAATCGCTCCGGTGGACCAATCACGCCAAAGCCAACTCAAAACTATGCCATTGCATTCGGAGGCGGACTGCTATTTCCCTTTATATTCTTTTTCCTTGCTGAGTTTCTGAACGATAAAATTCAGTCCAAAGAAGATATTGAGCAATTTACTCATATTCCACTCATTGGTGGCATTGGCCACAGCCCAACGGACCAGTCAAATTTGGTGGTTTTCGAAAAGCCAAAATCTTCCATTGGAGAATCGCTCCGTGCTTTGCGTAGTAATCTGAATTACTTCACGCAAGGGAAAGACAAAAAGATAATCTTGATTACATCTTCAATTGGTGGCGAAGGTAAAACCTTTACCACGATCAATCTAGCAACCGTATTGGCTTATGCTGGAAAGCGAGTCCTCATTATTGGAGCTGATATGAGGAAACCTCGTATCTATAGTGACTTTCAACTCACTAACGATATAGGTCTTAGCTCCTATCTGTCGTCCAGTGCAAAATTGGATGAAGTGATTCAGAAAACCAGTATGGAAAATCTATTCTTAATGAGTGGAGGACCAGTGCCTCCAAATCCTAGTGAGCTATTGCTTCTGCCTAAGGTTGGAGCGATGGTGGAGGAA
>JAGQYM010000152.1 GCA_020436085.1 Cyclobacteriaceae bacterium
TGGCGGGATCAGGTTCGAAGATTAACATTCGTGGTATCAGCTCAGTGTCAGGTAACACACAGCCCTTGTGGGTTGTAGATGGAGTGCCTATCAACACAGGATCTAACGATTCGAACCAGGACTTCCGTGACGGTCAGGTATCACCTACCCGTTTCCTTGACCTGGATCCTAACAACATTGCCAGCATCAACATCCTGAGGGGTTTGAGTGCTACAACGCTTTATGGATCACAAGGTCGTAACGGTGTAATCCTTGTTACTACCAAGGCGGGAGCAAGCGGTAAGCAGACCAGGAATTTTGAGGCTTCTGTAAGCCAGTCATTGTTTGCTATCGAAGCGTTTGTTCCCGAGTTCCAGAACAAGTGGTCGAATGGATTTGATGGTGACTATGGAGAATTCTTCAGTACCTGGGGATACGTGTTTGATGGCAATGTGCCTCCAAATGATCCTCGTCATCCTTATTTCGAGCACGCTGCGACATTCCCCGAGTTTCCTGAGTTTGCAATGGCAAACGGCTACGTTCCAACTGCTCAACCTAATAACATCAACGATTTCTTTCAAAAGGGAACGTCTTCCAATACTTCGTTCAACGTGGGAGCACGCAATGAATTCGGAAGTATCAACTTCAACTACAGCCATCTTGATGAGAGTGGATTTATCAAGAACAACAATGTAGAGCGTAACAACTTCTCATTAGGAGGTACTGCAAAGCTTACAGACAAGTTCAGCGTAAACAGTGTGTTCAACTTTGTGAGAACAGAGTTCACTACACCTCCAAGTGGAGCGGGACAGGGAAGTAACTCCTCAGGAGGACCTTCAGTATTTGCTAACCTGTTCTTTATTCCAAGGAATATTGACCTGACACATTGGCCATACCAGAACCCGGTGACAGGGGCTTCGGTGTACTACCGAAATAACAATGATATTACTAACCCTTACTGGATTCTTGACAATGCAAGGCAAGGTTCAACGACAAATCGTTTCTTCAGCAATATCAGCTTCAACTATGATTTCACAGACTGGTTCAAGCTGACTTATCGTCTGGGATTGGATACCTACAGTGAGAAGCAGTCTTTGTGGGTTAATAAAGGATCTGTAGGTTACCCAGCATCTGCGATCATATTCTCAACCGGTTTGTACCGCACAGTTGATGTGACCAACACCATTCTTGATCACTCCATCATTGGTACTATCCAGAAGAAGCTGAATTCAGATTTGGATCTGACAGCCATCGTTGGATTTAATGCCAGAACAGATGAGTATATCCAGAACGGATTGGAGAGTTCAGGCCAGGTGGTGTATGGATTGATAGAGCACAGAAACTTTGCCAATACTCAGCCAAGAGACTTTCGAAATAACTCTTTCTCCAATCTTAACAGAAAGGAAAGAAGAACCTGGGTTGGAGCGTATTTCGATGCAGGTTTGGGTTATAAGAACTTCCTGTATTTGAACGTAACGGGTCGTAACGACTGGGTATCTACCTTGGAGAAAGACAACCGCACTCTGTTTTATCCAGGTGTTAGTGCCTCTTTCATTCCAACGGCAGCGTTCCCTGGTTTTGCAGCAGGTGTTCTTGACTTTCTAAAGTTGAGAGCAGGTTACGGAACGTCAGCTAACTTCCCTGATCCATACAATACACGTCCTATTCTGAACACCAACTCGGTATACCAGGTTGATGCGTTGGGTACGGTGTCTTCACAAGGCTTGGACAGAACATTGGCCAACCCTAACCTGAAGCCAGAGCGTCAGACAGAATTGGAATTTGGAGTTGAAGCCCAGGTATTGGATAACAGAGGTAAACTTGACTTGTCGTTCTACAACAGGTCAGCGAAGGACCAGATTCTTACCAGAACCTTGGACCCAGCTACCGGTTATGAGCAAACATTGATCAATGCCGGAGAGATATCTAACAAGGGTATTGAGGCAGGCGTAACCATCACTCCTG
>JAGQYM010000153.1 GCA_020436085.1 Cyclobacteriaceae bacterium
ATCACCCCGGATGCCTTGAATATTCTGCGTGGAATATCGAAATTGGCAGAACTTAAGTGTTCTCTTATCAAGGAGGTTTACTCCACCCCCTAGGGTTCCTATCCACATCCCAGCATTGTTTTCTGCAATGCACGTTATAAAGTTATCGGAGAGACTTGATGAATCTTTGGAATCGGAAATAAAGCGGAGAAAATCACCAGTTTTTCTATTGAACTTGTTTAAACCATCATTTGTTCCTATCCAAAGATCATTTTTAGAATCTTCGTAGATAACCCTGACAACGTTGCTCGATAGACTACTTGAATCGCTTTGGCGATTCTTATAAACGGAAAAATTCTGCGCACCAGCCATCCGGTGATAGAGACCGTCCTTTGTCCCTATCCACATATCACCATAGGAATCCTCAAAAATAACTTTCACTTCACCAGTGCTGATGCCGTGAGGCTTAATGGGAAATCGACTGCCATTCCCGTCAGTTTCGATGCACAAACCGTCATTCAAGGTGCCAACCCACAGGTTACCGCCTCGATCTTTGTAAATAGCAGTGATGATGTCACTTGGCAGAAGCTTAAATGTAGATTTCTTAAAGTGTCTAAATTGGTCTCGCCGGTTATTGAATTGATACAATCCGCCCGCGTAGGTCCCGACCCAAAGCACATTCGATCGGTCGACCAAAATGCTTAAGATATTGTAGTCTTTCATGCTAAGTGACGCTTTTTGGGGACCATTAAATTCGCCGTTTGAGTAATTAGCTTTGAGAAGGCCATTCTGGGAGGATGAAACGCCCAAATTGCTCCCGGTCCCAAGCCAAGTGTTGTTAGATTTGTCGTTTATTATGCAATTCACTTTCGCGTTGACTTGGAATTCCTTCATTTTTATCTGACGAATTTGCGAATCAAGCTCCGTAATCCACACATGGTTTTCGCCACCAATCCACAGACTCCTGTAAGTTGGGTCTATCCGTAATGATGTGACTTTTTCCCCGATTTCAGTGAGTTTCATGATGGTTGTATCCGATTGGTTGCAATAGTACAAGCCATCCGACGTTCCGACGTAAAGTGATTTTCCCAAACCGTCGATTGCATTCACAATCAAAGAGCGACTAACCCTCTTTATTGAACGATCCGATAAATTGATTTTGAAGAGACCCGTTGTTGTTCCCGCCCACACTGTCCCGTTCCCGTCTGCATATAGAGTGTTGATTGAGCCATCAATCAAGTTCTTGGCGTCATACTTTTGGACACGAGCAAGGTCGTCCGTTGTGTAAATTTCTTTGGAAGAAGAAATCCACACCCTGGAATTCTCGTCTTCAACGATTGATGATATGAAGCCTTCGAATGCATTGTCGCCATTGTTCTTCATGATCTTGAATTCATAACCGTCGTAAAGATTCAGTCCTGCTTGGGTTCCAATTAGCAAAAACCCTTTTGAAGATTGAAAAATGGCATTAATCGATTGTTGTGATAGGCCATTCGAAGAGTATGCTGTTTCCGATTGAGACCAAGCTGAGTCAGGGCATGTGACAAGCATCAGTAGGCAAATCGTTCCACAACAAAAAAACCTCCAAGGGGCTCCCCCTTGAAGGTTTTTAGAAGTCGGAATTCTGTTCATGGAGCGTCAAAAATCGCAAGACTATGCGCCTTGACCTCATCCTGCACGACCTTGGTGAAATCGGCGTGCTGACCGTTCATTGAATTCTTGATTTTCTTTTTCTGGTCATCCGACAATCCGTACTTGGTCATGGTTGCGTCCGGATCTTTCTTGAAATCGGACAACGCCTGCGAATTTTTGGCCAGATCGGACAGCATGTCAAACAGCT
>JAGQYM010000154.1 GCA_020436085.1 Cyclobacteriaceae bacterium
CGTGGTGGTAACACACGATATGAACTCAGTGATGGGTATCGGTCAGAAGATCATGTTCTTGTTTCAGGGCAAAAAGCTCTGGGAAGGATCAAAGGAAGAGATTATGTCCTCCGGAGTTGAAGAACTTGATAATTTTGTGTTCACTAACAAGGTGATGCAGAATTTAAAAGACAAGTAAGCTAGCTGGCCAACGGGATCTCGATAAAAAAGCAGGTCCCTCTTCCAATTTCCGTTTCAAACCAAATTTTTCCTCCCGATTGCTCAATACCCTGTTTGGCGATAGCGAGACCAATACCAGATCCTGATTTTTTAGTACTAAAATTGGGCAAAAAGACTTTATCCAACAGCTCATTATCGATGCCACTCCCATTGTCTTTAAACGAAATCCGACAATTTCTTTCGAATGTCTGAGCAGTAATCTCCAACTTTATGCTTGACGACTCACTTCCTGACTGAAGGGCATTGAGGATAATATTGGAGAAAATCCGAATCAACAATTGTTCATCTCCCAAGACAAAAACTTCGTTCTCAGGCTGATTCAAAGAAATTACTCCACCTTGACCACGATGGAGGTTTACAGAATGAGCAAGCGTTCTGTTAATGTCAATTCGTTCCAAAATTGGTGCCGGCATTCTAGCAAATGCACTAAATGACGCGGCTATATCATTTAAGATTTCAACCTGTCGCAATAGCATTTCCAGAGATGCCTTTATCTTTTCTTTTGATAGCCCATCCTTTGCCACCGCGTACTCCATTTGTTGAAGTGTCAGCTTCATGGGTGTCAGTGGGTTTTTAACCTCGTGTGCCACCTGTTTTGCAATTTCTCTCCAAGCCGACTCCTTTTGAATTCGTGATAATTCAATCTTACTCCTTTCGAGATTTTCAACCATTTTGTTGTACTCATTTACCATCAGCCCTATCTCATCATCTGAGCTCCAGGTGAGAGGTTTATTTTCTCCTGTCAGAGTTGTTCTCTGAAGTGTACGAGTGATAAACTGCAACGGAAATGTAAGCCACCGAACGGCAAAGAATGATAGCATGGAGAACAGGATAAAAACAATGGTGAAGATATTAATGATATTCGCCATTGCATTGATTTGTGTTCGCTCCAGAGATGTGGCTGACTCAAAAAAAGGAATACTCAATATCCCAATCAGTTCACCGGAATCCGGAGACTTCAATGCGGAATACGAAGAATTGTAAGCAAGTGAACCAATCTTTTCATTTGCAATAAATGACTGTTCCTTGTCCTCTACAATCCGCTCAAAAGCAGCCCTATTAATGAGCGTGGATAAAATCCGATCTTCGTAAATCAGCGGCTGGCTTGAGGCAAGGAGTTTTCCCTCCGTGTTGAACACAGAAGCATCAACGTTGGTCAACCTCGCCAGATCAATAAGCCGGCTATCCAGTTCATCAGCTGTATTGCTGCTCCCAATCTGTAATGTATCGAGCAACGGAGATAAGCGTTCTCCCAAAATCACTGACCTTTCCAAGTACTCTTCATTTAATTGAGACTCAGCAGAGCGACCAATCAACCCAAGCGTTGTCAAGCTCACCAAAACGAGTGGTAGCACAAACGCCAGGTATACATACAATTGTATCCTCGCAGAATAATTCAAGGGTTTCTTGCTGTACAACGACACAAAGCCAAAAACCAGAAGTGCAGATAAAACAAGCAATAATCCAATTACAAAAAGGAATGAGAAATTAGTAATTGCTCTTAACCAGGGGTAGTTGGGTGATGATACAACCGTAATCTTATCATTGTCATCCGCTACTCCTACG
>JAGQYM010000155.1 GCA_020436085.1 Cyclobacteriaceae bacterium
AAAAGATTGAAGGACTGGAGTTTCTTGATAAAGTAATTGAAGTTGATCAGTCGCCAATCGGTCGCACACCAAGATCAAATCCGGCTACGTATACCGGAGTATTTACTGACATCAGAGATTTGTTTGCTCAATTGCCTGAGGCTAAAATCAGAGGCTACAAACCTGGCCGATTTTCATTCAATGTGAAGGGCGGACGTTGTGAGACATGTGAAGGCGCGGGATTGCGATTGATTGAAATGGAGTTTCTCCCCGACATTCATGTGTTGTGTGAAACTTGCAAGGGCAGAAGATACAACAGAGAAACACTTGAGGTAAGATTCAAAGGCAAGTCTATCTCGGACGTGTTAGACATGACAGTGGAAGAGGCGGTTCAGTTTTTTGAGAACCAACCACGCATACTAAGAAAGATTCAGACACTAAGTGAAGTGGGGCTTGGTTACATTTCACTTGGTCAGCATGCCACTACGCTGTCCGGTGGCGAGGCACAGCGGGTGAAGCTGGCAACTGAACTTTCAAAACGGGATACGGGTAAGACGTTCTACATTCTTGATGAGCCTACCACAGGCCTCCACTTTCAGGACATTAGTCATTTGCTGGATGTGCTTCAGAAATTGGTGGACAAGGGGAATACGGTACTGATTATTGAGCACAATATGGATGTGATCAAGTCAGCTGATTACATTATCGACCTTGGGCCTGAAGGTGGCGAAAAAGGAGGTAAGATCATTGCGAAGGGGACTCCTGAAGTGGTGGCAAATAATCCGGCCGGCTACACAGGTAAATATTTGAAGGCGGAATTGAGCGCTTAGGTATCCACCTTTTGGGAATGGGATCGCTTAATTTTTCAAATACTTAAATTTGCACTTCCCATGAGACTGGCACTCAACAAGCAGAAATTGTACTGGACACTCCAAATCGGAGGGTGGTCACTTTATGCAACAGTGCAGATTGCTGCCAGTGTGGTGGCCGCGGGTGCGTTGGGTGTAAGTACGCAACGAATTGTCTTCCTTGCCTACGAAGCTGTTTTCTGTTTACTGGTTTCTCATCTCTATCGGCATTATATCAATAAGTGGCGCTGGCTAAGTCTGGGCATGCCACGATTGATCCCCAAGGTTATTCTAAGCGTATTTGCACTTGGCTTGTTGATGTACTTTTTGAGAATACCTATTTCGCTTCCGCTGAAATTGTTCAGTGTGGAAGTGGCGTTCGATCCTCAGAATATTCTTGGCTTGTCACTTTATTACGCGATCATTTTTTTCCTGTGGTCTGCTCTGTATTTTATCTACAACTATTTTGAGCGATACAACAAGTCGCTCAAACTGGAGGCATACGCGAGAGAAATCGAATTGAACAATCTCAAATCGCAGTTGAACCCACATTTTATTTTTAATGCGCTCAATAGCATAAGAGCACTGGTGGATGAAAATCCCGCTAAGTCCAAACAAGCTATCAATCAGCTGTCGAGCATACTCCGTAACTCATTGGTTACAGAAAAACGCGAGCTCACCCGCTTTCAGGATGAGCTCAAGGTGGTGAAGGATTATCTTGGGCTGGAGAGCATTCGTTTTGAGGAAAGACTGCATACAGAATTTATCATTGACCCCAACTCAAAGGAATTTCTTGTGCCGCCACTAATGATTCAAACGCTGGTGGAGAACGGAATCAAACACGGTATTTCCCGTCTTACGGAAGGAGGATTGATTCAAATAAAGACTTCGATCGAGAACGATCGCTTGAAAATCCAAATCCGAAATAGCGGAAAA
>JAGQYM010000156.1 GCA_020436085.1 Cyclobacteriaceae bacterium
CCTCACTCGCTTTCAGGCTGCCGTGCGCAATTCTGAGGCCGATGCCCTTAAGGAATTGATGTCTGAAATTAGTGCAGATGACTTCTCTTTTGACACCCTTGCTGTAAAGATTATTCCCCATTCTGGCACCTACATTACAGAAGGTGATTCATTTAGGGCTGATGTTATCGTGGCCGCTTATAGCACCACCAAAAATCCTCGCCTGCTTATTGGCGAAGTTGATACAACTGCCGGAGGTACTGATGTTAAGGATGCGGATACCTCTATGGTTACATACAATAGGGGAATAGCTACCTATGGAATTAGAACTTCTGGCCTTGGTGAAAAGGAATGGGGCGGTGTTATACAAATCCTTAAACCCAATGGAAATTGGGCGCCTTATGCCTTTAAGCACAAATATATGGTGGCTAAACCCTCATTGGTGGTGTCGCCTACAGCGATGAACGTTTTTTACAAAGGGTTAGAGAATCCGGTTGATATTTCAGTTTCAGGCATTCCTTCCGAAAAGCTTTCTTTGAATGTGGAAGGTTGTAGCGTTAGGCCGGTGAATAAATCTCAGGGTAAGTACGAAGTGGTTCCCAATGAGGAGAATAAATCCAAGGAGGTTAGAGTGACTGTTACATCAGAGATTGATGGTAAAAGGAACTCCTATCCTGCATTGACTTATCGTTTGAAAACAGTCCCCAAGCCTAATCCGATGATCAACGGTAAGGCCGGTTCACTTGAGATGACCAAGTCAGAGTTAGGTACAATTAAATTTGTGAGTGCTACACTCGAGGATTTTCTCTTTGATTTACGCTACCGTGTTACGCGCTTTGAGATGTTTGTTTCTGTTGGGGGCAAATCTCAGTCTTATACGGCCAATGGCAATCAGCTTACCACTGAGATGAGCGGGATACTTCGTTCTATGAAACCGGGTCAAACGGTTATTTTCCAAAAGATTTCAGCGGTTATGGATAAGCCAGGTGCTAAAGCTAGACCTCTAGATGGGAATATTATTATTCATATAAAATAGTTCTTATGAAAGCGATTTTAAAACTGAGCCTCCTATTCCTCTTGGCAGGACTTTGGTCTCTTGATGGAGTCGCGCAGCAAAGTTTTGTTTTGGATGGAGTCTATGTTAAGGAGAACACACCTTCGCGTAAGGTTATCCCATATCCCAATCTTCGCGAGGCGGATGTGATGTGGTCAAAGCGGGTATGGCGCAGGATAGATTTAAGGAAAAAGCCGAATCAGGTATTTTATTTTCCGGTTGAGCCTGCTCAGGAGAGAAAGAATTTGTATGATTATCTCCGTGAAGCCATATTGGAAGAGGGTACGCTAACGGCATATGACCCAGGCCCTCCTACCGACCCTGATGATATGTTCACTAAGCCTCTTACGGCCGAAGATGTTTTGAAGAGAGTAATTACTGAAACTGAGTCTGAGGTTTTTGATGAATTTGGTGAAGTTGTTGGCACGCAGACCATTCGGGATACACTTCGCGCCGACAAGGTGAAGTTTTATGAAGTAAAAGAAGACTGGTTTTTTGATCGTCAGCGTTCCGTATTGGATGTGCGGATAATTGGTTTAAAGCCTGTTATCGAAATTGAAGGTCCTGATGGTAATCCCACCCAACAAGACTTGTTTTGGGTGTATTTTCCTGAAGCACGTTTTGTGTTTGCAAATTGTGAAGTTTTCAATCGTGTAAATGATGCTGAGCGTCGAACATAT
>JAGQYM010000157.1 GCA_020436085.1 Cyclobacteriaceae bacterium
CCTCATAAGACTTAAAAACGGTAACAAAGTTGTAGAGAATTGTTTTTGGCTAGAAGGTGAAGTCTCTTCAGAAGATCCCCTTACTTACGATTATTTGAACCCAGAGGGCTTAAAGACCTTCGAGGATTTTAGTAACAGCCTTGGGGGAACCAGGAAACTGACTGATCTGGTTGATTTTGTGGGCACCTACCAATATGCCATTTTTAAAAGTGGTGTAATTGAAACCGAGGAAGATTATGACTTTCATGTACCTGAAGGCTATGCAGGGATACTTGACGCAAAAGGATTGTCGGTTACAGGTGACATTGATATACGATCAATTCATAAATCCATCCTTATTGATTACATTAGGAAAGACTCTTTAATCCGTAAGGGTGATATCCTGATTCGACAAATTAACAATTTTGAGCAACAAGAAACTCTATTTGTAGCCATAGTAGATGACTTACCCTCTCCGCTTATTGCATCTAACTCCATCATCGTATTAAGACCTAAAGCTGGGGTTGCTCCTACCCAGCTAAAACTCTTGATATCTTTCTTAAAAGGAAGGCATACCCTAGAGCGAATAAAGGCTCATGGTTCTCGTTTTCATCTAAGCCGATCCATTCTGGAACGATTTAGTGTACCTGAACCGGATTTGGCGATCAGTGAAGCCATTGAGTCTCTAGACGCAGCAGAAAAAGCACACATTGATTGGATAAAGGAATTGAGCCAAGTTCGGGACGAGATTTTTTCTATCCCTGATAGTCGCGAAAAGCGTCTACGGCTGCTTTCAGAAACGCGACGTGTGCGCCAGAAATATGCGGCGGCCAATACGGTTGATGACTTTGCAAGTCGCGTACGGCGTTATTTTCCTCACCCCATTGCTTACCGTTGGACGATGATTGAAACCAGAGAGCGTGACTACGAAGGATACAAACACATTCTGGAGTGCACGGAAGTTACAATTGCTTACCTGGCTTCAATCGGAATTTTGTTAGCCAAGAAGTACGGTAAGGTCATCACAGTTGTCAGAGATGAAGCGACCAAGTTAGGACGAAATAACACCCATGGAAAAACCTTCGGATATTGGATCAAAGTATTGGAGGACGTGCGATCACTCTTGAGGGATGCTGATCAATCAATCCCGTTTTACGAAATAACCCGATTTCCCAAGACATTTGCCGATGACCAACTGGGGCTCAATGCTGAAAGGGCTATTAGTTATTTAACGAAAAGCAGAAACAGCGATGCCCATTTCCAAGGGCCGAAAGGATTTGAAGTCCAAAGTGTGTATCAAGAGGCCTACGACAAGCTGCAACTGGTACTGCAAGGAGCTGAGTTCTTAACAGAGTATCCACTGATTTATATCGAGAAAACTCGCCTCGACACACTAACGAATTTGACTCATTACCAATATCGCGAGTTGATGGGGGATCAACATCTCGTTCCTATTCACAATAAAGTCTCAACAAGAACAGATCTTGAAGCTGAAAGTTTGTATCTTCAAGATCGAGAAGGTGAATTACATTGCCTCAGACCTATGTTGCTCTCCAGAGCCGCAGCGAAAGAAAATAGGCGAGCTACGTTTTATCTAAATCAGTATTCTCCGCAAGAAAATACGTGCACCTTGAGGAGCCTTGAACTTGGTGACACCGTTTTTGATCTCGATGTTAGCCAATACGTACAGAGTGGTTTAATTACACCGGAGCAAAAAACTCA
>JAGQYM010000158.1 GCA_020436085.1 Cyclobacteriaceae bacterium
ATCATTTTTAAAGATGAGTTAGAAAAGCTTCAAACTACATATGAAGGTCGCCTACACGTGATTCATGTTCTCGACAATGCACCGATGAACTGGCAGGGTTACTCTGGTTTGTTGAATCACGATATGTTGTCGAAGCTGGTGGAGAGAATTCCGGATTGGGGAAATGAAAAAACAACCTATCTGATGTGCGGACCTGAGGGCATGATGAAGAATGTTGATACGTTGCTGGCCGCTCGCTCGATTCCCAAAGAAAAAATATTTAAAGAGAGCTTTGTACAAGGGACTATTGACAAGGCGGAAAAGAAGGAAGAACCAGCTTCTGATGGGGAAGTGAAGGCGCGTGAAGTAACCATTCGATACGATGGCGAGGAATACAAAATAACGGTAGAGCCTGGCAAAGCAATTCTGGAGACAGCACTTGATCAGGGAATTGATTTACCATATTCCTGTCAAAGCGGACTTTGCACGGCCTGCCGCGGCAAAGCTCTTTCAGGAAAAGTGAAGCTGGATGAGGAGGAAGGACTATCTCAATCAGAGAGAGACGAAGGCTACGTACTCACTTGCGTGGGTCACCCCATGACTGATGATGTCGTAATTGAAATCGGCTAGTTGTTGATCCAGTCGACCGCGGCATCGAATACCGCTGCCTGGTCATCGATGACTTCATCAGGAGTAATTACACCTTGCAGATTTTGTTCATTCCTATCTTCAAGGTAAGCTACATTCAGATAAAGTACCGATCTGTCAGAAAGCTGGAATGGTTGATTGCCGCCACCCTGACCGCAGGTAGCTGCACCAAAACTTCTTGAGTTGGCCATTCCTGAGAAAGCCACCATCACACCCTCGCCAGCGTTGGACGTGGAGTGATCCACCAACACTGCGATTTTCTTTCCTGCGCTTTTAAAATCAACATAGGGGAAGCTCACAGTTACTACTGCTTCATCGTTGTAAAAACTTGTGCCATCCTTGTAGGCAAATGTTTTTTTGAGGCCATCGCTGTCCACAAAATATCCGACTGTACCATTTCCTAGCACGGGCCCGATGCCTGCAATCATTGGCCATAGGTTGCCACCAGTATTTCCTCGAAGGTCAATAATCCAACCTTTTAAACTAGCATTGTCCTGGCCGCTGATGGTGCCATGCATTTTTTCAGCGAAGATTGCCGCATTAATACCAAAGTTGCTGTACGGTGGAATCAGCACATATCCGATGTCAGTAGGTATCGTTGGCTCTGGTGCTTCCTCATCTTCGCAAGGTACTTTGTACTCAATGACAGCTCCTGTTGCGGTTAACACAAAGCTACTTCTGTCATTCAGCAGTTCCAGTGCAAGTTGCACGGCCTCATTGGCAGCAGAAATGGTGGCTGCACCAGCTCCCTTTTGCAGTACCTGGGTTCTAAGATCGTCCCAGTTGATGCTTGCTTTATTAATATGGTTGTCTTCCATCACGTCAACCAATTCATTTAAATAGTCTTCAGCGGGTGGTGGGGCAAAAGGATTGTTGGGATCGCAAGCTCCGATAACAACAGCAATCAATACAATCGATGCAATCTTCTTCATCATATTCATAGTCTAAACACGCAAAACTAGGAATTATTGCGCAACCATGC
>JAGQYM010000159.1 GCA_020436085.1 Cyclobacteriaceae bacterium
GTGAAGTGTGAGTTATAAGAGTAATTTTCTTAATTTAGTATCGTGGTGGCGAAAAGGAGGAGTTGGTCGGTCTTGCCATTCCCTACGGTCATTTGACTTTGGCTCCTAACCCCACTACGTCACATACACAAAACGTTAGCGGTCATTTTTCATTGGAGCCTCATTCCGATGAACGCACCCTGTAGATTCCATCATGTGGACAGCCAATTGCCTCTGGGGATGGACAGCTAATGGCGAATTGACTAACACGCACTTTTCTTTGTTAGACATTTGACAGCGCAGAAGTAAGATAGAGCCACTTTCGGAACGGACCTAGTTTGTTCACAGGCAAACAGCTTGGAAGAAAAGTGCTCGTTCATCGGCAAGTGTTCAATTGGCTTTATCTGACGGACACAAACTCGGACGACCTTAAACGTGAGAAGAAAAACGGCTGGTAACACTGTGCATATTCCATAGCGGGGGAGAAGTGTAATTATTGAGAGTAAATTCCTAATTTAGTCCGGTGCATGCAGACCGTGACGGAGTAGGTCCCCAAAATCATTCCCTACGGTCATTCATTTTGGCTCCTAACCCCGCTACGGCATATGCACTAAACGTTGTGCACCATGCCGCTCCGGACAGGGGAACCAATCAAAAAAATCTAGTGTTGGACTATTTGACGGAGTTACCCAAATAGGTAACTTTGCAAAATGGACAATAGACCAGGACAGGTTCGTGAGGTAATCGTCTATGGGGACGATTACTGGGAATTTTACAACGAACAGACTGAAAAAGTAAAACGAAAAATTAACTGGACTATTGGCGTTGTTCGGGACCTGCCAAAGGTACCTGAGCAATACCTGAAACACATTGAGGGGACAGACCTTTACGAGATTAGGGTGATTCTGGGCAGCAACATTTTCAGAATCTTCTGCTTTTTCGACAAGGGGAGACTAGTTGTCCTTCTTAACGGATTTCAAAAGAAGACACAGAAAACACCAAAAAATGAAATTGAACGGGCTTTGACCCTTAAACGTCAATATTATGAAGACCAAAAAAAATAAGATCGTAAAATTCGGAGACTTCCTGGACAAGGAATATGGGAAACGGGGGACCGCCAAACGAGAGAAGTACGAGCAAGATTACGAATCGTTCAAGCTAGGGGTGATGCTCCAGGAACTTAGAAAGGAAAAGAAAATGACTCAAGAGCAGCTGGCTGAAAAATGTGGTACGACCAAAAACTATATTTCGCGGATTGAGAATGATGCCAGTGACATCAGACTATCGACTCTTTTAAGAATAATAAGAGAAGGACTTGGAGGAAACATTAGTATCTCAATTACAAAATAGTTTAAGGGCGGCACGGTGCACAACACCGTGTATGTGCCATAGTGGGGGTGAAGTGTGAGTTATAAGAGTAATTTCCTTAATTTAGTATCCTGGTGGC
>JAGQYM010000015.1 GCA_020436085.1 Cyclobacteriaceae bacterium
CACACTTTGTAGCTAATGTTTAGATATGCCATTCCCTCGAAAGTGGCAACTGAGAAAGTTTTTCTAAAAGTGTAAACACATGAGTACAATAGAAACGATGACAGTGCTACAATTATGGTAAACAAAAAATTGTTCTGTCTAGGGAGCCAATCTTTAAACTTCGTTTGAATAACAGCGACCAGTTGGGCTTCCATTTATATTGAATAAGGAAGGCAATTTAGGTGTAACAACATTGAATGGAGGTAACGCGTGAGTTAAGTATCATGGATTGGACTTAACACAAAATTCACGCTAGTATGTTGAGTAGCCATGTCAACAAATGGATTTTATTCTGATGCATTCAACCGTGAATCTTACATTAATCAATTATGATTTTGATAACAGACCGAATGCATTTCTTTAATGCAGACATAATTCAGTTCTAAACCGCCAGTCTCATTCATTTTCAATTTTTGTCGCGCACTTGCTGCCCTGTGCAAGACTGCTTATAGCTACCACAGGCAGACAACTGAATTTAACCACAAAACCAAAATCAACTTATGCTAACGTATTTACTCAAGCGATGCGAGGCACTACAGTATGCAAGACTTAAGCCCTTGCTTACAATAGTAGTGATCCTGTTTGCGTCAACAGCCTGGTCACAAGTCCAGGTTTCCGGTAATGTTGTATCAGGCGAAGATCAGTCACCACTACCAGGTGTTAACATTCTGGTAAAAGGTACCACCAACGGAACCATCACAGATGCGAATGGAGACTTTACCATTAGTGTGCCTTCATCTAGTGACGTGCTTGTATTTTCTTTTGTCGGCTTCACCGCGCAAGAGATAGCGGTAAACGGACAAAGTAGAATCAACGTGTCGTTGCTGTCTGACGCACAACAACTCTCTGAAATCGTTATTACCGCTCTCGGGGTGGAGAAAGATAAAAAGTCAGTTGGATATGCGACACAATCTGTTGATGGATCGCAGATCACCCAAGCTCGTGAAACCAACGTGGTAAGTTCCTTGGCAGGGAAAGTTGCTGGAGTCACGATAGTAAACAACCCATCAGGAATAGGAAGCTCAAGCAGAATCACTATTAGAGGTGAGAGATCACTTAACATTAATAATAACCAGCCTTTGTTCATCGTAGATGGAGTTCCCATCAGCAACAATTTCGTGGGATCGTCAGGAGGACCAGCCGGTCGTAACCAGGATGTGGATTTCGGTAACGGTGCTGGTTTTGTAAACCCCGATGACATTGAGTCAATCTCAGTATTGAAAGGTGCAAACGCCACTGCGTTATATGGTTCGCGTGCCGGCAACGGTGTGATTCTTATCAAAACCAAATCAGGCAAAAACTCTAAAGGACTAGGAATCAGCGTCAACAGTACAACTAGTTTTGAAACGCCTCTCAAACTTCCAGATTATCAAAACGTGTACGGACAAGGCTTGGGTGGAGAATTTTCCTTTTCAGATGGAAATGGAAGCGGATTAAGAGATGGTGTTGACGAAAGCTGGGGGCCTTCCTTTAACGGGCAGCTATTGCCGCAATTCGATTCGCCAACCGCCAATGGCTTTAGAGGAGGTGACGTAGGCAACTTGTTTCCAGCAATAGGTGGTGTCGATCTAAATAATCAATTGGCAAAAAGAGGAGCAATTTCTCCAACACCGTGGACTGCACATCCTGATAATGTTAAAGATTTCTTTGAAACAGGTGTGACCAGTTCCAACAACATCGCCATCACTTCTTCCTCAGACAAAGGAAGCTACCGTGCATCGTTTACACACCTTGATCAAAAAGGATTTATTCCTAACACAGATCTAAAAAGAAATTCAGTTTCAATTTCTGCGGGCTACAAGCTCAGTCAAAAATTGCACTTGAATACCGTGATCAATTATGTTGAGAATAAGAGTAAGAACAGACCAAACCTCAGCTATGGTACAGAGAACATCATGTATCTGTTCAACAACTGGTACAGCCCTTCAACCAACACCACTGCATTGAGCGACTATTGGCAAGCCGATCGCGTAGGATTGAACCAGTTCAATTTTAACTACAACTACCACGACAATCCATATTTCAATTTGTACGAAAACACAAACGGTCAAAGGATAAATCGTGTATTCGGAAACCTCTCACTTACATACGACTTTACGGATTGGTTGAAGTTGATGGTTCGTACCGGTACAGACTATAGCAGTGAATTCAGGGATAGAAAGAGAGCCTATAGCACGCAACGCTATCTGCTAGGTAGCTATCGCGAAGAGCGGATAAACTTCCAGGAAACCAACTCTGACTTTTTGCTAAGCGCAGTTAAGGATTTGAATAGTGATTTCACCATCTCCGGTGCAATTGGCGGAAACATGATGAGACAGCAGCAATTCTTGTCTGACCTGAGTGCTCCTGAGTTAGCAGTTCCAGGAATTTACTCGCTGGGTAACTCGCGAGTAGCAATTCAGGGTACCAGCTCCAGGCAAGAAAAACGAATCAATAGTTTGTATGGATCCGCCCAGGTTGGATATCGCAACATGGCGTTCCTCGACTTGTCAGGACGCAATGACTGGTCCAGTACGCTTCCGTCTGACGATTGGAGTTATTTCTATCCATCAGCTAACGTCAGCCTGGTTCTTTCAGAGATGCTAAATTTCAACGGACCGCTGACGTACTTAAAAGGTCGTGCAGGTTGGGCCCAGGTAGGTAATGACACCGACCCATACAGACTGGCTTCAAGCTTTGTGGCACAGACTCCCGTGGGTGGAGTTCCATCTTATTCGGAGTTGGCGACTTTGCCAAATGCCAATCTGAAGCCTGAAATCAGCTCTTCATTTGAGACAGGATTTGAAGCAAGATTCTTTGGAGACAGAATAGGTTTGGATTTCACTTACTATACAACAAATAGTGAGAACCAAATCCTTCAAGTGCCGCTATCAAATACAACCGGATATACCGCGAGAGTGATTAATGCTGGTTTGATTAAAAACTGGGGAACAGAAGTGATGTTGAACACCATACCAGTTGCAACTCCGGCAGGATTTAAATGGGAATTGAATGTGAATTTCTCTGCCAACAGAAGTCGGGTTGAAAGCCTCTACACCGATCCGATATCCGGACAAGTTATTGACAATTATGTTTTGGCAGATCGCTACGTAACAGTGGAAGCAAGAGTAGGTGAGAGAATGGGTAACATGTATGCTATCGGTTATGAGAGAGTTAGTGATGATCCTAATGCAGAGTATTTTGATCCAACAGGTCAGTTCGTAGGTCAAATTGTTTACAACTCAGCAGGTAAGCCTGTTCCAACTACTGAGAGAGTGCTGATGGGCAACTACAACCCAGATTGGTTGGCGGGAATTAGTAACCGACTTTCTTATAAAGGTCTTTCGTTGAGTGTGTTGATCGATCACCGTCAGGGTGGGGTGGTGTACTCTCACACGCAGACTGTGGGAAGAGAGGGTGGTAGAATTATTGAAACACTTGAAGGAAGGGCGAATGGATATGACCTCAATCAACCAGGCAACGGAGTGATTGGAGAAGGAGTCGTTCCAATTACGAATGCGAGCGATCAGATCACAGGCTACACTGCTAATACAACCAAACTCAGCGCAAGAGAATGGCATACCACGATCACACTTGGTAGAAGACTTCTTGAGTCCATGATTTATGATGCCACATTCACCAAGATAAGAGAGGTTGTACTTGGTTACACATTGCCAAACAAACTTATGGGCAATATGCCAATCAGAGATTTGAATATATCCTTCGTAGGCCGCAATCTGTTCTTGTGGAGTAAAGTGCCACACATTGATCCAGAAGTATCCTCTACCTCAGGCGGAACGATAATCCCTGGTGTGGAATCAACTACTATACCTTCAGCCAGAAGTTACGGTTTCAATATCAACTTCAAACTTTAATCAGATCATGAAAAAATTACACATAAGAACGATACTACTTGGCGTCCTGATGATGGGAGCCTGTACATCTGACTTTGAAGAAATTAATACGAATCCAAATTCGCCAACGACAGTAGCACCCCAATTGTTACTGCCGCAGGTAATGCGTGACATGATGAATTCCCTGATGAACGAAACATGGGGAATCGGAAATATCGTTGTTCAGCATACAGCAAAGAATCAGTTCGTAAACGAAGACAGATACCTGTGGGGAGAATTGAACGCTGTTTGGAATGCAGTTTATGACAACGCACGTGACGTAAACAACATTATTCTGATTGCAGATGAGCAGAAACTGTCGAACACCAAGGCAGTAGCGCTTATAGTTAAGTCGTGGATGTTTTCTCTGGCAACAGACGCTTATGGTGATATTCCTTATAAGGAGGCCACGTCCGCAAAAACAGGAATAAATTATCCTGTTTACGATACACAGGAAAGTGTCTACCAGGGAATCCTTGCCGACCTTGCAGAAGCAAATACATTGCTCGCAACCGGAACAGATGCAGTTACAGGTGATCCGATATACAAGGGCACACTAATGAATTGGAGAAAGTTGGCAAACTCGCTTCGCATTCGCTATCTGATGAGAATTTCTGACCGCACAAATGTTGGTAGCCAAATCACAGCAATCCTGTCTGATCCTTCTGCAAATCCGATTTTTGAAGGCAACGAAGACAACGGTGTGTATTCATACCTGGCCTCGTCACCTGATCAATTTCCAAACTACACACAGCGGATTGGTTCATTCAACGAATTTCGCGCAAGCAAAACAATGGTTGACTGGTTGGAAGATCGCAATGACCCTCGTGTAGAAATTTACTTCCGCGCGACTCCAGCTACAGAAAACACACCCGATCCATCCGATGACGTAATCGTAGGAATACCGAATGGATTAGGAGATGTTGAAGCACAGGAGTTCAACGGTGGTCAACAGAATCAATCCCGTATCGGTGCGCTTTTCTATGAGAACTCTATTTCAGCGCAAGGCTTGAATGTAGCTAAAGGAGTTATTATGACTTATGCTGAGTTGAATTTCCTGTTAGCGGAAGCAGCTGAGAAGAATTTGATTACCGCTTCGGCAGAAGATTATTACCTCGAAGGAATTGAAGCTTCATTTGATTTCTATGGAGTTGATCCGGGAGCAGGATACTACGCACAGGCTGAAGTAGCCTATACTGGAACGCAGCAAGAAAAGCTGGTGAAAATTGGAGAGCAGAAATGGGCATCTCTGTACTATCAGGGATTGGAAGCATGGTTTGATTGGAGACGCACAAACATTCCAGTGTTAGTGCCTTCAGTAACGAATCAGAACAACAACCGCATTCCCGTGAGGTTCATTTATCCCATTATCGAGCAAGCGCTGAATGGAACAAACAGGGCAACTGCAGTGGGTCGTCAAGGTGCAGATGATCTCAACAGCAGAGTTTGGTGGGATGTTAACGCTAACAATTGATTTGATGTAACTTAGAGAGGTCGTAATGACCTCTCTTTTTCATTTTATAGATATGAATAAAATAACCCTTGCAATTTTTGTGCTGTCGTTGATGGCTATCAGCCATACCCATGCACAAAACAAAACTGAAAACGTCATTCTCATTACACTCGATGGAATGAGATGGCAAGAGGTCTTTGGCGGAGCGGATAAAACCCTGGTCGGAAATAAAACCTTTGTTAGTGACTCTGCGGCATTAACCAAAAAATTCTGGAGAGAATCTGAGGCAGAGAGACGGAAAGAATTAATGCCATTCTTCTGGGAGACTATTGCAACGAAAGGACAGCTCTACGGAAATCGAAACCTGAAGAACAAAGTGAATGTAACCAACCAGATGTGGTTTTCATATCCCGGTTACAATGAAATACTCACAGGCTCAGCAGATGACGTTCATATAACCTCGAACGACAAAATCAATAACCCCAACACTACAGTTCTTGAGTTCTTGAACAAAGACAAAAAGTTCGCTTGCAAAGTAGCTGCATTTTCTTCGTGGGATTGCTTTCCTTATATCATCAATACAGAAAGAAGTGGAATTCCAGTAAGCTCCGGAATCGTAAAGCAAGAAAAGACGCCAACCGAAACAGAGAAACTCATTAACGAGCTGATGTACGAGATTCCAAATCCACTAGGGGAAGTAAGACTTGATGCATTTACATTCTATTATGCAATGGAGTATCTCAAGAAAAACAAACCAAAAGTGTTGTACATATCATTCGATGAAACCGATGACTTTGCACATGGAGGAAAGTATGACCTTTATCTTGAAGCAGCGCATTACACAGATAGAATGATCGCTAAACTTTGGAATTGGCTTCAAAACGACCCGCAATACAAAGGCAAGACAACGATAATACTCACAACAGATCACGGTCGCGGTCATCACGATGTGGAAGCATGGAGACACCATGGTATCAAAGTTCCAGATGCCGATCAAATCTGGATAGGCGTTTTAGGACCCGACACACCTGCGCTGGGCGCGGTGAAAACAGACTCACAACTTTATCAGAACCAAATTGCCCAAACAATCGCTCAACTCTTAAATACGAAATTTGACGGAGCAGGCAAATCTGGTAAAGCGATTCAGACCGCGTTTTCAGGAAAGCCATAGCGTTGAGAATTTCGGTATTTACTTTCTTCCTGATAACTGCAGTAGGTTGTTCGCACTCAAATAAAGAAGTGGGAGCAACCTACCTGCCTTGTTCATCATTGTATGGAGAGGCAAGTGCAGACAAATTGGAATTGAAGCAGTTCCTTGAAAGCATCCCCAGTCCCATTCTAAAGGCTGACGAAAGCTATGACTCATCTTGGGTTTTTGTGGAAGGAGGTTTAGACGAAGAACTAAATCAAGATTATAAAGTCATCGAAGGAGCAGCAATCAATCTTCCTCATAGGATTAATCTCCCCAATCAATCCCTCTGGTATCAGAAAATAGTAGAAGTTGACGCACCAGGCGTGCTCGAGATAAGTGCTGACGATGGAGCGCAACTCATTGTTGATGGGAAACGAATACTCCGAATTCATGGCAATTTTTTTCCATTTGACTTTTCAGGGGAGCATTCAGTCACAATCCGCGTGCTGAACAATGCAATGTTTGGAGGTTTAAATCGCGTGAGATACTACACACGCGACAGGTATACCAAGTTTATAAAAGACAAGGAAGAAGTTGATGAAGAAAAATTTCTTTTACAAAAAGCTCTGCTCATAAAAAATATAGATGTCAACGCCAGCTTACCTGCAGCTGATTTGATTCAAGACCTGCAACAAAAATTGAGCTCGTATCCTTACATAATTGGACCTTATCTGATTAGGCGTACAGATACTGTGAGCATTATGGCCATCACTGATTCAAACAAATCAGTTGAACTATGGAAGGGAAGCGATTCTCTTAACCTGACCTTGAAGGACTCGAAGCAGGGTGGCATTGTGCGATTCGACCTGAGTCAAGCAGAAACATCCGATGGACTCTACTATCGTTTGGTTTCCGATCGATCACTTTCAGCGATCAATTACATTTCAACAAAAGAGACAGCGTCCTACTCATTCAACGTCTGGGCCGACAGTCAATCAGGGTGGAAAAATTTCAATCAAACGCTTAGCGTCATTAGTCAGGGATCGGATGCCTTTGGAGTGGGATTGGGCGATCTTGTTTCGGAGGGTTGTGATTCATTGCATTGGATTCAATTTTTTTCGCACCTCGCTCAGGTCAGCGGTCGAATGCCATTTTTCCTTATTCCAGGCAATCACGACTATGACGGCTACTATGACGATCTCAATGCAGCCAATCATCGTGCATTCACACAGAGCAACCCCTTTCAGAGTTGGACATTTGACAACTCAGCCTTTATCGCTATCGATCCAAATGCAACTTTTCCGATCGGTATCAAGGACGGGACGAATCAGTACCAGTGGTTTCAAAAAGAGATTGAAAGTGAAAAATGGAAGAACGCGACATGGAGATTTGTTTTCCTGCACCAGCCGCCATTCTCACAAGGATGGGAAGGTTATCATGGCGATCAGGTGATTAGAGATTTACTGGAGCCAGTGCTGGAAAAAGCCAAGGTCGATTTTGTAGTGTGTGGTCATACGCATAACTACGAGCGATGGACTCGCAGCTATGGCGAGCAAAGAGTGACTTTCTTAATTGTGGGTGGGGCAGGTGGCTCGTTGGAAGATGGGCCGATGTCAGCAGAGCCTGAAATGGATACTGCTATTCGTCAACATCACTTTGGTAGGTTCACAATCAGTCAAAATGCCGTGAAGTTTGAAGCCATTAGCCACGAAGGCAGAGCCATCGATAGTTACCGTCAAGTTAAATAAAGACAGAGCTTCAGGTCTTTATTACAACTGATGAAGCTACGTTCATTCCGTGTGAATTAGATTCTGTACCTCTTTCCTCCCATCTTGAAAGGAAAATAATCATCATAATGACAATTAGGATTACAACAAAGAATCCAAACACTCTCATTATTTTTTTCAGTCGCTGAGTTTGTTCATGGCGTTCCAAAACGGAATTGTAGTTTCGAAACCGATCGATACCCCTCGCTGTAGTGCGTTGCCTTCTTAGACGGATCTCGTTTCTACCCATCGTATTTTACCTTAAGCTTAAAATTCTTTCTCAGTTTATCCAGCGCCCTGTACGTCCTCATCTTGGCCCCACTCTCCGTAATGTCCAGAATGTAGGCGATCTCTTTGAAATCACGGTCTTCATAAAATCTCAGTTCTAATACCTGAAGCATATCGAGCGGCAAATCTTTCATAAACTCGATCAACCTTTGAATCAATTCCTCATCCCAGCTATCATCGCTCTGAGCAACCAACTCTTTTATTCTAACCTCCTCAATACTGAAAACCTTCTTACCCTTATTCTTTCTGAAATGCTTATTGACTTCGTTGCTGGCAATCTTATACAACCATGCAGAAAAAGGTACACCGCGCAGTTCGTAACGCTTCAAATTATTCAAAGCGTTAACGAAAGTTTGGGCGCATAAGTCACCAGCTAGCTCCTCTTCATCTGTTTGGCGAAGAAGGTAAAAGTAAATCCTGTCGAAATACTTCTCGTACAAGACACCGAATGCCTTGGGGTCTTTCTTGGCCTGTAGAATGATGGCCTCTTCTTGCCGTATTTCATCTTCCGACATAGAGTGATATTCTCCCCTAATAACGCAATTAGTAGCCGAAAGTCACTATTAGCAGTTACCGATACCCTGCTATATCGGAAATGTTTTTGTGGAGAATTACAATGTCTTTAAGCTCTTCCTCTTTTGGGTGATGGTCATCGTCATAAGCACCCCACTGACTGGTGGCCACATAGTAAAAATCAGTGCCGTCAAGGCAGCCGATGGTGGGTTCGTGAAATGCCGGATGGTCTCTGTCAATAATCGAAGCTCGTGTAATCTTATTGAGTTCAGTATTTAAAAAATGCATGGTCGAGCGAAAAGGAATGACTCCATTTTGAATAGCAATCAAACTATTGTTGTAGAAAAGCAGTCCATCTATTCCCTTCAAAGATTGAGGTGAATTTGATTCTAACTTTATCAAATCTTTCGAGTGACAAGTCAAACGATATGGCCCTTTTATGTAGTCTGAAATAAAAAGAAACTTATCATCCGATGAAAAAGTAATCCCCTGAAGATTCCAAAACTCATCTGAGGTGTAATATGCTTCCAGCATTCCCTTCTTCTCGTTCACTATATATATAGTGTTAGTTATCCCATCGCTTACATAGGCATTCCCCTTGCTATCCAGAGTGAGGTCGCCAAAAACTGAATTTGTTGGATTGGCCAGGCTATACTTGCCCAACAGCTTTCCACTGGAAAGGTCGAATCGGTAAACAGCCGATTGAAGTGTAGAATCGTAATTCTCCATCTCGGGCATCGGACTGGCACAGGCCCAAAGAATTCTCTTCCTGCTGTCAATCCTCAGTCCGAAAACAGACATGATGCCATACTCGCCCGATTTGACGAAATCCTTGACCTGCCCACTTGCATTCCTGACAAGTATTTTTCTTTTATGAATACTTCCCAGATAGAAATTTTTGGTTTTTGGATCATAAACTACAGACTCAATGTGCGCGTTACGTTCACTAATCGTAAAAGCAGTGTCTGATTGTAAAACAGGGCGTTGAAGCTCCTGTTGTGTTGTCAACAGCTCCCTGAATTTTTGCTCCTTTTCAAGGCCCTTTAACTCTGGATTGGACAGATCGAGCGTGGCGGTCGTGTGTATTGCCTTGGAAAGGGCATCGATTGCCTCATCTGCGTGACCATTCAGAGCGGCAGCAATGCCAAGTTGATATTGAATGATCTGGTGAAAGGGATGAAGCCTGCCGGCCTCCTTGATATTATTATAAAAGCCCACCAGGTCATTACTCTCGTGGGCTTCTTTTGCTTTGTTATAATAGTACTGAACATCTTGTGAAATGCATGGATTGACTGAAAGCGTCAACCAAAAAATAATAATCGTCAATAAAATTTTATCATTCATTCCTTAGTGTCTCGGTAGGGTTGATCATAGCTGCTTTTATTGCCTGATAACTTGCAGTCAGGAAAGCAATCAAGATACAACCAATTACCGCACCAACAAATAAAGGAATTCCTATTTCAGTTTTGTAAGCAAAACTCGATAGCAATGTATCGATGCCATAAATCGAAAGCGGAACAGCAAGTAGAATCGCGATGACGATGAGTCGCGTGTATTCATTAGTAATCAGTAGAATAATATTTCCCGCAGAAGCACCCATTACTTTTCGTATTCCAATCTCCTTCGTCTTCTGAGTTGCTGAAAAAGAAACGAGACCCAACAAACCGAGACACGCAATTACGATCGCGAGCGTAGCGAACACACCAAATAGCTTGCTCATCCTCTGTTCACTGCGATAGAGCGCATCAAATTGTTGATCTAGAAACTCGTAAGTGAATGGCCGGTGTGGCGCGACCGTATTGCTAACTGCTTTTAGTTGTTCCAACGTTTCGCTGATCGAACCAGGTGCCAGCTTCGCAATGGCAAAGTTATATTCGTTAGCTCCACTGAAAATCACAAGCGGCCCGATAGGCATGTGTAGCGAAGCGAAATGAAAATCTTTGAGAACGCCAACGATTTCGCCTTGGCGACCATTGAGCACCACTTTCTTGCCAAC
This sequence comes from Cyclobacteriaceae bacterium, assembly GCA_020436085.1. Classification (GTDB taxonomy): domain Bacteria; phylum Bacteroidota; class Bacteroidia; order Cytophagales; family Cyclobacteriaceae; genus ELB16-189. Next base: position 11,060 of record JAGQYM010000015.1, read on the forward strand.
GGCCTGCTCTCCGGTAAGAAACAGACTCTTTAATACAGATTCATTTACAAGAAAAGCATAGGTAGTGTCTGCAAGGAAACGCTCAATATCATTTTCGTTAAAGTCTCTGCCCGCTACCACTTCCATTCCCAGGGAAGTAACAAAACCATCATCCGCTGAAACCGCCACGACCGAGAGTGATGGATCCGAAGAATCCTGAATCTCAAGACTATAGCCACCACGGATTTCTACCGGAGACTCAGTAGCTCTGCCAATTGAACTCACTTTTCCCGTTCTCAAAAACTCTGATTTTAATGAAGAATATACATCCTGTGTTTTTCTGTCGAGAGGAATCACAATAGCATTCTCACGATCATAGCCAAGATTTTTACTTTGAATAAATGATAACTGTTTAAGGATTGCGATCGTGCTGATGCTGAGCACCAGTGTTACACAAAATTGAAACACAACCAAACTCTTCCTCAGCCAGATTCCTTTTGCCGATGTCCGAAAATTTCCTTTGAGAATACTTACCGGTTTGAAAGCTGTAATCGCCAAAGCCGGATAGGCACCCGATACAATGGCAATGAAGACAGCAGTGATGAGTATGGCTACAAGGAATGTAGGATCAAAGAATGCCGTATGGCTAAAGGTCTTGCCGGTTAAGTCGTTAAACAACGGGAGCATCAGTTGTACCAAAAGAAAAGCAAGTACCAAAGCAAAAAAAGTAATCACCACCGACTCACCAACAAACTGCGCCATCAACTGTTTCTTTGAAGCACCAACTACTTTCCTCACACCCACCTCCTTGGCTCTGTATGATGCACGCGCAGTTGCCAGGTTTACATAGTTGATACAGGCAATCACCAGGATGATCAAGGCAATTCCAGAGAAGAGATACACGTATTGAATGCTTCCTACGTTTTCCATCTCATTTTGGGCAGTCGAGTAGAGATGAATGTCAGGCATCTTTGTCCACTTATATTTTACGTAGTCGTCCGGCCCTGATAACTGATCACCAATCGCGGCTTTTGATAACGCATTCGTTTTTTCCTCCAATGACAACAAATCTGCACCCGGTGTAAGTAGTACATACGTCAGATAATTGGCCGACCACCAAACACCATCTTCGCGAGACTGTCGAAGAGAAGAGAAAGAACCTATAAAATCAAATTGAAGATATGAGTTGCTTCCCGCATCCTGCACAATACCTGTAACGGTGTAATCATTTTGTCCATTAATGAGAAGAGTTTGCCCCACCGGATCCTCGTTACCAAAATATTTTTTCGCCATGCTTTCCGTCAGCACCACCGACCTGGGTTGAGTGAGAACAGTCTTGGGATTTCCCTTTAGCAAGTGATATGAGAACACATCGAAAAAGGTGCTATCGGCAAAGTAGAATTTACCCTCTTGAAAGAAGTTGTCATCTCTCTTTACGATAAAGGGATTGAAAGAAGCCGGGTTGTAAATCCTCACACCAGTCTCGACCTCAGCAAAATTCTTTTGCAAAGCCGGAAGCAATGCCGTAGGTGAAACGGACATTTGTGCAGATCGGCCTCCATAGCTCATATTCATTGAAACCCTGAAAATTCTATCAGCGTTTGTATGAAAACGATCGAAGCTGACTTCATGTCTTATCCACAACGCCAGCAATAAGCTGATGGCAATACCTAAGCCAAGGCCGAAGATGTTGATCAGCGAATAAGAAAAGTGTTTTTGAAGATTTCTTAATGTGGTGAGGAAGTAGTTTTTGATCATGGCAGCGGGTTTATTATTTAGCTATGACATCAATTGTAATTTTCAGGTTGCACGAAAATCAGCCTAATTTACCAATTCAAGTAGCTTTGGAAACGCATTTACCAATATCACCTAATTAGAGTCATTTTTCGATCACCCCATCATATTGACGTAAATTGCGGTACAATGGTTATTGCAAATAAAACTACTTTCGAGAGGCTAATGTGGCGGTTGGTTTTTGTCGTTTTCTTTTCAGGTGCGGTATCCATCCCATCGCTGTGGGCGCAGCAATATTCATTGAGGCAATTCACAGCGGTGGATGGCCTTCCGCAATCTCAAGTGAACATGATGGTGGAGGACAAGGATGGCTACCTTTGGATAGGAACCAACGGTGGCGGACTTGCCCGTTTTGATGGTAATGAATTTAAAGTCTTTACCACCCGCGATGGACTATCTAGTAACATCGTTCAATACCTAAAGCTTGACGCCAGGCAAAATCTTTGGATTATAAATCCGATTGGAATTACCCGCTACAATGGTGTCGACTTCAAAAAATTTATTCCCGAAGGTGCACATTCCAAACTCAGCATCAGGCGTGTTTTCGAAGTTGGCGATTCCGTGTTCTTTGTCAATAGCCAGCGTGCGCTTGGCAAAATATTCAACGACTCCATCTGCTATTGGAATAAGCCGGTAAAGGAAGATCGGCTAATTCTCTATACACATCTGATGCCTGCCCGTGAGATATGTCTGTATCTCAACGATAGCAGTTTTATGATCAAATCAGAAAAAGGCGAATATACACTCAACCATTCAGGTTATTTTGATTTCGCATTGTCCATATTCAATTACCAACACGAAGTATGGATCAACACCGAGAAAGGATATTTTTCAATAGACACCAAACAAAAACGATTCGTCAAAAGAGTGATGGATATTGAAAATGCCATCATTCAGTATGACAGCGTCAACAATGTGTACTGGACCAGAAGTGGGAATAACCTATTAATGGAACGAAAGACCAAAAACCGACATCGCATCGATACCATCATGCGCGATGTTAATATCAATCAGATACTTCCCGACTCCGAAGGCAACACCTGGATCGGTACAACCGGATCTGGATTATTTAAATACTACGTTCAGGATTTTGACAAACTTGACTTCGACAAAATCGGCTCGGTATTGTCCATGGAAAAAGGCCGCGATGGATCATTTTGGATTGGAACGCAAAACCGGGGCATATGGCGCGAGAAAGATGAGTCGATTAGTCACTATGACATCAACTCAGAAATTAATGACATCAGAGAAGACCGAAACGGTGATCTGTGGGTGGCATCATTCAATGGACTTGGTCGATACAACTCAAAACAAGATCGCTTTAACTGGTACACGCGGGAAGACGGTATACCCAGCACCTACATTAATAATCTTGATATTGATGACAAAGGAAATATTTGGTACGGCACCCGTTCAAACGGGGCCGGCTATTTCAATGGAAAAGAATTTCACAATTTCTCGTTAGAGGAAGGACTATACAGCCGCAACGTAACTGCCCTTAAATATTTTCGGCAATTGCGATCAGTGTTCGTTGCAAGCGAGTTTGGATTATCAGTGATACGAAATGACAGCGTCATTCGAAAAATACCATTACCTGAATTCTCTAGTACGATTTTAAACTCAATAAATATCTACAGAGATTCGCTGCTCATGCTCGGGTCAGGCGGAGGAGGAATCATGTTTCTCGATCCGGTGAGTTTTAAGAGAAAGATTATCTCTTCGCAAAACGGTCTGCCTTCAGACTTTATCTATTTCGTTACGGCCGACTCCGATGATTACATTTGGGTAGGCACCGAGCAAGGCATCACGAAAATCAAACTCAATAACCATTTTGAAATCGAACAAAACCTGCATTACGGACATGAGAATGGACTACAGGGTGTGGAGACAAATAGAAACGCGTTCTTCATCAATGGCGACAAATACTTTGGATTGATTGATGGCGTATACCAATACAACGATCTTCCACGAGAAGGTTGGCATTCATTTGATCTGCACCTCCGCGACATAGAAATATTTTATGGTCAGTACTCCAGCAGAGATTATGCCGATAGCCTCTCGGGATTTTTTCGCCTTCCTTATCAACCCCAAATTCCTGCAGACCGAAACCACATCACCTTCCAGTTCAACCGAGTTGACAAACGTTATCCAAAGTCAGTTCGATTTAAATACTATCTCGAAAACTTTGACAAGACATGGTCGCAGCCATCCGCAATAGGTTCAGCCACCTACAGCAATCTTCCGCCAGGCAACTACGTGTTCAATCTCGTGGCTACAGACAACAAAGGCAGCTGGGATAAAACCCCTTTAAAATATGCCTTTACAGTAAAGGCCCCGTTCTATCAAACAGCGTGGTTTCAAATCGCCATGATCATCCTTTTAGGAGGCCTCATAGTATTGATCTTTTACCTTCGGGTGAGAAAGAAGATTAATAAGATGATGGAGGTAGAAAGAATCCGACAGCAAGAGCAGGAGAGCCTGCGAAAAGAGATCGCACGGGACTTCCACGATGAGATGGGAAATCAGCTTACCAGAATCATCAACTATGTGAGCTTAATGAAGCTGAACAAGAATGGAAATGCTGTCGCACTGTATGATAAAGTGGAGGAATCGGCAAAATATTTGTACACAGGAGCACGGGATTTTATATGGAGTATCGATCCTGGAAATGATGAGCTTTCGAAGTTGTTTTTGCATATAAGAGATTTTGGCGAGAAGCTATTTGAAGAGAAAGGAATGATGTACAGGGCGTTAAACAATGTTACTCATCCGGTGAAAATCCCCTACGGATTTAGCAGAGAGGCAAACCTCATTTTCAAAGAAGCCATGACAAATGCCTTCAATCACTCAGGTGCAAAAAATGTTACATTTACACTCAAGCAAGTGGATGACTCTTACGAAATGAAATTGGTTGACGATGGAAAAGGGTTTAGTAAAGACCAACTTGCGAAAATGAACGGCCTAAAAAATATGCGAACGCGGGCGGAAAGAATTGGGGGTATTCTGTATATTCAAAGCCGTTCCGGTGCGGGTGCAGAAATAAGCCTAATACTACCTATACACATATATAAAGAGAAGATATGAGCTCTGAACCTAAAAAACGCGTCCTGATTATCGAAGATGATCCGGAGATTAGAAGCAGCTTTGCCATGATTGTCGATAGTTCTCAAAAGTTTACTGTTGTAAACTCTTACGGCAATTGCGAAGATGCAATCAAACACCTTCACACAGACAAACCTGATATTGTGCTCATGGATGTTGAGTTGCCAGGCGGCATGAACGGCATTCAAGGAACAAAGATCATCAAGGAAAAAAGCCCAAACTCCGACATCATTATGGTCACTGTCTATGAAGACAGCGAAATGGTGTACGAAGCGCTGAAGTCTGGTGCATCAGGATACATCACCAAAAGTGCAAACTACATGGAGCTGTTGACCGCCTTGGAGGAGATTACCAAAGGTGGTGCGCCAATGAGTAGTAAGATCGCTCGAATGGTGATTGACAACTTTCACTTGAACCCGAACAGTCCACTCACCAAGCGCGAAACAGAAATATTGCAACTTATTGCAGAAGGCAAAACGTACACACAGATCTCCGAAGAACTTTTCATCTCAAAAGAAACTTCGAAGACGCACATCAAGAACATATACTCCAAGTTGCAGGTACGAAGCAAATCCGAGGCAATTGCAAAAGCCAACCAGGATAAGCTGATTTAAAACGTATTTCGTCCTTTAGTCGTCACATAATGCCGTCCCTTTGATATGGGTAGGGCTGGACGACTTTTGGTTTTTTAATAGGTAGAATAATTTATAGTTTTAGCTTCATTACATTCCACCTATGAAGACTAAAACACTATTACTTCTTTCCTTTTTCTTAATTCAAAACATTCTGGTTTCTGCACAACGTAAAAAGCAGGAACAAGCCACTCAGCCCACTGCCGCACAGTCCGCAATATCAGCTAAAACAGCAGGCATGAAGAAGTTGGAAGGCTACTTCGAATACTATTATGATGAGAAGCAGGATAAGATTCATCTCGTAATCGACAAATGGGATACAGAATTTTTGTATGTCAATTCCTTATCGGCCGGAGTCGGCTCCAATGACATCGGTCTTGACCGCGGACAGCTTGGCAACGAACGAATTGTAAAGTTCGAAAGAAGAGGACCCAAGGTCTTACTCACCCAACCCAACTATAAATACAGAGCAGTTAGTGATAACGCAATGGAGCGAAGAGCAGTAGAGCAAGCCTTTGCACAATCAGTATTAGGCGGCTTTACGATAGAAGCTGAGGAATCAGGTCGCGCACTTGTTGACGTTACAGAATTTTTCCTTCGCGATGCACACGATGTGATAGGCACTCTAAAGAGGATGAACCAGGGAAGTTACTCTCTCGATAAAAGCCGTTCCGCCCTTTATCAGCCAAGGATTAAAAATTTTCCGGAGAACTCCGAGTTTGAAGCAACCCTTACTTTCTCCGGTCAGGCCACGGGTGCATTAATTAGGAGTGTAGCTCCTACACCCAACGAAGTGACAGTACGCCAGCATCACTCGTTCATCAAGCTGCCCGATAATAATTATAAACCGAGAAAGTTTGACCCCAGAGCTGGATACTTCGAAATGTCGTATTATGACTATGCCACTCCAATAGGTGAGCCACTTGAAAAGCAATTCATCACCCGTCACAGACTGGAGAAAAAAGATCCATCAGCAGCTGTAAGTGAAGCAGTCGAGCCAATTGTATATTATTTAGACCCAGGTGTACCCGAGCCAGTAAGATCAGCGTTGCTTGACGGTGCCCGGTGGTGGAACCAGGCCTTCGAGGCTACAGGATACAAAGATGCGTTTCAAGTGAAAATGCTTCCCGAAGACGCTGACCCAATGGATATCCGCTACAATCTGATTCAATGGATTCATCGCTCAACTCGTGGTTGGTCGTATGGTTCAACCGTAGCCGATCCCCGTACCGGTGAGATCATCAAAGGACAAGTGTCGTTAGGGTCACTACGTGTTCGTCAGGATTACCTGATTGCGGAAGGACTTCTTGCACCTTATGAGGAAGGCAAACCCGTATCAAAAGAAATGGAGCAAATGGCCGTTGCACGACTTCGTCAGCTTGCTGCGCATGAAGTAGGTCACACCATCGGCTTAGCGCACTCATATTCCTCCAGCGCAGAAGGGCGCGCTTCCGTAATGGACTATCCACATCCTCTGGTAAAACTCACGAATGGAAAAATTGACTTGTCAGATGCATATGATACCAAAATCGGAGCGTTTGACAAGGTCTCAATCGCATATGGTTATCAAGACTTTCCCGATGGAACAGATGAGGATAAAGCATTAAATGACATCATCCATAATTCGCTGAAAGATGGCCTTACGTTTCTTTCCGATCAGGATGCTCGGCCCCTCGGTAGCGCTCACCCATTCACCCACCTGTGGGACAATGGAAAAGATGTGTCTGATGAGTTAATCAGAATGCTGGACGTGCGTGCGGTTGTTATAAAGAATTTTGGTGAGCGTAATATCAAAATGAACACACCAATGGCGATGCTGGAAGAAGTTCTTGTACCAATGTATTTCTTCCACAGATATCAAACAGAGGCAACAGCGAAAGTAATTGGGGGATTGAATTATCGATACGCCCTTCGTGGAGATGGACAACCCGTAACCGAGTTGATCCCACCAGCACAGCAAATCAAGGCGATCGAAGCGTTATTAAAAACCGTTGACCCCGCTACCTTGGCATTGCCAGAAAGCTTGATCAAAATCATTCCCCCGCGACCAATTGGATTCAATCGCCACCGCGAAGTAATCACTATCAGAACGGAATTGACATTTGACCCACTATCAGCCGCTGAGAGCGCTGCAAACATGAGTTTTTCATTGTTATTCCATCCAACCAGGGCAGCTCGTTTAGTAGAGTACCACGCCCGTGACGCGAGGTTGCCAAGTCTGGAAAGCGTTATCGACAAAGCAATCAGCTACACATTTAAAGCAAATGCGAGAAATGGATATGAAGGAGCAGTGCAGATTACAGTGAACAATGCCTTGTTGACAAACCTGCTCGTGCTTGCCGCACATGAAGACGCTCCCGTACAAGTCAACGCCATCACCTCTTATGAAATTGACAAATTGAAAACATGGCTAACATCAAAACTGAAGACAACATCAGATGAAGATTGGAAGTCACACTACATGTATGCACTGTCAATGATTGATAGATTTGAAAAAAATCCATCGTCATTCAAACAAGACGAATTGCTTGACCCTCCTCCCGGTCAGCCTATCGGAGACATAGGCCCTGACTATTGCGGATTTTGATAAAAATTTTGGTTTGACGGAGACTAATGTTCTCCGTCAAACCATTGTTTGAAATCGTTGACTTTGTCGCGGCTAACAATGATTTCCTTCTCCCATTTGATATTAGGAGTGATCTTGAGGCGACTGTTAGAATACACCACCACGTCTTGAATAGAAGAAATGTTAACGATATAAGAGCGATTAACACGATAGTATTGCTTAGGATCCAGAATCTCATCCAGCCCTTCAAGCGTGTAGTCAATAATAAATTTCCTTAGCTGATTCGTGATCAGGTACACATCCCGGCCGTCCGCAAAAAAGAAACTGATTTCTTCAGATGTGATGGAGCGAATGTGCTCACCAAGTTTCACCATGAAGCGATTCTTGTAGCTTTTGGCAGGTGATCCCGACAGATTTTGTGTAATCGTTTTGTTCTTCTCCTCGTTCCAACGAAGTTGAGAACTCAACGACTCCATCTTTTTTAAACTTACCGACAAATCAGTAAACGTGATCGGCTTGAGCAGATAATCAATGCTGTTTACTTTGAAAGCATCAAGCGCAAATTCATTGTAAGCAGTTATAAAAATAATCGGCTTCTCAATTTTTATCTCCTGGAAAATGCTGAAGCTAATGCCATCTTTCAGTTGCACATCCATGAAAATGAGATCCACTTCAGCTTGGTGATCGCGCAGCCACTCTACCGATTCTTTAACCGTGTCTATCCGATGAAGAATCGAAATGCCCTCACTGTACTTTTTTAGATAGCGCTCCAGCTTATCAGCGGCTGGCGTCTCATCTTCAACGATCAGTACATTTAGAGAGAGGGTAGAATTCATGCGTTTACGTCTATCGGCTGCTCCGCAGCCACTCTTACGATCGGGAATTTAATATAGTTTTCTTTATTTGCTTTTACCTGAACAAATGGTTTCTCACTGAAAAACGAATATGATCGCTGCAATCGTTCAAAAGAGTGTTGACTGTCCTCATGAATGAGAAGGCGATCATTAATCAAGTGACTTAACACAAGATAGTCGTCCTCCATCTCCAGTCGTAATCTCAAGGGAACTTCCTTTGATATCAAAGTATTTCGGATAATGTTGTCGATTGAGACCACCAAAGAACCAGGAATCAGATGCATGTCCTGCCCCGACAAAGATGTTTCAAGTCTGATTTGATTTCCGTACTTGATGTTTTGAATAGCAAGTAAATAGTTGGTTGCTCTCAATTCCTCGTCCAAATCGATCAGCTCCTTATTTCTATTTACGATACTATATCGATAAATGCCTGCCAGATTGTCGATGAACTCATCGGCTTGATCAGCATTCTTGTGCATCGTCAGAATGAGGCTCTCCAAACTTTCATACAAAAGACTCGGATTCACGTCATTTTTAAACGACATAAACTCCGACTCAAGGTTTTCGCGCAAAGCCCTTTCTTCTTCAATCTTAATTTTGTTTTCTCTGAATAGATACAGCTGACTGAAGTAAAGAGTGTTGTAGAGCAAACCACCTGCCCCATAGATCAACAAGAAAAGGTTAAGCTCAGATGAACCAATGCTGAATCCAATGACCGTTTGAAAGTAAAATGAAATGGCAAAGCCAACCAACGTGAGGGAAACAAGAAGCGTAAGAATAATTTGATAGGAAGCCTGCACCTGAATTTTGATTTCTTTATTCAAACGTTTGTTCATCAGAATGATCACCAACCGCATCGACTCAAAAGAAATGTACCCAAGCACGATACACACATAGAGTTCCTGATTGTTAAAAAGCTCATTTACCTGCTCTACAGTATTGTTAATGAGAATAATCAGCAGATAGACCAACACGCCAAAGACCAGTCCCGATCCCAATCTGAAAAATGCGTTATGGATAAAGTATCTTTGCATCAGGCAAGAACCGGTTGAGATGAATATCCTTCGGAAGCAGATTCCGCTTTGATGACAGGAAGCTGCACAACAAATTTTTCATTGTCCTTCACAACAATCTTTTCGTTTGTGAAGAATCTGTAGCGATTTTTGATATTGGCTAGCCCTACTTGAAGACTCTGGGCATTAGTGGCTGCAACAGTTTTTGTGCTGCTCACATTGATCAATGTGTTGTCTTGTGCGGAGATGTAAATGAACAAGGGATGAGCCTTTGAAACCTCATTGTGTTTTACAGCATTTTCTATCAGCATCTGAATCGCCAGCGGAGGCACCCAGCTGTTCAGAAGCCGAGAGGGAATATTGATGTCAATCTTTAGATGCTCCTGGTAGCGAACCTGCATCAGATAATAGTACGACTTCACAAACGCCAACTCCTCTGCCAACGTCACAAGCTTCCGTTGTTGGTTATTCATTACATACTTAAAGGTGTCAGCCATTCGTCTGATAAACTCCTCAGCGACTTCACTATCCTTATACAATAGCGATGATATAGTATTAAGGCAATTGAAAAGATAGTGCGGACTAATCTGACTTTTCAGCGACTCAAACTGCAATTCCATTTGCCAACGTTCCGATCGCAGCTGATCGACTTGCGTAATGGCGAAATAGCGATACGAGTAAAACCAGCCATAAAACACCTCGTAGATGAAAAGAATAATAACATTGAGAATGCCCAACTTCCAGATTTCTTCGTGCCATTGAGTGTAGTAGACAACAGGGTCAAGACCATAAGCCATCGTAACCAACAAATAGCCTGCGAGCGCTACAGCGAAGGAGACAGTAATCACAGTGACAATGAAGCCAACAAAAAACCTCGTGAAGAAAAGCTGACGCCAATGGATCAGTTTGTCAAGCAACTTGTCCACCGCGCGAACTAACAGAGCGGCTCCATTTGAGAAAAGAATGCTCAACAAGAAAAATGAAATATGGTTTTCTAATGAAGGTAAAGTTCCTGTCTCACTGTAGTACAGGTATGCAAAAATTGAGATACCCAGCACTGACACGATAGCAAATCGAATCGTATGCTTCTTCATAGGAACAATCCAATTGTGAGGGAGTTGCACAACATTAAACTACCAATTTAAGGTCGAAAAAAATATGGCAGTTGAAAGATTAATTCGGATCGAGTGCGCGCATGGCACGACCATAGTAGGTCTCAGAAGTAATTCTGTGAGCAGCCTTGCGATAGGCATCCTTAACCGCACCACTGCCGTTTCGCACCTTAGGCGCTGCAGCTGTGAGTACCTCAGTTAAATAATGATCAGAATCTATTCTTTCTGCAGCTTGAAGAATACTGATAATACCTTCCTCATTAACATTTCTTGACAAGGCATCCTTCATTACCATCGAAGAGTAGTGATCACTGTCCAAATACGAGGCCCGTGAAATCAAGCGATTAAGAACCTGAGTTTCAATTTTTTGCCTCTCCATCATTTCTTCAAGCACCACAGTACAGTAGTGATCTGAGTCGATAGAGCCAGTTAAGTCAATCAAGGTCAACTGTAAGTCTTCGGGAATAGGCTTGCTCATGAGAGATTTCAGCACCTCAGTTTTATAATGATCAGAATCAATGTCTTTTATTGACTCAAGCGCTCGCTGAAAAGAAGTGTTTGATAAACCTTCCTTGTTAAGTGCCTTGTTAAGCACCACGCTCCTGTAATAGTCAGAGTCAATTGTGCGAGAGGCTATGATCATCTCCTGAACGATTTCGTCATTGAGATTGTCCTGGCGAAGTAAAGACGACAGCACCTCGGTTTTATAGTGATCCGAATCCATCTGGCCAGCCGACTTCATAATAATCTTCACGGCATCAAGCGAAACAGGCTGTGCTTCTAATCCCTGCTTGATCACCTCAGTGCGGTAGTGATCCGAATCCATTTCGTTGGTAGCGCGGAAAACAGCCTCCAGAGATTCTTTTGACTTGATAAACTTATCCAGATTATCTTTCAGGAATCCAGCCAGATAGTGGTTGGAGTCAATGGTTGAAGCCAGCCCATCAATGATGCGGGGATAGTCTTTTTGATTGATAGGCCGCTTCATCAACAGGTTAGCATAATGCGCCTTCACATGATTGCTCTCCAACCTGTCAATTTCATTGAGTACAGCACTTGGCCCACCCTTTTTGAAGAACCGCTCCACACGGCCGTCAGCGGCAATCGTAGTACTGCGCACCAACTCCGGTAATATTTCACCAAGCCAGGCCTTTCCGTCAGGCTCGAAATCTATTTTAGTTCTGCCCTCATAGTACTCCTTTTTTAAAGTACCGCCCTCGTTAGTGATCAGAATGACACGTCTGCTTCCAAAAACTGTTTTTTTGATTTCAAGATACCCATCCAATGACATGCTCTTAACATCACGGTCGTCATCGGTAAGCTCGATTTTACCCCTGGTCTCCACATCAAAACTGGATACCCCCGTGCGGTTCCGGATTACAATCTTATTGTTGTCCCGCTGTACAAATACCTGATCATCCTGTGCATAAGCCGAGAACATCACGACAGATGCCAGCAGAAACGAATACGAAAACCTTGAAGTAGCCATTAGTGAAATCAATTTACACTGATATACACGCAAAACTGACATTTAGGTGCAGCCCCGACAAGCATACTGAAGTGAGCTGCTGAAATACTGTAATGAATTGCATAATAAATCCCCTTCAAGACACCCAAAAAGACAGATTTTACTCCCGACCGATGTACTTTCCGCCAAATGATGACATTGACCATTCCTGTAAGGAACGGAGCCCGTTTTTTCTTCAAATTACTACCTTCACCGCCCGAAGTAAATTTCAAATCTATTTATGCGGTCGATGTTAGCATACTCCTTTCGTATCTGTTTTGTTCTGGCAGCATTAGTCGCGGCATTGCCAGCCTCGGCTCAGGACCTGGCGCCAGTTTCTGATACTTACGCCATCACAGGTGCCACGATTGTGCCGGCACCGGGGCAAAAAATTGAAAACGGAACAGTCTTAGTCCAAAATGGCCTGATTACAGGAGTGGGAAAAAATATTAGCATTCCTGCCGATGCAATCATCATAAAGGCAGACTCGATGTTTGTATATGCAGGATTTATTGATGGCTATTCACATGTAGGTGTCAATCCCGACAATTCAGAAAAAAAGGAAAAAGTTAAATACCCCGGCAATCCACCACCAGGACGAGCAGGCATAACTCCCCAGGCAGACGTAAGAGACTTTATTAATCCCACTGATGCAAGTATTGCTGCACTACGTGCACAGGGATTTACAGTGTCGCAGATAGTGCCACACGGCAATATGCTACCCGGACAAGCAGCCGTTGTACTCCTCAAGGGAGAAAAAGCGGATCAAGTAACCATCAGTGGCAACACTGCACTTTATTCTGAATTGTCTGGAACGCCCGGAGTTTACCCCTCTACTATAATGGGTGTAATGGCAAAGTGGCGGGAACTGTATCGTCAGGCTGCCCAAACAAAAAATTATCAAGCTCTATATGCTTCCAACCCGACCGGACTAGAACGGCCAGAGACAGATCGCACACTCGAAGCATTTTATCCAGTTATCGATCGTAGACAGTCCGTATTGTTCAAATCAGAAAAAGTGTTGGAAATACAGCATGCATTAACGCTAAAGACTGACCTCGGCCTTCAAGTCATCCTGGGCGATCTGAAAGAAGGTTGGCCGATTATAAATAAGATAAAGAACTCAGGAGCTAAAGTACTCCTGTCATTGGACCTGCCAGCCGAAATGAAAAAAGAGGATAACGCAGAAAAGAAATCAGATGAAAGAAAAGCACTTGATAAAAGGAAAGCGGATGCAATCGCCAGCTCCACATCACAGGCCGCTCAGTTTGCAAAAGCAGGAATTGTATTTGGTTTTTCGGCAAACACTGTAAAACCAGCCGATGTAAGACCTAACCTCATGCGAATGATTGCATCCGGTTTATCAGAAGAAACCGCATTGGCAGCACTAACCACCACACCAGCTCAGATGCTGGGACTATCCAATCGCCTGGGTACAGTTGAAAACGGAAAAATTGCCAACCTGATTATTTCAGATGCCCCATACTTCAATAAAAAGTCAAAAATTAAATACGTGTTAGTAGAAGGCACACTCTTTTCAGTAGAGGATCGCCCAAAGGCCGACACAGGAAAAAAGGCAGACGTTAAAGGCAGTTGGAGTTATCAAACCGAAACACCGCAGGGAAAAGGTGATGGAAAGCTCGTAATCAAAAATGAAAACGGAAATTATTCCGGAACCATTACCAACAGCTTTTCCGGCAAGGAAACAGAAGTGAAAGATCTCGTAGTAAGCGGAAACAATATGTCCTTCAATTACACCATCGATGTCGGAGGCAATTCATTGAAGGTAGATGTCGCAGTTACCATAAGCGGTGACACCCTTGAAGGAAGCATGACTGCAGGACAGTATGGAACTTTCCCGCTCAACGGCACTCGTGATCCAAAGTAGAACGTTAGAACGAAAGACATTATGAAATCAAAATTGACATATCAAGTTTTATTGCTGGCGCTGACACTCGGCCTTACACATCAAAGTGCCGGCCAGGACAAAGGCACTATGCTCATTAAAAACGGAACGGTGCTTACCATAACCAAAGGCACATTGGAAAACACTGATGTGCTCATTCGCGATGGAAAAATCAGTCAGGTGGGAAAAGGGTTGAAAGCTCCAAGCGGTGCCAAAGAGATTGATGCCACCGGCCTTTTTGTGATGCCCGGAATCATTGATGCCCACTCACACATCGGTTTGGAATCGATCAACGAAGGAACCAGTCAGGTCACAGCCGAAGTTTGGCAAGGCGATGCGATTGATCCATTGCAAATGTCTATCTACAGAGCACTGGCCGGAGGCTGCACTACATCCCACGCCATGCATGGTTCTGCGAATTCTATTGGAGGTCAGTGCCAAACAATCAAACACCGCTATGGAACATTTCTGCCAGAAGAATTAATCATGCAAGGCGCGCCACGCACGATCAAGTTTGCACTTGGTGAAAATCCAACCAATCACGGTACGCGCGATGGCCTGCTTCCACAGACACGCATGGGCGTAGAGTTTGTAATACGTGAAGCATTCTCACAAGCAAAGGCGTATATGGCAGAGTGGGACAAGTACAATAAGAACAAGACTGCCAAAGGATTCAGAGGAGCACCACCGGAGTATAGCTACCGGCTTGAGACCCTCGGTGAGATTTTGAAAGGCAACATAATCATTCACTGTCACAGCTACCGCGCAGACGAAATTTATATGATGCTGAATGTGTGCAAAGATTTTGGAATCAAAAAAATAGTATTCCAACACGTCAACGAAGGATTTAAAGTAGCACCAGAGTTAGCAGCATACGGAGCAATGGCTTCTGTTTTTGCAGACTGGTGGGCCTACAAGTTTGAAGTATATTATTCAACAGCATACAACGCCACAATTTTAGTGCGCAATGGAGTTACCACCTCCATCAATTCAGACTCACCTGACCTGATTCGTCATCTGTATCACGAAGCGGGAAAAACTCAAAAGTACGGTGGACTCAGCGATGATGAAGCATTGTCATTGATCACCATCAATCCCGCAAAACAGTTAGGCATTGAAAGCAGAGTAGGTTCTATTGAAGTAGGTAAAGAGGGAGATATTACCATATTCAAAAACCACCCGCTTTCAATCTACGGTGTCCCACAATATTCAATCGTGGATGGCATTGTGAGATTCGATCGTGAAAAAGATCCGGCAGACATGAGGCTACTGCCAGACCCGAAAGCGGAGATAGACGTAACACTGCATGGTCAATATGACGAAGGACATGACAACTGTTTGCAGGATGTGGAGTATTTGTTCAATGATCTGGTAGGACTAAAAAATTAAACAAGAGATGAAGAATCGTTTTCATATAGTATTAGGAGCCATCACTACGATAGTAATCGGATTGATTTGGCAGACTGAGGCACAGAGCCCAAAAGGTAAGACCGGGACGTTCGCATTAACCAACGCGACCATTGAGACCATCACGAAAGGTACCATTGCCAACGGCACAGTTATTCTGAAAGGCGGCAAGATTGTAGAAGTGGGAACTTCAGTTGCGATTCCATCCGATGCAGAAGTGATCGATTGCAATGGCTTGAAGATTTATCCAGGTATGATTGACGGAGGCACCACCGTTGGTCTATCTGAGGTTGGTTCAGATAAAAAGACACAAGACTTCAATGAAGCGGGCGAGGTAGTACCGCAGGTGAAAGCATTGACGGCAGTAAATCCCAATTCAGCAGTCATACCAGTTACTCGCGTAAGCGGTGTCACCACCGTGATTGCAAAACCTGACGGAGGATTGTTTCCTGGAACAGCAGCATTAATCAACTTGTTTGGATACACTCCCGATCAAATGTATGCGGGTTTCGAGGGAGTGGTGATGAATTTCCCCAATACCGGAAGGCGAGGTTTCTTTGATAGAAGAAGTGATGATGAGATAAAGAAAGCTGCGGAGAAGTCATTGAAAAAACTGGATGAGGTTTGGGATAAGGCAGTTCAGTATCACAAACTCGATTCAGCAATGAAAGGAAAGGGATTAGACTACTACCCTGAAATGGAGGCGTTGCTTCCCGTAGTGCGAGGTGAGAGAATGTTGATGATAGAAGTCAATGCGGCAAAAGATATTCAGGCTGTGCTCAAGTGGGTGGCAGATCGAAAGATCAGGAAAGTAGCACTTACGGGAGTAACCGAAGGATGGAGAGTGGCAGACGAAATAGCGAAAGCAAAAATTCCGGTGATCACGGGTCCTGTGATAGCCATACCTACACGCGACTACGATCGCTACGATCAGATATATGCAAATCCTGGTTTAATGAAAAAGGCTGGAGTGAAGGTTGCTATACGCACTGCTGGTACAGAGAACGTGAGAAACCTACCCTACCATGCAGGCTTCGCAGCTGCTTATGGTATGAGCAAAGAAGATGCTCTCCGCGCAATCACAATAGAGCCAGCAGAAATTCTTGGTGTGAATGACAAACTGGGGTCGGTGGAAAAGGGAAAGAACGCCACTTTGATTGTTTGTGATGGTGACCCCATGGAAACAAAGACACAAATCAAGTACGTGTTTATCGATGGCTGGATGGTGCCTATGGTCAGCCGTCAGACTTTGCTCTATGATGAGTTCCTAAAGCGTGAGCCCGGAGTGAGCAAAAACTAAACAGCTCTCTGTCTCAGTGCCTCGAACACAACAATCGCGGCACTGACTGATACATTCATTGAGTCGATGGTTCCCTTCATAGGAATGATGATGTTCGAGTCTGAGTTTTTAACCCATGTCTCAGACAATCCTTTTGCTTCACTTCCCATCACAATTGCACACGGTCGGTTGAAATCAACTTTGGTGTATGGGATGGATGCTTCAAGGTAGGTGCAGTATATCCTGATGCTGTTCTTCTTTAGCCAGGCGATTGTATCTTCTGAGGAGGCGGAGGCAATCTGATTGGTGAACACACCACCAAGGCTAGATCTCACCGTATTGGGGTTGTAAAAATCTGTTTCAGCATCGCAGCTGATCACGGCATCAACTCCGGCAGCATCGGCTGTGCGTAGTACCGCGCCAAGATTACCCGGCTTTTCAACAGATTCAAGAACAATGATTAGCGGTTTAGCGCCAAGGTTAATATCCTCAAGACGATTTCGTTTTTGCTGAGCAACAGCCACCACTCCACCTGTTGTCTCTCGGTAGGCGATTTTCTCAAACACCCCCTTACTTACCGGGACTAAACTTTGACGGTCGAACCCCTGTTTCATTAATTCAGATTCGTCAGTAATGTCTGGGCAGTAAAACATGTTGATGAATTGATAGCCCGCTGCCTTCGCGAGGAGTAGTTCTCTCCGGCCCTCAATAATAAACTGTTCTTGTTTCTTGCGCTCCCGCGCCTTCTCCAATGACATCAGGTGTTTTATCTTTGGATTGCTGGCGCTGCTCAAAAGTGGGTTCATCAGGTGTTTTGTAAGGTTTTCGCAGATTTTAATACATGGCTGCGATTACTCAATTTAGACCTCCAATAAAGGCTAAAAGCTTCGTAAATTTCGGACAATTCTATTTGTATTTTGGGCTAGATGGGCTTGAAGGTCTATATATTTTTAATCCTCTTTTCGGCATCCGCGCTTGTTTTGGCGCAAGATATTGACAGCCTTAAGGTAGTGCTGGAGCCTATGCCTGCAGGCGAAGCTCGTGTCGACTTGCTCAACCGAATCACAACCCAATTAAGAGAAAGAAACATCTACACGGCCGTAAAATATGGGACCGAGGCCCGTTCATTGGCTCAAAAACTCGATTATGACAAAGGATTAGCTGTCGCTCTGGAAAACCTCGGGTGGATTTACTATCGCAGGGGTATCTATTCCAACGCTTTTGAGCTATCACAGCAGGCTCTGGATATCAACAAGCAGCTGGGAGATTCTGTTGCTGTCGCACGTTGCCTTAACAATGTGGGGGCTATTAGTTATGAGAAAGGACAGTATGCTGAAGCTATCAATCATTTTGGCAATGGCTATCGGATGGCCGAACAGATGGGAGATGAGGAGACCGTGGTGCGAAGTTTAAATAACGTTGCCTTTTCTTACCTGTCTCTTAAGAACCTAGATTCCGCCCGGTTTTATGCGAATATAGCTTTGGAACATAGTCATATCAACAGACAGGGTTATATGCCTGCGTTCAGCTATCGAATTCTGGGCGACATAGCCACCGAACAGGGCGACCTTCAGGAGGCACTAAAACAATACACCGAGGCCGTAAGGATAAGCGAAGACACAGATAACTATTTCATCATGGCATCAACGCTTCATCGTATTGGGAAGGTTTACACTCAGCAAAAGAACTACGGAAGAGCGCTCGAAGTACTCAACCGAAATGCAAAAATTGCCAGAGAGAATGGGTACGCGGATGAATTGGAAAGAACGTATAAGTTGATTTCTGACATTAATAACTCAATGAATAAAAAGGATCTCGCTTTCGATTATCTGAAGCGACACCTTGAAATCCATGATAGTCTCATCAATCAGAGGACCAGCGAACAACTGGCTTTACTCAATGCCCAATTTGAATCTGAGCTCAAACAATCTCAGATCGAATTACTAACCCAGGAATCCAAAGCCAAAGAAGAAGAACTCAGCAGCCAGAAGGCTTGGGGGTATATCTACATTGGTTTTTTTATTGTCGGTTTAATGATTGCAATTATCCTGTACTACAGCAACAAACGAATCAAAAAAGTAAATCAACAACTTGAAGAAAAGACAGAAGAGGTGGGTATGCAAGCTGCTCAGCTTAGCAGCATCAATAAAACAAAAGACAAATTACTGTCGATCATCAGCCATGATATCAGGAGCCCTTTGTCAAGCTTGCGAGGTATGCTGAGCATAGCCCAGAGTGGAAACGTAACTACTGACGAATTTGCAAAACTCACCACCCGTATCGGAAGCCAGCTTGATTCAGTGTATGATGATCTGGGTAATCTGCTTCAGTGGACTCAGTCTCAACTCCAGGGGCTTAATGTCAAGCCGGAAAAGTTCGATCTGATGGCTGTGAGTGACGATGTTGTTGATCTCTTTCAGACTACGGCTAAAGCAAAAAACATTGTGCTAACAAATAAGATCAAGGCGGTGACTTACGTAATGGCGGACGTTAACCATGTTCGGATCATCCTTCGGAATTTTATTTCTAACGCCATTAAGTTCAGTGGAGAAGGAGGAACGATTGAGATATTCATGTCGGATCAAAATGAAATGGTTAAAGTGTCGGTCAAAGATGACGGTACGGGTATCAGTGATGAAGACATCCCGAAATTATTTAATTCAAGCGCTCATTTTTCCAGGTCTGGAACTGCGAATGAAAAAGGGATGGGTGTGGGTTTATTGTTGACCAAAGAGTTTGTGGAAAAAAATGATGGAAAAGTGACAGTGGAAAGTGAGCAAGGTAAGGGCTCCACTTTTTCATTTACCATCAAGCGTGCCTAGTCGCTTGTTACTTTCTTAAATCACCAATACCTTTCGCTAATGTTAATGCGTGATCCGTCTGGGTGGAAAGCCTATGAGTTGCTCGACTCTGGCAACTTCGAAAAACTGGAACGTTTTGGCGATTATATTTTAGTTCGGCCCGAACCTCAGGCCATATGGGATGCCAGCCTGCCAGCCAGCGAATGGAACAAAGCTGATGCGCGTTTCGATCGGGAGCAGAAAGACAGATATCGTTTTAGTGATGATGCAAAAGGAGGGTGGAAGAAGAAATCTAAAATGCCCGACAGTTGGAATATCAATTACACACACAACAACCTAGTGCTCATCCTACGACTGGCATTAACAAGCTTTGGCCACGTTGGTATTTTTCCGGAGCAGGCAAATAACTGGGATTTTATTTTCGACACAGTAAAAAGCTGGAATAGTAAAGGCAGAGTACTCAACCTTTTTGCTTACACCGGTGCTGCTTCCGTAGCAGCACGAATGGCAGGTGCAGAAGTAACTCACGTTGACTCTTCGCGGCCAGGACTCAATTGGGCAAATCAAAACATGCAGCTCAACAAACTAGATAACATCCGATGGGTGCATGAAGATGCACTCAAGTTTGTAAGGCGCGAAGTGAAGAGAGGCAACCGCTACAACGGAATAGTCATGGACCCGCCACCCTATGGCCGAGGACCTGATGGGGAAAAATGGACCCTACAAGAAAAACTTAGCGAACTGGTAAAGCAAAGCAGCGATCTGCTTGAAGAAAATAACCGATTCTTTATTTTAAGCATGTATGCCGTTGGCTTGTCTGCTCAGGTTGGCTTGAACGTTGTCCGTTCACATTTTGGCAACATTGAGCCAGAGTTTGGAGAATTCTACCTCAAGCCAGCTTCCCAAATGCATCTCCCGATGGGAACCTTTTTGAGGTTCAGAAGTTAAATTCTAGGGCGCCCTGACTAATCATTAAATTAACCCTATCTTTGCGGCCTCAAAACTGACTTTAGCAAAGAATTACGCGTTTTTATGGACGTAAACAAGATTAGAAATATCGCCATCATCGCCCACGTTGACCACGGAAAAACAACGTTGGTGGACAAACTTCTACATGCCGGGCACCTTTTTAAGGACCACGAAAATCCGGGAGAACTGATCATGGATAGCAATGACCTTGAGCGTGAGAGGGGCATCACCATTTTGGCGAAGAACGTTTCCGTACGCTACAAGGACTACAAAATCAATGTAATCGATACACCAGGCCACAGCGACTTTGGCGGTGAGGTAGAGCGCGTGCTCAATATGGCAGATGGATGCTTACTATTGGTTGATGCTTTTGAAGGACCAATGCCGCAAACACGATTCGTATTGCAGAAAGCACTTGAGCTCGGACTCAAGCCTATCGTAGTAGTAAACAAAGTAGACAAGAAGAACTGTACACCCGATGAAGTACATGAGGCCGTGTTTGATTTGATGTTTGCCCTTGACGCAACGGAGAGCCAACTTGACTTCCCCACTTTCTATGGCTCTGCAAAACAGGGTTGGATGAGTTCCGATTGGAAACAACCAACCACAGATATCACCGCACTGTTAGACGGAATCATTGAACATATTCCCGCGCCAAAGATTGAACAAGGTTCTACCCAGATGATGATCACATCATTGGAGTACTCATCTTACATTGGTCGTGTGGCAATCGGAAGAGTGCATCGTGGTGAGCTGAAGCCTGGCCAGCAAGTTGCGTTGGTAAAAAGAGACGGTCAGACGATTGTAAAAACCAGGATCAAAGAACTTTACGTCTTCGAAGGCTTTGAGAAGATGAAAGTAGAGGTAGTAAAGGCCGGTGAGATTGCTGCTATCGTTGGGCTGGAAGGTTTTGAAATCGGGGATACCGTATCCGACATCGATAAACCAGAGGCATTAAAGAGCCTTGCCATTGATGAGCCGACTATGAGTATGCTCTTCACGATTAACAACTCTCCGTTCTATGGAAAAGAAGGAAAGTTTGTTACCTCTCGACACATCAAAGAAAGATTGGATAAAGAATTGGAGAAGAACCTCGCCATGCGTTTAGGTGAGACAGGTTCGGCAGATAGCTTTATTGTATTTGGTCGCGGTGTATTGCACCTGTCAGTGTTGATCGAGACGATGCGCAGGGAAGGATATGAGCTGCAAATTGGCCAGCCGCAAGTGATCTACAGAGAAATCGATGGCGTGAAGTGTGAGCCAATGGAAGAATTGACAATCGACTTACCAGAAGATGTTTCTGGAAAAGCAATCGAAGTAGTGTCCATGCGCAAAGGTGAAATGATCAACATGGAGCCTAAAGCCGATCGAATGATCTTGAAGTTTGTCATGCCATCTCGTGGTATTATTGGACTGAGAAGCTACCTGCTCAACGTAACAGCCGGTGAAGCAGTAGTAACACATCGCTTTAAGGAATACCAGCCCTACAAAGGAGCAATTCCAGGAAGAATCAACGGCTCATTGATCAGCATGGAGCAAGGTGAAGCCATCCCATACAGCTTGCACAACCTGCAGGATCGTGGTAAGTTTTTCATCGACCCTAACGATCCTGTATACGAAGGACAAGTAATCGGAGAACACAGCCGCAGCGGTGACTTGGTAGTGAATGTAACCAAGACGAAGAAGCTCAGCAACGTGCGAGCGTCAGGTTCCGATGAGAAGATGAAAATCGCTCCAGCTATTAAATTTTCTCTTGAAGAAGCGCTTGAGTATATTCAATCAGACGAATACGTTGAAGTAACACCTAAGTCGATCCGTTTGAGAAAAATATATCTTAACGAGAACGATAGAAAACGCGAGCGCAACAAAATGGCTGCTAATGTTTAGACTCTGCTTTCCATTTCTTTTTACCCTAGTCGCACTGACATCATTTGCTCAGGATGCTAAGTGGAAAAAATACGAAGTGGAAGCAGATACCCTCATGAACCGTCAGGATTTTGAGGGAGCAATCAAACTGTACTCCAAAGTCATCAAAACCTCGAAGTTAAAAGACAAATCGTCTTACGGTTCTCTTTACAAACGGGCCGTGTGCTACTATTCTAGAGGACAATTTGATCCGGCACTTGCAGATCTTGCCACCTTCATGAAAGAATACCCTAGTCTGTACCAGGCTCATCTTCTTAAAGCGTTCATTTATCGCGACATGGATGATGCAGAAAACCAGCTGAAAGCATTGGATAATGCATTGGCAATTCAACCTGGCGATCCAGGATTGATAAAATGGCGTTCAGGGGTATATCTGCAAGAAGGAGAGTACGAAAAAGTAAAAGAAGATTTGCAGTACGTGAAGGCGATTCAGGATGACCCCGAAGTAGAAATGTATCTTGGTTTTGCTTACTACAATCTGCAACAGGCCGATAGCGCATTTATTTCTTTGAACAAGGCTATAGAACTTGAACCAACTTACTTACCTGCCTATCTGTACGGAGGAAGCTTCAGCTTGCAAGAGGCGGATCACGAACGAGCACTTAAATATCTGGATGTGGCCTTGAAACTTGACCCGGAAAACGTTAACGCGCAGTTTTACAAAGGAGTAGCATTAGTTGAGCTCGATCGTCTCGAAGAAGGGTGCCGGTTCCTGGCAAAAGCCTTCTACAATGGTGAAGATGATGCAGGTGGTTATCTGAAGGAGCGTTGTTATACGCTGGACAAGTAAGCAAACTTTAAGCTGTCGGATTTCGTTTTAGTGGTGTCAACCACTTTGATAATAATGAACAAGCCTGATCGTTATTTATCTATGGACAGAGTTTATTTTTTACTCGCAAGTATCTCTCTTTTATTTGCGGGGTGCGAACCCTCACCCAGCGCGGAGGAGCTCAACCAGGATCTTTTGGTTCAGACCGCGTTCGATGAAACTATCAACTTCAAGAACTACAATACCTACTCGATTCCCCTGGATACTTTGGGGTTAATTTCCAATAGCGTAAATGATACACTTCTGTTGGGCGAATATTCCAAGTTGGTGACTCAACGACTCAAGTCGAATATGGATAGCAGAGGGTACACCTGGGTTGAAAAGAGTCAGTCGCCTGATCTTGGATTAACTGCGTTTGTGGTTAACAACTTCAATGTCTTTCAAACCATTAACTATCCCAATTACTACGGAGGATACTATTCACCGTACTATGGATATTATTATCCGGTTGTTAATACCTATGCATCCAATTCTGGAATTCTGATCATACAATTAGTTGATCTAAACCAAAAGACTTCCCAAAATCAGTTCAGAGTAATTTGGAACTGTTATATCGGAGACATCATTGCTTCTCCAGATCCTGCAGGTAAATCAGTCGAGGCGGTGGACCAGGCTTTCACACAAACCTCAGTAATCGGCAAGTAGTATGAGAATTCTGATTACTATATTTTTGATCGGTTTTAGCAAGGTGGCTTTTGGCCAATACTTTGACAAAATTTATGGTTTCTCACTTGACGTAACCACTCCATTGTCCAACACCGAGTATGTTGACAATATCAGCGCTCGTGGTTTTCGATTTATGTACCGCGAAATGATCAGTGAAAAATTTTTTGGTGGCCTGGATCTTACAAACTCAACTCTTACTGAGTACAAACCGAGGCAGACCTACACCAATGGATCGGGCGCGATCACAACTGATCTGTATAACTACACTTATAACTATGGTGCTACTCTCACTTTCGACTATTTTCTAAATACCGAGAAGAAGCTAATGCCATATGCCGGCCTTGGTGTAGGCGCTTCATTTCTACGCTTTCACCAATATTATAATGTGTATACAAGCCAGGCAGACAGTTGGGGTGTGTTAATTCGACCTCAAGTCGGGATATTTTATCGCTTGCGCGAAAATTCCTCATGGGCATTTCAAGCAGCGTTACACTACGATTATTCTTCTGCCAAAAGCGAGGAGTTGGATTTAGGGGCGCTCAGTGTCATTGGTATGCAGGTTGGCTTTGTAATACTTGATTGGTAAAACTTAAACGTTTCAATAGTTAGTTTCGGCTCGCTTGTTCTGTGCCGGGATCGGGTTATTTTTGCAGCATGCAGGAGCAAATCTTGATTTTAGACTTTGGTTCTCAGTATACTCAATTGATAGCCAGGCGAGTACGGGAACTGAATGTGTATTGCGAAATCCATCCTTTTAATCACGTGCCGCCACTGAATGATGGTATTAAAGGTATCATCCTCTCCGGAAGCCCCTGCTCCGTGCGCGACAACGGATCTCCCGATGTCGATCTGTCAGCGTTTGGTTCGGTTCCTGTACTAGGCGTATGCTATGGTGCACAACTGATGGCCCACAAAAGCGGAGGCGAAGTTCAGCCCTCTAAAATTAGAGAGTATGGACGTGCGAAGCTGACCTCGGTTGACCATCACAACGAACTCCTGAAAGAAATATCATTGGACTCCCAGGTGTGGATGTCACATTCAGATACGATAGCCACACTTCCTGATGAATATGAAATAATTGCAAGCACACCTACAGTGAAAGTGGCTGCATTTGCACACAAGCAGAGAAATCACTTTGCCATTCAGTTTCACCCCGAGGTAACACACACAATCGAAGGTAAGAACCTGCTTCGGAATTTTGTGGTACACATTTGTGGTTGCACGCAAGATTGGACACCTGATCAGTTTGTGGAAGCAACCGTGGCTGATCTTCAAAAGAAATTAGGAAATGACAAAGTAGTAATGGCCCTGTCGGGCGGAGTAGATTCTACAGTAGCCGCTACGCTCATTCATAAAGCAATTGGCAAAAATCTCTATTGCATTTTCGTGGACAACGGCTTACTCCGCAAAAATGAATTTCAGCAAGTCCTCAACTCTTACCGCCACATGGGGTTGAACATCAAAGGAGTTGACGCAAAAGACAAATTCTACATCGCACTAAAAGGACTTACCGATCCAGAGGCAAAACGAAAAGCAATTGGAAAAACATTCATCGATGTTTTTGATGAAGAGGCCCATCGTATCAGTGATGTAAAATGGCTTGGTCAGGGTACAATATATCCCGATGTGATCGAATCAGTTTCAGTGAAAGGCCCGTCAGTGACGATCAAGTCACACCACAATGTAGGAGGCCTTCCGGCAAAAATGAAACTGAAAGTTGTGGAGCCACTCAACACACTCTTTAAGGATGAGGTGAGGTTAGTAGGAAAGACTTTGGAGATTGATCCTACAATTTTAGGAAGGCATCCTTTCCCAGGCCCTGGACTTGGCATTCGAATATTAAGTGATATCACAGCAGAGAAAGTTCGTATTCTACAGGAAGTTGATCACATCTTCATCAATGGCCTGCGCGAACATAATTTGTATGATAGCGTTTGGCAAGCAGGCGCCATGTTGTTGCCTGTGCAGTCGGTGGGGGTAATGGGCGATGAGCGGACCTACGAAAGTGTGGTGGCATTGAGAGCTGTCGTGAGCGTGGATGGCATGACTGCTGATTGGTCGCATTTGCCTTATGAGTTTTTAAGTGAGATTTCTTCAACGATTATTAATAATATTAAAGGCGTCAATAGGGTGGTTTATGATATAAGTTCGAAACCACCTGCCACTATTGAGTGGGAATAAACTGACCAAATGAGAGGACCTAAATTCTTACAGGTACTTGTTGTTCTATTGGGAGTGTCCCTGGCAGCATCTGCGCAGGACTACCGCAGACAATTCCGGTCAGCTAAGGATTTCTTCAATGATGGCCAGTACAACCTGGCGATGGAAGCATTCAAGCCTCTGATTGTCTACGACAAAGACAATCCTTATGTGGAGCATGCTTCTTTTTTCTATGCATTGTCGGCATATCATCGGGGTTTTGGATCTGTAGCCAAGGATATGTTGTTGCAGATCAAGTCACTCTATTCCAATTGGGATCAGATGAAAGAGGTGAACTATTGGTTGGCCAGAATTTATTTTGATCAGCGCCAGTATTTTCAGGCTATGCAGATGTTGCGCGAATACCCTGTTCTTCTTACCGAGATGAACGTGACGCAGATGAAGGGCCACTACCTCAATCAGATAGAAGATGTAGAAACGCTGCGAATGATGTGGGAGGAACATCCGGAGGATCGTGTGGTGGGTAAGGCGTTGGCAAAAGCCATATCTCGCCAACCTTACCTTGAGCAGGATTTTCAACTTATCGATTCGTTGGTTATTCGATTTGGATTTGAAAGAGAAGAATTTGCTTCGTCACTTAAACCAGTGAATGTCTACAAAGACAAGTATGTAGTATCTCTTTTGTTTCCATTCCTTGCAAAAACACTTGAGCCTACACTGGCAACTAAAGTCAATCAAAGTGTTCTCGATTTGTACCTGGGCATGAAACTTGCCCTCGACACATTAGCAGCCCAGGGAATTAACATCGAACTCCGTTCCTATGACACGGAGAGAAGCGCAAGTGCCACTACAGAGTTGCTGTCATGGGAAGAACTCAAATCATCTGATCTTTTGGTAGGTCCACTTTTTCCAGGGCAGACACCAGTTGTTCAAGAGTTTTCCATCAACAATAAGATCAACATGATCAGCCCGGTGTCAAGCAACACTTCCTTTTTAGGGGAAAACCCTTTCGCAATGTTGATTCAGCCAAACAGTGAGACGATGGGCGAACGTTCTGCCGAATTGATAGCCAGAAGAATTCCAAACAAAAACTGTATGGTCTTCTTTGGTGAAGCGCAGAAGGATTCAGTTGCTGCTGCTTCATTTTTGGCGAAAGCCAAGGAGTTGGAATTGAATATCGTTTGGGCTGAACGAGTGACGAAGGACAACAGCGCTGACATCTTTACTAAACTTGCTACACCTGTTGAGTACGATGAGTTTAAAAATCCGGTTGAATTTGAATTGAAGGTAGATAGTATCGGCAGCGTATATGTTGCCTCTGACGATCCATTAATTTACACTAAGGTGATCAGTGCAGTCGATACGCGAGGTGACTCAGTAATTGTAGTAGGTAGTGAGGCGTGGTTAAATAATGCTGCGGCAAATTTTGAAACCTATGAGCGACTTCATATCACAATGGCCGCTCCAACTTACACGGTGTTGTCAAACCCCAACTACAAAACCTTTAAGCAAAAATACGTACGTAAACACGGCAATCTGCCACCGGAGTTGGCACGGATCGGTTTTGAGTTTATGTGGTTTGCAGGTCGGTGCCTTAAAGATTATGGCGTTTATTTTCAGGAAGGCCTGCAATCTGTGTCATTTATGCCGGGTCATCTGTTTCGGGGCTATGACTTCCGCGGATCACGTTCGAATCTCTATGTTCCCTTCATTCACTTCCGCTCCGGGCAGTTGGAGTTTCTCGAACCATTGCCGGTAAACTGATCGTTCGTAATCATTGAATTTCTTACACCGATCCGGTGCTCATTTTGGTTTTTACTAATTTGCAGGCTTGATGCTGTAAAAAGCTGAAATTGTAAGCTAAATCGATGTTTTTATTACCTTTATCACTTGACTTGCCACAAATGAGGCTCTATTTAGTTTTGATGCTGCTTTGCGTTTGTTCTCTGTCTGCTCTGGCTCAGGGCGAGCGTAGGGACAAAGGTGCGGTTACATTTGAGGAGCTGTACGATGAGCCGTATGCGGTCAATAAATTATTTGTTGGATTCCAGCCACTTTACGGTGATGTGTTCGCCACCAATGTGAATGCAGGATTTGGCATCGAGGCGGCCTACTATTATCAGGATAAAGCCGACTTTCGTGTGCACTACAGGAGACCTTACAGCAGTAGCTTCTACGACCTCAATAGTGATCTTGCAGATAAGAATGGAAACAGCAGCAATCAACCTACTACATTCAGTTACCTGGAATTAGGTGGAACCTATCATTTCAAAGATGTTGAAGAAACCTCTAAGACCAGAATGGTGCTATACAGAAATAGCTATAAAGGAAATAAATGGGCGGGACGTGTGCCATTGAAGGCAGAGGTGCCTGCGAAGGTGAGAAAGATTTATGGTGCACGACTTGGTGCTATTGCCTGGAGCTCAACAGTTGATCTGAATCGCGTGATGGAGAAACAAGATCTAACTAATGTTGATTTAATCAACTCTGAAGGAATAGGTATACCCACAACCTTTGTAGACAACCTCGGGCGCACACAGGATGTCAGAGTGTTTACTAATCTTTCATCAACAGGGTTATACTTAGGCGGTTCAATTTCATGGTTTAGAAACGTGGCCGTTGCTTTTGATTCTTATGAAGAGGCAGTGGATGACGGATTGCTTACCTTATTTTTTGATATCATGTATGCACCTTCATTAAGTCTCGATCCGGTACAGTACCAATCTGCTGAATACAGTGTCGATCCCATCAAGACAAGTGCTCTTGGATTTCGACTGGGGCTTGATGGAAAATTCAATCGTACCCTTAGTTGGGCTTATGGTGGAGAACTGGGCTATCGCCCGAGTGTGCAGGGACGTCAGTTCTTTGCGATGTTCAAAATCAGCTTCCCTGTTTTCGGCACCAACCTGGATTACAAAGTAGAGTCCTTCGGTCAATAATATCCTGATGTCCTGGGATATCCTCATTACCAATATTAAAGGTCTTGCACAAGTTAGAGAGAGCACACCCGGTGTAATAAAGGGAGGTGCTATGGCTGATTTGCCAATCATTGAGCAAGCGTTCCTTGCTATCAAGGATGGCAAGATTGCCGATTATGGGCAGATGAAAAACCTTCCCTCGTCATCAGCGACCCGGACAATCAATGCAGAAGATCGATTTGTTCTTCCATCCTTTGTTGATTCACACACTCATCTTGTGTTCGCGGCCAGTCGTGAAGAGGAATTCGTGATGAAGATCAATGGTGCCAGCTATGCGGAGATTGCCGCCAAGGGCGGTGGGATATTAAATTCAGCGAATAAGCTTCAGCAGATGTCTGAGGATGAACTCTTCGAGAGGACAAGGAAACGCGCTGATGAGATCATCAGATGGGGTACTGGTGCAGTTGAAATCAAAAGTGGATATGGCCTAACCGTCAAGGATGAACTGAAGATGCTGCGGGTGGCGCGAAAGATTGGCAAGGAAACGCCTCTGAAAGTAAAGACAACTTTTTTGGGGGCACATGCTATACCCAAGTCTCACACCAAAGAGGACTACGTCAAACTGGTGCTCGAAGAAATGATACCTGCAGTAGCCGAGGAAAAACTTGCTGATTATATCGATGTATTTTGTGAGGAGGGTTTCTTCAGCAAAGAAGAGACGATCAGAATTGCGGAAGAAGGAAAGAAATTTGGAATGCGCCCTCGCATTCATGCCAATCAATTAAAAAGATCTGGTGGTGTGCAGGCCGGTGTCGAAGTGGGTGCAATCAGCGTTGACCATCTGGAGAACATTGGAGAAGAGGAGATTGAGGCGCTAAGAGGAAGCGATACTATTCCTACCGCACTGCCCGGTGCTGCTTATTTTCTCAACCTTTCTTTTCCGCCAGCGAGAGATTTAATGAGTGCAGGACTACCATTGGCAATAGCCTCTGATTATAATCCCGGTAGTTCACCCACAGGAAATATGCAAATGATGGTTTCCATGGCGTGCATAAAAATGAAAATGACACCGGAGGAAGCGTTCAATGCGGCTACGATCAATACCGCTGCCGCGATGGAGGTGCTTGATACACATGGAAGCATTACGCGGGGAAAGACAGCCAGCGTCTTAATTACAAAACAAGTTCCTTCAATTGCCTATTTGCCCTATGCGTTTGGAACGCAATGGATTGAGCAGGTGATTATCAATGGCCAGGTGCTCTAGGCTGGTCTAACTACCTCAGACGAGTGGGTCACTTTTATTTTAAGGCTGTCAGCAACTGAACAATATTTTTCTAACGACAGCTTGGCAACTTTGGCAAGTTCCTCCTTCTCCACATCGGGTGAAGTGATCTTATAGTGGCAATGGATTTGTGTGAAAGACCGTGGATGTTCGTCTCTGCGCACTCCCTCCGTTTCAGTCACGAAATCGATAATCGTCTTTTTTCTTTTCTTAAGCATCAGCGTGATGTCCACGGCTCCGCACGCACCCACGGCCGATAAAAGGAGTTCAACTGGAGATTGATTCTTCTTGACGTCTGGCTTGCGCATGTCAATCTTCACCTCATGACCTAGTTCGTTGGTGGCTACATACACCTCATCCTCGATCATCCGCGTTGTACTTTTCATTTCTTTTGACCGTTTAATACGCTTGAATTTACTTATAATTGCTCCATGCCACTAAAGGAGAAGATCAAAACTTTGATCCGTGATGTTCCTGACTTTCCAAAGCCCGGAATTCTTTTTAAGGATATCACGCCTTTGTTGGAGGATCCTTCAGTGGTTCGACAGATTGTCCAGGAATTTGCCAATCACTGCCGTAATCTGAATGTAAATGCAGTGGCAGGAATTGAGGCGAGAGGATTTCTGTTTGGGTTTCTTTTGGCGCAGGAGTTAGGAGTACCGTTCATTCCTGTTCGCAAATCTGGCCGGTTGCCTTACAAAAAGATAAGTCAGTCTTACGATCTGGAGTATGGGTCAGCATCTATCGAGATGCATGAGGATGCCCTCGAACACGGGTGGAGGGTGGTGGTTCATGACGACCTGTTGGCTACTGGAGGTACAGCGAACGCTGCCGGCAAACTGATTGAGACTCTGGGTGGAGAGGTGGCAGGCTTTTGTTTTGTCGTTGACCTGAGTTTTTTGAATGGCTTGAAATTGCTCCGCGAGAATTATAAGTGCGAGCCTCATTATTTAATTCAGTATTGAAACTGTAACTTTTAGTTTAATTTGATGTTAAATAGGGTGTGACAGGATTGATTAGAATACCCATTTTTCCCCTCACCATCTTTCCCCTTCCGGGGGAAATGGTCCCCTTACACATTTTTGAGCCGCGCTATCGCCAATTGCTGGAGGATGCCGAGAAGAAGGACATCTCGTTTGGGATTTTTTACAACCATACGACCAACGAGGGTAAACTCGGATCTTTGGTAAAACTGGAGAGTATTATCAAAAGATATCCCGGAGGTGAATCTGACATCATAGTGAAGTGCGTAGATCTGTTTTCGATGAATGTGATGCAGCGAACATTCAAGGATAAACTCTATCCCGGTGGAGATGTAGAGATGTGGAACGTGGATATGACTACACCGGTGTCTCGGAAATTGAGTACCGAATTTGATTCCTATCTTAAATTACTCACAATCTCAAAACACGAGGAGTTCACCTCACTATATAGCATTGCCAATGAACTCAATCTTGACAACCCTGATCGGTTGAAGTTTGTGCAGTCGGATGAAGAGAAAAAGGAAAGTTTCCTTTTATCAAGACTCCGATATCAAACACACCTGGTGATGGAAGCCGAGCGTTCAAAGGATGTTTTTCACTTGAACTAAATCCTCTTATCTTCTATTTATTGTCTTTCTTCTTTTCCTTGTCCCTAAAATATTTTCGGAAGAGAAAATGACTTTGTAACGCTTCCATGTCTTCGTTGAACTTGCCTGTCCCCATATTCAGGTTCTTTAGGGTTTGACGAAGGTCACTCACCATGGTGGTATCTTTCATTAAAGCAGGGATTGGCCCGCTGCCGGCACTTAGGTCACCAACAAGATGATTCAGACTATCAGTCGAAGAGTTGATTTGCTCTGATGCTTGCTTTAGACTATTCAAGGTCTCGTGAATTTTGTTTCGGGTAAGCGTATCGTTGATGAGCCAACCTGCCAATCCGCGGCCTTCATCTACCTCTTTCGAAATCTGTGAAATCTGTTTGAGGAGGTCATTGGTTTGATCCGTAGCTTTTCTCAGGTTGTTTACTGCTGTCATCACCTCTTGTCTCATGCCTGTGTCATAGAGCAGGTACGAGAGGGTTCCTTTGCCGTGTTTGATCTCCTGAACGATGTCCACCAGTTCTGAAGTGAGAATAGCCGCATTCTCATTGGTGGTTGTCAATGTTTTTAGAATGTCATCCGTCTTGATGCGGCTATAAGATTGAAGCAGGTCTCCGTCTGCTACTATGGCAGCTTCACCTTTTCCGGGACTGATATTCACAAGCATATTACCCATCAGTCCATCTGTGCTTATCGAGGCGACAGCATTTTTTTTGATGTGCATTCTTAGGTTCTCGCGAATGCGCATGGTCACCTCAATGGTCGAATCATTTTCAATATCTACAGCTAGCACTGACCCTACATTGATTCCTGAAAAGCGGACATTGTTGCCGGGCTGCAGGCCATTTACGTTGTTGAAAATCACCCTGAGCTGAAAGGTGTTGCTGAACATATCCTGCTTTTGCCCGATCAGATACACGGCAACAGCAAGCACGATGGTGCTGAACGTGACAAATATTCCCAACCTCAGGGTTTTGTTGCTACTCTTTTCCATTTGGTTTTTCGTTTGTCATAAGATTTTGAAAAATTCCTGTACCACCGCATCGGATGATCGCTCCAACTCATCGTAGGTTCCCTCAATGTAGTTTTTACCTTGAGACAGAATCACAATTCGATCGGAGGTAATTTTAGCGCAGGGCAGATCGTGCGTAATCACCACTGCTGCTGCCTTATACCGTTCCTGAACTTCCTTAATCAGGTAACTAATTTCTCTTCCCGTAATCGGGTCAAGACCACCGGTGGGTTCATCGTAAAGAATAATTTTTGGCTCCAATATCAGCGTCCGCGCAAGTGCTATTCTTTTTTTCATTCCACCCGACAATTCGGAAGGCATGAGATTGATCGTGTGAAGCAAGCCAACGTTTTCCAGCGCCTCTTCCACTCTTTGTTGCATACTTCTTCCGCGACTGGCCTGATCGCGATGCCTGCGCAAGGGAAACTCAAGATTTTCACGTACGGACATTGAATCATAAAGGGCAGCACCCTGAAACAGAAAACCTACATCCCTTCTCACCAAATCCATTTCTTTGCGGGTGAGTTCCGGAACGGACCTACCCAACACATTCAATTCTCCTTTATCGATTTGTATCAACCCAATAATACACTTGATCAATACCGACTTTCCGGAGCCTGACTTGCCCAGTACTGCTACGTTTTCACCAGGCTGTACTTGAAAGTCAAACCCCCTGAGCACATGATTGCTTCCGAAGGATTTGTGCAAACCTTTGATTTCAATCGCCATATCATCTCTTCCAGCTTGCATTCCAATTACAATTCATAGAAAATATCAGATATCAACACAGCAATAAAATCAAGAATGAATACCAGCATAGAACTGATCACTACCGCTTCGTTGGCCGTTCTTCCCACACCTTCTGTTCCTTTGCTGGAAGTAAACCCTTTGTAGCATCCTACAATCGCAATTGCAAACCCGAAGAAGAAAGACTTGACAATCGAAGGAATCAAATCACCAAACGTCAGGAATTCGAACACTTTGTTGAAATACAATTGAAGTGTTACACCGCCCTTTGCATATTCAATAATAGCCGATCCGGCAAGCGATATGAGATCTGCAAAGACCGCCAACACGGGAAGCATAACGGTAGCTGCTGTTACCCGGGTAATCACCAGGAACTTGAAAGGGTTGGTTCCGGAGACTTCCATTGCATCAATCTGTTCCGTCACTTTCATGGAGGCCAATTCAGCGCTAATACCCGAACCGACTTTACCCGCACAGATCAGTGCTGTGATGACCGGTCCAATCTCTCTTACGATCGCGATGCCCACCATCGAAGGCATCCATGACTCTGCGCCAAACTCCACGAGGGTAGGGCGAGTTTGTAAGGTAAGCACGATGCCCATGATGAATCCGGTGGACCCAACGAGGCCGACTGACTTGTTACCAATAAGGAAACACTGACGCAAGAATTCCTGAAACTCGTAAGGGGGAAGAAGTGCTTCACGGAAATACCGAAGAGAAAACTCGCTTATTTCTCCCGTGACTGTAAAGAACCGTTTGATACCCTTGAACATAACTGTACAACGGGTAAAGTAAGAGAAAAGGCAATGGACACCGTATGACCAGTGTCATCCCTGACTATGACAACCATGAGGTATTTTACATGTTTCTGCGGTACTGGCCGCCTACCTCAAACAATGCCTTGGTGATTTGACCTAGAGAGCAAACTTTAGTGGCCTCCATCAAGGCGTCAAATATGTTTTTGTTTTGGATAGCGGCCTGTTGCACTAGTTCCAATTGCTCCGATGCTTTGTCTTTTTGAAACTCGTGCAAGTTGCGGAGCATCTTGATTTGATATTCTTTTTCCTCGGTAGTTGCCCTTATCACTTCCTGTGGAATAATCGTAGGAGACCCCTTCGAACTGAGGAAAGTGTTGACACCGATGATCGGATACTCCCCAGTGTGCTTGAGTGTTTCATAATAAAGACTCTCTTCCTGAATCTTACCACGCTGGTACATGGTCTCCATTGAGCCCAACACTCCGCCACGTTCAGTTATCCGATCGAACTCAGTAAGCACGGCCTCTTCCACCAGATCAGTTAGTTCCTCGATGATGAATGAACCCTGCATCGGGTTTTCATTTTTAGCAAGGCCAAGTTCTTTGTTGATGATGAGCTGTATGGCCATCGCTCTTCGCACTGATTCTTCCGTTGGTGTGGTGATGGCTTCGTCATAGGCATTGGTGTGTAGCGAGTTGCAATTGTCGTAGATCGCATACAATGCCTGCAGTGTGGTGCGAAT
Organism: Cyclobacteriaceae bacterium; assembly: GCA_020436085.1. Lineage (GTDB taxonomy): Bacteria > Bacteroidota > Bacteroidia > Cytophagales > Cyclobacteriaceae > ELB16-189. The sequence goes on from JAGQYM010000015.1 coordinate 46,603, forward strand.
GTCGTTGAAGTCAATCTCCTGTGCGTGCAGCGAGCGACCAGAAGTTTGAATGTGATACTTCAGCATCTGACTTCGGGCGTTTGCGCCATACTTGTGCTTCATGGCTTTTGCCCACAGTCTTCTTGCCACACGACCAATGACTGCATACTCGGGATCAACTCCGTTGCTGAAGAAGAACGAGAGGTTTGGCGCGAAGGCATTGATGTCCATGCCCCGACTGAGATAGTATTCCACGTAAGTGAAACCGTTCGCCAGGGTGAATGCTAGTTGCGTGATGGGATTGGCACCCGCCTCTGCAATATGATAACCAGAGATCGATACCGAGTAGAAGTTGCGTACATTCTTTTCTATGAAGTACTGCTGCACATCACCCATCAAGCGAAGTGCGAACTCGGTGGAGAAGATACAGGTGTTCTGTGCCTGATCTTCTTTCAGGATATCAGCCTGCACCGTTCCTCTCACTTGTGAAAGCGTCTCGGCTTTTATCTTTTCGTACACATCTTTAGGAAGTACCTGATCACCCGTTACGCCAAGCAGCATCAATCCCAATCCATCGTTGCCGTTAGGTAGTTCACCTTGATAGGCCGGACGCTTCCCGTTTTTATAGATCGAGTCAATTTTCTTCTGCACCTCTGCCTCAAGTCCGTTCTTCTTGATGTACACTTCGCACTGCTGGTCGATGGCGGCATTCATAAAGTAGCCGAGCAACATAGGTGCCGGACCGTTGATAGTCATCGATACGGAGGTGCGAGGATCGGCAAGGTTGAAACCGCTGTACAATTTCTTCGCGTCATCGAGGCAGCAGATGGCAACACCAGAGTTTCCAATCTTGCCGTAGATGTCCGGGCGATAATCAGGATCACTGCCATACAAAGTCACTGAGTCAAAGGCAGTGGAGAGACGCTTGGCCGGAGTGGACAAGCTTACGTAGTGAAACCTTCTGTTCGTGCGCTCCGGTCCGCCTTCACCTGCAAACATTCGGGTTGGGTCTTCGCCCTCGCGCTTGAAAGGATAGATGCCTGAAGTGTAAGGAAACTCACCCGGTACATTTTCCAGCAGCGACCATTTCAGCAGATCCCCCCAGGCTTCATAGCGGGGAAGGGATACTTTGGGAACTTGTGTATGCGACAGCGACTCGGTGTGCGTTTTGATGGCGATCTCTTTGTCGCGCACTTTGAACTTAAAGACTTCGTCTTTGTATTTCTTTACCTTGTCCGGCCAGTGTTCTATCAGTTGCTGATTGTGTTGGTCGAAGTTGAGGTTGAGTTTTTCATATTGCTCTTGCAGTCCTTTGATGAGTCGGTCCTTGTCTTCAAGGGAGGAGGCCTTTAGGGTCTCAATTGACTTTTGAAGCGCGTAAAGTTGCTGGGCGACTTCCGCCTGATCGGCTACCCACTTGTCGTAGTTGCGGTTGTTTTCAGAGATCTCGCTTAGGTACCGTGTGCGGTTGGGAGGGATGACGAAAATTTTCTCCGACATCTCCCGTGTGATTTCGAAATGAGATGGAAGGTCTGCGCCAGTTTTCTCCACGATGATGTCCACGAGATGTTTGTACAATTGGTTGGTGCCTGGATCATTGAATTGTGAGGCAATGGTACCAAACACTGGCATGTCATCCGGTTTCTTATCCCATAGGTTGTGGTTGCGCTGATATTGTTTCTTCACATCACGCAGTGCATCCAGTGCCCCGCGTTTGTCAAACTTGTTGAGGGCAATGACATCAGCAAAGTCGAGCATGTCTATTTTCTCCAGCTGTGTGGCTGCACCATACTCAGGCGTCATCACATAGAGAGAGACATCACTGTGGTCAAGGATCTCTGTGTCACTTTGACCAATACCTGATGTTTCCAAAACGATCAAGTCGTAATTGGCTGCTTTAAGAATAGCCACCGCTTCTTTCACATAAGCAGACAAAGCAAGATTGGACTGCCGTGTGGCAAGAGAGCGCATGAACACACGAGGGTGATTGATGGCATTCATGCGGATGCGATCGCCCAGCAGCGCACCGCCCGTCTTCCGCTTGGAAGGATCGACAGAGATGATGCCAATGGTTTTGTCTTTGAAATCGAGAAGGAACCTGCGCACCAATTCATCCACCATCGATGACTTACCCGCTCCACCTGTGCCGGTGATGCCGAGCACGGGAGCCTTCGACAACTTTGCCTTGTCATGTATTTTATTGAAAGTGTCTCCGTGCTGGTCGTAATAGTTTTCAGCGGCAGAGATGAGTCTGGCGATGGCCAGCGGATTCTTGCCTACTATTTCTTTTAGTTCGTTGTCAAGCTTTTCACCGAGCGCGTAGTCGCTTTGTTGTACCAGGTCGTTGATCATGCCTTGCAACCCCATCGCGCGTCCATCATCAGGTGAGTAGATGCGCGTGACGCCATAGTCCATGAGTTCGCGTATTTCCTCTGGAAGGATAACGCCACCGCCACCACCAAAAATTTTAATATGACTCGCTCCTTTCTCTTTCAGCAGGTCGTACATGTACTTGAAGTATTCGTTGTGACCGCCCTGGTAGCTGGTCATAGCGATGGCCTGGGCATCTTCCTGAATAGCGGTGTTTACTACTTCTTCCACACTGCGGTCGTGACCTAGATGGATCACTTCGCACCCTGTAGCCTGGATGATCCTGCGCATGATGTTGATGGCGGCATCGTGGCCATCGAAAAGGCTTGCAGCGGTGACAATCCGAACTTTGTTTTTGGGGTTATAAGGTTCGGGGGCTTTGTGCCCGGCCAGGTTGGGCGCTTTGTCTTTCTTTTCTTTTGCTGCGATATCGGCCTTCATGAAAGTGAATTTTAGAAGGTCAAAAATAACCAGATTGGCCCTATATCCCTAACAGGTGGTAGGTGCGTTGGTGGCGAGAGAGATTGTGGATATATTCAATGACATATTTGGAGCGCTCTGAAAGAACATATTACCGATGGACAATCCTTTTTGGAAGGAACTTTCCAAGCAATTAAGACCATACCTTAGAAAGAGTTCAAGGGTAAAGCGAAATATGATTCGTACACTCTATGGGTTCAATGACAAATTTGAGCCACCAAAAAAACCTATCACGCCTCTCGAGGAGTATCTTGGGACACTGTTATTCAACTATGGGGAATTGGATGAATCACTCAAAAGATTCAAGATTATTTCTGTTCTTATCCAACAATATCCAAGATTGAAATCTTGGGATCGGGTTGGGTTAAATAAGACTGTCTACTTAAGATACCACTATGAGACTTTTTTAAATGAGACATACATTTACAGAGAGAGAATGTGCCTGTTCCTTAACGTCTTGAAAAAAAGATGCAGAAAAATTTCTTTATCAGATGAGGCGCACTATGTCGAAGACGTGTTACAGGGTTTTTTGAAATCACTCGAGGATGTCACAAATATTCGCGGACGCCACGTACACGTTAGGCGCTATAGCAATAGCAAAATGGAGCAATTAATGGGGCTCGAGATGGTGTTGGAATTCTCTGAAGATCTTGAGAAACTTCGCGACAAAGAATATCGAGATTTAAGAACTAAACTAGGCAATGAGGTAGAGAAATTCGGTGCCGACCTTGAAAACCTTCAGAACCTAACCTTGAGCAAGGTTTTAAAAGTTGCTTTGTCAGATTTGAAAGACAAATATAAATGAAGTTAGTCTCGCTAGCCACGAAAGGCGCGTATGCTATGTACAATTATGCTAACTAAAATTAGTTGTCGAAAAAAAGTCAATTGCGTCTTAACTATACTAGCAATTCTGCAAGGTGTTGAATCGTTTGCACAAAAAACCACTCAATATTTGCAAAAGCCATTCCAAGTTCTTTATGCGGAGAATACACACGACAGAAATGGACAAAGCGTTAAGAGTCTAGAGATGGTTAGCATAGACGAGGTTCTAACAGTCAAAGATGGTGGGTCCTTGTCTTTGATACACTACACAGGATTTCCAATTGAAATCAGTAATGACACCACTTTAGTTGTTGAAGATTTGCAAACTGCCATAATTCCGGTTGAACACAGGAAAAGTAGAAATGATCGTTTGATTACTTTGGTTGAACCAAGTATTGAGCATCTTTTTATCTCAAATGCCATTGAGGGGCGAAAGCATAAACTGCAGATAACTGGTTCTTGCAAGGACTGCAATTTTGATTTGGAAATCATATATCCTCCAAGGTTCACAGAACAAACACTAAATTATTCAGGAGACCTGTGTATAAAATGGAGGGCAACAGATTCAAATAATTATTTGGTGCAAATGTTAAATAACTCAGTCAGGTCGTATCATTAACAGCCAATGAACTTAAAATTAAAGACCCAATGACTAAAAAGGAGTTGGTTTTCATGATTATGGACACAGCAGCAAACCAAAATTCTGGAGCTTTTGTCTTTCAGGAATTTGCGGGACGGGGATTGGAATATCCTTATACTTGTGAGATAAAAAAGGCATCCTTTGCATTAATGGCAGGACTTTACCTTGAGTTGTCCCCAAGAAACTATCTTGACGAGGCGGAGAAATATTATATTCTTGCCACAAACCTTTCGGATCGACAATTCTACAGGGACATGTTGGATAATTTCAGAAAGAGGACAGGTAGGTAAACTCTAATTTAGCGTATATCCATCTACCCCTTATTCAACCTCTTCAATGTCGGCTTCCACTCCACGCACATCACCTGTGATGGCGTAGCGCCTGTGGTGTGTTGATTGAAAATCAAAAGTTTTTTGTCGGGGGAGAGGATGGCTCCGTCTTCATAGACTTCGGTGTTCACCGGGGTGCCTATGTTCTGCGGTGTTGTCCACTCTCCGTTTTTCAGAAATGAAATGTAGATGTCGTCTTTGCCTTTGGTATCTGGTCTCTTCATGCTGTTGAACAGGAGTATGTTTTCTCCGGGTATGAAAACAGAAGGCCATTGCCACGCGGAAGTTTCAGAGAGGTTGCTGACTAGTTCATCCTGCTCTCCATCCCAATCAAAAATCGCCCACTGCGCACCCTTGCCGCGGTCGCTTGAGAAAATCAAGTGTCCGTTTTCCATGGGCACTGGGCAGCACTCGCTCCCCTTGTCATTGATCTCTCGAAGAGGCTCAGCCTGGCTCCAGGTGTCACCATCCCGGTGCGACACCCAAATGTTCCACTCGTCTCCCTCTTTTGCAGAACCTCCTGGGCGGTCGGACGTGAAATAGAAACTATTTCCATCAGGTGAGAGTCTTCCGCCCATGTCATTATATTCTCCGGAGAATGACAACAGTTGTGCTTTCGCCCATTTGTTTTTCACGCGCTCTGCTGAGTAGATGAAGAGCTTATCTTTGACTGTATCCTCACGCACGAAGTAGATTTTGGAACCATCCTTTGAAAAGCTACATACAGCGCCTGAGGCTTCTTTTGGGAAAAGTTCGGGTGCGTAGTAGGTGACTTTAGACTGGGCCTGCGATGTAATGGCCGTCACGAAGAGAATAGCAATGAGTAGTAGGCGCATATCGGAGTTTTCTCCGATGTACGGACATTAACCTAAAATAGTTGGGAATATGTGACGAGCGAACTTACTGAGTCCGGTCAAAAACCACCTTACCCCCAACAATAGTATAGTCGACCTGCGTCTGCAGCCAGTCTGCCGGGGGCACCTCGAAGATATTTTTTTCCAACACGGCAAAGTCTGCAAGCTTTCCTATTTCGATCGTGCCCTTGTCGTCCTCTTCAAAAGCTCCGTAGCTGCCACCCCAGGTGTAGGCTTTTAGCGATTCTTCGAGCGACAATTTTTGATCGGGAAACCAACCTTCCGCAGGTTCGCCATGCACGGTTTGTCGTGTGACGGCCGCATAGAGACCGTACAGCGGATTCACCGGATAGTATGATGCATTGGTGCCTGGCCAGTCTGATCCGAAAGACAAAGTGGCGCCATTGTCTTGTAAAGTTTTAAAGGCATAAGCACCCTTGCATCGTTCGTAGCCAATGCGCTCTTCCATCCAGCGCATGTCGTCCGTTACGTGAAAGGGTTGCACCTCTGCAATGATCTTGTGCTTTTGCAAGCGGGGAAAATCCTGGTCGGCAATCACCTGTGCATGCACCAGCCTGAAGCGTCTTGGTTTTTCACCGTTCACCTGGTTGAGCGTGTCGAGTATATCGATAAGGATGGCGTTGGCCTCATCACCGATGGAGTGCACGCGCAGCTGGATGTTGGCTTCATCGGCTTTTAGCAACATGGCTTTAAAGGAAGGCATGTCTTTGGAGAACTCACGCCATCCACCGCGCCAGAATCTGTTCTCCACATCGTTGTCGCTGTAGGGTTCGTAGAAGCGTGCGCTGCGTGCACCCATGATGCCATCGATGTGCGATTTGATAGTGCCGAAGCTGATCCAGTCATCGCCTACGGGGTGCGGATGTTCGGGGTCGCTCCAGTCGATAGCCCAGCCTTTGTCGATCATCTCTTTGTATTCAATCAATCGTGACGGACTGAAGTTGATGCGGCAGGTAAGTTGTCCCATCTCACGCAGCTTGTTGTACACATCCAGTTGGTTGGGTGGCGACATATCTTGCACGGTGGTGACGCCCCACCTGCGACATTCTTCCAGCGCTCTTCGCGACTCGGCCATCAGTTGATCAAATGATTTTTCGGGAATTCGCTCAAGCGCGTCATCCAACAGATTGCCTTCCAGTATTCCTGACTCGGAATCAATACCGAGGTAATCCAACGCAGGTCCGTTGGCTAGGCCCATCTTGCGATCGTAGCGTGTCACCAGCACGGGATGCTGCGCGGTGATGCTGTCGATCATCTTGCGGTGAGGTGTGAATTGTGCTTTGCTTTTTCCACCGGCTGAGCCCATCGACCATGCTTCGTATGCACCCCAGTCACCACGAGTGATCCAACTGCCTGCCGGCAATCGCAGCGTAGTTTGTTTTACATTCTCAATAAACCGTTCGGTGGAGTTGACATCGAGCAGGTTGATATTTAATAACAGATGTCCTGCGGAAGCAAAATGCACGTGCGAATCATTGAAGCCGGGAAGTGTAAGTCGTCCTTTCAGATCAATGGTGTTTGTTGCTTCGCCTTTGAAAGGTTGTGCCGTGCCTATGCTGTGAATTCTTCCGTCTTTCACGGCTACCCATTCGGCCCACGGTTGTTCGGGATTGCCTGTCCAGATTTTCCCATTGGAAAGAAGGAGATCAACCTTTTCGGGAGGAGAACATTGCATACATGCAAGGGCGACAAAAAGCACTAAGGCGATTCTCTTCATGGCTTCTGTAGTTGATGGTGTTATTTCGGCAGGATGATGTTGTGCGTCTTAATGTAGGCTTTCCATTCTTTCACGAGCTCGTCAAACTTTTCTTTTTCACCTTCTGCCAGATCGTTCGTTTCGCCCGGATCGGTCACTACATTAAACAGCATGAGTTTGGGTTCTTCCACTTCTCCTATCTGCACCAGTTTCCAATCACCTTTTCTATAAAAGAGATGTCCCCGGTGAATTAACCCGTGACCGTAATTCTCATCATGGATCGTTGCGCTGCTTCCCTGGAGGTAAGGAAGTATGGAGTTACCCAACAGTGGTCTTGTTTTCTTAGTAGCTGACTGACCTGGATACTCAACATCAGCTAACTCGTAAAAGGTAGGTGCTAGATCAAGCACGGTGAAATATTCATGTATAATTTCGCCTGTTTCTGGTATGCCTTTTCCGCTAAGGATCAAAGGCGCACTGATTCCACCTTCTGTGGCAAAACCCTTGAACCTGTCAAATGGAGCAGTTCCTGTTTGCGCCCACTGTGGGCCATAAGAAACAAATGAACTGGCGCGACCCATACTATCCAATACATTGGTGTACCTCGACTGAATATAATCGCGTGACCATTCTTCATTGTAGAAATCCTCATCGGCTGCACCGTTGTCCGCCATAAAAACAATCAGGGTATTCTCATACAGACCTTCTTCTTTCAAAAATTGCAACAACTGTCCAACGTGATAATCAAGATTGTCAATCATAGCGGCATAGAGTTCCATCTTGCGCGCTTCGAGTCGCTTGTCTTCATTCGATAAGCTATCCCACGGGGTGATCTGATCTAGGCGCGGACGCAAGGGAAGATCTTGCGAAATGATGCCCGCTTCTTTCAAGGAATTGAATCGCAAGGTTCTTAATGAATCATATCCCATATCATAGTCGCCCGCATAGCGGTCGAGATAATCATCGGGTACCTGCAATGGCCAGTGTGGCGAGGTGTAGGCAGCGAAGGCAAAGAACGGTTGATCGGGTGCGTTGTCTTTTCCTTCTTTTATAAACTGCATGAGCTTGCGCGTGTACACATCTGTGGAGTACACGCCCTGTGGATATTCTGTAGGTTGTCCGTCTTCACGATAAGTTGATAGTGTATCGTCAGCTTCTATGCCGATGTTGTTGAAATGATTGGCAGCGCCTTGCAGCAGTGCGTATGATCGATCAAAGCCTTTTGCTTTCGGACCGTTTTCTATTTCCTTGCCAAGGTGCCACTTGCCTGCCATGTAGGTTTGGTATCCTGACTCCTTTAATAATGCAGGCACTGGTATGATGCGATCGGATAGGTGGCCTTCGTATCCTTGTTTGCCGTACATGGGAGAGGTTGGCCTTACGCCACTTTGATTTCCCATGCCGGCCACGTGATTGTTGTTGCCTGTGAGCAACATTGCGCGTGTAGGTGCACACATGGGCGCGGTGTGAAAACGACTGAACCGCAGACCATGGGCGGCAAGCCGGTCGATATTGGGTGTGCGAATGTCGCTGCCGAAGCAACCCAGATCTGAATAGCCGAGGTCATCGGCTACGATCAGCAATATATTGGGTCGTGTTTCTGCTTTCTTCTTTTCCTCACAGGAAAAAATACCGAGTAAGATCAAGCCAAGACCCGAAAACAGTACCGTTCGCATAGATAAAGTCATGAAGCAAAGGTTTTAATTTAGTACTTTACCACTACAAACACTACCGATATGATGACCAGAAGAAACATCCTTAAGTCGCTAGGTCTTACTGCGCTGGCGCTCCCTTCATTGCCACTACAAGCCTCGGAGGAGTGGTCGGCACTTGCACCGCTGCCAGACAAAGATGATCCGGAATATTGGACTAAACTTCGCAAGGAGTTTATGCTTTCCAATGACAAAGTATTCTTCAACACGGGTACGGTAGGCGTGATGCCGCGCAGGGTGGTGGAGGCGGTAACGAAGCACCTTAACTACATGGCGAAGGACGTGGCGGACTGGCCATACAAAGATGATAGCAAAGAAAGATTTATCAGCGGCTATCAAGACCTGATGTTCATCAGAACGAAAGTGGGCAGGATGATCAACTGCGACCCGAAAGGTATCGCGCTCACTGACAACGTGACGAATGCCATGAGCTACATTGCCAATGGTGTTGACCTCAAGGCTGGTGACGAAGTGATCACCAGCAACCAGGAACATCCGGGAGGCCGCTGCTCGTGGGAGGTGAGAGAAAAGAGAGATGGTGTGGTGTTGAAACAAATTGAAATTCCGAAACCAATAGAGTCTGCCGACCAGGTGCTTGACATTGTGACCAAAAGCTTCACCTCTAAAACAAAGGTGTTGATGCTATCGCATATGATTTCCGGAAGCGGAGCGATTATTCCTGCCAAAGAAATCTGTGCTGCTGCAAAAGCGAAGGGCATCTTCACCGTGCTTGATGGTGCACAAACAGTTGGCAACATGCGTGTAGATATCCGCGACATCGGATGCGATGCTTATGTGGGCTGCTTCCATAAATGGATCGGTGCGCCAGCGGGTACGGGATTCATGTATGTTGATCCAACTAAGATCAAAGACGTGTGGACAACGGTGGCTTCTGCTCAGTGGGACAATCATGAGGATGATGGCTATCGCTTCACACAACGAGGCACTGGAAATTTCTCCATACTCTTTGGATTGGATGCAGCACTTGACTTTTATTTTGAAGTTGGTCACGAGCGCTGGACTGACAGGGTGAAATTTCTTGGCGACAGATTGCGCACAGGATTGGCCAAGAATAAGAAGGTGAAGTTCTTCCATCCGGCAGACCCTGCGATGTGTGCGGGTATCTCGGTGTATACTATTGAAGGACTTACTGGAACGCAGATACAAGATGGCTATTGGGCCAAAGGAAAAATGCGGCCACGCTCGATGGGAGATGTATATGGCGTGAGACATAGTACGCACATCTTCAACAGTGAAGCGGAGATTGACAGGGCGATTGCGATTGTGAATGAGCTTGCCAGCGGTCGCTAGCGACAGTTATCTTAAAGTGATAAGGCAAAAAAGACTATTTTTGAATCTGGAATGAAAACTACAGATCTCAATTTCAACCTAGTAGATAGCTATCTGGGATTGCTGAAAAGCTTGAGCCCTGACAGCAGGCTTGAACTTATTGCAAAACTCTCGGCCTCTTTGAAAGGTTCTAAAAAACCAAGTAATAAGTCTTTGAGTGAACTCTATGGAGCCTTCAAGAGTAAAAAGACTGCTGACCAAATTATTGCTGATCTAAAGAAGAGCAGAAATTTTGACCGGAAGACGGAACAACTTTGAGTAGATATCTGCTTGATACTAACATTTGTATTTATTTTTTGAAGGGACAGTTTGGCCTTGATAAAGCCATTGAGAAAGCTGGACTTGTAAACTGCTTCGTATCGGAGATTACTATTGCCGAACTCAAATTCGGTGCAGAGAATAGCGAAAACCAGGATAAGAACAGAAAGACAGTCGATCAGTTTGTAAGTAAGTTCACGGTTATTCCGGTGTTCAATTCACTGGATATTTACGCAAAGGAAAAAGCCAGACTGCGAAAGAAGGGACTTCCCCTTGACGATTTCGATTTGTTGATAGGTGCGACAGCCATTTCGAACAACTTAACACTTGTGGCAAGAAATGTTTCAGACTTTGAAAGACTCAAAGGAATTGAAATAGAGAATTGGATTGATTAGTGTTGTCATACAGCACTTCTGTTTGAATCGATTTAAAACCGCAGGTCACTTCAAATGAATTCTCGAACTCATCTGTTGTATACCTTGACCAAAAAGAGATAACACCCAAACCCAAAAGACATGTCCAGGACCCTATCAACGCTATGCCTTATAATACTTGCCATCACCTCCTTCGGTCAAAAGCTTTCCAAGGATGAGAAGAAGATTGTAGCCAGTGTAGATCAGCGCATGGCAGAGGCAATTGCCTTTTTGGAGAAGGTGGTCAATATCAACAGCGGCACAAATAATCTGAAAGGTGTGCAAGCTGTAGGAATGGAATTCAAAAAGGAGTTGGATGCCATGGGCTTCACTTCTAATTGGGTGGACATGCCTGCCGAGATGAAGCGTGCGGGTCACTTGTTGTCAGAGCACAAGGGAGCGAAGGGAAAGAAGCTGTTGTTGCTGGGTCACATCGACACAGTGTTTGAACCTGTGGGAGAAAGCAAAGGTTGGGTTCGTCAGGATACGATTGCGTTTGGTCCGGGCACAAGCGACATGAAGGGTGGTGATATGGTGATGCTCTATGCGTTGAAGGCGTTGCACGATGCAAAGCTTCTGGACAATACTCAGATTCTGGTGTTACTCACCGGTGATGAAGAGGCTGTAGGCAAGCCGCTAGATATTAGTCGTGGTGATATGGTTCGGTCTGCCGATCGCAGTGACATCGCGTTATCATTTGAAGGCGCGACAGGATTTGAATATGCAACTGTGGCAAGAAGAGGATCGAGTGGCTGGAGGCTAACGGTGCATGGAAAGCAGGCGCACTCATCGCGGATATTTACACCTGCTGTTGGCGCTGGTGCGATTTACGAAAGTGCACGTATCCTTCATCGGTTTTACGATGAACTTCAGGAACCGAGTCTTACGTACAGTCCGGGTATGATGGCCGGAGGCACAACAGTGACTGTAAATGAGAATGGCTTTGAGGCGGAGACATCAGGTAAGCAAAACATTGTGCCTAACACTGTGGTGGTGCATGGCGATTTAAGATTCTTAAGTGAAGAGCAAAAGGAGCGCACACGTGCGAAGATGCGCGAGATTGTAAACGATAATTTACCGGGAACAAGTGCGGAGATCGAATTCATCGATAGCTATCCATCGATGTCTCCCAAAGAAGGTAATGTGAAAGTGCTGACTGTGTATGATCAGGTGAGCAGAGACCTGGGATTGGGTGAAGTAAAACCGTTTGATCCTGGTAAGAGGGGAGGCGGAGACATTGCTTTTATTGCAGAGCGCATCGATGCACTTGACGGACTCGGTGCCATGGGGGGAGGAGCGCACGCTCCGGAAGAGTATGTAGACCTTACAACACTGGACGAGCAGATCAAAAGAGCAGCGTTGCTTATCTACAGATTGACGAGGGAGGAGAAAATTCAAAAAAGATAGTCAATAGTCTGATGGACAATGGTCCATGGACTGTAAGACTATTGACTATTGCTTAAAGTGGTAGAGCAACGTGATCGTTGCGGTGAATGCCGGCTTTGGGTTGTCTTTAATTTCCATCACGGAGTATAGTTCTGCTTTCGCAATGCCTCTTAAGTTGGCGATGGCATTTAGTTTCACATTCAATCGGACTTCTGATCCCACCACCACGGGCTGATTGAACTTCAGGGTCTCGATGCCATAGTTCACCAACATGGTGATGTTGTTCACTTCTACTATTTGTCCCCAGAGGTAGGGCACGAGTGAGAGTGTGAGGTAGCCGTGGGCGATAGTCTTTTTGAATGGGCTATCGGTGGCGGCACGGGCGGCATCGGTATGGATCCACTGGTGATCCAATGTTGCATCGGCAAACTGGTTGATCTGCTCTTGAGTGATTTTCACATAATCGGAAGTTCCTATCTCACGACCAGAAAAAGCTGAAAATTCCTCGAAACTGTTAATGACGATCTTCGACATGATTTAAAGATTGAAGCGCTCAAGATAGTTCATTTTTTAGTGTAATTGAAGCTATCCGCGGTGGCGAACGGTATCGTGAAGCCGCCTTTATTATTATCTTTGCGGCTGCTGCAAGTCAGCGAGAGAAAATTTCCGGAATCTTATGCGTTTAGCCCAGTTAGCCCGCAAAATTGCTGTCAAGCCTGCCGACATCGTAGCTTTTTTGGCGTCACGGGACATTATTATAGAAGACAACTCCAATGCCAAGGTGGCTGATGAATATGAACAGATAGTTCTGCAACACTTTGCACCTGATTTATTGATCTCGGAGACAGAAACCCCGGAAACAAGTGCAGAGGATCAACCAGTAATTGAAGATAGCATTGAAATACCGCAGGTAGAAATTGAGGAGGTTGAGAACACGGTAGAGGCTACGGAGCCAGTGGAGACAAAGGAGGAAGATAAACCTGAGGTGATCAAGCCGCCCAAGGTGGAGTTGCCGGGATTGAAAGTAGTGGGCAAGATTGATCTGCCTGAACCAAAGAAGAAAGCCCCTGAGACTCCAGTGGAAACAACTGAGGAGCAACCGAAGGCCGAGGGTGAGCAGGCCTCTGATGAAGCTGGATCACAGCCATCACCTGACCGCGAAAGCCGCGGACCACGCGATCGAAGAAGGCCTCAGCGTGATGACAGGAAACAGCGCACGGAACAAAGGCCACGTAGGAACCCGATCGCCTTACAACGCGAGCGTGAAGAAAGAGAGGCGCTACGAAAGAAGCTGGAGGATCAGCAGAAACAAAAGGAACTGCGCACACAACGCTATCTCAAAAAAGTAGAAGGCAGGACTCCACCACAACGAACGTCAAAAAAATCGAAGAAGAAACACGAAGAGGAGTATGAGGTGTTCACCGAGAAGCAGCGGCCTAAGTCCTTCTTCGGGCGAATCATGAATTGGTTTGTTTCTGAATAGTTTTTGAGTTGTGAGTTTTAAGTTTTGAGTTGCGCTCTTTAACTCAAAACTGTTAACTCGATAGTTGTTCAAATCCGTACAATACACTGTACGAACATTTACATCTGCCTACCTGAAACAGTCTAAAACAGAACAGATTTGATGGTTTGCGTTCTGGTCTTTCGTTTGCAAGTACCCGAACGGCTTAAACCTTATAATATGCGTACCCTGATCGCTCTTTGTCTTTGGTTTATTTTATTGGTGTTGTGCTGGCCTTTGGCCTTGCTGGCTATTTTCATTTTTCCACTGGTGTGGCTGATCTTACTTCCGTTCAGGATACTGGGGTTTACCATAGGATTTATTTTTGAAGCAATAGGGGCGATCCTGATGTTTCCTTTTAGGGTGCTAAAGCGGATTTAGCTTTTTTAGAATTTGAGATTGCCGAAAGAATATAGCAATTCAAGGTTTGGCTCGTTAGCTAAAAAGCTATCTTTCACTTATGAAGACATTTCCATTTGGTCGAATGCGAGGTCTGCTGTTCATCGGACTAATGCTATCGATGTTGTTGTTTGGAGTTATTCAAAAATGCACTAATCCAGAAAAGAGTGGAGATCAAAAAAGGTCTCGAGAGCGAATTAGATAGGTCCTTTCGATCGATCTAAAATATTTATCGCTTACTCGACTTTTTCAGCTGTTAGACTAATCGTCCAAACAGCTATCTTTCACTTATGAAGTTTAATACCCTAATCTTTCTGTCATTGGCTTTTGGAAGCGCAGCACTTGCGCAGGGTAAATTTGTAAGTGAGAAGTATAAACCACTCATCGGGGCAACATGGCAAAAGGATGAGGACTTGCCCCTACTTGATGGATTTATGTACCGAGGGGGTTCCATGCTCTCGGCTATCGATGATGAAGAGTTATTTGGTACTAATTGGTTTGCCAAAGGGTCAACTGCCCTGGTATTCTTTGAGCGAATGGGCGAGGACAATACCCACGAAATCATAGACGTGTTGGAAATAACGGGCTTAAAGAAAAATCAAGAGATTAAAGGAGGAGACTGCTCTAACGGTGAAGCTGAGATGATAAGCCTGGTAGCACTGGTCACCACATCTCAGGCAGAAAGATGGAAGGCGCTGAAAGCATGGAATTTCAACCGCGATAAACTCAGGATCGAGTCTTACGACCCTGCCCGTGTCACTTGCCTGGGAATGGGCGAGGAGTATTAGGGTAGTTCTGCGTTGCATCTCCTGCCATAATTCCCTAAACTTGGTAATCACCAACCGGAATTACTCATGCGATCCAATGCAGACTTTGAGGAATTCTATAATCGCGAGCTCAAATCATTGATTGCCCGCATTGAAGAGCAACGCAAATCCATCGCTGACAAATATTCTTACAAGAAGTATTGGCGCAATCTAAAATGGCTGCTTACCCTCACTATCATCGGAGGTATTGCGAGAGCCGTGGCTCCTGATCAGGTTCCTGCAGCCGTTGGTCTCATTGCCGTGGTGATGGTTGCCTATGCTATCATTGCAGCCATTTACCTAACGGTTAAAAGAAATACTTCTTTCAAGCCTATTTCACTTGAGTATAAGAAGACGGTCATTTCCAAGATTGTGCATTTTGTTAATCCCTCTTTGCAATACAACCCTGAACAAGGACTGCAGGCAAGTGAGTTTACCATGGGTGAGTTATTTGAGTCACCAACGCGTTTCCGGACGGAGGACTTGGTGGAGGGCATCGTTGATGGTGTGGCAGTGCGAATGGCAGATGTGGTGGCTACAAAAACAAAAAGGAGCGGGAGCAAAGGGGAGAGTACAACGGTAACTCTATTCAAAGGCCTTTATGGGATTGCAAGATTTGAGCGACCTTTTCAAGCACAGGTGAAGCTGAAGCCGGGCAACGCGGCCTACGAGGCATTGGAGAGAATTGGTGGAATAGCAAAGAAATTGCTTGGTGGCATGGTGGACTCTTTCATGGAGAAGATGAAGCTGACGGAGATCCAGACGGGACATGCGGAGTTTGACAAGGCCTACTTTGTGCAGAGCAACGAGAAAGAAAAAGCACTAACCATGCTTACGCCTACACTGATGCAATTGATACTTTCTTTTAATAAGGAGTTGGCGATGCCGGTTGCTCTGGCGTTTAAGGGTGACCAGATGCATATGGCTTTTGCCAATATCAACATGTTTGAGATCAACCTTGGTGTGTCGATGACGGAGAAAGATGACTCCAGGGACTACTTCCGTCACTTGAACCTTGCCATGGGATTGATTGAAGCTGTCAAATCCCTGAAGTAACTTTATCATAACGTAATTCAAACCTTCTGACCACAAACCTATGCGTCTATTAATTCTCTTCATGCTATCCGTTCTCATTGCCTGCGCACCCAAGAAGGCTTTTGAGGATGCTATTTATATAGAAAACATCACTGTGATTGATCCACTGGATGGCACTAAAGAAGGGCAGACCGTTGTGATCAAAGAGGGTAAAATTCACAAGATTGCTCCATCGGCTGAACTCAAGTTATCATCCGATAACACCATTATAGATGGAACCGGAAAATTTCTCATGCCCGGCTTATGGGACGCGCATGTTCACTTCGCTTACATGGAGGAAATAGCGCCACGCATGTTTGATCTGTTTATGCTCTATGGCATCACCAGCGTGCGTGATACAGGAGGTCGTATCGAATTGGTAACAGATTACAAGCAGCAATCACTGAATAATCCCACCAAGGCACCGAGAGTAAAAATCGCAGGCCCCCTGTTGGATGGAATGCCTAATGTTTATGACGGAAGTGATCCTGGTCATCCACCTTTGTCTGTGGGACTAAAAACTGTAGAGGATGTTAACAACAAGATTGATGAATTGAATGAAGCGGGCGTTGACTTGCTCAAGGCCTATGAGATGTTAACGCCTGATCAATTTGTCGCTGTGATGAAAAAGGCGAAAGAGTTGGGGTTGAAAGTGACAGGCCATGTGCCGTTAAGTATGGATGTGATTTCCGCTTCCAACGGTGGTCTTAATAGTATGGAACATTTGCGCAATGTTGAACTCTCCTGTGCTTCCAATGCAGAAGAGTTGCTGGCGCAACGCAGGAAGATGTTGGAAAATGATAAGGACCTGTCGGGTTCGGAACTGCGGAGCAGCATGCACGAGGCACAGCGCGAAACAGCTGTAAATAATTTCAGTGAAGAAAAAGCAAAGGAGGTGATCGAGACACTTGCACGCAACAGAACGTGGCAGATTCCAACGCTGGCGCTCAACACGTTGCGCGCGGAGCTGTTTATGCGACAGCCCTGGTGGAGTGAAAGTATTCAATACCTGCCGGATACCACTGCTTCGCGGTGGCAATCCATTGTGGATAGGATGGCGGGAAGTGAGGTTCCAGCGTTTCAGCAAACTTATGCCGCATGGATGTTTAAGATGGTAGGACAAATGCACGAGGCTGGTGTGGAGTTTATGGCGGGAACAGACACGCCTATCGGCTTTCAAACACCCGGCATCAGCCTGCACAACGAACTGGTGATGTTGGTGAAGGCGGGGTTCACTCCATTGGGAGCGATTAAGTCTGCAACCTACAACCCGGCATTTTACTTTGGCATGCAGGATGAGCTTGGCAGCGTAAAAGAGGGCATGTGGGCTGACTTACTTATTTTAAATGCCGACCCGCTGAAAGACATTGAAAACACGCGTCAGATAGATGCTGTGATTAAGCAGGGTGAGTATTATAATCAGGAGGCGTTGGATAAGATTAGGGAGAGGTTGAGGTAGTGCTTGCCTTTTTATTGGTTTGCCAGAAACTGGTCGGGCAAATCGAGAACATAATCGAATAAATCACGGTAGTGTACAGGAAAGTCGCGGTCGTATTCGAATAAGTAACGGTCGTATAAGCACAAGTCACGGACATAAACGGATAAGTCACGGTCGTGTAAGCAAAAGTCACGGTCGTATGCGGGTAAGTAACGGTCGTATAAGCACAAGTCACGGACATAAACGGATAAGTCACGGTCGTGTAAGCAAAAGTCACGGTCGTATACGGATAAGTCGTGGTCGTGTAAGCAAAAGTCACGGTAGTATGCGGGTAAGTCATGGTAGTATACGGGTAAGTCATGGTCGTGAGCGGGGAAGTTGCGGTAGTGTATGGGTAAGGTGGCTGTGCAAGGGCATTAGCTATGTTCGTGTCTGTTTAAGCAGCGAAAAAAATGGGTGTCGTTGGCAAGTTGAGCTCGTTTATCCATTGGGTAATGGCTAGATTTAGGCAGGGTTTAGGGTCTATTGAGTTTTGAGTTGCGGTAGTGTAATCTGAATCAACTAAATTCAATAGCACTTTGTGACATAACCCACTCCCATTTCCTATTGCCAAAAATGAATACAAAACTCACCATCGTTCGATTTGTGAACGTCATAATTGTGTCTGCACTGGCTGGCGTTAGTCTCGGCATTTGGATTGGCTTCAACCCTATGAGCCTATCCCAGGAAACCTATGTAGAACAGCAGCAAAACATGCTTCAGTCCCTTAGGGTACTAATGGTTGCGCTTGTTTTTCTGGCTACCATTATCACCATCATTGCAGCGCTTGTGGAAAGAAAAAACAAGTCACGAGGCATTGTCTTGGGTCTTGCGAGCCTTTTTCTCATTGGCTGTATCGTGATCACAAGATTTGGTAACAAACCCATTGACGATATTGTACTCACCTGGACCTCTGAGTCCATTCCTTCCAATTGGCAGGAGCTGAGGGATCGCTGGTGGTCACTTCACATCGCACGGACATTCACGGAAATCGTTGCACTCTTCCTGATCACCTGGACAAACATCAAAAAGAATGATGACTGAAAGAAGTTTCTTGCGAGCAACTGCCGCACTTTTCATTTTATTGCTATTCGCAAATATTACCAAGGCCCAGGAATGGAAAACCTTGGATGAAAATGGTTATTCCATTCAATATCCCTCTGACTGGCAATTGGATAAGTCGGGACAGATGGGGACAAGTTTCATTTTGTTTAGCGCACTGGTATCCGACAAAGATCAGTTTAAGGAGAATGTCAATTTATTGGTCCAGGATTTGACTGGCTACAATCTTGATTTGGATAAATATGTTGAAATATCTGAGAATCAAATCAAGACTATGGTCACTGACGGCAACCTGATTTTGAGTAACAGGTTGAATAAGGGTGGAAAGGAATTTCAAAAGACCATGTACACCGGGAGCCAGGGGATATTCAAACTGAAGTTTGAACAATATTATTGGGTTATCGGCAACAAAGCCTATGTGCTGACCTTGACCTGCGAGCAGAGTCAGTTTGATGCATATAAGGAAACGGGTGAGAAAATTCTGGAGAGTTTCAATTTAAAGTAGGATGGAAAAGCGAAAACTTGGAAATA
Source organism: Cyclobacteriaceae bacterium (assembly GCA_020436085.1). Classification (GTDB taxonomy): domain Bacteria; phylum Bacteroidota; class Bacteroidia; order Cytophagales; family Cyclobacteriaceae; genus ELB16-189. The sequence continues at coordinate 65,763 of JAGQYM010000015.1, forward strand.
CAAGCCTTGAAGTATCCGCGATTGGCTTGGGGTGCATGGGCTTGAGTTATGGCTACGGGCAGCCAACCGCTGAAGTGGATGCTATTGCGCTTATACATAAAGCGTATGAATTAGGCGTCACTTTATTTGATACAGCTGAGTCGTATGCCGTTGGCGCAAACGAAATGCTTGTTGGGAAAGCGTTGCAGCCGATTCGCGATAAAGTTGTCATCGCTACCAAATTTGGTTTCAAAGGGGGCGACCCCACGAAGGGTCTGGACAGCCGTCCGGAAAATATTCGGTTGGTAGTTGAAGCCTCGTTGAAGCGCCTTCGAACCGATCGGATCGATTTGCTCTATCAGCATAGGGTTGATCCAGCGGTGCCTATTGAGGATGTGGCGGGTACGGTCAGGGATCTTATCAAGGAAGGAAAAGCAATGCATTTTGGTCTGTCGGAGGCGAGCGTAAAGACGATCCGAAAGGCTCATGCGATACAGCCCGTGGCAGCGCTGCAAAGTGAATACTCACTGTGGTGGAGAGAACCGGAGAAAGAAACGTTTGCCGTGCTAGAAGAACTGGGAATTGGGTTTGTTCCCTTTAGTCCACTGGGAAGGGGATTTCTGGCAGGAGCTATTGATGAAAATACCAAGATTGATCAGACCGATTTTCGTAACAACATTCCACGTTTTAGTGAGCAGAATCGCAAAGCGAACCAGGTAGTGGTGAATTGGATTAGCGACTTTGCCAAAAAGAAAAACGCAACTCCGGCACAAGTAGCGCTGGCGTGGATACTCGCTCAAAGGCCGTGGATTGTGCCGATACCGGGGACGACCAAGCAACATCGACTCATGGAAAATGTTGGCGGAGTCGAGCTTCGATTGACGGCAAATGATCTTAGGGAGATTGACAAAGCCTTTGGTGAGATTCAAATTCAAGGGGACAGGTATTCTCAGCAGCTACAACAGATGGTTGACAGGTAATCCAGACATTAGGACGACTAAAAGTAGTTTTGACGGTTAAGGGGAGATGGAGAAGGAATGAAGCCTTTAGCGAATTGGGATTGACTTCCATCACCATCCTTTTTCCACCGACAAGAACCCGAATCCAGGGCTCACACGACTGGGGTTTACGGAGGAAGGCAAATTGATTATTGCAGGCGAAGAGTTTATCAGGTTTAGGTTGGAGAGTAGGCAATAGGAACTTTGGTTCGTAGCGGTTGGATAATCAACGTTTGCAGATTTCTTGTTAGATTGATTGGGCGATTTGCAGGTTGAAGCCAATTGATCGGTAAGTCGCAAGCCACATTTACATGAAACAAAAATCAATCGATCCGTTCTTTCCGGCCATGGCATTACTCATGCTGGTCATTGTGTTGTGGGGGTTTGGTCCGAGTTTCTTTTTCAGAGACACCTCTTCAGATGCAGGTGGATTTGGTCCTGACGGTTTGCCTGTCTATCTCATTGCTCACGGGCTGGTGATGAGTACCTGGATGTTGTTGCTTATTGTGCAGACCGGTCTGGTGCAAACCAAAAATATTAAAGCCCACATGACGCTTGGTTGGGTCGGGCTAGCCGTTGCTGTGCTGGTAATCCTTACCGGTATTATGGCAATGAATGGGTTTGGGCCACGATTGGTAGCGCTTGGGGTGCCGGCTCCAGTACTTCGTGAAGGGATGTCTTTGTTGTTTTGGATTGACGTGTTTTCACTACTTCTGTTTCCCTCTTTTGTGGGTGCTGCTATTTACTATCGAAAAGACACGGCATCGCACAAACGGTTGATGTTATTTGCTGGTTGTACAGTTTTAGTGCCGGCAATAGGTCGACTAACGGCACAAATTGCGCAAGCCAAAAGTTTTGGCGGTATCAACTGGCCACTGAGCTGGGGTGTTTTACTTGGGCTTATGCTCTGCATTCCGCTGTATGATTTTGTTTCGACAAAGAAAATCCACAAGGCCACGGTAGTCGCGTTCGCAGCTTTATTTCTGGGCATGCTGCTTTCTGTGATTACTGCTGCCACTGAGGTGGGTAAAGATTTAGCCAGTGCTCATTTCCTGGATTAGATTCTCAACAGATATGGATGAGATATATCGCGAGCTATTTTAAAAATTTGAAATGAACCAAAATGGAGTATAAAAATGTCAGCTGGAAGAGAATCGTTGTGTTCTTTGTCATTGCAACAGTGGTTTCAAATATTTTCAGGTTTGATGTCTTCGAAATTAAGGCCGAGCTGGAAGAATTGCCTACCTGGATTTTTGTCTTGGTTTCGGTCCTGCTGGAAGGTAGTGGAGTGTTGATTGGAGCTGTAATAGCAGTGACTTTGTTGAAGAAGACAAGATCCACACAGATTTCAATTTTTGGCACGTCCAAATCCAAAGGTATTTTGATGGCCGCCATCCCGGTTGTTTTACTGGTGGCAATAGGCGTGAACAACGAGTTTGAAATGAATGCCCACCTGTATGGATTGATCGCTATCATTGGAACATTAATCTACTGCCTCATGGAGGAGTTCGGTTGGCGTGGTTATCTACAGGAAGAGTTAAGGTTCTTAACACCTTGGCCGAAATACCTGATTATAGGACTTGTGTGGTACCTGTGGCATTTGACTTTCCTTACAGAAGCCAGTGTTGGGGATAATCTGTTTTTTATAGCTATGATGATTTTTGGAAGCTGGGGTATTGGACAGGTGGCGGAATCCACAAAATCAATTTTGGCCAGCGCTTGTTTTCACTTGATTATCCAAATCATGATGTTCAATGCGTTGATCAAGAACGGTATTGACCGTACAGAAAAGCTCATAATCCTGGGAGTATCGGTAGTGTTGTGGTTTGCTATCGTAAAGAAATGGGAAATGCAGAATGCCAGGGTAAAAGCTGACTCTGAGTAGGCAAAGAAGTTCTCATTTTTTGTCTAGGTTTCGGGCCAGGATTTAAGGGTAGGGGAAACCACATTTGGGAATTTCTTGGTAAATTGGGAGCGGGAAACAATGTGCTCAATACTGCAAGGAGCATTTTTCCTGATTGGCTTGTACAACAAATGAATCGAAAACTCAGTTTAGTTTTTCTAGTGGTTTTCCAGATGACTACTGTTTGTGGTTGTTTAGGCCCAAAAGTTATTGTGCATAAACGTATGGTGAGTTCGGGCGATTTTCCGCCTCCCGATACTGATCCATCGTTCGCTGGGGGATGGGAGGCTTATGAGGCTTATATTAAGAAAAACATTAAATACCCGGAGGTAGCTAGGAGGAATGGAACTCAAGGTGAGGTACAAATAGCTTTTGTGGTGAGAAAAACTGGAGAAATTACAGATGTAAAGGTTGAAAAGAGTGTAAGTGCTGAAATTGATGCAGAAGCCACTCGGCTCATATCAGAGATGCCGAACTGGATACCAGCAACTGTAGGTGCAAAGCCTGTGTCTATTAGGTTATTGATTCCAATGAAATTTTCGTTGCCGTGACGATGAAATCATTTTTTATTAGTGGTGTCGGGTGTTAACATCTGGCACCATCTTTTTTCGGCAAGACCAATACCCTGCGAGAATAAATTTGTTGTGTGATAAATTAGAATCCGATGCCGCTATTCTCAAACAATACTAAAACTATTCTGTGGTATATTTTTGCTGTTTTGTTTTTGTTGTACTCTGTTGTACTGATGACAGTTTACCATGAGTTGAATTGGCAACGAGTGTTGGGTCTGATTGTTATCTCAATTTGGCTGGGTAGTTGGAAGTTTTTTCCAAGGTATTTTAGGAAGCTCACCACGGTTACCCTTCTGTTGTTTGCATTTAGAATTGTAAATCTCACCGGTTTTCGAACAACGTGGATTGATTTATATGCTGATGCAGAGGTAACATTTGGGATGTTCGGAATAAAGACAACTGTTCAGTTTATACCTTTTTTGGTTTTGGTAATTTTTTCGTTTGTGAATGCTGGTGTAATTATCGATAGGATAAAAGACACCCTATTTACATCATCCACTGATAACGAAAAATCACACGAACAGATTATTGAGAGTTTTAAAGCCAAATACCGGGGAAAATCTACTGATGAACTGGAAAGAATAGCGAAAAGTGCAGGTACATTTGATGAAAATGCGATTGAAGCTGCTAACAAGGTACTTGCAGAGAGGAGAACAACAGGGGTATAAAAATCATTAGAGATACTTGAGAAAATATGATTCCTTTTAATGATAGTAAAAACATTAATCGACTCATAGTTAGCATTGCCGCCTTGTTTGTATTTTCTGTTTGTGTAATGACCTTAGCTCATCGGGTAAGACCAATCTTGAATTCCGAAGTAGATGAACAGCTCAGATCAAACGAAATTGAAGACTTAGCTAACTTCGACTACAACGCTCAATTTGAGTTGAGTAATTATCTAGTTTTAAGAGATTCAGGTTTGAATGATATTGATACAGTTGATTTTGACTGCGCAATCTTGGTTTATCCCACTCTTGATCAAATTGAAGGAATGAAGGAAGAAGAAGGGGAGAAGGATTTTTATATTGGAGCTGATGATAGCAACTGGTATCAGGCCCAATCTATTGAGATGATTGATTCAGTTGGAGTGACAAAGATCGGGGCAAATAGGTATTTACATTTAGTGGGATTTGACAAAACTTGGAATTTAGATGTTAGAAAGGAGGGCTTACCGGCATGGAATTTAATCTTCTTTAAGACCACTAAGGAGCCGGAAGTGATTTCCACAATCGATTTAACAGTTGCACAGGTGCGTGACTATTTTGAGCGGTAGAAAACCAAATCAAACATTGAGGATAATTACACTTTTGTTTTTTGTAATCAATTTTGGTGTTTCAGGTCAGAGTACAAAGAAGATTACGATTGAGGACAACTCATCTCACTATAGTAAAGAGATATACTATGTGCTTAGGTCGAACAACAAAATTAAGCACGGAGAATACAGAAGTTACGGTTGGACTCGAAAACTTTCTGAAAAAGGAGCATATAGTAATGGTGAAAAAAGTGGCATCTGGGAGTTTTATCAAGCAACCGGAGAATTAGAGCAAAGGTATGATTATAACGAAAGGAAGCTTTTATATAGTAAAAATTCTGATCCACCATTTACAACTTGGACTTATGTAGATGGCGAATATAACCAGAAACAGCCAGAGACGTTACCCCTGTTCATCGGTGGGATGAGAAGATTATTCAAAAACCTTGATTCATTTGTTTATCCTTCCGAAGCAAAGCTAATGAATGTTGATTGCAGAGTCGTAGTTTCGGCAATTATTACCGAGTCAGGTAAAATGACCGATGAGCAAATATCAACAGGATCTGGGCATGGTTGTGACGAGGAAATTTTAAAGGCCATTAAACTTATCCCAGACGAATGGATTCCAGCAACACTTAAAGGGCAAAATGTTAAGACGAAAATTTTTATGCCTATTACATTTAAGCGCGATTAGTTTCCCTAACCGGTAAATGGAAACCATTAACCCATTTAACAACAGATTGGATAGTTATCAAACTAACGAAACTCACTCCCTTGCCAACTCCGCCTCTGCGGCAATAAATCCAAATGAAGCAAAGCTTTTTCCCGCCACTACTTTTTCAAAAATTTCAATTGCCTTCGTAGTGTCACCATTGTAGAGATACCAATTCCCTACGCCATAACCTTGAGTAGCTAGTGACAGGTCGTAGTCAGCCGCATCGGAATCGACTGTTAAGAGTTGCTCTGGTTGCAACTTCCCCTGGTACATCTGAAGCCTTTTATAGTAAGAATCGTTTTCGATGATGTTCATCGAATCTGTGATGTTGCCCAATAGTCCTTTTGCCAGTTCGTCTTTTCCTTCTCTGCGATACGTCATGTAAAACCAATCGATTGTTGCCACAAGCAAGTCATCGTTGTTACTCACCTTGAGACATTCGAAGTAGGCTTGCTCTGCCTTGTCAAAATCTCCCTTGAGATAGTGGGCCAGTGCGAGGTGATACCAGATGTTGAACTGCGTGCTGGACAGCGGGATGTTCATCTTGTTGGGTGCACCGTCCGGTTCTATCTCCGGTGGCCACGGTGTCATCAGTTGACTGGCGCGGGTAAGGTCATCAATAGCGCGATCAAACAATCGCATGGAGATGTACCGATGTCCGCGATGGCGGAGAAGGCGATAAGAGTCAGGGTACTTCTCCAGTCCCTGACTCAGTATCTCAATAGCATCATTAAATCGCGAAAGATATCCCAGTCGTCTGGCATACCAGATGTAGTTCTCTTCCGAAGGATCTTTCAGGAAGTTCTTTTCAGCCACCTGAAGGTTGCTGTCCAGTCTTGCTTGCGCCTCGGGGCTTCTCTCCGGCTCGTAGAATGTTTTTCCCAACAGGGACACTACTTCAGGAGCTTTTTCAACATGTTCTTCCTGCTTTTGACCACAGCCAAAAACAATCAGTAGTGGGAGAGAGAGAACGATCAGTTTTCGCATAAGTGTTTTAGTTCACGCCAGGTTGCTTCAACACAAATCCTGTCTTCGCTTTTTCGTCAGCTACCATTTTCTTCACATCCTGTAGTAGTTTCTTCGCATCGTACACGATACCATCTTTCACAGTGTACTTCACGCCACCCACGCGCACCACTTCGTTGTTTTCTGTCAATTTGATGGCACCCGTTCCGTATAGTACTTTCAAGTTTTTTAGTGGGTTTTCGTCTACGATGACAAAGTCGGCAAGTTTACCTACTTCAACAGACCCCAATTCTTTTTCCATTCCTAGAAGCTGTGCTCCATATAATGTTGCCGAGCGAATAATTTCCAGAGGGTGGAATCCTGCCTCGCGCAGCAGCTCCAACTCGCGGATGTAGGCAAAGCCATACAATTGGAAAATGAATCCTGAGTCAGAACCGGTAGTTACGCGGCCGCCACGGTTTTTGTATTCGTTTACGAACGTCATCCACAGTCTGTAGTTCTCTTTCCATGCCACCTCTTGCTCTGTTCCCCAGTCGTGCCAATAGGAGCCGTGAGAGATCTTGCTCGGTTGATAAAATTTCCAAAGTGACGGTAAAGTATATTCTTCGTGCCACTCCGCTCTGCGAGCACGCTGCAAATCGCGAGACGCTTCGTAGATATTGAACGTTGGATCGAGTGTGAAGTCAAGAGACAAAAGTTCGTTCATCACTTTGTTCCAGTGCTCCGAGTAGGGTGGTGCTGCTTGTTTCCAAAGTTTGCCAGCTACGCCAAAGCGATCCTGTTCGTTTTGGTAATTGTAGTCTGCAGGAAAATTCTGAATGGTCTGACTATTGAACAACGCTTCCGGCAGTCCGTACCAGTGTTCCATACTGCTGAGACCAGCTCTTGCTGAATTCAATACATTCCAACGCGCCACATCCACCTGCGCATGGTGGCAGGCAGAGCGAAGACCTAATTTTTTGTTTTCACGGAGCGCTGCATCCATCACTTCTGGTGAGGCGCCAAAGAATTTAATTCCATCAGCACCTTTCTTTGCATTCTCCTGCACCCATAGCCTGGCTTGATCTGCCGTAGCGATTGGTTCTTTTGCGCCCTGGCCGAAACCAGTGTAGGCTTTGATGCGTGGTGCGGTGATTGAGTTTTTGGCGCTCTTTGCTCTTTGATCCAATACCCAGTCCAGGCCGTTGCCTGTAGAAGGATCACGTACAGTCGTTACGCCATGCCCCATCCAAAGTTTGAAGACGTATTCTGCAAAGGGGGCCTGACCACCACCGATGTGTGCATGGCAATCGATAAAGCCCGGCATTAGATACATGCCCGTGCAGTCCAATTCTTTTCCGCCAGCTTCCAGTTTAGGTCTGCGGTCCGGGTTGATGGCAACACCGGGGAATCCCACTGCCTGAATGTTCACGATCTTGTTTTGCTTCACCACAATATCAACTGGCCCCATGGGAGGTGCACCAGTGCCATCGATGAGCATGACACCACGGATGATCAGTTGTGGATAAGGGCCATCGCCTTCTTTTACTTCCGGTGCCTTTTGCACGTTGCCCTGGGCAAACGCGAAGAGGCTGAAGCAAACCAGCGGGATAAGTAGAAATCTTTTCATGAATTTAAATTTGTTTACAGAGGTACGGATTGAGTTATACATCGATTTTGTCAAGCTAGCGAAGTTTGGGAATATTCTAAATGGGATTTTGACGAACACATTTTTGCGGAAGCTTCTCCACTATCCGTACCAACATGCGTTTTCAAGGGTCTGATTTTACCCTCCTTCAACCGTGTGCGGTATTATTTTGTAATTATTGGTTCATTTTTAACCCTTTAATTACAATTTTTATCAAAAAAGAGAGAATACTAGGCTATGAAGAGACCCAAAACACGCTGGATCGTAATATTTTCAATACTGGTTGCATTGCAGTTAATCGTGCTCTTACAAAGCAATGGTACGTTCAATCCGGATGATGCGCAGGGCATTGATAAAGCCGACACTGCGTGGATGATTGTTGCTACGGCATTTGTGTTGTTCATGACACCCGGTCTCTCATTTTTTTATGGTGGTATGGTGAGCGCGAAGAACGTGATCTCCACTATGTTGCAGAGTTTTATCGCTTTAGGCGTGATCAGTTTGCTTTGGTACCTGGTGGGATTTAGTCTGGCATTTGGCGAGAGCTATTATGGATTGATTGGTAACCCGACCACATTCTTTGCTTTTAAGAATGTAGGACTGGCGCCTCATCCCGACTTCGCGCCTACTTTTCCATTTCTACTCTTTGCGTTGTTTCAACTGAAGTTTGCGATCATCACTCCTGCCTTAATCACCGGAAGTTTTGCTGAACGAGTAAAGTTCACTTCATACCTCATCTTCATGTGTTTGTTCTCATTGATTATTTATTGCCCACTTGCACACTGGACGTGGCACCCGGAAGGATTCCTTCGTCAGTGGGGTGTGATTGACTTTGCGGGAGGAACGGTGGTACACATGTCGGCAGGATTTGCAGCGTTGGCGGGAGCGTACATTCTCGGCAAGCGCGAACAAAGCATACACCAGCCGGCTAACATCCCTTTTATTATCCTTGGTACAGGCATGCTTTGGTTTGGCTGGTTTGGTTTCAATGCAGGCTCCGCGTTGGCCGCAAATGGTTTGGCTGTGCAGGCGTTTGCTACAACCAATATGGCGTCAGCGTCAGCAATGATTACGTGGGTTTTGTTTGATGCATTGGTGGGAAGAAAAATTTCTGCGATGGGTGCATGTATCGGTGCAGTAGTTGGATTGGTTGCTATCACACCAGCTGCAGGATTCGTAACGCTAAGCCAGAGTGTGTTCATTGGTTTCGTAGCCGCGCTGGTCAGCAACCTTGCTGTGTATTACAAGCAGCGCACTACGCTGGATGATACGCTGGATGTATTTCCCTGTCATGGCGTTGGCGGGATCGTGGGCATGATATTGACTGCTGTGTTTGCAAAGGATGTTGGACTCATCAATGGAGAGTTCGACACGTTTAATCATCACCTGATGGCTTTGGTGATTGTGGGTGTTTTTACATTCGTTGGTTCTTACCTCATCTATAAGGTCACGGGCATGCTCACTCAACTTCGCGTGTCGCCTCATGAGGAAAGACTGGGGTTAGATATCAGCCAGCATTCTGAGTCCATTAAGAATCCGGACCATATAGGTACGGCCGCCTAAGCGTAGCTCACCGTTTCTGTAAATTTATCAGCGACCCCAAGGGGAGGTAATGTATATTGGGTTAAAATAAACCGAGCTATGAAAACTTACCTCTCTTTCATCTTCATCGCCATCATGGCAATGCCATTTGGTCTGCAGGCGCAGAAAACAAAAAAAGATGTAGTTAAACTCCTTGATTCGAGAACGGAGGAATATTCGAAGATCGCAAAACAGATTTGGGGATTTGCAGAAGTAGGTTTTCAGGAAACACAAAGCTCAGCGCTTTTGCAAGAGACGCTGAGTAAGAATGGATTTTCAGTAGAGAAAGGCGTGGCCGGTATGCCGACTGCTTTTATCGCCACTTATGGGTCCGGCAAACCAGTAATTGCCATACTGGGAGAGTACGATGCGTTACCTGGTGTATCGCAAGAGGCGGTACCTGTGAAGACTCCCATAGAAGGTCAGGGTGCGGGTCACGCGTGTGGTCACCATCTTTTTGGAACGGCATCTTCTGCTGCGGCAATTGCAGTAAAAGATTGGATGATTGCCAATAAGAAACAGGGAACGATTCAATTCTATGGAACACCAGCAGAGGAAGGAGGATCAGGTAAAGTGTACATGGTGCGCGAAGGACTATTCAAAGATGTAGATGCGGTTATTAATTGGCACCCTGGTGCGCGCAATGCGGCCAACCCGGGGACATCTTTGGCGAACAAAACAGGCAAGTTCAGATTTTATGGAATGGCATCGCATGCGGCAGCAGCACCCCAGAGAGGTCGATCAGCACTGGATGGAGTAGAGGCGATGGACGTAATGGTGAACATGATGAGGGAGCACGTGACACCGGAAACGAGAATACACTATGTGATTACGCGCGGAGGCGAGGCGCCCAACGTGGTGCCTGCATTTGCGGAAGTATATTATTATGTAAGACACCCAGATCGTGCAGAAGTAAAAGCAGTGTGGGAGAGAATTGTGAATGCTGCTAACGGAGCGGCATTAGGTACCGATACCAAAGTAGAATACGAGATCACCGGTGGTGTTCATGACTTATTGCCGAATGAGACATTGGCGAAAGCGATGTACAACAACCTGTCGGAAGTTGGAGGATATGCTCTGACAGAGGATGAGAAGAAGTTTGGTGAAGAAATTCAAAAGACATTCACTGGTAAGATTCCTGCACTTTCTTCCACCCAGGAGGTAGCGCCTTGGGAAGTGCGAACTGGAAGTGGAGGATCAGGGTCAACCGATGTGGGTGATATCAGTTGGGTAGTGCCGACTGTGGGTATGTCGGCAGCAACGTGGGTGCCCGGCACGGCAGCGCACAGCTGGCAGGCAGTGGCAGCCGGTGGAATGACCATCGGACCAAAAGGGATGATGATCGCAGCCAAGTCAATGGCCATGACTGCAATCGATCTGTTCTCCAATCCAACGTTGCTTGCAGATGCTTGGAAGGAATTCAGAACCAAGACGGAAGGATTTAAGTATGAGGCGTTGATCGGAGATCGCCCGCCTGCATTGGATTATAGAAAGTAGTTTAATGCGACACAAACTTCGCGACTTCGTTGAAAAACTTGTCGTGATCCTGCCAATACGTGCGGCTGAACGTACGTAAATATTTCCACTTTTTGTGTTCGAGCAGGTGAGGAAGGGACGCATGTAAATCTTTGACGGACGGATTTTGTCGATAGAGTTCGTCATCGGTCAGGATCAGGCCCGACTTTCCATTTTCAAGCGTAGCTGATACATCGGCAAAAGGCAGCGCATCTTTTTGGAATTGCTTGTCCTGGAATTTGTCAGCGCCCCATTGCTGAATGATGTCTTTGAGATACCATTGTGTGTTAGTGGTATTGAGCTTTGGAATAAAAGGTTGGAACTTGCCTTCCGACACATCCAGAATGTATTGCAAATACTTTTTCAGCAGTTTCGGACCATCGTTCTTAAGTTCGTCAACCGAAAGTTGATCTGGATAAATACTTGAAACCACAACCACCTTTTCGCGTGCACGAGTGATAGCTACATTCAACCGGTTCTCACCTCCTGCTACATTCAGGCTACCAAATTGAAAACTCAGCTTTCCTTTTTCGTCTGGTGCATAGCCAACGGAAAAAATGATGATATCTTTTTCGTCACCCTGCACGTTTTCGATATTCTTCACGATGAGTGACTCGGGAATAGCAATCTTTCTGCTCAATAGTGTTTCTTCAATTCGATCCATAACCAACATTTGCTGTGGAGAATTGAAGGTGACAACACCGATCTCTTTGTCTGGCGTTTCTTTGATAATCTTCACGACAAGTTGTGCGATCTCGCTTGCTTCAGCCTCGTTGGTTTGACCTATCCACGTACCATCTACTTTGTGGTAGCTCGCAGCGGGTGACTGGTTCCCGGCTTTGTCCGCATGTGGCAGTAGTGTCAGTTGCCCGTCATAAAAATATTGGTTGGAGAAATCGATGAGCTCGAGAGACTGACTTCTGTAGTGACTCTTCAGTGGCAGTTGCATGAGGTATCGTTTTGTCAATTCCAGAAGTGAATCAACTTCCAGATCGGGTTCTGTCTCTTCTTCGCTTTGCCATCTGATGCGATAGAGGTCGCTAGGTTTCAGCTGCTTGTCATCTCCAGCTACTATTACTTGCTTTCCGCGATACATTGCCGGTATACCTCGCTCTGCAAAACATTGCGAGGCCTCATCGAAGATCACAAGGTCAAACATTTCCCGAAGGGGGAATACGGCTGATACTGACTCAGGGGAAGCCAGCCAGCAGGGGAGAAGTCGGAAGATTTCACTTTCAAATTCACCCAGCACTTTGCGAACAGGCCAAATCCTTTTCTTCTTTGTGAGTTGATGATAAAGATCCCGATAGGTGACGCGGTTGTTAAGTCGATTGAACTCCAGATCGTCAGCCACTCTTTCCCGTGCACGCAACAGCAAAATTTCGTTACTGATTTTTTGTTTCTCGTTTACCAATTCCTGCAACTCGTTCTCAAGTAGCCGCAGCTTACCTGACGAAACCATGCGAAGGATGGGAAACTTGGTTTCCATGTGATCCACCCAGGCGAGACAGAGACTGTTGACGAAGATCTTTCTGATTTCGTTTGGATTCCAGCCTTCCATCTTGTCTTGAAGTTTGGACAAGATATTGCGCTGATCGGATGTGAGGTTGTCTTTAATGGAGTCAAACTCACATAAGGCATCAAAGTCGTCCTTTAAAACTGTGAGGTAGTCGACACTTCGCTCCGGCTGTCGGGTCAGTACATTGAGTTGATTGGTGGTGAGATAGCTATTCCATTTGATTTTCAAAGCGGGAACCGCAGCCAGAATTTTGAAAAGCTGTTGAATTTTGTCACTTAGTTCTTGCCTTGATAGCTTAGTAAGGTCAATAAAGTTATTGATGCCACGGATGGACTTGAAAATCTGTTTTGCCTTGATGGCATTCTTCTGTTTGCTGAACCACTCACGGATCAACTTCTCATCTACCTTTTCCGGAATGTCTTTCAACCATGTTTTTGGTCTCAGTTTGGAGAGGTTGTGTTCAAGATTAAGCCTTCTGTCCAACTTCGCTTCCAGTTTCTTAAAAGCTTTCCGGTTGTTTTCAAGGGTATTGCCAACCAATGCACGCTTAATGAGGAACTTGTCCGTAGAAAACAGCTCCCAACGGACCAATCCAATCAAACTCCTGCGCGCTTTCATACTCCGGTAGAGTGCTTGTTGCAAGCTTCCGAGTTGTGCAGAAGGCAACGAGGACTCCGGCCCGTCTTCTTCGAAGCAAGCCATGAGGATTCTCTCAATGTTGGTGAGCCACAAGGCACTTGTCTCTTCTTCCGACTCTTCCATCATCGCCTGCAAATAAGAATACGTGCGGTCATCAGAGAGGAGGCCGAGCATCTCTTTGATTTCTTCTTCTCTTTCCAGCAATTCCTCACATTGTTCCCAGTCCAGCGTGGCGCCTATCTGGTCGCGAACGGAACCGAAGAGTTGTTCGACTATGCCGGGGAGGTTTTGAAGAATTGCCTCCATTTCTTTCAGATCTGTCACACCCAATGCCGCAAAAGATTTTCGATCGCGCCATAGATAATCATCAAGATCAAAGGTGGAGGCATAATGGGCATACGACTCCATCCGATTCACCAAGGGTGCAACTTCATTGACGAGTAGATTTTGGTACTCCTGCTTCAGATTGACGGAGGCCTCTTCGGGATTAGACTGGAGGTAAAGTTCTTTAGTGGTTACTCCGCTTTCCGCGTCATTGAAGAGTGCTTTCTTAAACTCATCCAACTCCTCAACAATCTGATCGATCCGGTGGCAAACCAGGAGAAACTTTCGACCCATCTGAATGGCATCGAGGCTGTTGTTCTTCTGTTTGTATTCGTCTACCCGGTCGATTTGCTTCGCTGCTTTCGCAAAGATTTCTTTTCTGTCGTTTTTGAAATCGTGGACCAGGGCGAGATAGTCAGAGAGTTGAATGGTTTTCAGTCGATTGTACACCACATCGAGTGCAGCTCTTTTTTGACAAACGACCAGTACTTTTTTGCCAGAGGCAATCGCATCGCAGATGAGGTTGCTGATCAGTTGCGACTTGCCAGTGCCGGGCGGACCCTGCACCACGATGGAGTATCCGATCTTCGAGGCTTTGATGATGTTCTCTTGCCACGCATCGGAGGGGAAGCCAGTGAATAGTTTTTCTTCTTTCACCAGCGGGATGAAGTTGGAGAACAACAATGACTGTTGCTCTGCCTGATTCTTTCCGATAAAGAATTCTTCCAGGCTTGGAATTTTGTTGCTTTCGATTAAGTCAACATAGTCCGGGACAAGATAAGACCCGGCTTGTGGAAAGATACCCAGCACTGCTTCGGGGAAAAGTTTGATCTCGCCATTGTGATGGGCTTCGTCAAACTCTTGCTGAGTAAAGTTCTTAAAGAAGTCCAGCTCATCACGGTAGTTATCCGGATTAAAATGAATGTCGACCGAACTTTTTTGAAGGAGTTGATAGAGCGCAGTGCGGAATACAGTGCTGTCCCGATCTGTTTCTTCAAAAGTTTCATCCAACAAAAATTCTTCTACTTGAATTTTATTATAGAAGGAATAGGCGAGAAGGAAGGATTTGTTCAAGGTGATGTCAGCATCCTCCCTGACGGCAACCACCCACTGGTTGTTTTCAATTTTAAGTTCTACGGGTATGAACAAGAGAGGGCATCGCACCATTGTGCCATCCATAAACTTGCCCCTCGCGAATGGCCATCCTAAATGAAGGTCTTTCGATCCACGCTCCTCGTAGATGAATTGATCGAGCCGGTGCAGTCTTTTGATTCTTTTGCTGGCCTCGTTGGCAGCTTCCATGCGTGTGTCTACCAGCGGGCAGATTTTCTTGGGCTTCCCTGCAATCATGGCCTCAATTGTGGTGAATGATTTTTCACCATTCAATTGGCTCAACGAATGCAGATCGATGAACTGCTCAGAGTGAACACGGGGAAGAAAGATCGACCGGTTATTAGCAGAAAGGTTGGTCAGCTTCCTGAGGTAGGAATTAAGTATGTGGTTCTCCTTTCGTGCCATTCGGTCATTCTGCTTTCAAGTAGGACTTGACACGATCAAATGTTTGTTGATCCATCAATTCCAGGTTCAAAAGGTCGGCAATCTCTCCGAAACTTCCATGTTGAAATCGGTAGGTAATGATGGTTTTGGCCAATTTGGAGCGAATATAAGGATGGGAAGAAAGCTCTTTTTCCGTGGCCTTGTTGATGTCAATCTGTGAAGGCTTGAAATCTTCGTTGAGACGAAAGTGTTGCAAGGTCAGCGCAACTACCGTTGAGTCCAGACCATACACTTCTTTCAGCTGGTTAGTCGATGCAAATCCGCCCAGTGCCTCGCGATATTTGATAATCCTTTTTGCCAACACGCTACCGATCCCCCTTACGGTTTTGAAGGCGGAGGTATCAGCCTCATTGAGATCATAAATAACTAATTCTTTAGCCGCTCTCTTTTCTGTGAGCTTCGGAGATACCCGTTTCTCAGCCACTTCAATCTTTATGTAAGGCGAAATGGCAAGGAAAAATGAAGAATCCATGCCATATAGCTTGAGAAGATCGCGGGGTTCTTTGAATTTTCCACCCGCTGCCCTGTAGTTTATGATTCTCTTTGTTAGTGGTCCAAAACCGAGGGTGTTTAGATCTTCTTCATCGGCAGTATTGGGATCAAATGGAAAGAATTCATATCCGGTAGCCTCATCTTTCTTCTTCGGATTATAGTCCCAATTGGCCAACAGACTGTCCAACTCGCTATTAACACTTTCCTCAACAACCGGAGAATTGAAGAAGAATTGCTTATAAATGGAATTGGAAAAGAGAATCAGGAACATCAGGGGCAAAAGAACGAGAAAGCCATTGGCTTCATTTCTCGAAAAACCAAAGAGATCCCTGATCCAAAGCCGAATACGTTTCATGAGATTATCCTGATCCTAAAATCGAGGATTTTTCTCAAGTTTTTAGTATTCGGTTGGAGAAATCTTAACCGGTGGTGCGGCTAATACTTTTGGAAAGTAATTCGGCTATGGGAATAGGATTCGATGCAAATCGCTGGTTTACCTCAATTTCGATCCCCAGATACCCTTTATCCGGAAAGCGTGTACGTAGATAGGTGGTAAAACCATCGTCCACTCCGAGGTAGGGTTCGTTAAATCGATGGCGAAGGTCCGGGGCCGCTTCTTCCAGGTTGGTTCTAAGGGCTGAGCAAAAAGAGGACTCTTCATTTCGAGCCGGATCAAAGAGTAAACCGATATCCACTTCGCGAGTGACTTGATGAAGAACGGGTGTGAAGCTGTGAATGGATAAATGCAACACGGGTTTTGGGCTGGAGCGAATTCGATCTTCCACCTGATTGCGATAAGGCAAATAGACGGTGTTGATCAGTTGTTGTTTTTGTTTTGGGGTAAAAGCATTTGTAATAGCCGAAAAAAGTTGTCGGTGATCCAACGAGCGATTGGGCTCAATCAACAGTCGGCTGGTGTGCATGGAAAATGGTTTGACTTTAAATTCTTTAGCAAGATGTTTAGCGATTTCCCAGGCCCCCGGGTCCCAGCCGGTATGGTCTTCCAGTTCTTTTTGGTGGTTCACAAAATAAGCGCGAAACTCATCCGGGATTGAATTGCCTGCATGTTCACACGTAATGAGTAAATGATACTTACTCATGCAGTAGATACACGATAGAGAACATCATTCCGAGATTGAAGCCAGCATGACAAACCACTGCACCCCAAATGGATTCAGATTTTTTTCTCATCCATGAAAGCAGGAGTGAGACGAGCAGCATTAGCAGTGCCCAGGGTATCCCTGAGAGATGAAAGCTCATTCCTGAAGTGGAGTAAAACAAGCCATGATGCGCCAGATGAGTAATTCCGAAGAAAGTGCCGTCTATGAGGGAAGCTTTTCCCTGGCCATATTCAGAGGCAAAGCTGTCATGGATCATACCCCGAAAAAAGAACTCTTCTCCGATAGGACTAAAGATCATTGATGGGAATGTTATGAGTAGAAAAATGCCGGGGTTTGGTTTTACATCAGCGATGAGATCGTTTTTGTTGAATGAGTTCATGATGGTGACGTACCAGTTTTGATCTGAACTCCCGTACAGGCCATAGCCGATAAAGTGGATCGCGATTGCTCCACCAATGCCGATGAAAAAAGCGATTGGCAACCATTTAAGATGCTGAGGTCTTCTGATTCCGATTGAAGTGCGACCTTCTTTGGTTAGAGTAAGAAATGGTAAAATCCACATCACCAGAAATATCCCAATGATGAGATTGTAGCGATCATTCAGCAACCAAATGAATCTTGGGATAGCGAGGGCTATAGCCAAAACGGACACCAGGATGATAGGATCGGATACTACCCTTTGCCATGCTGGCCTGATGTGGCTAGAAGTCATTTTCGTTATGGTAGAAAGACTTTGTTCTGATCGAGACAGTCGCACAACCTTTTGTACACAGCCTTGATCGAATCACGAGAGTAATCTCCATCGAGTGTAGCGAGGATACGATCGGAGAGTGTGCCCTCAGATAAAATTACATTCAGCTCCGGTGTCCATTTCTCCAACGCTGTGTTGCCACTCTTCACCAGTCTCTTCATGATTTCGCTCCAAACGCTTTTTGCATCGCTGGTTTCGGGGCGGATGCTGAAGATGTCAATGTACTCTTTGGGAACTTCAGTCGACTGGCCAGTTACCATACACTTGTCAAAAAGTGGCGCCAGCATATCTGTCTTCACTTTCATCTGATCGTCCAGCCCGATGAACTTCTCATTACAAAGCGCTTTGATGGTTTCGATCACCAAGGAGATAATAGCCATATCCGATGTGGGGCATTCCTGGATGTCCATCAGTCTGATCTCAATAGAACCCCTGTCAAATCTTGGTATCGCACCTCGCGAGTTCACCCAGATTGGATTTAAAATCTGGTCTGGATCGAATGGAGCAATGTCAGTCTTGATCTTTTCATAGATCGTATTGAGGTAATTTCGTTTTGAGAAGATCGCCTCTGGTATCACTTTACCTGTGATGGAAGGAATGCGCGCCTGGTTGGTTTTATAATATTTCAACCGGGTATCGATCATACCTGTAGGCTGGCTGTCGATGATGGGTGAGGAAGCGCAAAGGGCTGGTAGTAGTGGTAGCACAATCCGGATAGCAGCATGCAGTTTGGCAAACTCTTCATCATCATAAAAGGGTAGGTTGAGGTGTGTGCTTTGTAGGTTGGACCAACCGTGACCTTTTGTGTTAAAAATTTTATCGTAGATGTTGTAAACTTCGTTATTGTCGTGGGGCCACAATTTCGTTTCTGTCATCGGATCCATGAAAGGATGTGCAGCCGTAGGCATCAGCATCGTATTCCATTGCCCGAGAATGGCGTTGATCTTTCTGATATTTTCAGCGAAGCCGTTCTCCAGCGCGTTGAAATTGAGTTCGGGTTGAGTTGATTTGATTTCAATCACGTGAAGCACGAGCTCGTTAGACCAGGTGACGATACCGTTCTCAAAATCACTTCCATACTCACCCAGTTCCTGTTTCAGCAGCTCGTCAGTAATGGGCTTCACGGCCAAAGTATCTTTATCAACGAGCATGTATTCCAGTTCTATGCCGAAGCCTTGGAACAAGTGTATGCGTGGAGGGTGGTTCATTTTTCTGCTTTAATGCGGTTCAAGAATACTTCCATGATGGTAGTGTAGAGTTTTTCTTTGAGCATCTTGTCCTCTACTCCGGCATCTATATTGGGGTTGTCGTTGATTTCGATAACATAAAATTTTCCATCTACTTCTTTCATGTCCACGCCATATAATCCACGGCCAATGAGTGAAGTAGCTTTCAATGCTGTCTTCAGCAATCCCGAAGGAGCCTGATCTACTGCAAGGGCTTCAAAATTTCCTTCACGGGAATCTTCTTTCTTGGCGTTCCAGTTCACGATCTGCCAGTGTTCGGACGCCATGAAGTACTTGCACACATAAATCACCTGTCCGTCAATTACACCTACGCGCCAATCAAACGGTGTGGGTAAAAACTCCTGAGCAATGAGCAAGTCCGATTTTTCGAACATGCTCTCTCGGATCTTTTTGAATTGCTCGAGGTCATTGATTTTGTGTACACCCTTAGAAAATGCACCATCGGGTTGCTTCAAAATAAAAGGAAAGCCCATCTTGGCCGGCAGAGATTCACAATTGTCTTCGGTGATCACATGCGCCTTGGGTGTTGAAATCTTATTTGCGGTAAGCAACTCATGGAGGTACACTTTGTTGGTGCACTTCAATATGGAGACCGGATCATCAATCACAACCAAGCCAAGTGACTCGGCCTTTTTCGCAAAACGAAATGAATGGTGGTTTACATTGGTCGTTTCCCGAATGAAAAGTGCATCGTATTGGATGATTTGATCAAAATCATTTTTTGTGATGAACTCCACGTTGAAGCCTGTTTCCAATGCGGCTTTATAAAATCTTTTTAAGGCCCTATCGTTCGATGGCGGATTGTTATCTTCTGGATTAATAAGAATCGCGAGATCGTATTTCTTTTTATCCGAACGATAGTCGCGTTTCCTCAGAAAGTATTGCTCCACTGCCTTTACCAATAGCAGCTTGTCGTCAGGTGTAAGTTCATTTAAGCTGATGGGCCTGATGCTCTGAAGTAGCCACTTCGTCTTTTTGCTAAAAGTGGCCCGAAGAGATGGAGCTTGCACCAGTTGGAAGAGATGTCGACCGAGTTTATTATATGCCTCGCTTCGTGTAGCGCCAAAGTACACATTGAGCTCGACCTTATCCTGCTTTTCATTTTTAAATGCTGACTGGATCAGGTTGTCAAAATCCTGGGAGTCGTAGCGAAGAATAGAAGGAAAACGAAAGTCCTGAATAGTGGAAACACCAGGCAGCACTTTATGACCCCTGGCTTCCGCCAAGAGCGAGACATAATAGCCTTCACTTTGATATTGGTAGGACTTGCACAGGTTTAGCACCTTAATATTCCTTGCCGACTGATAGATGGGAGAGGTGATGTAGGCGCTGGGTGATACCACTTCCACGTCAGGCAGGCTAAAGTTCCACTGGCTGGGTTTGTCTACAATAATCAGTTTCATCCGCTACTCAGGTTCTATGATTAGCAAATTAGCATCATAGGTCACAATGCCAAGCATGATGCTGTTGATGAGGCGATCAAAATTCACATTATAGTACTGGCTTTTGCGGGGGTTGGGATTTAAGGGGTCAGCCAGGTACACAGAATCGGTCTTTTCGTCAAAACCATTGATCACTACAAAGTGGCCAGCCGGTTCACCTTTGATACTGTCAAACTTGTTCGTATCACCAATCTCGCGTGGTGTGCCATACAGGTAGGTCGCACTAAGTCCAGTTAATACCGGAATAGATCGCTGCAGGTAACCAAGGATCAGATCTTTGTTGAGCTCGGCCGACATCACTTTTCCTCCCGCCTCTAAAAACCGGATGTAGGCATCGCTGGCAGAGATCAGCTTTCTCTTTTGGTTTTTGTAACGCATTTGTTTCTTCAAAAGGTCAATCATCTTTTTTGAAGAGAATTTGAACCATGTAGGGTCAAATACGGTCAGGTTGTATGTGTAAATGTGGGCCTTGTATCCTCTGCGCAGGGCATGGTCGCCCAACATCACGGCAAGCGTACCTCCTGTTTTCAGTTGTCTTACTTCCTGTATTACCTGTTTCAGAGGAATTTTATCCTCATAATATTGATAAAGGGCATGAAGACAGGTCGGTCCGCACGTTACCTCATCGGGTTGTGCTTTGATGTCGAAGTCAAGGAATAGCGCCTGTCGTTTGGACATAGGGCGATGGTTTTGTTGCGCTCTGGGCGAGCAAAATTAGCGTAATTTAACAGGAACAAAATGAAGGGTTAATCCAAATTTTTTAGTCTCGCGCATGGTAAAATTTTCAATAAGTATTCTGGTCCTTCTTATCTCCTATTCCACGGCTTATCCCTGGGGCGCCACGGGTCATCGAGTGGTTGGCGAGGTGGCAAGTCAATACCTGACTGCCAAGGCAAAGAAGAAATTGACTGCCTTACTCGCGGGCGAATCCCTGGCAATGGCAGGCACCTGGATGGACGAAGTCAGGTCAAACAGAAAGTACGACTACATGGCCGACTGGCACTGGGTTACCGTACCTGAGGGAACTCGCTATGCCGATACCGAAAAGAACCCAAATGGAGATATCATTGAGGCAATTGACCGAATGGTTAAAAAATTGAAAGCGGGTAAACTTGACAGGACAGATGAGGTGGAGAGCCTGAAGGTACTTATTCATCTAATTGGTGACATCCACCAACCTTTGCATGTGGGCACGGGTGACGATCGGGGAGGTAATGACACCAGAGTGAAGTGGATGGGACGATCTTCTAACCTTCATCGCGTATGGGACAGCGATATCATCGATGAAACAAAACTCAGCTATACGGAAATGGCCGCAGCATTGGATCGTCCGCCTAAGACAGAGGTTAATAAACTGCAAAGTTCGGGTGTACTTGATTGGGCCCGTGAATCAATGGCTTTGAGAAAACGCGTTTACGATATTGGCGATGGCCAGTTGGGCTATGATTATACGTATCAGCACTTACAGACAGTTGAGCGAAGACTGATGGAGGCCGGGATTCGTCTGGCCGGAATATTGAATAGTATTTACGGGAAATAAAAAAAGCCCCGTTATCGGGGGCTCTTTTATTATTTATGCTGACAGATTCTTAGCCTTTTACAATCTGAGCGTTGATGTGAAGTTTCACTTCATCGCTCACCACTACACCACCGGCTTCGGTTACCGCGTTCCAGTTAAGACCGAAATCTTTGCGGTTGATTTTTCCGTTGATTTCAAATCCGCTCTTCACATTTCCGTAAGGGTCTGTCATCGTTCCGCCAAACTCTGCTTCCAATTCGATTGCCTTTTTGGTTCCGCGGATGGTCAGATCACCTACTAATTTATAGTCTTTGCCTGAAACTTTTTTCAACTCGCCATTGAAGTCCATGGTAGGATACTCTTCAGCTGCGAAGAAGTCAGCTGACTTCAAGTGATTGTCGCGATCTTTTTGGTTTGTATCAATGCTGTTGATGTCAGCGCTGAATGATACCTCAGCTCCTTCAAAATCTTC
>JAGQYM010000160.1 GCA_020436085.1 Cyclobacteriaceae bacterium
CAATCCCATTGCCATTATTGATGTTAATGGAGATTCGGTTGTCATTAATGATGGGAAGGAAAAATTTGAATACAGGGGTGGCAAATTGTACGAATATGGTACATCGAATGCAGTTGATCTTGAAGCGCGAAGCCGGAAAAAGAGTTTCTGGGGCAAGGTGTCGGAGAAGTTGTTTGGTGATTTTGTTAAAGATACGTATGCGGCTCTGCAAAAAGTGGAATCAGGTGGCCCAAAAGGAAAAGAATTGGTGGGCAAAATCGTCGAGAGTTCGCTCACAACGACCATAGTAAAATCGAGTGGCGGTGCTGGTGGTTTCATTCCAAGCACAAATACAATTGTATTTGATCCGCGTGGGACGTTCAATGGTGTTGATGCAGCTGGCAGAGTGACAAATGATCCTGCATTTGTTGGTTTATCTCATGAGCTTGGTCACGCAATTGATTTGCAGGATGGTGATTATGGATATGATCCCTGGTTTACTACGCCGAATGGAACGGTTAGCGTATCTGAAAAAGAAGCGATGCGATGGGAAAATAGCGTGAGAGCGGAACACGGTATTGTGAGAAGAGGTTATTATACAATAAATAGCGAAACAGGAAAACCAGTTGGTGAGGCGCCAAAAGAATGAAGAACATCAAGGTAATTCTCACCGTGCTATTCATTACCACTAACGCGCTTTGTGCCCAGGATTCTGTTTTCATGCCGGTTGACATAAAAGAGTTTTCAAACGGGAAGGGTTTAATTGTGTCACGCTCGTACAAAATTCCGTACAAGCGAGCCGTTCAAACGAGGTTCACACCAAGCCCCAACCAAGTTTATGTTGCTGAGAAGATCATGCTACATCTGTTGGGCATGTGTGTCGGAGCAAAAACAGAAAACTACAAGGGAGCCAATGAGCACCTGCGTGATTATTACAGGCAATATTTAGGTTATAAAGATCCTGATTCCGGTCATGACATGCTGATGATTTTCATGATTAGAAAGAGACCTCTTGAGGATAGTCAGTGGTTTGATGCCTGGGCTAATCAAATAATTTCTGGTTCGGGTACATTCTTTGAGAAAAATCAGCACATTTTTCACGTTGATTTAATAAGCGGAAGCTTTGGCCCATATTCGGATGGGCTTATAGGAGTTGCTTGCGAGTGCCGCAACCCGTAATTTGCCAGCGCTGGCAAAATATCCGCGGCCGCTTAGTTGTATGCACTGCCCTCACAGTTTAGTTACGGTGCCTTTCTTATCTGTCTGTTAGGTTTTGCCGCTTGAACGACAATCCATAAAGGAACACTTCCATGTATATCGTCTGCTCAGCTT
>JAGQYM010000161.1 GCA_020436085.1 Cyclobacteriaceae bacterium
ATCAAAGGGAAACTCTTCCGTCACTCCTTTCATTTGCATACAGAAGTTGCGGAAAGACTCTATGTTCACAGCAAGAACCTCTTAATGATGATGAACATGACCCCTAATAAGAAGATGATAATGCTGATTTTGTTGACTCCGTGCATCATCTTCAAGTTGATATTGGAAGGTCTGTTCGGATCCTTCTTTCTAAAGAAATAACCTCCCACTTCTCCAAGTTGAAAGAACTCTCTAAACGAAAGCTTCTTTTTAGGTTCTACTGTATCTGCTTCTTTTTCCATAATCTATACATTTTCTGCCACTTTCAGTTCCACCCAGTTACCATCTTCTCGAATCAAACTTATCAACTCATCTACGGCCTGTGCTGATGGCACATTTCTTTTCACCACATCTTTTCCACGGTACAACGTAATCCTGCCGGGGCCAGAACCCACATAGCCATAATCTGCATCTGCCATTTCTCCAGGTCCGTTCACAATGCAACCCATGATTCCAATCTTTACCCCCTTAAGGTGGTATGTCCTTGCCCTGATCATTGCTGTTGTCTCCTGAAGGTCGAACAACGTGCGCCCACAAGAAGGGCATGAAATATACTCCGTTTTAGAAATCCTTGTTCTCGTGGCTTGTAAAATAGTAAATGCGATCTCATTGATCTGTTTATCAGCCGCACAGCCACTTGCGGAAATGAACACACCATCCCCTAACCCATCTATGAGCAACCCACCAAGATCTGTAGCTGAATACAGACGCAATTGATCTAAATTAAGATTTTCATAACCTCTCCTGATCACTACCGGCACCTCACATCTTCCATTGATCAACTCCACAAACGCTCTCCGTTGCTCAGCCAAACCATGTTCATTTTCGGTGACCAAAATCAGTACGACCGTTGGATCGTTGCTTATTTTGGTAACGAATTCAGGCGCCAAATCTTTTAATGCTGCCTGAACAAAATTCACCTTATCAGATTTTTTAGCGCCACCAAGGTATTCCGCAGATGACATCAATGGATAGCTTCTCTCTTTGTGCTTGTTGCCCTGCCAATTTTCGTAGTCATAGATGACTCCAAGCGTTCCTGGAATTTCGAAATCAATTGGATTGCCGCCTACATAAACGTAGTCGCAAGCCATATCTGTAATATTCCACTTATCGAGCGGTACAGAATATTGGTAACCTACTGCAAATAAAGACGCAGCCGTTACCGACTCCCTATGGGAAAAATCAGCAATAACTCGAGGCACGTTACTATCTCCGAAATTCGCAACCTCAAAAGAGGACCTTCTTGCGTAAACAAATGGATCAATCGG
>JAGQYM010000162.1 GCA_020436085.1 Cyclobacteriaceae bacterium
AAAACCGATCTTGCGAATGACACACAATGAATCGTGGTCGGATGCATTCGTTGTAACGTCAGTCCAATATACAACATGATTCTCTATATGTAATGAGGTGACCTTAACCTTTGTAGAGTCATAGAAAAAGATATAGGCTGTTTTGTATTTCTTGGCATAAACGTTGATAGATCTGTGATTGTCGTCGGAGTTCAGTGTGCGATGAGCACAGGAGGTCACAAAAAGAAGTGGAATGAGTAAGAACTTTGACATGGGCGGGAGCGATATGGTATTAGATATAATCGTTGAAGTAAACACTACGCATAACGATCTGCGTATAACCGCAGCCGCGTGGAAGCTGCGAGAATTGTTTTTCTTCAATTGATGTCTTCCGCAGCGCCCACGCGGTTGACGAAGCCGGTTGTTTCATAGAAATGTCTCAAACGATAGAATAGAAAAATACTTAGAAT
This sequence comes from Cyclobacteriaceae bacterium, assembly GCA_020436085.1. Classification (GTDB taxonomy): domain Bacteria; phylum Bacteroidota; class Bacteroidia; order Cytophagales; family Cyclobacteriaceae; genus ELB16-189. Next base: position 450 of record JAGQYM010000162.1, read on the forward strand.
AAGGTAACGTCAGTTGAGCACATTGTCAACCGGCGAAGTGAACGGTTTATACGCGTGTTATGTGACGGTCGCGGACCCATCTTTTACTTCGTTTTATAGCAAATATAATTTGCTGTCAAGGTTGCTGCAAATGGCAACGCCAATATTCCGCCAACCATCATCCAGCCACCAGTTTCAGCATCAAGAAGACCAACAATAAGGCCAACAACTGCACCAGCCGCAAGACATCCGACTTGTGATAAGATCGCACCACCTGTCATATATAGAAAATTACCCTGACCT
>JAGQYM010000163.1 GCA_020436085.1 Cyclobacteriaceae bacterium
AAACCCATTTTTCAGACCGTCGAATTTGTAATATGGGACAATATAAGCTGTGAAGTTGCAGTCGTCGGTAAAGTTCGCGCTCAGTCCTTTGTTGATTCGACACGCGGCTCCTCTGGACTCGTTCCATTGGCCCAGGAACTTATCACAGCATCTCGTATCCTGAGAAGAAAAAGACCTTAACGAGCACTACGCATAACACGCGTATAAACCGTTCACTTCGCCGGTTGACAATGTGATTAACTGACGTTATCTTGTCTTAAGTATTTCTATTCTATCGTTTGTGAGACCTTTTCAATGAAACAACCGGCTTCGTCAACCGCGTGGGCGCTGCGCAAGACATCTATTGAAGAAAAACAATTCTCGCAGCTTCCACGCGGCTGCGGTTATACGCAGATCGTTATACGCACGGCATGCACAACTCCGTACTAAGCTAGTTTCATGAAGCTCTATTGTATAAGTGGTTTGGGAGCCGACCACCGCATTTTTGCCAATCTACAACTTAACAATGTCTCAGTTAGACATATCCATTGGGAAGAACCCTTGCCGAATCACAATCTTTCCGATTATGCTAAGACTTTGTTGTCTCAGATATCCGACCCAGAACCCATCCTACTGGGTGTTTCATTCGGTGGTCTAATTGCAATTGAAATGACTAGATGGATCAAACCACTCAAAATCTTTCTCGTGTCAAGCATAAAAACCAGAAATGAGATGCCGTCTCTTTAT
>JAGQYM010000164.1 GCA_020436085.1 Cyclobacteriaceae bacterium
GACCACACGACGGATGGAGTATCAATTGGACCCGTGAAGCAACCATGTATTCGGGCTTTTGTGGCACGTCTTGAATTCTGCAAGTCGCCCAGTCCATGAGACCATATTGCGTAGGAACTGCCAATCTCGCCGTCCCCACAAGATTGTGGTCCATGACGATCGTGGTCGCAAGACTGGAGAGTAAGAATAAGGAAAGTTATTAGTATTACGATTTTTGCCATTCGACGAGCCTCATTTGACTTAGTATGTGGTATTTCAGAAAACTTACAAAGATTGACAACGAAGCTCACTACAATAGAGTGTTCAAACTCTCAAATTCCACAAAATTTTTACTGCAAACCGGCGATTATTTGGAATGTTTATTGTTTTTACAGGAGTTACCCCGCAGATGACATGCTTGGCTTTCCTCTTTGCCCGATATCACATAACGATCTGCGTATAACCGCAGCCGCACAGAAGGCGCAGGAATAGATTGTCTTCAACTTTGGTGTTTTGCGCCGCCTGTGCGGTTGATGGAGCAGCTTGTTTCATAGAAACATGTTCAAAAACGATAGAATAAGACGACTTAGAATAAGGTAACTTGGTTAATGTACAGAGTCAAGCTGCGAAATGAACGGTTTATACGCGTGTTATATGAGGTTTTGGCGCGATCATCTCGATTTCCTCAAGTTAACGCCTTTTTCGTAATTTACGAATGCAGTAATTGAATCCAC
>JAGQYM010000165.1 GCA_020436085.1 Cyclobacteriaceae bacterium
CTCTTAAAATCAGAGCTCTTAATTAGGTCGACTTCTTCTGGAAGTAATCTGCTACTAACCGGATCCATGTCATCTCTCCTATGATTTAGCTTCCCAAACGCAACTGCGTCCAGGTTTACATAATAACGATGAGAGCTCTGTGTTTATTCCCCTGTTTTTTAAGAGTTTCAAGGATCCGCGGCCGTCACATAACACGCGTATAAACCGTTCACTTCGCCGGTTGACAATGTGCTTAACTGACGTTATCTTATTCTAAGTATTTCTATTCTATCGTTTGTGAGACTTCTTCTATGAAACAACCGGCTTCGTCAACCGCGTGGGCGCTGCGGAAGACTTCTATTGAAGAAAAACAATTCTCGCAGCTTCCACGCGGCTGCGGTTATACGCAGATCGTTATGCGAAGTCCCAGCGGCACAAATTCTTTGCTGATTTGCACTTAATTATCTACCTTGGTCAAATTTTAACATCAGAGTGCCCTTCATGTCAAATCCTCTTGCTGAAGTATTTGGTTTTCCTACGTCGAACAAAACAGCTGAAGCCAAAAGATACAGAAAATTGCGGCTGTGTCCATTTAACAACAAAGTCCCTTCATGCACGAAGGATAAAGCTCAGGACCCACTGGGAGTATGCACGATACATGATGGAAACGGATTGGCGATTACCTGCCCGATTCGTTTTCGCGAGGACT
>JAGQYM010000166.1 GCA_020436085.1 Cyclobacteriaceae bacterium
AGGAGTCGTGGAAAGACATATTTGTTAAAAGGATAAGCGAACGAGATGTTGGCGCGATAATCGTTTCCGGATGCCAAACTCAGAATAGGACGAAATAGGGGGCGGTCAAATTGCTCTTGGCTTGCTAGAGCACAGGTACAAAAGAAAAGGCTTAGTACGGACAGAAGTATATTCATAGAACTGGTTTACCGATAAAGGCCACATTGCACATAACGATCTGCGTATAACCGCAGCCGCACAGAAGGCGCATGAGATAAAATGCTTCAAACGCCTGAATTTGCGCCGCCTGTGCGGTTGATGAGGCGGCTTTTAGTTGTAACTTCATAGAATTTACAGATAGACTACGTAGAAGAACTTAACTCAGTTAAAAACTAAAAGCAAGCCGCCGAATGAACGGTTTATACGCGTGTTATACGAGGCCGCGCGTGTCCTCAGTTATTATTTTCTTTACTAAAATGAATAAACATCCCTTCTTCGCTCAAAATTAGGGCCTGCTCGTTATACATAAATGTGAAGGGGTCAATTAGATCAACCTTTCTTTTTAGCGAAATCCAATAAAAATACTTGGACGTGATGCCAAGATCTGACATTGTCATACGGTAGTAGTGGGGAATGTCTTCGGTCAATTGTTGAACAAACTCATAAGTTGGTTGTCGTTCATTCCATAACGACTTGGGAAAAGTGAA
>JAGQYM010000167.1 GCA_020436085.1 Cyclobacteriaceae bacterium
CTCAAATTGTCTAGACAGCAATGCTGCTAACGTTTAGTGCATATGCCGTAGCGGGGTTAGGAGCCAAAATAAATGACCGTAGGGAATGACAAAGTCGACCTAGTCCTTTCTTTTTCGCCACAACCATACTAAATTAAGGAAATTACTCTTATAACTCACACCTCACCCCCACTATGGCACATACACGGTGTTGGCTGCTGTGCCGCTTTTACCGCGTTAGGCATCAAGTCCAATTCCGCTCTCATAGAAGTCCCCCTTCTTCCTTTCCCTTTTGTCCTTCGTCATAGTTTCCGATTTCCTTTTTGTCTTTGTCCAAAAACTAAAAATCAAAATTGGACCGATTAATGGGGCAAGCCAAATTAGCCTCTTATGAAGTCTCCGTCTCTCCTCATCAAAATAGAATGAATTATTGATTCTCCACGCTACAAAGAGGGTAAATAAAATATAGGCTGTAATTAGTGTTATTGCGACTATCAATTACAAATCTCTCTAGTTTTTAATCAAGCGGCATTGCTGCCAACGGTTTGTGTATGTGACGTAGTGGGGTTAGGAGGACTTGCTAAATGACCGTAGGGAATGGCAAGGCCGACCAACTCCTTTCCTTTTCGCCACCAGGATACTAAATTAAGGAAATTACTCTTATAACTCACACTTCACCCCCACTATGGCACATACACGGTGTTG
>JAGQYM010000168.1 GCA_020436085.1 Cyclobacteriaceae bacterium
CAACCTCATAAATGTCCGTTTTGAGTAATTCCTTTTCGGTAATTTCAAAAAGTATCCCTTCAATTTTATCATTGGGATTATTGCTTTTTATGGCGATAGGATGAAATTTTTTTCCACTTTTTTGGATTACGGACGTGTTTTTTATCTCGATTAAGCCAAGTTTATATCCTTTTAAAATGGTTTTTTTCCCTTTAAGTAGTCTTCCATAGGTTTCTATCTGAACCCTTTTAAATTGCAGTGTTCCGTAAGAAAAGAGGTGGTGTTTCATGTCATTTTGATTTAAAAAATATGAACAAAAGTAAAAAAATATTTGTATAGTTAGGAATCCTTACTATATTTGCAATGACAATGGTGTCATACAATTATTAAAATTAAAAACGATGAGTAAATCAATTTTCTATCATGCTGGGTGTCCAGTTTGTGTTAATGCTGAAGATGAATTATTAGGTTTAATTTCAACAGAAGTTGAAATAGTACATTTAGGAGAAGACAAGGGTAGAATCCCTGAAGCAGAAAAATTTGGTGTAAAGTCAGTACCTGCTTTGGTAACACCTAACGGAAATGTAATGCATATTAATTTTGGAGCATCGATGTCAGATGTTAAAGGGTAATTTTTTTATTCTTTATAGTTAGGAGTCCTATTCATATAATAGGGCTCCACTTAACTA
>JAGQYM010000169.1 GCA_020436085.1 Cyclobacteriaceae bacterium
TAATTATTATCGCCACCGGACACATTGAAGTAGCCTCCAATGTTGTCAAATCCTGGATTTGATGTGTCCACATCTATATAAGCGCCAAAGGCATCCCCGCCAGTAAAGTCTCCATCGGCATAGAACTGATATTGGAACTGAGTACCGGTGACCGCGAAACCAATATTTGTTCCGGGCGCTGTTGATCCGATCGATACGGAACCCTTATTAAATAGAGCTCCATTATCATACGAGATAAGCATGGAGTCGGAATCCGAGTTGCGGATCCATAGTGATTTCGTAGCGCTGGTATTTCCATCACCTTCAACCTGGACTTTAGCCAGGGTTGGTGTTGTTGTTCCGATCCCGAAATTTCCATTGATAAAGCCAATGGCATTACCATCCTGATCTACTGATCTGTTTCCGCTTAAAACACCATCAGCTGTGTACAGCGTAGGAATGTTGGCAATGATATCCTGCCATTCGATATAAGCTGTTTCGGGCGTTCCGCCGATATCCCTTGAAATATCAAGCCTGTCGGTGTCTTGTGGAACACTCTGATGAATAAGGTATTCGCTGATCTTCTCGTTGCTCATATCAATAGTTCCTTTTTCGGATGTTCTGCAGTTGATCTACAAACTTGAATGAATATGTTCTTTTGGTTGTCCGGCTGAAAT
>JAGQYM010000016.1:0-73968 GCA_020436085.1 Cyclobacteriaceae bacterium
TCTCCGATGATTGCTCCGACACTGGGCGGGTATGTGACCGCAGCTTTCGGTTGGCACTGGGTGTTCATTATTCTGGCTGGCATTGCCGGTTTGGTTATAGTTGGCGTGTATTGGTTGTTGCCCTCAGGTAGTAAACCCGACTCTTCCGTTTCACTTAGACCACTTTCAGTTGCATCGAATTATTATGCAGTAAGCAAGCAGCCTCAGTTTTTGATTTACACGGTCGCTGGCGGAATTGCAATGGCTGGCCCCTTCGCCTATATCGTAGGTTCGTCTGATGTATACATGAATGTCTACCATCTTACAGAGCAACAGTATGGGTGGGCATTTGCTATCGTAGCTTTCGGAATGATAGGCACGACACAAACCAATCACCTGTTACTTCGTCATTACAAGAGTGAGTCGTTGGTAAAGGTTGCATTGATCTATCAGACTGTTGTAGGAATACTTCTTTTGGTGGGCACGATTTATGGGTGGTATGGCCTCTATAGTTTCACTGCGCTGGTGTTCCTTTTTGTTGCTGGTCATGGCATAATGACTCCCAATGTGACAGCACTTGCAATGGCACCTTTTTCACGGAATGCAGGAAGTGCTTCGGCTTTACTCGGTAGTTTTAGATTGACAGCAGGAGCGATCGTTTCTGCACTAGTAAGCATTCTTCACGATGGCACAAGCTTGCCAATGACGATGATGATGCTTGCATGTGCACTCGTTGGTTTAATATTTCTGGGATCAAGCAAGGTAGTTGCCAAACAAAAATCAAAAAAGCTAGAAAGGGAAGCTGCCGCAATAGTCGATCCGTTGTAAGTTATACACAGCATAGCCTGTCGTTTACAGATATTTTTCGTATATAGTGTCTCAACGCAAGAGGTGGAGAACCCACCTCTTATTTTTTGTTGTACATGTGGATCGATGAGCGAAAAGAGAATAACGTTAGAACAACTTCTTCAATTTGATTTTAATTCTGTCATTTGGATCGCGGCCCCGATCATGTTCTCGCTGGTCGCATTGGAATACTACCTCTCGTTAAGAAAAAATCTAAGAAACCTTTACAGCGGAAAAGATTTCCTTGCCTCACTCTCCATTGGGGTCGGCAATTTGCTGGTGAATGCAGCTACTAAGATTGCTTTGTTCTATGTAATTGTTTTTTTCTACAATCTTACGCCATGGGCGATTCCACCGACCTGGTGGTCGTACATGCTGTGTCTTATCGTTTTTGATTTTCTCCGGTATTGGGCCCATCGAATTGCGCATGAGCAGCGATTTTGGTGGTCGACTCATGTGGTCCATCACTCTTCAGAGCATTATAACTTTTCTGTGTCCTTCAGGTTGTCGTGGACGCAGAACCTCAAGTTGATTTTCTTTCTGCCGATTGCGCTTATGGGGTTTCATCCGTTGGTGTTCTTTATTACTCATCAGATTGAAGTCCTTTATCAGTTTTGGATTCATACCGAATTGATCCGGAAACTTCCCCGCCCAATTGAATACATATTCACAACACCTTCTCACCATCGCGTTCACCATGCCGTTAATGAGAAGTACATTGATAAGAACTATGGTTCCACATTTATCATTTGGGACCGTATGTTTGGCACATTTCAGGAAGAGGAAGAGCAGGCTCGATACGGAATAACCAAACCAGTGAATTCATTCAATCCGTTTGTCCTCGTTTTCCATGCTTGGGGTGACCTGTTGAGAGACCTTGCCAATCGCCCTAAAGAGGCCTGGAGAATACTTTTTGGTAGTCCTACAACGTGGGAGAGAAGCAAAATGAAGGAACGCGAGCTTTCATCGGAACCTGTTGAAAGCAAGGTTGAAGATCGTGATGCGGCTTAAGTGCGTTATTCCCACCAGAACCTGAAAAATAGTTTTCCGTTCATATTCATATATCAGATTCAAAATCGTGTTTTTGTGGTGATTGGAGAATCGGATTACTAAAATATCTAAATCCGCTTATGAGAAAAACGCTAACAAATGCAATCCTGTTTTTATTAGTAGTTCAGATTGCAGCCGCTCAATCCGCAAAATCTCAGCATGATCTGTCTAAGCAGGTTGATGCTTTATTTGCTCCATGGGCAAAAGAGGATAGTCCCGGTGCTGTGGTGGCCGTGGTCAAGGATGGGAAGATCATTTACAAGAATGGATATGGCATGGCCAATCTGGAATACGGAATTCCGAATACACCGTCCTCAGTATTTCATATCGCTTCCGTATCAAAACAGTTCACGGTGTTTTCAGTGCTATTGTTGGAAAAGGAAGGCAAGCTGTCACTTGAGGATGACGTTAGAAAATATATTCCTGAAGTGCCAGATTTCGGAAAGACAATTACACTCCGGCACCTTGCCTCACATACAAGTGGAATGAGAGACCAGTGGAATCTGCTTGTAATGGCAGGCTGGCGATTTGATGATGTGATTACCAAAGAGCATATTATGAAAATGGTGACTCATCAGAAAGAACTCAACGCTGATCCAGGTGAGGAGTTCAATTATTGTAATACGGGATTCACTCTGTTAGCTGAGGTAGTAGCCCGAGTATCGGGCAAAAGCTTTGCGGAGTTTACGAAAGAAAGAATATTCAATCCCTTGGGAATGAGGAATACACTGTTCTATGATGACCACGAAAAAATTGTGAAGAATAGGGCGTACTCCTACTACAAAGATGACGGTGGTTACAAAAAGAGTGTGCTAAGTTATGCCAATGTTGGCGCAACGAGTCTCTTTACCACGGTAGAAGACTTAAGTCTATGGGCTATGAACTTTGAAACACCAAAGGTGGGGGACAAGGCAATCTTCGACAAAATGAATGAGCAAGCTGTTCTAAATAATGGTGAAAGGATTGATGGTGCACTTGGTCAGTTTGTTACGCCATACAAAGGCTTAAATCAAATCCAACACGGTGGGGCCGATGCAGGATACAGAACATACCTTGGTCGATTTCCGGATCAGCGCTTTGCAGTGATTGTTTTCAGCAATGAGGCGTCCTTCTCGTCTGGTCAAATGGCGCTAAAGGTTGTTGATATCTACCTGAAAGATGAATTTAAGGAAGATAAAAAAAATAAGGCCGTTGCTGCCAGGTACATAAAACTGCCTTCTAAACAACTTGAGCAGTATTGTGCAACGTATTGGAATGAAGAAGAGAAGTATGCAAGGAAAATTTATCTGCGCAACGATACACTTCGATACTGGCGCAACGAGAGGAGCGAGGATGCCATCCTGCCCGTTGGAAAAGATGAGTTTAAAATGCCGTCATCGGATATCGATTTCACCATCAAGTTTGCCAAGAATCAAAATGGAAAAAAAACCATGGTTGCGATTCTAAATACTCCAAGCAACTTTGTCGAATATCAACCCCCTTCATATTCAAACACGGACCTGGCGCAGTTTACTGGAACTTTTTACAGTGACGAGCTTAGTACCTACTACCATTTCAAAGTGAAGGATGGAAAGTTGATCTCGGAGCATATGAGAATGAGCGACATTAGCTACAATCCAATAAAAGACGATGTGTTCTCTGGCAGTACCTACTTCACTGGACTGGTTGAATTCCAAAGGGACAACACAAATAAGATAACTGGTTTCAAAGTGTCCAACGGAAGGGTAAAGAACCTGGTGTTCTCGAAGGTTAACTAGCGAAAATTAATATTTTTCCCAGGGCTGTTCATCTGGCTATCATCTGCTTGAACGGCCCGTACTTGTGTTCCTGTTCTGTGTATTGATCCGCATAAGGACCGAAAGGATAATCAAATGGTTTTTTAGAAATATCCGGCCAGTCGCCTGCCAAATCTTTTCCAGGTCTTGGCAGTGAGTTGACATAGGCTGCCACGTCCCAAGCTTCCTCGTCAGAGAGTATTGGGTTTGTATAATCCGCGCCAAAAGGCATGTTGTACTTCACAAAACTTGCGAACGGTGACATGCGGTAAAGTCCTGCACCTTGATTGTAACTGTGATCACCAACAAGGGGAGGATATTCGTATTCGTTTCCTTCGGCCTTCATCAATCCCTCACCATTATTGCCGTGGCACACAACGCATTGAGCTTCGTAAACAAGCTGGCCCTTAACAGGATCGGCTGCCCTGTCTAAAAAGGGAACCTGCTTAAGACCATTGCCAATAGGAGTAACCTTGTTCGGAACGTCTTTGCCCAGCCACAGAATATACGCAGCCATTGCGTTCAGTTCTCTTTCATCTGCTTGCATGCGTTGGCCATTTAGGCTTCGCTCGATGCACTCATTCACACGCTCTTTCACATCCACGATCGTACCCGATCGATTTCTGTATTTTGGGTAGTTGGCAAACACGCCCGAATAATTGATCCCAAACGTTTTTGTCCCTCCATCCAGATGGCAATTGTTGCAGTTCAAACCATTGCTAATCGGTTTTACTTTTCCCCTTGGGCCTAGATAAACAGAAGTGTGTCGAATCAGTTGCTCTCCGTATCGGATCAGATCACCTTCATGTGAGTTGGGTACCGAGTTAATATCAGGAACAGTCCAGGAGAAATCAGGTTGGTTGGTTCCCTCAATGTTTGCAGAATGGTTATCCGGAAATGCAACAAAGTAAGTCGCGAATATCAGCAAGCAGAGGACAACACCTGCCACTAGCCAAACAGAGATTCTGGTAAGCACCAATAATCGATTCACCGCCTGTAACGCAACTTTTCTTTCGATAAATGTACTCATTTTCTGCTCAGATCAATTGGCGCAGACATCGATAACAGCGCACCTCTTTTCATGGCCGATCCGGGATGCTCTTGTGAAATATATTGTTGATACGCGCAATGGAATTTCAGTTTCACACTCGCATTGATGGCAATCGAAGGAGCAGTAACCCCCAAACTGGCTGAAGTATATCCTCGCTGCTGATCAATTGCCTGGCTGTACCAAACGAACATGTCGAGAGTAATTGATTTTAACGTGTAGTTTAGTTTTAACCTGTTAGTCATTGAGAGTGAATGAGCCCGCTGCGCAATGTTTCCCATCATCGAAGTATTGACCAATACGAGGTTCTTGTTGACTCTCTTTTTCAAGTCAACTGCTGCCCACGCATCTGAACTCTGATCTTTGAAGCTTTCAACTTGCGCAAGAAAATATCCAGCGAACGGAATGAATTCCAATGATTCGCTGAGTTTGATCGTGTGAACAATCCCTATAGAAGCGTAGTTTGTGTTTACCGAATGGTCAACGAGGTCGACCGATTTAAACACAAACACACCTGTATTCCCCTTCTGAAAAAAGATCTGTGCATCCATGGTAGGATGGTAGGTAAGGTAACTTCCACCATAAGGAAAATATCCTGTGCTATGGATCTGCGGAACAAGTCGAAGAGTGTAAGGCTTACTGGAAGCCTTACTACCCTGATCTTGTCCAATAGACTGGATTGATAGCCCCAGTGAAGAAGCGAGTATGATTAACTTAACGAACTTCATGACTTTGAACTTCAATCTGTAGTTGTTGTTAACCACCTGCATACACGTAGCTACAACCATTCTCTTGAGCGCGTGTTACTGCCCAAACTCCCGAGGGTGATGCTTGCACGCCCGGTAACAGACCGCTAACCCAGTCTTTGCGAACTTCTTCTGGATCAAGACCAAGTTGCTTTGCCACTTCACCACTGTACACCATGATCGCAAGACTACAAACCGTGAATAGGGCACCTCGCTCTTGCATTCTCTTGATGCCTTCTATCGCTGGCACTGGAAAGTCGCCAGGCTTTGGTTCATAGTATGGGTTTCTGGTAGCTGGAGACTTCGTGATATTATCTTTCACATTGAATATTTCTCCAAAGTTGTACTTCTTCCACAGCCTGTCTTCCATTGCAAATGGAATGGCATTATGTCTAAGCACACACAATGCAGTCATGTCATTGTCAGGTACAGAGGTTTGATTATTTCCAAGGTAATAGACCCAAGTCCAGATCAGCGGAAAAGCGTCATTGGGCTCGGTGCCATCAATAACCACGCGGTGGCTTCCTTTCAGGTTTGACTTTAACCATTGCTCAGCTTCACTCACTTCTGCGCTGCTAAAAGGGACAGCAGCCTTAAGAGGTTGTGTCAAGGCTGACAGCCCTGCCGTTGCTCCGAGTGCAAGTGTACCAATGAATTGTCTTCGGGAGTTGTTTTTAGAAAATTCCATTTTTGCGTTTTAGTTGTTAATCAATTTGCGAATGATCACTGTCGATCAATTCGCGTATGAGCACGCAAAACTAGATTTCCGGTTGTCTAGTGACTTTATTTAAGGGTGAACAAAAGGTGTACACCTCCTTGCGCAGGTAGTGACATAAGGTAGACAGCAGGATGAAAAGGCTATTGCAACGGTTTGTTATGCCTTTACCGAGCGTTCGATCTCTTTCAGGTTTTCCATCTTCTTGTTGCGAAGGAAACCGTTGATGTCTTCGAAATGCTCTTTGACTCTCTTATTACCGAACTCAAATACTTTGGTAGCGAGTCCGTCAAGGAAATCACGATCGTGAGATACGAGGATCAATGTGCCATCAAAGGCTTTCAGCGCGTCTTTGAGTATGTCCTTGGTTTTGATGTCAAGGTGATTCGTAGGTTCGTCAAGGATTAGAAGGTTAACAGGTTGAAGAAGTAGCTTGATCATGGCAAGCCTGGTCCTTTCTCCGCCTGAGAGAACCTTTACTTTCTTCTCTATTTGGTCTCCACCGAAAAGGAATGCACCTAGTATATCCTTGATTTTGGTTCGAATCTCGCCTTGGGCAATCTGATCGATTGTGTCGAAAACAGTGATCTCTCCATCCAAAAGGGAAGCCTGATTTTGGGCGAAATAACCGATCATGCTGTTGTGCCCAACCTGAAGTCGCCCGTTGAAATCAATTTCCCCCATAATCGCTTTAACGAGTGTAGACTTACCTTCACCGTTTTTACCCACAAACGCAACTTTTTCGCCCCGCGCAATTGTGAGAGTCACATCTTTGAATACAGTGTGCTCACCATAATTTTTTGACAGATCCTCAGCGATCACGGGGTAATTCCCTGATCTCGGGGCAGGTGGAAACTTGAGATTTAGTGCAGATGTGTCTACCTCATCCACTTCAACGATCTCTATCTTCTCCAGCATTTTTACCCTCGACTGAACCTGAAGTGTCTTAGAATAGGTGCCCTTAAATCGCTCTATAAACGCTTGAATTTCAGCTATTTGCTTAGCTTGATCATCAAACTGCTTTTGCTGTTGCTCGCGCCTTTCTTTTCTTAACTGGAGGTAATGCGTGTAGTTTGTTTTGTAGTCGTAGATTCTTCCTCGAGTGATCTCGATCGTCCTGTTTGTCAAATTATCTACGAACGCTTTGTCGTGGCTGATGACCATTACTGCCTTGGCATTGTTTTGTAAAAACTCTTCCAGCCATTGCACCGATTCAATGTCAAGATGATTGGTGGGCTCATCCAGAAGGATCAAATCGGGAGTTTGAAGTAGAATCTTCGCAAGTTCTATACGCATGCGCCACCCACCACTAAATTCACTGGTTGGGCGTGTGAAATCTGATCGCAGGAAACCCAGACCCATCAGCGTCTTCTCTATCTCCGCGTCATAATTGATCTCCTCTATGCTGTAATACTTCTCGCTGAGCTCGGACACTTCCTCAATTATCTTACTATAATCATCTGATTCATAGTCAGTTCTGGTCTCCAGTTGATGATTGAGTTCATCCATTCTGGTCTTCATGTCATGCACTTTTGAGAAGGCCTTTGAAGCTTCCTCAAACACAGTGCATTTGTCCTCAGTCAGCAGATGTTGAGGCAGATAGGCTATCACTGCATCCTTGGGGGCGGAGACCTTTCCATACGTGGGCTTATTTACACCAGCCAGAATTTTCAGGAGGGTAGACTTACCGGCTCCATTTTTGCCCATAAGGGCGATACGATCATTTTCATTGATGTTGAAAGTGATGTTATTGAAAAGAGAGGTGCCGCTGAATTCAACACCAACTGCGTCAACTGAGATCATAGCTTTGGTACGCCCTGTTTAAAAAGGCGCAAAGATAGCGACTTTATGTTCAAACAAACCTTGAAATCAGGTGTTGCTACTTAACAAACATTAGGTAGAACTACTGTTGGTAAGAGCACTAAAATATCTGATAATTAAATATTTATGATAACTTACTGTTTAACCAATTACCTTTGTTAGCTAATTGATGTCATGTACCCTCGTTACTATTTTTTGGGGTCCGTTAGGTGGCTGATTTTTTTACTTCTGGCGCTTGTCTCCGGTGGTATCGCAGCTCAAACTTGCGATTGTCCACCTGCAAACGCTTGCGGTGTTTGTACAGGGGGATTAACTGAATTAACCTTTAAATACTCAGGTGCTTCTTCGGCATCTGTCACGATCGAAGACAATTCAGGAATTTTCTTTTCCAGCACGCTTACACCGAATGAAGAGTTTTCAATAAGTGGCTCTCTGCCAAATGGAAGATTTCAGGGCCCATCAATTACAATCAAAATCGCGGCTGTTACCAACGTTGTGATAAGCGCCAATTGTTCCAGTTCTGTATTTGCTGGTGAGACTTACGGAAGTTTTAAGGTCATTGCCGGGGCAAGTCTGGGTGGTGGTGTACTTTGCTGCGCGCCAACAGCCACTGAATCTGTACCCCCGGTGATATCAAATTGTCCGGGAGACATTAATGAAGTGCTTGGAGCATCTCTTTGTACTAAGGGTGTAAGTTGGACTGTGCCATCAGCTACAGATAATTGCGGGCTTGCAAGTTTTACCTCCAATCACAATCCAGGTGAACAATTTCCAGCAGGTGTGACAGTGGTGACATATACTGCCACTGATAATTATGGAAACATAGCAACGTGTTCATTTAATGTCGTTGTATCTGACAATGAGCAGCCAAAATTTACATCCTGTCCGGAAAATATTACCATAACCTCAGGCACAACCTGCAATGCATTGGCCACATGGAATGCTCCTTTAGCTACAGATAACTGTGGTCTCGCAAGTGTTACATCCAGCCATGTATCCGGAGAACAGTTTCCTTTGGGTACCACAACTGTGACCTACACCGCGACCGATGTTAATGGTAATGTTTCGACTTGCTCGTTTAATGTAATCGTGGCAGATCAAGAGGCACCAAAATTTGTTTCGTGTCCTGCTGACGTAGTAGTATCTGCAGAAGCGGGCTGCGAGACCGTTGCGTCATGGACGGTGCCAACGGCTACAGACAATTGTTCCCTCAGTAATGTGACCAGTAATTTTACGCCTGGATCCAATTTTCCAATTGGCACAACCGAGGTGATTTACACAGCTTCAGACGTGGCCGGCAATACAAGTAGGTGTTCATTCTTAGTCGTGGTCAATTCCAATGTTGTTCCCGTCTTTTCAAATTGCCCAAATGATATTACCATTCAATCTGAGTCACTTACTCAACCTATAGTTTCATGGATACCGCCAACCGCCACATCATCATGTGGTGACCTTACATTGGAAAGTAATTTTTCGCCAGGTGATAATTTTCCTGTAGGTGAGACTTTGGTTGTCTACAATGCAAAACAGGGTAGTAAAAACGTACAGTGTTCATTCCGGGTGACGGTGACATCATCAGAAATTGGATTGGTCATTAGTAAAGTGCTGACGCCTGATGGTGACGGTACCAATGACACATGGCGTGTGGAGAATATTGATCAGTATAGCAGCTTGGTGCGGATAGTAGATCGGTGGGGTGGATTGATTTACGAGGCGGAAAATTATAACAACAGTAGCGTGTGCTGGGATGGCACATCAAAATCAGGAAGTAGGGCGCCAACAGGTACTTACTTCTATGTAATGAAGGTGCAGCGAGCTGGTGTGACAGAGGAATATAAAGGATTCATTGAACTAATCCGATAAGAGTGGTGCGGTTTGTCTATGGCTTTATGAAAATGGGATTGGTGTTGACGTTCTTCGTTGCGGCTAACCCATTGCATGGGCAGCAGAACCCGCAGTTCACTCAATATATGTTTAATCCGCTCGGTATCAACCCCGGCTACTCCGGTCTGGATGGTGCATTGAGTCTGACTTTTTTAAACCGCCAGCAATGGTCGGGTATTCCCAATGCACCAACTACACAGGCACTGACAGTACATGCTTTGTCAAAAAGAAAAAGACTTGGTGTGGGAATCAATCTGGTAAATGATAAAGTTGGTATTCATCAAAACCAATTTGTTCAAGGTAACGCCTCATACCATTTACAAACAGGACAACACTCTACATTGTCGATGGGTATGCTTGCAGGCATCAATATGAGACGATCTGATTATGCCTCAATTCTCTCGGGAAATGTGACGGATCCACTTGTTGCCAATGCCAGCGTTTCTAAAAATTTTATGGATCTTGGTGTTGGATTTTACTTCAAGTCAAGGCGATTTGAGACCGGTCTTTCAGCACCATCGTTGCTGCCCAAAAACTTATCAGTGGGTGATTCACTCAAAGTTGATTTTGCTACAACTAATATCTTTTTATTCGGAAAGTATCGATTTCCGCTCGGACTGAATTTTGAAGCTGAACCAAGTGCTCTTGTTAAGTACTTACAAGGAGTACCAATCTCATTTGACACCAACATTACCCTAATTTATAAGTCAGTTCTCGCCTTGGGCGCCTCATATAGAAAAGGAGAGTCTATTGCTGGATTGATCAAGGCGGATGTTACGTCTCAGTTTGCTGCGGGATATTCCTATGACTATCCCGTTGGCAAAGTGTCCGGCTTTGGTACCGGATCGCATGAGATCATGGTTAAATACAAGTTTGTGTATGCATCTTCGCGGGTGTCATCGCCCCGATAGCTAATTATGAAGTGGAGCGTCACCATAGGAATAGGGCTTATTAGCTTTTCTGGTTTCAGTCAGGAGAACGTTTTTGGTCTTTTCAAAAGTGATGCGTCTTTAGCGATGTCAGCCTATAATGACAAGAATTACGCGGAGGCGATACAATTGTTTAATGATGTGCTTGCCAAAACACCTGGTGATAAAAGAGCACACCTTCACCTCGCTCGCTCATTTTATGCACTCAAAGAATATGATAAGGCCGTTGAGTCCTATAGGCGTTCGTCATCTGATCTGGCACAGTTTGGCTACGATGACTTGTTTGCCTTGGCGGAGTCTTTTGCTAGTACTCAAAATTACTTGCGCGCGGGTGAATACTACCGTGAATGTCTTAAAGTCAAGCCTGGAGATCGGTTGCTGATGAAAAAAATCTGGCAGGTAGAAAATATTCAAAACCTGTTTGAAGATTCGGCTCATTACACGTTGGAACCAATTTCAATCAATTCAAATACTGGCGAGCTTGCAGCTCTTCCATATCAGAATGGGATAGCTTTCATTTCTAACAAAGATCAGGTTGAACTTATCGAAAAAAAGAATGCAATGACCGGTGCATCTTTTTATAAGTTATATCGTGCCAACTCATCCTATGATACAATTGCTGGTGAAGTCTATAGAACATTCGATGGTGTTGAGCAATTGACAGGACTGGAGTCCAAATGGCAGTCCGGATCAATATCTTTTTTTGATAATGAAACTAAAGCTGTCTTCGCAACAAGCTCATCTAAAGCATCGGCAGGAGGGACCCGGCATCTTCAACTTGTTTTTGCGGAGAAGAAAAATACTCATTGGAAAGTGTCAGAATCATTTCCGTACAATAGCAGTGAGTATTCGAATACCGATCCAACGATAAACGAGAATGGAACCATACTTTACTTTAGCAGCGACATGAAGAATGGTTTTGGAGGAAAAGACATTTACAAATCTGAAAAAGTCAACGGCAAATGGACGCCACCTGAAAATTTGGGAGAAAGGATCAATACTCGTTATGATGAAGTGTTTCCATTTCTTCACAACTCTAACGCTTTGTATTTTTCTTCAAATGGATTAGCTGGTCTCGGTGGTCTAGATGTTTTTAAAGCAGTAATATACCCAGATGGGATTGATGATCCTGTAAATATTGGATTCCCTGTTAACTCAAGCTGGGACGACTTTGCCATTTATATAGATTCGTTAAGTGAAAGCGGATTTGTGTCTTCCAACAGGGCCAATGGCGGGTACGATGATGACATTTACGCCCTCTCGATGGATTTACAAACGTATCCTGTTACTGTTGCTGGAACGATCAAGCTGAAAGAACATACCTGGAGTGATTCGAGTGATCTGAAGCCGATGCCTCACGCGAGACTTACACTGGTTGATACTTATAGATCCGCGTCCGTATATGAGGGAACTACCGATCGTGACGGTAATTTTTCTGTTGTAATACCCTATTTCAGCAAGTACATTCTTCGAATTGAGGGTTTGGAAAATGACGAGCACTTGGCTGTAATGGAGATACCAAAAGAACGAAAGGAATCCAGTGACTACCAGATTGTGGTGGTCAGTGATCTGTTCAAAGGGCACCAAAAAGATGATCCGAAATGAAGGGGAGGGTGTTATCTTATGGGTGTCAAAAAATGCTAAGTCTTGGTCTTTTGATCTTGGCTATTTCAACTGCCTTCTGTCAGAATAGGCAGTTGGTGCAGATTAGAGTATCGGGTGAAGATTTAAAGCCTATTCCCGGGTTAGCACTGTCCGTCAATAGCGGTGAGTACATTTCACTGGATAAAAAAGGCATTGCCTTCATTGAGTTAGGTGACAACGACCTTCCTGTCAAAAATATCAAAGTACAGGACAGTAGTCTTGAGCCAGCTTCATGGAACTACAGCAAAGGAGTGTTGGAAGTGATTGTTAGAAAGAAGAGCTATCAGTTGGTAAGCCTTATCGTCCAGTACCAGGATGGCAAGCCAGCTACATCTGTTCGCGTTACATATCAAGGACAAAGGGAGATACAAGTTTCGTCTGATAATCTGGGGAGAATTGAGTTACCACTACCGCTGAACGAAAGTGTGTCTGCAAAGACTCAGTTTACCGTTGAAGGTCATCGCATACTGGAGCTGCTGAATGGAGATATTCAACGATTAATTATTGAAGCAATTCCGAGGGAATTAACCACTACCCAAACACAAACAGCGGCAAGCAGTTCTGTAAAACTTGATGCACGATCACTTGACAACGTAAAATCTCTTTCAGAATTATTTAGCTCAATCGGGGAGTACACCCAGCTATCTGAAAATGACAAGCGACAACTGGACGACAAGTTTGCTCAGCTGTTTGCTGAGGTAAAAGATTCGATCGTGCAGCGTCAAACCTACCTCGATAGAATATCAAACACTTCTGTTGTTAATGAGGATATCAAGAACCTCCTAAATCAAGTAGGCAGTGAGGATCGTTTGCTCCAACAGCAACGTGAGGAATTCAACAATAAGATAGCGGTAATTGAGAGCAAACTGAATTCTGGCTTTTCAACGCTTAGCCAAGCTGAGCGCAAGGGCTTACTTGATGACTTGAACGCATTGGAATCGTTGCTGTCGGAAAACGAAAGTCGCTTTTTTGAGAATCACAACGACTATCGCCAAATCATTAACGGACTAAAAGAAAAATATTTTGATGTAGAGCGACTAGAAAATCAGTTATCAGAAAGTGAGTCGAAACGCCTGCAAGAGCAGGAGCTGTTTAGGGAACAGATGTTGATTGCAGCCGGAGTACTTGCGTTCCTCAGTGCCGTTGCATTGCTACTGGTTTATTTTAGCAACAGACTCCGAAAACAAAAGAAGCAGCTAATTAAGGCCAACAACGAGGTGATTCAAATGAATGAAAACCTTGAGGAGATGGTAAATCAGCGAACCACCATGTTGAGGGAAGCAAACGAAGAACTGGATACTTTTTTGTATCGTGCCTCACACGATTTACGTTCACCACTTTGTTCCATTAAAGGTTTGGTAAACATCTCACCGTACCTCACAAAGGATGAACTCATCGATAAAGTGGGCGACACCATGCATAACATGGATCGTCTACTTGAGAAACTTGAGATGGTGAGTGAGATAGCTGGTTCAGAACACCACGCAAGGGTGAAATTGATTGATATTATAAAGAAGGTAGAGTACCGCTTTAGTGACTTTATTCTCAGATATAACGAACTTTTCGTCATCGACTGTCCAACAGATCTCGAGATCATTTCAGATGGGAATTTATTGGAGTCAATAATTAACAATCTGGTTGAAAATGCCGTATACTTTGGTGCTGTAGAAAACAGAGAACGTCCTGTTGTCAGAGTGAGTGCCTCATTTAAAGATCAAAATTTGATACTCAGCGTTTATGATAATGGAGTTGGTATTGACCGGGAGGTTCGGGATCGAATCTATAATATGTTCTTCAAAGGACATATTAAATCTCGGGGCCATGGTCTCGGATTATATATCGTAAACAAAGCTGTTCAAGCATTGAATGGTAATATAGTCTTCGAAACACAACCTCTCCAGTATACCCTCTTCCTGGTTACTATTCCTGTCAAACAAGCTGTTCAGCAGCCACATATGGCAGTAGCCTCCTAGCGCGCGAAATATCTGCTGACTTTCCTCCTTGAAACGCGTATATTTATTCCAATAGCAATTCAATAAATCAAAATTTAATTGAAATGAAGGACATACGTAAGGAGGACCTTAATCAGGAGGTATTTGACCTGTACGACAAATACGCTCACAACTTATTAGACAGAAGACAATTCGTTGATCGATTGTCGAAGCATGCTGTGGGTGGCATCACAGTGGCCGCACTACTCGCTTATCTTATGCCAAGGTACGCTGAAGCACAGCAGGTGCGAATGCAAGACGATAGATTAAACTCAGAGTACAAGGAATACGATTCTCCAAAGGGAGCTGGTAAAATGAGAGGGCTACTCACCCGACCCGTTGGAAACAAGAAAAAATTGCCCGGTATCGTTGTTGTTCATGAAAATCGGGGTCTCAATCCACATATTGAAGACGTTGCGCGACGGGCCGGTTTGGAGAACTTCATCGCTTTTGCGCCTGACGCATTGTATCCACTGGGTGGCTATCCTGGTAATGATGACGATGGTAGAACGATGCAGCAAAAGCGAGACCGTAACGAGATGTTGGAAGACTTCATTGCAGCGTATGACTTTCTAAAAAGTCATGCTGAATGTAGCGGAGAAATAGGCGTGGTTGGATTTTGCTATGGTGGTTCTGTGTCCAATTCGATGGCTGTTCGTATTCCCACTTTGAAGGCTGCCGTACCATTCTACGGAGGTCAACCAGCTACTGAAGATGTGCCAAAGATCAAGGCTCCTTTGATGCTGCATTATGCCGGCCTTGACACAAGAGTGAACGAAGGTTGGCCAGCCTACGAAGAAGCACTGAAGGCGAACAAAAAGGAATACACAGCCTACATCTATCCGGATGTCAATCACGGTTTTCACAATGACACCACACCGAGGTATGATGAGGCCGCTGCCAAACTTGCATGGAGTAGAACCATCGACTTCTTCAATAAGAAACTTAGGTAACCGACAATGGCACAGCGCGGCATTTCTCGAAAAAGAAAGAAAGGAGGGAAGGTGCTGGTGTGGGACTACTTTGATTCAAAGGGAAAACTGATTACAAACGCTAAGATCAAGGAGCGTTGTAACAAGTTGGTACTTCCACCTGCCTGGCAAGACGTTTGGATATCCATTGATGCCAATGCACACCTGCAGGCAACGGGCGTAGACGCAAAGGGGCGACTTCAATATCGTTATCACGCTGCCTGGACTGCTGCACGCTCCGAAGAGAAGTTTGATGGGATGACCAGATTTGCAAAAACGCTTCCGCGAATCAGGAAGAAAGTTGACGCAGATTTGAAATTAGATGGCATGCCGCGAGACAAAGTAGTAGCACTGATTGTAAAGCTGATTGATCTTTATCACTTCAGGGTTGGCAATGATGAATATGCTAAAAGTAATAAGTCGTACGGTCTTACTACTTTAAAGGAAGGTCACGTAACATTCGACTGGTCGAAATCGGCTGAGGGAGAATTGGACGCTGTCTTTGAGTTCGTTGGTAAATCTGGGAAGTTGTGGAAGCGAAGGATATGGGAAGATGAACTCGCTCTTTTGATCAAGGCTTCGGGAGAGGTAGGAGGTCTAAACAAAAAGCAAGACTTGTTTAGATATGAGGATGACAAGGGTAACGATTATGATGTGAAATCAAACCACATCAATGAATATCTGGATTCGATTACAGCGAAGAACGAGCGGGTGACAGCGAAGGATTTCCGCACGTGGGCTGCTACGTGGAAAGCTGCGTCAAGGCTATCAAAGCAACTTGATCCCGATACCGCAACAGCAAGAAAAAGAGTTGCGAATGAGATCATCAAAACTGTAGCCGCGGATTTGGGCAACACGCCTACCGTATGTCGGTCTTCCTATATTCACCCGTCAATCCTAACCGACTGGTCTGATGGCAAGTTCCGATCGAAATGGAACAAAGCATCTAAGACCAGAAAAGTTAATGGCTTATCCAAAGAAGAGACAGCAACACTCTTCTATTTGAAATAATTTTTACTACTCGTATCGCAATGAGTCGACAGGGTTAGTAGCGACCACTCTAAAGACTTTGTAGCCTACCGTGGCCACGGCTATAGTCAAAAGTATCGCGACAGCCAACGTTAACACCTCGACATTGATTGCCACGTAGTATTCCCAAACACTGTCCATCAGACCATTTACCATGATCGACCCCATAGCCGAGCCGATCACGAATGAGATCATCATGATGATCCAGAATGCTTTGCTAGCCTGCATTACCATGTGACGCGTTGGCGCTCCCATGATCTTTCTAATTCCAAATTCCTTGTTTCGTTTTTGGAGATTCAAAGACACCAGGGAACACAATCCTGAGATGGACATGATAATCGCGACAGCACCCAGGAACGTATAAAGAATAACCACACTATCGAAGTGCTCCATCACCATCATCATGTTCTGTTCCATCAGCTTCCCTGTGTATAGCTGATTTGGAAATAACTTTTGCCATGACTCTTTTATCTGTTGATTTGTAGAGACCAGATTTTCTGGATCTGTAGAGGCCACAAGGTATTGGTAGTTAGACTTGGGTACATTTCGGAAGGCCATCGCTGACAGGGGTTGAAATAATGCTTTGAGATATACGTCTTTTACAACACCGATGATATAAACTTGAGTTGTGTCATTCAGCGTAATACGTTGCCCCAAACTGCCCGCATCAAGTTCAAAAGCCTGCATGAAGTATTCATTGACAACAATCGCTTCATTCATGTCTGATGTCTGATCCGTCTTGAACCCTCGGCCCTGAATTACTCTTACGTTCAGTGTTTCAAAGTAATCGTCACCCACATCAAGAACGTCTATTTCTTTCTCAACCTGCCTTTCTGACCTCGCGGCTGCCTTATACGAACTGTTGTAGATGTGATGTGTAGCACCTCCTATGGAATGTATATTCTTGTTTTGTTGTAATTCATTTTTTAATAAATCGTATTGAGATGAATTCTCAAGCGGTACCTGAACAACGGAGTGGTAGGAGTATCCCAGATCGTAAGAACGCTGAAACCGTGAGTTGTAGTAGAAGGCGAGTGCAAAGATCACAGCGGCCAGCGAAATACTGAATTGAAATACAAGTAAGCTTCTCGATAGGAGACCAGCTCCACCAAAGCGAGTGGTGCCTCGTAGAATTTGAATTGGCTTAAACGATGAGATGTAAAACGCAGAGTAGCCACCTGCTACTAGCGCTGTAAATAAAATCAGACAGGCAATTACGGTGAAAAGCATCACATTTTCTGCATAACGGATTTTCAACTGTATTCCTGCCCACATGGAATTCCATCCATCTGTGAAGTACTCAGCGAGAACGAGTGCCAGCATCAATGACAGAACACAAAAGACAATCGTTTCAGATAGAAATTGAATAATCAACTCCTTTCGTTTTCCACCGATCACTTTGCGAATACCGATCTCTTTCAATCGATGCCCGGCAACGGCAATGGAGTTGTTCATAAAATTGAAGCAAGCCACGAGAAGTAGAAAACCGGCCATGGCAATAGGAGCAACAACTGCAGCAGGAGGCATTGGTCCATTCATCCAATGACCTTGATTTCTTTCTCGAATAGCGCGTGCCGACATCCCAATAAAGGGTTCGACATAGTACGATTTCACCTGGAGGTCTCTTCGGGCATCATTTTGTACCTGCACATATTTTGAGAGCTCTGCTTCAATGGACTTAATGGTTGCAGGATCTTTGGTGTATACAAAAGTTGTTGCCCATCGACTCCAGTCGTTCTCAACCTGTGATTTTTGCTCTGGATTGCTGAAGTAATTATCGTAAGAAGTAAGGAGGTCGAAACGGAAGCTTGAGTTAAATGGAAATGCTTTGTAGACACCACCAATTTCATATTCGCGTGGTTCACCAGAAATGATTTGGGTTAGAGGTTTACCGATAACGTCAACGGCTCCATAATAAGATTTGGCAAGTTCATCGCTGATCAGGACTTTGGTTTTGTCACTTAGACTAAGAGTGCCTTGCAGTAATTCAATTGAAAAGATTGAAGTGAAGGAAGGTTCCGCATAGACAAACTGTTTGCGAAACATATCATCACCAATTCTAAACTGCGCATCCTTGCTGATGTATTGGATTACCTGTTCGTCATTTGACAAGTTTTGCCGAATAAGATTGGAAACGGGCATCGGAGCTACACCGTATGGAGTTCGCTTACCCTCACTTTCTTGCCAGAAAGCCACTCGGTAAATATTAGGGGCATTGACCTGCGACTTGTCAAAGTCTACATTGTACTCATAATTGACATAGGCGGTAATGCAACAACCAAGGGCGATGCTCATCCCAATTAGGTTGATCAAAAATGGAACTTTGTTTTTGCTAAAATTGCGCAGAGCGAGTTTGAGGTAGCTGGCGAGCATATTGAGGTTAGGTTGGTTGTTAATCGTTTAAGACGAATAAACCGCATAACAAGTTACCTGCTAAATGCTTTTGCTACAATTTTGAACGGATTTGGACGGCTCGAACAGTTACCTATAATAGCGTTCGAAGATCGTTCGGGTTGCGATACCTACCGGGCCCTCATAAATCCCGCCAATATTTCCAATGTCTTCAACCAACACCTCTACTGTGTTTGTGCCCAGCTTAATAAGATCGGGTGGTATGGAATAAGCCCTAAAGCGGGCATAAGACTGACTTGCTCCGAAATGACGCTGGTCATTGGTGCTTCCAATTAGTCGGCCATTGACGTAAACTTTGTCGAAGTCATCAATCTTACCCATGAGTATGACGTAGTCTTCATCTCGGTTGGTAAGGGACTTGTCGGCTATAAAAGTTTTTCTATACCAGGCGAAGCCATCGTATTTACTAAAGCCCTGATGTTCCCAGGGGGCCGGCACCATTATCTTTTCCCACTGCGAAGAGTTTTTGATTGACTCACCCCAGGAGCTAAGGGCAAAATCCCACAGACCTTGCAGGTCGACAAGAAGACGACTTCTTTCAGCTCTATAAATTCCGATATCTCCTTCAATTATTCCGCCACCCTGAGTTACATCAAATACTCGAATAGCAATGGTGTTCTCTCCGTTAAAGTTGATGATAGAACTTGGGATATTGTATTTGCGCTCTGTGTTGTAGGCGGTCTTAAACTTAGGAGGCATGTATCCGGAGAAACCAATCAAAAGTCCGTTGATGTAGACTTCATCGCAGTCATCAATGTATCCGAGATTGATGTAATAGTTTTCGTTGCTGGACAATCGTCTACCATCAAATTTTTTTCTATACCAGGCAAATCCATCGTAACCATTGAATCCCTCGTCTTCCCAGGCAGAGGGCGCCACGATGTATTCCCAGTCTCTGTCATCAAAATCTTGTTTAGACCAGGACTCACGATCCCCGATATGGAACTTCCAACTTCCACGAAGGTTGATGACTTGCCCATAACTAAATGAGGAAGTCAAGCCGAGGAGAAGAAGATATGTAGTTAGAAGTTTCAAGTCCTGTCTCGCTAAAAATACAAACTAATAAAGAAAAAGGTGCGTAACCGTTCCGCAAGTTACGACACCTTTTTACTTAACAACACTCACACTTTTCAAGCCCCACTATTTTGAAGCCACCACCGGTTGGTATGCGGTGCTCTCCAGTTCAGGCATCCATTTGCCATCCTTGGAACCTGTCACTTTATAAGTCACCACCAGTTCCTGGCTTTTCACTTCTATCCAGAAGGTGTCATTCATATTGCGTTGCACCTTGTAGCGCTTCGCAAATCCACCGTCAAACGATTTGCTTTTTATTCTGTCGCGAGCAATCATGCCCTTGCTATCCAGAAACTTCACGTTTACTTGTTGATCAGTCTCGGTTTCGAATATGAGTTTGATCATGTCTCTCTCCGCAGGCAATATTTTGACCGGAGGAAACTCCGCAGTCTGCGCGTTACTTACATTCAATGAAATGATACTTAGCGCAGCCACCACCATTCCGAGTATAATTGTCTTGGTTCTCATAATTGTAAAATGTTTTGTTATAGTATTGATTCCTTCACACTACAAATAAACGGGTGCGCCAAGGGGTAGATGTCACTACATGGTAAACGATTGTAACAAGATGTAACAGGAAGAATTTTACTGGAATCAGAGCACTAAACGGTACCCTGTTCCATGCACAGTGAGGATTATCCGGGGATTATTTGGATTCTCTTCGACTTTTTGTCGCAGGCGAACGATGAAGTTGTCCACGGTGCGGGTGGTCGGCTGCTCATCATATCCCCAAACCTTCTCCAGGAGGTCGTAACGACTCACGACCGTATTTTTAGATTGATGCAGGAAGCTTAGTATCTCGAACTCTTTGTGTGATAGTCTAACCTCTTCACCATTTTCTTCCGCACGAAATGCGGTAAAATCAAGTTGCAGCTTGCCGATGGTAACCCAGTCCAACTCACGAGTAGGTGTAATTTGACTTCTACGAATAATCGCCTTGATTCTGGCCAATAGTTCCCGTACACTAAACGGCTTGGTAATGTAATCATCAGCACCTAGTTCAAGTCCAAGCACTTTGTCCAATTCCTCACCGCGAGCTGTCAGCAAAATGATTGGGGTAGTTACGCCAGCAGCTCTCGCTGACTTGCAGACATCGAAACCAGATATCTTTGGTAGCATGACATCAAGCAATACCAGATCGTAATGGTTGGTCTTTAATTTTTCGAGGCCGGTCTCTCCATTGTCCGCCTGGTCGATGGAATAAGATTCCAACTCAAGATTGTCTTTCAATCCCAATCTCATTGCCGGTTCATCTTCTATAATTAATATGCTGGCCATGACTACTGCGCTAATGGAAAATAAAGATAAAACGTTGATCCTTTGCCCGGTTCACTATCGACAGCAATCTTACCGTTTTGCTGTTCAATCAATTGCTTCACAAATGAAAGCCCGAGACCGGTACCTGGGCTTTTAGCCAGATCACCGGTAGATACCCTATAAAACTTATCGAAAATGTGTTTCTGATCG
Source organism: Cyclobacteriaceae bacterium (assembly GCA_020436085.1). GTDB lineage: Bacteria > Bacteroidota > Bacteroidia > Cytophagales > Cyclobacteriaceae > ELB16-189. Next base: position 21,382 of record JAGQYM010000016.1, read on the forward strand.
TGACGGCTAATCCCAGCGCCATTGTCCTTCACCGCAACCCAACCCATTCCATCTTTGGTTCCAATACTGATGGACAGTCTTTTGTTATCTGCGCTGTATTTGATAGCATTATCAACGAGGTTGATAATCATCTCTACGAGCGTTTCACGGTCGGCATTCACACAAACTTCCGTGGTTGACTCGAAAGTGTACTCAAATCCCTTGTTGCGCAAATGGAAATCATAAGTTGCAAGCATCGATCTGATTTCTTTGGCCAGCTCTACTCGCTCAATGTTTAACTTCTTTCTGCCCGCTTCGGTCTGGCTGAAGTTAAGAATTTTGTTAACGATGCCGGTTAGTCGCTGCGTTTCCTTGCTGATGATGGTGTAATACTCTTTCTTCTTCTGTTCGGAGGGCACGCGGTCCATTTCAAGAGTCTCCGCAAACATGCTGATGAGAGCTAGTGGAGTTCTTATTTCGTGAGATACATTTGACACAAAGTCTGATTTGTTTTGGGCGAGCTGTACTTCCTTCTTCACATTTCGAAATACGAGGAATAATGCCACGATTAGGATGACATCCAATCCAATCAGCAATACTAAATTGGTATTCGTTCTCTCTTGCACCAATTGCTGAATAGAAGACCCTTGAGTCCTTATCCCCAGTGCGTAGTTGGGAAATATCCAAAAGTCGCTGACTAGTTTAGCTGAATTTAGTGAAGCCGTGTCCAATGTCAGCGTTGAGTACACATTTGCCTTTGTTGTTTTATCATACACCGAAAGTATGAACTGGTCTTTGGAAATCACTTGCAAGCGAGGGCCAACAAGCTGGTTGACAAATGCATCGGGATCGACAACAAAGCCCGCTACTTTGAACGATGAGGGAGAAGATCCCACAATGAAAATCAATACCTGGAGATGGGCCAGACTTTCATTACTCGTTGGAAGCATCACAATTTTTTGAAAGCCGCTTTTTTTGTACTTGATCAGTTGTTGAATCAATAAACCGTTTTCTCCCAGGCCTCGTGCTACTGACTCTCTGATACTATTGGCGACCAACGTGTCAAGTGAGTAGGATTTCAGAGATGCGTGATGAATTATCGTGTCTTTACTAATGAAAACCAGCTTAATAGATGAGTTCAATGTTAACATTGTCTCCAGCGATGGAGGCAAGTCATCAGCTGATTCAGTGCCGAGAGCAACCTCTGTTTTGGAAATCCAGCTATTGAGGATATCGTCTGAATATTGGTTAGCCGAAAAGAGAATGGCCTCTAATTGTTTTTGGTATATCTCCTCGATGAGCTCTTCATCCTTGCTCAACCCCGATATCTCATACACTGAAAAAAACAGTGCAGGTATCAAAAAGACGACAGTCAGGATGATGGCAATTCGTTTGGTAGGTGTCATGCCTTGCTCAATTCACAATCTTACGACAAAAAAAGTAATTGGTTTTGCTATGAGCTTCAGCTGAGGGTTTGTTACAATTTTTTACAAAGTTCTAGCCTTACAAATTGATTTGCGTGCGGTCATCCTTCGTCATTGATCTACGATTCAAATAGTTAGTATATTGAAAAGTTATCCAACCAAAAACCCATGAAGAATTTAGTCGTTTTCACCTTTTTTTTACTGACTTCTGTTGCTTATTCCCAGAATCTGGACTCTCTATTCAAAACCATGAAATACAGGAGCATCGGTCCATTCCGCGGTGGCCGGTCAAACTCTGCTTCTGGAGTGATCGGAGATCCATTCACATACTATATGGGCACGACAGGAGGTGGCTTGTGGAAGACAAATGATGCCGGGAATACATGGAATAATATTTCCGATGGATACTTCAAGACTGGTTCTGTAGGGGCAGTGGCTGTTTCTGAAAGCGATCCGAATATTATTTACGTAGGTATGGGTGAACACGCACCTCGTGGCGTGATGACATCCTACGGTGATGGGGTTTATAAATCTTACGATGCAGGGAAAACCTGGAGTCACATGGGGTTGGAGAAAACAATGCAGATTTCGAGAATCGCGATCCATCCTAAAAACCCTGATATCGTGTTGGTGGCTTCGCAAGGAGCGATTCATGGTGCCACACAAGATCGTGGTATTTACAAGTCGATTGATGGAGGAACAACATGGAAGAAAGTGCTGTACGTGAACGACATGACCGGATGTTCAGAGCTATCAATGGACATGTCTAATCCGCAAGTAATCTATGCAGCCATGTGGCACCACCAGCGGCTGCCATGGAAAGTGATTAGCGGTGGGCCAGGAAGTGGACTATACAAGAGCGTAGATGGCGGTGACTCCTGGGTAAGAATGGAGAAAGATCTTCCCAAAGAAATGGGAAAGATGGCCATCGCTGTTTCGAGGGCAAATCCTGAGAAAGTATATGCCCTTATTGAAAGTGATTGGGAGAAGGCATTGGGCGGCCTGTATGTTTCAAGCGATGCTGGTAAAAGTTGGACACATGTAAGTGAGGATCATCGTCTAATCCAACGCTCATGGTACTACATCGAAGTTTTCCCCGATCCCAATGATGAAAACACTGTTTATGTGATGAATGCGTCAGCACTTCGCTCAATAGATGGAGGGAAGTCATGGGAAACTCTTGGCGGTACACATGGTGACTACCATGACCTGTGGATAAACCCGAACAATTCTAAGAACATGGTGATTGTAAATGATGGGGGTGCGGCAATATCATTCAACTATGCTGAGACATTCTCGACTCAGTACAACATGCCCACTGCGCAGTTCTATCGTATCAGTCTCGATAATAATTTCCCCTATAGAATCTATGCTGGTCAGCAAGACAATACAACTGTTAGAATTCAAAGCATGGCGTTTGGTCGCAATGATATTTCCGAAGAGCATTGGACGTACTCAGCCGGTGGCGAAAGTGCTTTTCTCGCCTTTGATCCCAACGATCCAACCTACGTGATGGGCGGAAGCTATTTAGGTACTATTGAAGTTTTGAATACCAAAGTGGCTTCCGGTACCAATGTGATGGCTGCGCCTATTCAATATCTCGGACGTGACGCCAGCGATATGAAGTATCGTTTTAATTGGAACGCTCCGATTATTTGGTCTAAGCATGAGCCCGGAACATTCTATCATGGATCGCAATTGCTTCTTCGAACTCGCGATATGGGCGTCACCTGGGAGGAAGCGTCACCCGATCTCACCAGAAATGAGAAAGCAAAGCAAGGAAAGATGGGAGGGCCTTACACGAATGAAGCTGTCGGAGCAGAAAATTATGGAACGCTCGCATACGTGATAGAATCACCAAGTGAAAAAGGTGTAATCTGGACAGGAAGTGATGATGGTTATGTGCAGGTAACGCGAGATAATGGAAAGACATGGAGTAATGTGACGCCTAAAGGGTTGGCTGAATGTCTCGTCAATTCGATTGAGGTTTCACCCCATGATCCTGCAACAGCGTATATCGCAACTACCCGTTACAAGTTCAACGACCTCACACCAGGTTTGTACAAGACGACTGACTATGGTAAGACGTGGGTAAATATCGGCAAGGGTATTCCCTATGGAGCTTACACGAGGGTAATTAGAGAAGATACATCCAGAAAGGGATTGCTTTATGCTGGAACGGAAACGGGCATGTACATTTCCTACAACGGAGGTACAAGCTGGTCACGCTTTCAGTTGAACCTTCCCGTTACGCCCATCACTGACCTTATGCTGAAGGGTGATGACCTCGTGGTAGCCACTATGGGCCGATCGTTCTGGATATTGGATGATCTCGGCCTTATCCGTCAATACAAAGAAGGTGCTTCGGCATTTACTTTTTATAAACCTGATGATGCCATGCATGGAAGTTGGCGGAGTCCCTTGACCGGGAACTCAGCAGAATTTGATGGTACTAATCCGCTGTATGGAGTGAACCCTGCCAACGGGGTGGTCATGTACTACAACTTACCAAAGTTGCCAGACTCTGTGCACCTCACTCTGGAGCTGAGAGATGGCAGCGGCAAATTGATAAGGACACTGACTTCGAAAAAGGATGAAGCATATCAACGTTATTACGGAGCACCGCCTGCTGATCCGGTGTTGCCAAAAGCCAAGGGAATCAACCGATTCGTTTGGGACACCCGATATCCATCCATCACAGGGGCGCCAACCGCCTACATTGAAGGTAGCTACAGAGGCCACAAAGCTATTCCCGGAAATTATACTGCAACATTGAAGTACCCCGGAGCAGCAGAACAGAAAGTCGACTTTAAGATTCTGAACAACCCCATGTATCAAAACACTGCTGATCAATTCAGAGAGTGGAATGATTTCATGACAACGGTTGAGCAGTCTGTTAGTAACATGCACCAGAAGGTAAATCAAATCAAGTCTATGCGTGATCAACTAAAGGATGTCTTAAAGGAAATGTCAGACGAGGCAAAGTTCGTGTCGTTGAAAAAGGAAGGAGAGGAGTTAGTCAAGAAAATGACGGCCTGGGATGAAGATATGGTCCAGAGAAGATCGAAGGCCTATGACGATGTAGAAAATTTTCCAAATAAATTCACAGCCAACTATTTGTTTGTCATCAATCATGCAGACAGCGATATACCAATGGTGACCAAACCGGATAAGGATCGTGTGGCTGAACTGGAGAGACAATGGGAACCTCTTAATACCAGAGCGAAAACAATTATTGAAACGGACGTTCCGGCTTATACCAAAAAACTTTGGGACGCAGGAATTGGAGCGGTATGGGTTTCTGATAAATAGCTTCACAAACTTGTCATTGAATCAAAGGCGGCTATATAGTCGCCTTTTTTATTGTAGGGCATAACCCAATCCTACGTGCTGTTACTTATTGAAGATCATCTCCGAAGACCATCTTGGGTGATATTTAGTTGTGAAAGAAAATTCACTCGTTGACAGGCTTATCCTTTATGTTGATTGGAGTTGCCTTGAGTTTAGCTGTTTGGTCTTTTTAGAGATTAAACCTAACGAAGCTAAACTATGAAATCAATTAACCTGTGGATCGCATGTCTATGCCTGCTGCTTGTTAACTCAAACTGTAAAGAAGATGATGAAGAACCCGCCCCATCAGACAGCGGTATCAACTTCGGGTCGCATGACTTTGGAAGTATGACTGACGAAGAGGGAAACACTTATAAAACCATTGTAATCGGATCGGCCACCTGGATGGCAGAAAATCTTAAGGTGACAAAACTGAATGACGGCACCGAACTTCCTGCCGTTCCTGCCGCTCAATTCATATCGAGAACGGCTCCAGCTTATTATGACGGCTCTGCCGAATTTATCGCAATTTATGGACGTCATTACAATGCAGCTGCGAGCATAAAAGCTTGCCCTGCGGGATGGCACCTACCATCAAGCAAAGAATGGGATGATCTAGCTGCAGCAGTGGGTGGCATGACAGTGGCTGGTGGGAAAATCAAGGAGATAGGCATACAGCATTGGGTGAAACCAAATGAGGCTGCGGAAAACAGTTTTGGTTTCACAGGTCTGCCGGCCGGCTCAATTCACGTTGGTGCACTTCGAGACCGTGGTTCCGATGGTTACTGGTGGGCAAACGATCAGATCACATTCTATTATGCCTCAGCCAGCCTGGCGCAGATGAGAACAAAAAGCACGGCTACACCCGACAATGGATTGTCTATTCGATGTGTAAAGGACTAGAGTTTTGTGCTTAGTGTTCTAATAACGGACTCCTTAAAATTACCACCGATAGGCACAGCTTTGCCGGGCAAGTTTACTGATGTAGCATTGAACGCTGTAATGTGATGCATTGATACAATGAATGAACGATGAACCCGCAGAAACATCTGCGGGTTCAGTTCGTCCTCAATTCTGCTGATGGCATACTTCGTTTTGTAATCACCAGTTTTCGTCTTGATGAAAATATATTCCTTCTGACTTTCGATGAACAGGATATCCGCAGTGTTGATCACCAGTTTTTTGCTGTCTGCCTGGATAGTGATGGTTGCCTTTGCGGCAGACACATCACCCACCTTCACTTTGCTTACCGCCTGATAGAACCTTTTGAATTCGATAGGCTTCAATAGGTAGTCCACAACATTCAACTCATATCCCTGCAATGCGTATTCATTATAGGCTGTTGTAAGAATCACCTGCGGTGGATTTGCCAGCGATGATAGCATATCGACTCCCTTCAAACCTGGCAGATGAATATCCAGAAACATGAGGTCAATCTGCTCTTTTTTCAAAACCTCAAGTGCAAACAATGCATCACTGCAGGTGTCAACCAAAGTAAGAAATGGAACTTGCTGAATGTAATCCTTCAGCACCTCGGCAGCGAGTGGTTCGTCTTCGATTATAAGGCAGCGAATCATTTTGGAAGGGGAATGGTAAGTGAAACAAAAAACTGATCTGGATTATCATGAATGGTTAAATCATGGCCCGGATACAAAATCTCCAATTGACGCCTGGTGTTTGTCAGACCGATCTTATCGGAATTAGAATTGGATATTGCTTTGCCTTTGCTATTAGCGAAAGTAGCCGTAAGCACGTCTTGTGTCAGAACAATGCGGATGTGAATTTCAATATCAAACCTTGATTCGCCAGCGCCATGTTTGAATGCATTTTCTACGAAGTGAGTTAAAATAAGAGGCGAAACTTTTCGACTTTGATCGTCCACTTCGTATTCAAATTTTATTCTAAGCCGATTGGTATATCTAAGTTTTTCCAGTTCAATATAACTTTCAATTAACCTGATCTCATCCATTAGCAGTATGTGCGCCTGAGATGCCTCATACAACACAAAACGTAACAGATTAGACAACTTTAACACAGCCTCTGCTGTTTTGTCGGATTGTTTTCGCGCAAGCGAGTAGATATTATTCAGAGTATTGAAAAGAAAATGAGGACTGACCTGGGCTTTGAGAAATTTCAGCTCTGCGTCAGCTTTCTCCTTCAATAGCGCCTGCTCTAATACTTTAAATTTTAGTTGACTTCGTATTAATTTTACACTACCAGCAATACCCGCTACCGCGAGAAAACTAAATAGATAATAAAGCAGGCTTCCAATACCAAATGATATTTCAAAATCGGACCTACCATACACCATTGGTAGAATGAAAGTGTGGTTGACAACTAGCAGTAGCGGAGTGGTAACGGCACAAACTACCACGGCAAGGAGCAAAGCAACCAAAAATTTTAATCGCCCATTGAAGTATAAATCTATCAGCAGAAAAATAGCGTAAACCGCTGGTATGTAGACTGCAAAATATGGGAGCTGTGCTTGAAGAATAAATAGAAACTGACTCCACAATCCGCTAACAGCGATGTCAGGAGTTGCCGGGGTAGTGTCCGTTAAGTTGATTAAAACCTTAAACAAAATGAAGGAAACCCAGAAACTGACATGCTCGACCAACCTGCGCATGGTCAAATAAACAGAATGGGCATGAAAGCGGCAATCGCCCATTTTCCAGCACAATCAAACGCCACAATTAAGTTGACGGATATCCATGTTTGGTTGATGCCTAATCGGCTTTCGTAGATTTTAGACTATGAATAAATGTTTTACTCAAAATCATTCAGATACCTTTTGCCAACCTGGTGCAAGATTGTATCCTAACTGGCCTGATGACGTACACTAAGGTTAGAACCAATTAGTACCACGATGAGAATCATAATGATTACCCTAATTACGTTATGTGCGTTACCTTCTTTAGCTCAGGAGACCAGTCTGAAGACTTTGGATTTCTTTGTTGGTGAATGGTCGCTCATAACTACTGGAACACAACCAGATGGATCTCTGGTAAAAGGTAAAGCTCGATCCAAAGTAAAATATATTTTAGATGGCCATGCGATCGAGGACGATTACTACGACCTGAATGAAAATGGAGATGTTGTTTTCCGAGGGATTAGCATAAGGAGCTACAACCGAAATACGAAGAGATTTCAAATCGTGTGGGTGATGCCAGGTGTTAAGGGAATTACGGACATTGATGCCGAATGGAAGGATGGAAAGCTAGTAAGTACTGGCAAGGGATATGATGGATACGGTGAGTTTCTTGAGCGATTTGAATACTACGATATCACCAAAGACACATACAAATTCAAAATGGATCGGTCGTATGATGGAGGTAACCATTGGATTGAGAACTTTAGCAGAATCGAGGCGAAGCGAGTTAAGTAACTACGTTGTGTTAACCTGACCTACGTCTGCCAGGTGGCTGACTGATGTCATGTGAATTGGACAATGACGGGTCTAATTTCATGGCATCAAAACAGCACAGCAATGAATGCCGAAGACGTACTTACCAAGCCCCAAAAGACTGCAAAAGAGCAATCTCTCAAATTCGTATACGCCTACAGAGAAGGTGATGGCCACAACAAGCAACTGCTGGGTGGCAAGGGTGCCAATCTCTGTGAGATGACACAGATTGGACTCAACGTTCCTCCTGGTTTTGTTATCAGCACAGAAGCCTGTTTAGCCTACCTCGGGCACGAGGATCGTTTGCTTCCGGATGGGCTCATGAACGAAGTACGCGCTCAGATTAAGGACGTAGAGAAAGCGACCGGTAAAAAATTTGGTGATCCAAAAAATCCATTGCTGGTCTCAGTCCGTTCAGGTTCCGCAATGTCCATGCCCGGCATGATGGATACAATTTTAAACCTGGGGCTAAACAAGCAAACGCTTCAAGGCTTGACTGAACTCACCGGCAATGAAAGGTTTGCCTATGATGCCTATCGCAGGTTCATTCAATTGTTTGGCAAGGTTGCTCTAGGAGTGCCTGACGAAAAATTTGATCAGCATTTTGAAGACATAAAAAAGCAAGCTGGTGTAAAGCTCGACATTGGCCTACAGGCTGAACATCTCAAAGAAGCAAGCGATAGATTTTTAAAAGTTGTAAATGACTCATTGGGCAGGCCATTTCCTGAGGACGTCTACGAACAATTAGAGATTGCCATAAAAGCAGTCTTCAATTCGTGGATGGGGAAGCGAGCTGTTGATTACAGACGTGAGTTCAAGATCACACCAGAAATGGCCAACGGCACAGCAGTCAATGTGGTCACCATGGTATTTGGAAATATGGGTAATGACTGTGCGACTGGTGTTGGTTTTACTCGCGACCCCGGAACAGGAGAGAATGTGATGTTTGGTGAATACCTGACCAATGCACAAGGGGAGGATGTAGTTGCTGGAATTCGCACACCGAAACCGGTAAGCGAGCTGGCAACTGAAATGCCGGAACAATATCGCCAATTGGAAGAGCTAAGATCAAAACTCGAGGAGCATTACAAAGAGGTTCAGGACTTCGAATACACAATAGAAAATGGAACCCTCTACTGTTTGCAGACACGCAACGGCAAAATGAACACCACAGCTTTGGTTCGTACATCTGTGGAAATGGTGAATGAAGGGTTGATTACCAAAGAGCAAGCGCTACTGCGTATCAAGCCTGACATGCTGGAACAACTGCTGCACCCGCGCCTGGATGAAAAATACAAAGCCGAGCCCTTAGCACAGGGCCTGCCCGCATCACCAGGCGCAGCCTCCGGTCACATTGTGTTCGATGCTGATCGTGCAGAAACACTAGGTCGCGCTGGAGAAAAAGTAATCCTCGTCAGAGAGGAAACTAAACCTGAAGACATTCACGGTTTCTTCGCGTCACAAGGAGTATTGACGAGTCGCGGTGGTAAAACCTCACACGCAGCGGTGGTAGCCAGAGGTATGGGTAAACCATGTGTGGCCGGAGCTGAAGGCATACACGTTGACACTAAAACGAGAATTGCTAAAGTAGGTGACAAAGTACTGCACGAAGGTGATTATATCACCATTGATGGAGGTAATGGAAACGTGTATCAGGGTGTGATTCCTACTGTTGCTCCAACTTTCTCTGAAGAACTTAAAGTCCTGCTATCATGGGCTGACGAAATGTCGACCCTTAAAGTAATGGCTAACGCTGATACTCCGGAAGCTGCGCGAAAGGCATCTGATTACGGAGCAATGGGTATTGGTTTATGTCGTACGGAAAGAATGTTTAATGCGGTGGACAGGCTGCCGGTAGTGGTGGAGATGATCCTGTCTGAAACCCAGGAGGAGCGAACACAGGCCTTGGCCAGGTTAAAGGAAATGCAGCGGCAAGATTTCAAAGATATCTTTACCGCAATGGCACCGAGGCCTGTGACGGTCCGGCTGCTTGACCCACCCATTCATGAATTTCTGCCAACAGAAGATGTACTCAGAGATGAGTTGGACCATCTCCGCCATTTGAATGAAACTGTAAGTGGCGTTGCTAATCTTTTTGGAAGTCTTCGCTTGCTGAAAGCCGATCCACACATGGCTGAAGAGTCTACAGCACCATTCAATGCGACTGGCGTTGAGTTGGTAGGGCAGGCCATCCAGAAGAAAGAGCAGATGCTGAAGAAGGTGAAGGAACTCCATGAGGTTAACCCAATGCTAGGCCATAGAGGTGTGCGCCTCGGGCTCACTTTTCCCGAGATATACCAGATGCAGATTCAAGCTATTCTCGAAGCCACCGCAGACTGCATAAAAGCAGGCGTTGATGTTCATCCCGAGATCATGGTGCCTCAGGTGTGCAGCGCAGAAGAGCTGAAGGCTGTAAGGATGTTCGTAGATGAGATTAAGTCAAAAATTGAAAAGAAAGCTAATATTGAACTCAAGTTCATATTTGGTACAATGATAGAAGTAGTTAGAGCGTGCCTTCAGGCAGAGGAGCTTTCTCAGTCTGCCGACTTCTTCTCATTCGGAACCAATGACCTCACTCAGGCGACATTCTCATTCTCACGAGAGGATGCAGAAAACAAATTCCTGCCATTCTACATGGCGAAGGGTTTACTAAAGAATAATCCTTTCGAAATACTCGATAGCAAGGGAATGGGTAAACTTATAAAGCTCGCGGTGAATGATGGAAGAAATAGGAAGCCCCAGCTTAAAATAGGAATATGCGGAGAGCATGGAGGTAATCCAGAGTCCATCTCATTCTGCCATCAAGTGGGGCTTAATTATGTGTCCTGTTCTGGTCCTCGGGTTCCCGTAGCTAGAATGGCAACAGCGCACGCGGCACTAGCACAAAAGGTGACAAGCCGCGACTAAAAGGGAGTTACTTCCTCGTATTGAAAGATAGTCGACTCAGTCGAGCCATCATTGTAGGTAGTAGTCCGTTTTGAAGTGAGGCCATCAGACCTGAATTCATATTCGAACGAATAGGGATAGGTGCTGGTTGGATACTGAAATTCAAGCTTGGCCGGAAGGTTCGACTGCATTACTACTCCCGGGATCACAAGTTCCATATCGACCACGCTGGCTTCCTCCTGATATTCAGTATAAATTTTGGTGTGGTTCAAAATGAGAGAAGCCTCTTCCGGAATGAAGTCATACTTTTTAACCTCATGAATGTTACCGTCAGGGTAGTAGTTATAATGATTTTCTCCCTGCCTGTCGAAACCATTGGCAGCTAAATTATAAGAGTAGAATTCAACCAACGAGAGCTTTCCCTCCGTGTTGTAATCATAAAATTGATAGCTGATCTTCTTATCATTGACATATGATGAAGCCACTATGATCCTACTGCCATCATATTGATACCGCACTTCTTCGTCCACCAGTCCGAGCGTCTTTTTTATCACTCGTTCAAGCTTTCCTGATTCGTCATAAATGTATTGTTCAGACCCGGACGTTTCGAAGGGTGTGTGTCGCACCCACTCGATTGCAGCCAATTCCCCACTAGAGGTATAGTTGTACTCCTCCTTTAAGGTCCAACTAGGGCCGTTCGTTTCAACTGATTTAAGTCTAAATCTGGCAGATGGTAGGCTCGGCTCGTCACTTTCGCATGAAGTGAAAACCAATAGTAAAGACCCTGCCAGAAAACTGGCGGGTGAAAAAAACGCTTTTAACATGTAAAAATGAATTGTAAAGTCAGGACGCCTCACGCGGTCTAAATCTGACCGGAATAACGGAGATCGTTTGGCGTGGGTTACTTGTCTAATAGGATTTTTTAATACCAGGATGAAGCTTGAAATCACTTTTCTGGGGTGATTCAGATAGGAAATACTCAGGCTAAATTGCTTTCATGGCCAACCAATTCTACAGTAAGCGCGCGTGTGAATGGATTTTCATAATAGCAGTCTTATTGGGCTGCTCCAAAGAAGAAAGTATAGACGTCCCTAAACCCGATTGTCTACTCGCCCAGGTAGCAATTGAAGGACAAGTAAACGATGTAACAACCTATGTAGATGACGCCACAGGTATGGAGTATGCATTGGTTGGGTTTGGTAATCTGGGACCACTAAGCGACAATACCGGATTTTCCATCATTGATACATCTGATCCTTCAAATCCGAAGGTGACTGCAAAGATGACATCGGTGGGAGGGCTTGACTTGGCCACGTGGGGTCACTATGTGTACGCAGTAGGCGGTGAACAGGGCGAAGCCAAGATTGTTGACATGGATGATCCCGCCAACCCGGTGGTCGTTGGATCGTTTCCTGATGCATTCTTTATCACCATCAGCGAATCCGGGCTAATGATTTTGTCGTTGTCAGGCGTTGCGATCTATGATCTAAACTCCGATCCTCTTCATCCCGTCTTACTCTGGTCGGATGATGATTCTGGTGGACAAGAGACCTTAGTGCTTGGTAATACGCTTTATGATTTTCATGAAAAGAAGGGAACACGCATTTATGATATTTCCGATCCCTCAGATCCGCAACTAATCGTCAACATCTCTTCACTGAATATCCGCTACCACCATAGTGGTCAAGCGACAAGTGATGAGAAGTACTTGTTTATCAATGACGAACGGGAAGAGGGGTCAAAAAATGATCGCGATTTCACAGTCTGGGATATTTCAAATAAAGCTGCGCCAAAGCTTGTCGGAAGCTTCAACGATCCCGAGTCTTCCGTTCACAACATTAAGATCATCGGAAATAGAGCTCACTTCGCATACTATGCCTCCGGCTATCGGATCTTTGATATCACGGATCAAACTTCTCCGTCTGAACTTTTTTCTTACGACACATCACCTGCGGTAACTGGCAATGGCCTCTTTGTCGGAGCTGTGGGTGTAGCGGTTGGTCCATCGGGTAGAGTATATATTACCGATCAACAGAACGGCCTGTTCATTTTTGACGATTGCGCTCCGTAGAATCTTTGTGGCTTCACAGCCTCAGCTCTCAGATTGTGTAATAGCCGGTCGCATTTTGCCTCAAAATAATTAGCTTGGTGAAAAGTCTTCACCATGGTACGTCAAATCGTCTTTTCATGCTTACTGCTAGGCTCACTTAGTTCCTATGGCCAAAAGAAAATCATGTCGGTTGTCGACTTTCTGAATATCCCTGGAGTCGCTAACCCGCAACTTTCACCCAATGGCAACCAGTTCACCTACGAAGTTTTCGAAAGCAACTGGAAAGAAAATAAACAAATCAGGCATATCTGGAGAGCAGATGTCTCGGGCGACAATCAGGTGAAATTGACCAATAGTGAAGATGGGGAGAGCAACGCCTGCTGGTCGCCCGATGGAACGCGTATTGCATTTTTGAGCAAGCGTTCTCCTAATGAAGAGAATCAAATCTATATCATCAGCAACTCAGGTGGTGAAGCCTGGCAACTGACGCGTCATAAAACTGCTCCCTCTAATATTCAATGGTCTCGCGATGGACAAAGCTTGTATTTCATGGCCAGCGAACCAAAAACCAAGGATGAAGAAAGCAAAGAGAAACTCAAGGATGATGTCTATGCTTATGATGAGAATTTCAAACTTAGGCACCTCTGGAGAATTGGCTTGAAAGATACGGCTGTGGTCAGGATTACCGAAGGAGAATACTCAGTCAATAACTACCGACTCTCAGGTTGGAATGACAAAGTCGTTATTACGCGCAGCATCAGCCCTCTATTCAATGACAGTGACCAAAATGAATTGTGGATGATAGATGCTGATGGTCAAAACCAAAAGCAGCTGACCAATAATCGAGTAGCAGAATCAAGTGCAGAATTGTCACCCGATGGCAATCAGGTTTTGTTTGTTGCCAACGCAAATGAAAATTTTGATTTCTACTACAATGATAAGTTGTTCGTTATACCCACCCAGGGTGGTACTCCCAAGCTTCTCACCAAAGCATTCCCATATGAAGTCAATCAGGCTCATTGGGCGAAAGACGGAAAAAGTATTTACCTGTTGGCTAATACAGGGCTGGAATCACAGCTTTTCAATTTGTCATTAGGTAATGGGAAGTGGACCCAGATTACTCAAGGCGATCAGGCCATCAACTGGTGGAACTACAATGCCAATCTGGATGTGCATCTCTTTGACCTGAACAATGCAACTAATGGAGGAGATATTCATACGATGAAAGGAGTTGATAAGAAAACCATTCGCAAAGTCACAAAGGTCTATGACTACTTCAATAATGATTTCAAATTACCAAGACAGGAGCGTGTGAAATGGAAGGGGGCGGATGGCGTTGAAGTTGAAGGCTTACTTTTTTATCCGGTCGACTATGAGGTAGGAAAGAAGTATCCACTAGTTGTGCAGACACACGGAGGACCAGCTTCTGCAGATCATTTTGGTATTTCGAGGTCTTTTACTGAGTACCATCCTGTTCTTGCGGGAAAAGGTTACATGGTCTTGCAACCCAACTATCGGGGAAGCACGGGGTATGGCGATGACTTCCTTCGCGACATGGTCGGTTCTTATTTCAAGAATGCGCATCTGGATGTGATGGCTGGTGTTGACTACTTGATTGGTAAAGGTTTGGTGGATTCCAACCGGATGGTAAAAATGGGCTGGAGCGCAGGTGGTCACATGACTAACAAGATCATTACATTCACAGATCGCTTCAAGGCGGCTAGTTCAGGGGCTGGTGCTGCCAATTGGGTATCTATGTACGCGCAAAGTGATGTCAGAATTTATCGTACTCCATGGTTTGGCGGAACACCGTGGCAGAAAAATGCACCGATTGAAAAGTATTGGGACAACTCTCCGCTTAAGGATGTACATAATGTAAAGACACCTACAATATTTGAAGTGGGAGGCAGCGACCCGCGAGTTCCCTACCCACAATCCGTTGAAATGTATCAGGCGCTGAAGAGCAATGGAGTGCCCACGCACTTGTATGTCGCTCCCCGTGAGCCACACGGTTGGCAAGAACTTAGGCATAGACTTTATAAAATCAACGTGGAATTAGAGTGGTTTGCTAAGTATGCGCTGGGAGAAAATTATCAATGGGAAAAGGCACCTGAAAAACAAAAATGATCGTTTGCTCGTGAAATGGCTAGTGATCATTTCTGTTGTCCTTCTCAGTTGCACATCCAACTATAAACATCAGGACCTTATTGGTGAATGGAAGGTAATTGAGATAAAATCAAGTGAGAATGCAGTATCGAACACATTCCTTGGCGCAGAAACTGTGTCTTTCTCTGAAGATGGCAAGTACACATTTCCGAAGTCAATAAATGAAAAAGGGGAGTGGACAATTGTTGGGAATAAACTCAGACTTCACAGCAATTCTGTCAAAGACATGAGGGGTGATGTAGTATATGAGGGTCACGACAGCGAGTGGGTGATAGACAAGAGCGATCAATTCATGATCTGGAGGGGCACTTCGAGGTTTCACAATCAGGATTTGAGAGTGATGTTTGAGAAAAGGTGAATCCATTGATGGACAGGCATATTTCGGGGCGAAGAAAGAAAGGATCGGTCATAAAATGGTTTGGGTTTACAATACTTTTCTTATTCGGATGCGTGGTGGCAGGATCTATAAAAAGAAAGTATGAGCAACCCCTGGAGCGATCGCCATCCAATACAACAGATCAGAATTGGGCTGCACAAAGTTATGGTTTCGCTCCCCATCCTCATGATTTCCGCGACCCCATCATCCAGGTCTACGCATCCAGAACGCGCGGCTCCAAAGGTGCCTTTGCTGTGCATACATGGATAGCCACCAAAAGATCAGGAGCGGATCGATACATTATAAGCCAGGTGATCGGGTGGAGATTGCGAAGAAATGGAACTGCGCTTTTTAGCGAATCAGGAGTTCCTGATAAAGAATGGTATGGCAATGAACCCATGCTATTACTCGACCTGCGAGGGAACGAGGTTGAGCAATTGATCGAGAAAGTAGAGGTGGCAGTTAATAATTATCCCTGGGCTGGTGAATATACGGTATGGCCTGGCCCTAACAGTAAAACATTTATCGCTTGGCTTGGATTGCAAATTCCTGAGCTCAATCTTGATCTGCCCTCCACAGCTATTGGCAAGGACTGGCGTCCTGTTACTGAAACATTCGGGATGTCGACCAGTGGCACGGGAGTGCAGGCATCTTTATACGGGTTATTTGGTGCAACTGTCGGCCTTGCCGAAGGTTTGGAACTGAATATTCTGGGTTTGAGTGTTGAATTGGATGTGTTAGACTTGGCACTCGAGCTACCAGGAATCGGGCGCATTGGCAAGGGCGCAGTCTTCTCAGCTCAGAAATAGCCTATCAAAAAATTTATGGGTCCTGAAAAAAGTAGGGTTTTGTTGCAATAAGGAAAGCCAAAAAGTTTAAATTGAGATCATGGAGCAAAATTGCAAATTGTTTTGTCTTCCTTTCCTGGCTTTTTCCTTAATCTCCTTTTGTTCATCGGCACAGTTTGTAAAAGCAATTAAACCGGGAGTTTATACCTCCTATGGCTATAGCAAAGCCAGACAGCCATTGAGTGAAATCGCCAAAAGCCAACAATCACCGATTCAGCAAAGGTTCATGAGCGGTGGCGTGTATTTGAACTTTATATTTCGCGATCGTATTTCCTCAAAACAGCTATCAGCCCTTCAGTATGTAAAATTAGACATCGGCACTACGCTCAGGTCTGGACTATTTGAGCCCACTACTGGCAATGTTTATCGCATCGATGTTGGCGGATTCGACTTTGGCTTGATGCTGCCGGTTTTATTCAAACTATCGGATAACGTAGACGTCTATAGCTCGACTGGTCCCATTGCCACGAGTCTCTGGTTTCGTGATGTTACCCCCACACAGGACCTACCAGAAATAGATAAGTTTAAGATAGGGCTTGGATTCGAAATGGGAATATGGATACGAAAGCATATTTGTGTCGGCTACAAGGCCACGACACAGTGGGGGAGTTACGCCTTCAGATCCAATGCACTGTACCTAAGTGTAAATTTCAGGAGGTAGATAAATTCCTTCCGTACCAGTCAGCTGAACTTTCGTAATGCCCACAGGCCTACTGCAATCATCAGCATTGTGATCCCTACCTTACCTATTTTCCATGCGAGTGCCTGTAGAAACGGCTCCGCATCGGGCAGCACCATTTCATTAGGGTCACCTGGATTGACGTAAATCTTTACAATATCACCCTGATGGTAATTCAATTGTTTGAATAATGGTGAGCTTTCTGTTTTTAGATGCGTGCGTCCCTCATATTCCCATGATAGTGTCAAAACTTGCGCACCTTCTTGCTGTGGATCATATCGCCATTCCGCTACTTTGCCTTGCAGCAGTATAAAGTCCTCCGTAGCCTGGCCTACACGGAAATAAGTAATAGCACCGATACCTATCACCACAAGTCCCAACAAGGCCATTCCCTTCATGAGAAAACCAACCCAGAGGGACTTCAAGAATTGCAGCATTTAATATTTAATTAATAAGGAAGGTACTCTTTTAGTCAATGCTAAAGAATGAAGAGCAAAAAATCATTTGACATCACAGATTTACCTGGGGCCGCTTCAGTTTTTGATAGGCTTTAAGTTGCGCGGCCATTGCAATTATTGGAATTATTAATTCGGCACCCAGGTAGGTAAGCCACAGTGGGTGCGGCTCCGGAATACCAAGGATACTGATTGACACCATCCTTCCGATACCACCCATCATAGCTCCTAATGAAATTAAAAAAACCAGAGTGTCTTGCTTACGAATAGTCCATCCCGTCCAGAAACAGATAATTCCCATCCCCGAATAAATGCCCGCCAGGAAGCGATGTATGTTGTCCAATCTTGGAGTCGTATCAGGCTGCCCAACCAACATTTGCATTGATCCCCCAAAAAGGGCGATGGCTGCAAACAAAAACATGCAAATCTGTGCTATCCGTTGACTGACAAGTAAAGGTCGGTCGCTCTCTTCGTACATCATGATGTTAGATAATACAAAAATCTGATTTTTTAATATCGTGTTACACAATCGGTCTGTTTTAATGAACGAACGCGAGTTGTTCGATGAATTGGTTTTACGCTACATTAATTAAGTTATCAAAAGTGGTAGGGAGTATCTAACAAAATGTTTGGTTCCCTTGATAATGGTTGCAATTCGATGCAAATCCGGAGAATTGTAACTTAGTGGAGTTATAAACGTCTTGACATCATTATGAAAGCGGCTGTGTACACGCAATACGGTGGACCCGAAAGGCTTTCACTTTTGGAAATGCCAACTCCAGTGCCCTCAGAACATGAGGTACTTATAAAAGTACAGGCAACAAGTATCAACTCCTGGGACTATGATTTGCTTATTGGAGCATTTATGGCGCGACTGATTGGCGGGGTACGAAAACCAAAACAAACCATCATTGGATGCGATGTAGCAGGCACAGTCGAGTCGGTTGGGTCAGAAGTTACCCGATGGAAGAAGGGCGACCGCGTCTTCGGGGACTTATCTGGTGGAAAGTGGGGTGGCTTTGCAGAATATGCGTTGGGCGATGAGAATGTGCTTGCTAGAATACCTGAAAAGCTATCACATGAACAGGCCAGTGCAATTCCGCAGGCTGGCCTGTTAGCATTGCAAGGATTACGTAAAGGTGGGCTTGATCGCGGTATGAATGCGCTGATCAACGGAGCTGGTGGTGGGGTAGGTATGTTTGCCATTCAGCTGGCTAAAGCAGTTGGTGCAGAAGTAACCGCTGTAGATAAATCTTCCAAGTTTGAACGGATGAAGCTATGGGGAGCTAATCATTTAATCGATTTTAAAATCCACGATTACACTCGGCAAAACAAGCAGTACGATCTGATTCTTGACAACATTGCTGCGCGATCTGTTTCGGACTACCGAAGGGCTCTCGCATCCAAAGGCAAATTCATCATGACCGGAGGCACACCCGGCACCATACTAAGAGTAGCGACCTGGGGTCAATTGTCATCAATACTTACTGCAAAAAAAGTAACGATGGTAGGCCTGAAATATAGTCCTGATGATCTCAGTGAGATGGCAAATCTCGCTGTAACTGGAGATATTAATGTTGCTATCGACAAAGTCTTTCCACTAGATCAAATCCAGGAGGCTTTCAGATATTTTGGCAATGGGGAGTATCGGGGTAAGGTTATCATTGCGCCACAATAAAAGTGCCCATAGAACTCATGGGCACTTGCTCAAAATTTGAGACGTTGATTAAGCGGCAATAGAAACTTCCAGACTTCGCTGCAGCAAATGGAATCGTTTGCTATCGAGCTCCTGCTGTGCAATGCCATTTAGCATTTCAAAAACGGGAGCAGGTGCAAGGGCCTTTACTTCCCTAAACCAATGCGTCAACTCTGCGTCATTGATCCCCCTGATCATCCATTTGGCGTAGCGAGCCATTTTGTCAGCCGGAATTTGTTGTACAAGTTGCTGCTCTGTGGCTTTTATCTGGCTATCAGAATAATGATTCCAAAGGACGGCATTCAGTTCAATTTCCTCCTTGTTCATATGGTAGAGATTGAAGGCGATAAATTCATTGAACGCATAGAATAAATTGCGGCCGTATAAACAGCGATCTTTATCCGTCTTCGCATATTTCCAGTCGTTGATCACGCTCACAAGTACTTCTGCTAAGCGATGATCCTCTTCATGTTCTTTGATAAACATTTTAGAAACGCGCGAGTCAACTTCTTCCAGAGGTTCATTGAAGAAGTGGTCCTCTCCATGTGCATGACTTTCGAACAAGTATAAAACCTCTTCTATTTTCGAGATTATTTGCTCTCCATCAGTTGCGCTTGACATGTCTGCAATCTGCACTTGCAGGGCAGTATCATAAAGCAAAGCACGGAGACCTTTGTGTATTTGATTGAATGAATTGTAACGTGTCATCTCTTTAATGAGTTATTGTTAATTAAATACTTTGGAGATAGGCGAGTAGTGCTTTGAGTTCTATATCTGTGTAGGCAGCCGTCATATTCCATGGCATTTCTGTAGGCTTCAATGTTTTGCCCTCCGGTGTCACACCGGTTCTGAGTGTCTGAATAAACTGCTCTTCTGTCCACTTACCTACATGGCCGGCTGAGCTAATATCGGCAACCGGAGGAAAGCCAGGGGCAACCGGGTCGCCACCTCTCATATTAGGACGATGACAACCCTGACAAGCAGTGCTTAAGTATTTGCCATAAGCAGGTGAAATTTCAACTTCAACTGTTTTTTCCAAGGTTCTCGAGTGATCAATCATTTCTACAGGAAAGAGTGGAAGCTTACCGAGATCGGTCAACACTCTTCCTACCGGACCGATTTTTTGTTCAGGGAACTCACGATCAATTTCAGGCAGCGTAACGGCAAAAGAAACGATGGCTGACATGTCTTGTTCTGAAAGTAATGTGTACTCATGTGAAGGCATAAATAACAAGGGTTTTCCATTTCTGCGTATACCATGTTTCAAAGCCAACACCCAGTCAGTAATATCGTGATCGGAAGGAAGTCCACCTTTTCCCTTGGTCAGGTTCTTGCCCACAAGAAATCCCAATGGAGCATCGTCAATGAATACTTTTCCACCAAGGTCTTCACCATGGCAATCACGACATCCCTTGGCCGTCATTAATCTGTCTCCGTAGGCAAGTTCTGCGCTATCCGTAGTGATAGGGAGAGACTGTGCTTTCACAGCATAAGTCCTGTTCATTCTTTGCTCTGTGGTGTAGTAGGCTTTGGCAACAAGTCCCGAAATCAGTAGTACCGCAAGAGCAAGTAACGCCCCTAAGCCTAGAAGTAGTTTTTTGATCATTGTCTGTTTAAATCTTTGATTTTAGTGCAGAAAACGGCAGAACCTTATACCAAGACCTACGTTAAACGGAGGGTTATTTACCCCAAGCGGAGTTATGCACACAGCGCCCACCATTTCAATGGACGAGTTCGTTCACTACACTACCGGTAAATCCGAAGCTGATGGATTCCAGGAAGTGGAAAGAGCACATCCAGACTTTGGTATTTGGAAGGAGAAGTTTTTAGATCTCGGACACATCCGGGTTTATGAACACAGGGTGAATTTAGACAAAGAGGTTAATGTATTGTTTGATGATGGAACAGTAGATAAATACGTGCATCATTGCATGTCGGTAGAAGGAAACATTGCCGCGAACTTTCGCGACTACAATATTTCTGCTGCGCTGTCCCCAAAGTCATTTCATAACATATTTCTTCCTGGCGAAGAGTATTACCTAAGCCTGGGAAAGCAGTTCATTAATGTTCATATAGAGGTAGAAAGGAGTTACTACCTTGGACTGCTGGATGATAATGAATGCTGGTCTGCGGAACTGAAAGAAAGAATATTGAATAACCTGGTTTACTATCCGGGCGAGTTCAAGCTTTCGCTGCCCATGCTGCAAACGATTCACCAGATATTCAATAGCTCGATGAGCGGCTCATTGAAGAAGTTGCTGATAGAAGCAAAGGTGCATGAGCTTCTGGCTCTTCAGCTTCATAGTTCGATCGCGAGCATCAACTCCGGTGTGAAGAGAAATACCGATATAGAGTTGTTTCATGCCATTAAAGAGTATTTGGACAAAACATTCTTGCACGATCATTCTTTGAAAAATATCGCACGTCATTTCGCTATCAATGAATTCAGTTTGAAAAAAGGATTCAGAGAACTGACGGGCACATCAGTGTTTGATTATCTGTTAAACAAAAGACTGGAGTACAGCCTTCAGCTGTTACAAAATACCGAACAGTCGATTACCTCTATTGGAAGCACAGTCGGATATAAATATCCGAATCATTTCTCGTCAGCTTTCAAAAAGAAGTTTGGATACAATCCTGCAAATCTGCGGAAGTGAGATAAGCCATCGAACGGATTAACTCTATTCACTAAGTCTGCTATCTTCGCGCCTTGAAATTCATGGAATGAAAGGAGTGATATTTGATCTTGATGGAACGATGGTGGACAACATGATGGTTCATCATCAGGCTTGGCAGAGACTGCTAAAAACGCTTGGACTTGACCTTTCATTGCCTCAGGTGAAAGAACAGGTACATGGCGTAAACGATGAAATCTTCCTTCGGTTATTTGGAGACAGGTTTACCGCAGAGGAGAGACGTGTATTGGGAGCTAAGAAGGAAGCTGAATATCGTGAAATCTTCAAGCCACAGCTTTCGTTGATTGATGGATTGCCGGTATTTCTTGAGGAACTAAAGCACCATAATGTTATTGTGGGTATTGGCTCAGCAGCACCAAAAGAAAACGTGGATTTTGTGCTCGACAACCTGAGTATCCGACACTACTTTAAGACTGTTCTACATGCGGGCGATGTGCAGCGTGGCAAACCTGATCCAGAGATATATCACAAAGTTGCTGAGGGCTTAGGCGTCAACACGGCTGAGTGTGTTGTTTTTGAGGATAGCCCAACAGGTGCGGAAGCTGCCTGGAGAGCAGGAAGTAGGGCAGTGATCGTCACGACTACCCATTCAAAAGAAGAGTTTACCCGCTTTCCCAACATCATTAAGTTCGTGAAGGACTTCCGTGATGCTAAAGAAATTATCAAGTATAAATAAGAATGCTTCATTTAGAATTTTACCTTATGAGTATCACTGTATAATGCTGTATTTAAGATAGTTATAGGTTGCTTATTTTAGCATTAAAGGAGGTAAAATATTCCAGTCCAATTTAGCTAATACTAAATATATTAGTATATCTTTGAGGTGTGATTCTAACAAAGAAAGCGCCATGAAGATTATCAAATCATCGTTTTTAGGAGCCCGCTGCGTAAGGGCAAATGATCCCAACATTCAGCTATTTCAGATCAGGACGATATTGAACATGCATCGCGATGCATTGGTTGATCGGATGCTGACTGACCTGCCCACCTATATTGAATATAAGTTTCACTATCGGGCATCACGCCCTGAGCTGGCCGGGATCTTTGACGGCCTTCTTCAACTCAAGCAGCGAGATATCGATCTTGAATTTTATGAGCCAGTATTCAGATCACTGAAGAGGAAAGATGAGCTTAAGCTCGAAAATGAATACTTCTTCTTGGAACTGGATGAATTTATTAGAAGCAGACTGAGCCGTCAACTGAATTTTGCAGCGTAGTTAATGACATTCATCATTTTCAGTGGGCTACACCTATCGTACCTTAGGTGCAACCAATTAGAATGTCATGAAATCTGCAGCATCAAAGTGGATGAGAATATCGCTCGGAGTAGTTCTTGTCCTTTACGCTCTTAACCAATTTTTTCATTTTCTTCCTGCCGGGTATGGAAAGATGCCTGAAGAGGCGCGGTATTTCATCGATGCCGTGTATATGTATCTGCCGTTCCTATACATGCTCGAGATTGTTATCGGGCTGCTGCTGATTATCAACAAGTGGACTGCCTTCATATTGATTGTGCTGTTCCCCCTCTCAGTTTCCTTCCTGATTTTCACTTATGCCAACCAGGATCTGGCTGAAACCTGGCCAGCATTGGTAGTCGCCATCTTGAATGTCGCCCTCTTGTTCAGCTATAAGGACAAGTATATGCCGTTATTTGAGTAAGTACTTTGGCCGGCTATTGATGGCTTTACGGAAGTCATTGTTTATTTTTAGTGGAAACATTCAAAGCATGAGAACAACAATTTTCCTGACTCTATTTTTTGTAGTCACTGCATTACACGCTCAATATGAAGACCGCAATTCTATCGATCCAAAGGCAACAGAGATATATGAACCTAAGGCGCCTAAGATAACACCGGGTGAGGCCGCAGGTGCTGCACCGAGTGACGCAATCGTTTTATTTAATGGCAAGGATTTTAGTGAGTGGGTAGGAAAAGATGGTGCCAGCCCAAAGTGGGAGATTAAAGATGGTGTGATGACCGTTGTAAAGGGTACCGGAGATATCAAAACAAAGCGCACCTTTGGAGATGTTCAGCTTCATATTGAATGGAGAAGCCCATCTGTAATTGTAGGTGAAGGACAGGGCCGAGGTAATAGCGGAATCTTTCTGCAAGAGAGATACGAATTGCAGGTACTCGACAGCTACGAAAGTCAAACCTATTCCAATGGCCAGGCCGGATCTATTTATAAGCAGCACATTCCATTGGTTAATGCCACCAAAAAACCTGGAGAATGGCAGACTTATGATGTGATCTACACTGCTCCTCGGTTTAGCAACAATGGAAGATTGGTATCACCAGCCTATATCACCGTTTTACATAATGGCGTGTTGATTCAAAATCATTCGCAAATCTGGGGACCCACAGAATACAAAGGCTTGCCAGTTTACATGAGTCACGACAAGGGTTCAATTATTCTTCAGGATCACAGCAATCCGGTAAGCTACCGGAACATTTGGATTCGCGAGCTGTAATGATGTAAATGCTCTTACGCCTAATCCCTTTGTTGCAGCTGAAAGGTGAGCGGAGTGGTGTTGAATGTCTTTTTGAAAAGCCGGATGAAAGAAGATGAGTCTTTCCATCCGATGGAACGGCAAACATCAGTCACCCTCATTTCTTTCGATAGAAGTGTTCTTGCCTCATTCAGTCGTAGCTGAATTACTTCCTGGTATGGTGTTGTCTTGAAGTAAGACTTGTAAAGATGCTTGAAATGAAACGGAGATAAGCATGCGTGGTTTGCAACCTGCTCAACGGTAATATCTTCGTGAAAATGGTTTTGGATATATTCTTTCGCCCAATGGAGTCGTTTGTAAATCTCCTTTCGCGTAGCAACTTTTACCTTGTCGATAGATAAGATCTCCTGACGCGTTGTTTCATTCATCTCCAACCACATTGAGAGAAGCGTGTTGAGCTGACTATCCAGGAACGTTGAATTACTATCTTGCTGCGCGACTAATCCCTTCATGAGTTGCTCCATCTTAGGCGGCAATGGATAAGTTCTTTCAATAAAATCAGGGGGGACTTCATTTTCCGAATTATATGAAAGAGCATCAGCACTATTCATCATTTTCGCTGCGAGGCCTACTTCGAAAGCAAACGTAGCGGTCAAGTTGGGCTGGTCTGACTTCAACTTGGTGCGAAAATATTGGCCTTCATTGATGAGTAAAAAATTACCCGGCTTCACCACAAACTCACGATCGCCCACCCAGTAAGTTTGTGGACCCGAGAAGTTCACGTTCAAGGCAAGTCTGGTGATGTGGTTATCGCACTCCTGAATGTCCTTTGACTCTATGATAAAGACTCCACTCTTATATTTCGTCATGTCGGTGTCATGACGGGAACAGAAAAGCTCACCTCTTTTCTTAGCTTGGGAACAGTAGGAGCAAGTTTCAGCCATAGGAGTCAATTCTGTAAAACGGCAATAAAGAGCGATGGTTACTGCTCTCGGATGAATAATATTCGCAGTCAAAAGGAAGCAATTAGCATTTTTTGCATATCCATTCACAGTAGCTACCTCGGATTTGGTTAGGCGATCAGTATTCTTACGGCTGGTTGTTTAAAACGTCTTTAGTCAGGTAACGATCGCCTTTGTGAATGGTAAAGAATTCTCTTGCGCACAATATTTTGGCCAGCGTCACTAAACATCTTTCGCATATCTGGCGACACCAGCAGCTCCGTAAAGCCAAAATATTAAAACTTAAAGCTTATGAAATTCTTGACATCATTTATTCTTTGTATTTCGATTATGTCTTCATGCGCAGCGCAGGAGGGCAAAGTGAGGAACGTTGCCATCTTTATCCATGAAGGTGTACAACTACTTGACTTTGCCGGCCCGGGTGAAGTGTTTGCCGCAGCTGGATCAGGTTATAGGGTGTATACAGTTGCCTCTTCAAAAGATCTGGTGCTGAGTGACCGCTTCGTCTCCATCAAACCGCAATACACGCTGGAGGATTGTCCGAAGCCAGATATTATTGTTTTTCCAGGCGGGGCTACTGAGATACCGTTGAGAGATGATAAGGTAATTCAGTGGGTGAAGTCGGCTGGCAAAGATTCGGAATATTTGCTCTCGGTCTGCACCGGTGTGTTTCTTCTTGCCAAAGGAGGATTTCTTGACGGAAAAACAGCAACCACGCATTACTGCTGTCAGGATGGACTGGCTAATGACTATCCTAAAGTGAATGTGGTGAAAGGTAAGAGATTCATCGACAACGGCAACATCATCACAACCGAAGGGATTTCGGCCGGTATCGATGGCTCACTTTATCTCATATCTAAAATCTCAGGGAAGGCACACGCTGATAAGATCGCCAAATACATCATGTACAACTGGGCGCCAGAAAAATTGGATTATCAGGTGGTGGGTAATTGATCTCAAAGCACATTAGTCAAAAAGGTACCTGGCACTACAACCAGGTATTTTTTTTGCACCATTGAGAAACGGATTCGCATCAAACCAGTGGGTAATAAAATAATGAACATCAACCGTGTCTGTGGTATCCCGTTATTGCTGACAAATCACTTTTTAAATTAAACGAAGCGAGTAATGGCAAATCAATTAATGACAAGAAGGAGCCTTATCAAGGGCTCTTTGATCGGCATAGCGGGTACCTCACTTTCATCTTTTGCATTAGGAAACCTGGTGGCATCTCCAACATCTGCCGCTCCTGGTTCAATGCTAAGCTCGTCCATTGACAACTACCCGGCACTCGCATATGAACAAATAAATCAGGTGGTCGGTGCTTCTCATGGAAATTTTGATCGCGTGAAGGAGTTGGTAAGTAAGCGACCGGAGTTGGCAAGGGCATCTTGGGATTGGAGGTTTGGTGACTTTGAATCCGCGCTCGGTGCCGCATCACATGTTGGCAGGAGGGACATTGCTATGTATCTAATGAGCAACGGAGCAAGACCAAACATATTTACCTATGCCATGATGGGGGCTTATGATGCGGTGAGAAGTATGATAGAATTTTCCCCCGGCATTCAGAGGAACCTCGGCCCGCATGGTATCAGCTTGCTGCGCCATGCGAAGGCGGGACTTCGAATGGAGGACACCATGTCAAAAGAGAACCTTGCCAACTTGAAGATGCTGATTACTTACCTTGAATCGCTGGGCGATGCGAATGGGGATCAATATGAAGACTTGACTGAAGAAGAAAAGAAAATGTATCTCGGAAATTATCGATACGGAGAAGGTGAGAGCGAAGGATTCAGCATTAAGTTGAACTCGTTTAATATAATTTCGCTCGGGCCACTTGGTTCTTCAGGCGGTGCACTTTATAAGATCGGGGAGAACAAATTTTTTCACAATGGCACGCCATCCACGACCGTTTCTTTCCAAATTGAAAAAGATCAAATAAGATCATTGACCATCACAGATCCAGATCGAGTGGTGATTGCAAAGAGGCTATAGAGTGGATCTAAAAGAGTAGCCATCCGACATATCGGTTTCATCTACCTCACTTTACTGTATCTGCAACTGATTTGTTGGTCATCCTTATAAGGATTAAGATTTTCGATATCGCAATTGCCTAGCATAGCGGGCAATTTATTTGACTCTTAATCTTTAGCACTATGCGAAATTCATCTATTATCAAGGCGGTGTTAGTTCTTCTAACCTCCTCGTTTTACCTAAACACCATTGCCCAAAAGTTCACATTAATTAGTCAGGGAGTCATCGCCACCGACACCACCAATACCAACGGGGCTAGTTTTGTCGACTATGATAGTGACGGTGATCTCGACATATTTCTTTCGAACGCCAACGGCCCTATGGGTTTCAATACGCTTTACAGAAACGAAGGAAAAGACGTGTTTACCAAAGTCGATGCTGGTGAAGTGACGCATATGCAGACTGCTACTTTCGGACACTCATGGGGTGACTATGATAACGATGGTAAGCCTGACCTCTTTGTTGTTAATGCATTCACCAACATTGGATCACTTCTCTACCACAATGTTGGCAATGGGCGTTTTCATCGAAACGAAAACTATGATGTCACAAAGAGTGCTGCCAAAGGCTTTGCATCGGCCTGGCGCGATATCGACAATGATGGACTATTAGACTTACTCGTCATTCACCCCGCTGGAGGTTTTGTTGGACTCCCTTCCACCAGCAATCTTCTTTTTAAAAATAATGGTGACCCACAAGGTACATTTAGCCCCGTAGTTACAACCCCAATCACGCGTGTTACGGCTCCATTCACCAACGCTACTTGGTCCGACTACGATCAGGATGGAGATGCGGACTTGTTTATCGGCTCAGGGCCAGCCAACGGTACACTCGCACCTGATTATCTATACAAGAATATGTTGAAGGAGACAGGTAAGCTTGGGTTTCAGCGCCTAACCAACGAAGTATTTGCCAGAGATTCGCTGGATGGGCAGACATGGAACTGGATTGACTATGATAATGATGGCGACCTGGATGCCTACGTCACCAATTGGGGTGGTGCACAAGGCGGTCTTCCGAATAATCTGTACAAAAATGAAGGTGATACCATAGTGCGCGTAAAGGAAGGGGCGATTACAACGGACGTTGGTATTTCACTAGCCAACATTTGGGAAGACTTTGACAATGATGGGGATCTCGATGTGTTTGTGGGCAATGGAGGAAACCAGGCGAACCGTTACTATGAAAACCTCGGCAATGGAAAGTTTGAAAGTGTGACCAAGGGCCACTTCGTTGAAACAAAAAAGAATACCTGGGGAATAAGTGCTGGCGATTACAACAACGATGGAAGGATTGATCTATTTGTTTCGAACAAAACAGGCTACCTGGCCGGTGGCGATTTGAATCACCTTTATCGAAACGACACCGACAATGGCAACAATTGGGTAACGCTGAGATGTATCGGTACAAAATCAAATAAGGATGGGATAGGGGCGAAGGTCAAACTCACTGCAAGGATCAACGGTAGGAGTGTAACACAATATCGTGAGGTAGGATCAAACGCAACCTTTCTTGGGTCAAACGACCTGCGCGCTCACTTTGGCATTGGAAAAACAAAACAAATCGACTTGATCGAAATCATCTGGCCGAGTGGGCAGACCGACAGCTATAAGAATGTAAAGCCTAACCAGTTTCTCGATTGTACTGAGGGTCAGGCTATGAACCCGAGGGTGCAGTAACTGAGAGACTACTCCCTCAATTGTTCCATATTTCAGCAATGAACATGAATGTGCCACCATTGACATGTTACAACAGAAATATTGAATTGAAAAAAACATTACCTTTCATTCTCAGCACCAAACCTGTTACTCATGAAAGGTCTATTTGCCATCCTATTGCTGGTCTGTATTTCATTAACCACAACTGCCCAGACCAGGTTACTAAGAAACCCATCCATAAGTCAGAACAAAATCGCATTCATCTACGCAGGTGATGTCTGGATAGCTGACAAGAACGGTTCGAATGTTGAACGTCTTACCGCCTTCGAAGGCGTGGAGAGCGAACCGCATTTTTCTCCTGATGGACAGACCATTGCTTTCACAGGTCAGTACGATGGAAACACGGATGTGTTTATCGTGCCTGTTACTGGTGGAGATCCAAAAAGGCTGACTTGGCATCCGTCTGCAGATTTCGTTACAGGATGGACTA
This sequence comes from Cyclobacteriaceae bacterium, assembly GCA_020436085.1. Classification (GTDB taxonomy): domain Bacteria; phylum Bacteroidota; class Bacteroidia; order Cytophagales; family Cyclobacteriaceae; genus ELB16-189. The sequence continues at coordinate 50,963 of JAGQYM010000016.1, forward strand.
ATGATGGTCAATCTGTAATATTCGCGTCTGGCAGAAGTCAGGCTCCCTATGCCGACTCTGATCAATTGTGGCAGGTGTCTACCAAAGGGACTACGCCAACCTTGTTTATGAAACCTAGAGCAGTGGATGGGAAGTTCTCGCCCGATGGAAAACAGTTTGTGTATGAAAGAAATAACCGGTGGGAGAGTGAGTTTAGAAATTATCGTGGTGGACAAAACACTCCACTTCGAATACTAAATCTGCAGACGTTTGATGAGCAAAAGATCCCGATGGAAAATAGCAGGGATATGAATCCTGTTTGGATGCAGAACACCATCTACTTCCTCTCAGATAGAGACCTCGCCATGAACGTGTGGTCTTATAATATCGACTCAAAAGCAGTACAACAGCTGACGTTTTTCAAAGAGTTCGATTGTAAAAGTATGGAGGGAAGCAATGGCGAACTGATCTTCGAGAATGGAGGATATTTGTACAGCCTTAAACCTGGATCAGGCGAACCGGTAAAATTGCCGATCGAAGTGAAGGGTGACTTCCCGTGGGCTCGACCTCACTGGGTGTCAATCGATAAGTATATCCAATCAGTTGCTATTTCACCTCATGGCAAGCGACTCGCTTTGGAAGCGCGTGGTGATATCGTCACGGTGCCTGCCAAGAAAGGCGACCCAAGAAATATTTCTGACAGCCAGGGTGTAGCTGATCGAGCAGTTGCATGGTCGCCAGACGGAAAAAGTATCAGCTGGTTTTCAGACGAAGGTGGGGAATATCAACTGGTAATTTCAGATCAGTATGGAGAGAACAAAAGAAATATTCCAATTGCGAATCCCACTTTCTACTACCAGCCATCGTGGTCGCCAGATTCCAAATACCTAAGTTTTTACAATGAAAACAGAACGCTATGGATAGTAGATGTAGCCACAGGTGTGTTTACTGAAGTTGCAAACGAAGGATCTGCCCATCCTCAGCATGTAATTTTTGGTGAGTGGTCACCCGACTCGAAGTGGCTGGCCTACACCAAAAGACTCAGCAACGAATACTCAGCGATATTCATTTACTCTCTCGATCAAAAGAAATCATTTCAGATAACCGATGGCATGTCTGATTGTGTGATGCCAGCTTGGGACAAAGGCGGCAAATATGTCTACTTCTTGGGAAGCATCGATTATGGAATGAACGTGGGTTGGCTCGATATGTCATCGTACGATCATCCTGTCAACCGTTCGATTTATGCAGCCGTGTTATCTAAAGATGATGAATCTCCTCTGGCTCCAGAAAGTGATGATGAATCGGTTGAGAAAGAAAAAAAGACTGAGCCTGAAAAAGCGGATGCCAAAAAAAAGAAATCAAACTCAAAAGAGGAGAAGCCCGAGGAAAGTAAAGTGCCGACTGTCAAAATTGACATAGAAAGCATCGGTCGAAGGATCATTGCCTTGCCAGTGCCTGCCCGTCCTTATGTGCAATTGGAGACGGCTAAAGAGGGAATTATTCTCTATACGGAAGTGATTCCAAATGAGCAAAGCTTAACACTCCACCGGTTTACAATAGAAAAAAGGAAGGCTGAAAAAATCGTAGATGGCATTTTAGCATTTGTGGTAGCCGCTGAAGGAGAGAAGTACGCTTACCTCACCAAGTCAAAACAGCTGCTGATCTCCAACGTGGCCGATAAGCCAAAGCCGGAAGAGGAAACGGTTTCTGTTGCGAACGTCAAGGTAAAAATCGATCCGCTACTGGAGTGGAAGCAAATGTTCAGAGAGGCGTGGCGATATCAACGCGACTATTTTTATGTCGACAATGTACACGGGCTTGATCTCGACTGGGCATACAAGGCTTATGGAGCATGGGTTGGAGATGTCAAACACCGCTCAGATATGAACTACCTGCTGGACATACTCGGTGGTGAGACTTCTATCGGTCACTCATTCGTAGGTGGCGGAGATTACCCGGATGTTGATAAAGTTCCAGTCGGGCTTCTTGGTGCTGACTACAAAGTAGAAAATGGTAGATACAGAATTAAGAAGATTTATAATGGCGAGAGTTGGAATGCGACATTAAGTGCACCGCTGAGTGGCCCTGGTATAAATGTGAATGCAGGTGATTACCTGGTGGCTGTCAATGGTGAGCCAATTGATGTTACAAGAAACATTTATTCTTACTTTGATCAAACAGCCGACACCCAAACTCGCATTTCAGTTAGTGCTACGCCAGATCCAAAAAGTGGGAAAGAATTTACCGTAGTTCCCGTGAAGAGTGAAACGCAACTGAGACAGCACGCCTGGGTTGAAGGAAACCGAAGGATAGTGGATTCTTTGTCGAATGGTAAACTGGCGTATGTGTGGCTGCCTAACACGGGTGGTGGTGGATATGCAAACTTTAATCGCTACTACTTCGCGCAGAAGGACAAGAAAGGAGCAGTTATTGATGAGCGATTCAATCATGGCGGCTCCATTGCTGATTACATCGTTGACCTCCTTGCACGCGATTTACTTGGCTACTTTAACAATCCAATTGGAACACGTCAACCGTTCACAGCACCTAACGCTGGCATTTGGGGTCCAAAGGTGATGATCATCAATGAAGGAGCCGGATCGGGTGGCGACATGCTACCTTACATGTTCAAGATGCGGAAAGTCGGAACTTTAGTGGGCACCAAAACATGGGGTGGACTTGTTGGTATTTGGGATGTGCCAGGTTTGGTGGATGGTGGCTACATCACAGCGCCACGCGGTGGATTCTACAACTTGCAGGGCGAGTGGGATGTTGAGAACAAAGGGATCACTCCGGATGTGGTGGTAGAGCAAGATCCAAAACTGGTGCGCGATGGTCATGACCCTCAGTTGGAAAAAGCAGTGGAAGTAGCCATGGAGCAGTTGAAAACACAAGAGGTCAAACTGCTTCCGCAGCCAAAGGACCCCATCAGAGTTTTGCGACCCAAGCAATAATTAGAATTCGTGTTACGGTAGCAGGTGCCAATTAGCCATTCGCTGGTTGGCATTTGTTATATTGGGCATCTGTACATACCAACATCCAGTAATGAAAGTTATTCAACCTGCATTTGTAATCGCTATCGTTTTCAGTATGCTGTCTTGCACTCCATCACAAGACAACAAAACAAAAATTGAATGGGACACGTGGGGTGTACCTCATGTTACTGCCTCCAACATAGAGGATCTTTTCTATGCACAGGGCTGGGCTGAGATGCACAACCATGCGAACATGATCACCGAGCTGTATGGAAGTGCAAGAGGAAAAGGTGCAGAGTACTGGGGACAAAGTAGTCTACCGAATGATATTCTTATCCATACGCTTGGACTACCGGAGTTGGCCGATCAATGGGAAAACGATCAGGATGAAGAGACCAAAAAAATCTTCGCTGCATTCGTAAGAGGATTGAATGACTACACACAAGCCCATCCTGAGGCTATCGAGGAAAAAAACCAGGTGGTGCTCCCGCTCACCACGAAAGATGCAAACCTTCATGCGCTTTATGTGATCTTCACCCGCTTTATCGGTGGTGGTGATTTGGGTATGGTGCAGCAATGGAAAGACATGGGTTCAAATACCTACGCAGTCGGGCCGACACGGTCTGCTTCTGGCAACGCAATGCTGGTTCAGAATCCACATCTGCCTTGGTATCGTGAGTTCTTGTTTTTCGAATCACAGCTCAACCTCAATGGCAAAAGAATGTACGGCAGCACGCTGGTAGGATTTCCCGGTATTGCCATTGGCTTCAACGAGAACATGGGATGGAGTCACACGAACAATACGATTGATAACACAGATACCTATGAATTGGAACTGAAGGATGGTGGCTATCTGCTGGATGGTGAAAAGAAGGACTTCACTTCGAGCACTAAGACTTTAAAGATCAAACAAGAGGATGGCTCCTTTGCCGATCATGAACTCACTATCGAAAATACCCTTCATGGTCCAGTAGTGAAGAAGTCAGATCTCAAAGCCCTCGCTATTCGTATGGCAGGCACCGACAGACCCAACATGTTTCAACAGTGGTGGCGCATGATCAACAGCACCAACTTTGACGAGTTTGAGTCTGCACTGAAGATGGCACAGATTCCTTTTTGGAATGTGATGTATGCCGACAAAGAAAAAAACATCTTCTACTTATTCAACGGGTTAGTTCCGAAAAGGAGTGAAGGTGATTGGTCATACTGGAACAGAATAATTCCCGGTGGTAAATCAAGCGACATTTGGAATGAGGTGCACGCTTACGAAGACCTGCCGAAGTTGAAAAACCCGGAGACGGGATGGCTACAGAACGCAAACGATCCTCCCTGGACGAGCACCATCCCTCTGGCTCTGAATCCCAACGACTATCCTCCCTACATGGCTCCGCAGAGTATGCCCTTCAGACCACAACGCGCAGCGAGGATGATGCTCGAGGACTCTTCCATCACTTATGATGAACTTGTGGATTATAAACTTTCCACTCATTCTGAGTTTGCAGATCGGATCATGGATGATCTGTTTGCCGCCATCGACAAGTCAAATGCTGCTAAAGCGAAAGAAGCGAAAGCAGTGTTGGAGAAATGGGATCGCAAAGCCGATGCGGATTCTAAAGGCACTGTTCTATTCTATTCCTGGGCAAGGAAGTATCGCATTTCACCGCAAGAAAATTATACAACACCGTGGGATATCAATCGTCCTATGGAGACACCCGATGGGCTTGCCGACCCTAAGAGAGCCGTTGACTTACTAGTTGAGGCTGCCAATGAAGTTGAGAAAACGTTTGGATCATTGGATGTGGCCTGGGGTGACTACTATCGAATTGCGTATGCGGGCAAAGACCTTCCAGCCAATGGCATCGATGGCGCGATGGGAGTGTTCAGGGTGGCTTGGCCTGGTGGCGGAGATGAAAAGCATAGCTATGTTGGGGGAGGTGACTCATGGGTAGGTGTGATTGAATTTGGCGATGAGCCGAAAGCAAAAGTATTGCTTAGCTATGGCAATTCCACCCAAAAAACTTCACCACACTTTGGCGATCAACTTGAACTGTTTTCCAAAAAGGAACTTCGTGACGCATGGTTCACGGAAGAAGAAGTGAAGGTACATACCGAAAAGGTTGAAGTGCTCACGGAAAATGGTTTTGTTGAAGAGCAGAACAACTAATCATTGTCTCCACGACTCAGACGTAATCTTGCGCGCACCATTCCCTTTGCTATCATCTGGGTAGTGACAGGGTGGGTGTTTCTAGCGGTAGAGATGGCGGCCATGGGCGGTGTAGATCCCACCTTGCCGACAGCCATAAGACTGGATTGGTCTATCTTCATTTTTGCGACAATCGCAGTGGCCTTTGTTGGATTACTCATAGGCACTCTTGAGATGGTTGTACTTGCGGGACTCTTCAGCCAACATAGCTTCGCGAAAAAGATCATTTATAAGTTCTTGTTCTACCTCGCGGTGATGTTCATCATTACTGCAATCACATTTCCCATCGCAGCAAGTATGGAGACAGGCTTGTCACTACTTGATTCACAAGTATGGAAACGCTTCGAAGAGTTTGTTTTCAGTATAACTTTCGCGAGCACGATGTTGCAGATGGGCTTTTCGCTGATACTGTGCCTTATATATTCAGGTATAAGCGAAAATCTTGGGCATTCAGTGCTCTCCAATTTCTTCACTGGAAAATATCATTCTCCGAAGGAAGAGGAAAGGGTGTTTATGTTTCTTGACATGAAAGACTCCACCACTGCGGCAGAGAAACTAGGACACATTCGATATTTCGACTTGCTCAAAGATTACTATGCTGATCTTTCTGATTCAATTATCGACTATGAAGGCGAGGTTTATCAGTACATCGGTGACGAGATTGTCATCTCGTGGAGTCTTCAAAAGGGCATAAGCAAAAACAATTGTGTGCATTGCTTCTTCTCGATGAAAGCTGATCTTCAGAAAAGAGCCTCTTATTATGAAGATAAGTATGGTTTCATACCAGCATTCAAAGCGGGCCTTCACTTTGGCCACGTCACAACAGGGGAGATTGGTGCATTAAAAAAGGAAATAATCTTCACAGGCGATATCTTGAATACCACCGCCAGGATTCAAGGATTGTGTAATCAATACGACTCGGATTTGTTAATGTCTGCTGAGTTATACGAAAGGCTTTCCCTTACGGGTAATTTTATCATTCACCCGCTAGGGAAAGCTGAACTTAAAGGCAAGTCGGAATTGGTTGAATTAGTTTCCGTGAGCCGAGTGGAAGGCTAGATTGGAAACTGACAAAAACCCAATGCAGTAAGTACCACGACAGACCCGTTGACCAACACCATTCCGACCTTTGACTTCTGTAAATAATAATCCACAGACCAGCGGCCACCACCCGTTGTGATGAGAGAAATGGCCATACCTACCCACAACAAAAAGAATTCGTAGCCTTCACCTGCTTGATTGCCAAACCAGTTCATAAAGAAGCCATTAGGCAAGTGTGTGCTGAACACAATGCCCGCGGCCAAACCAACGAACAAGGCAGACAAGAACCGGGTAGTCACGCCCAGGAGCAACATGAGTGCTCCAAAAAATTCCAGCAGGATGATAAACAAACCCAGTGCCCAGGGGAGACCGACAGTATCAGTGAAGTAGCCCATGGTTCCTTCAAAGCCGTATCCACCAAACCAGCCGAACAACTTTTGTGCACCATGCGCCATGATCACAACCGAAAGAAATGCTCTCAACAATAAGGGAGAGAGTGATTCAGACAAACCAAACAATGATGTTTTCATAATCGTATTCATTATTTAGTTGCCGTAGAAAAATTGTTCTTTCACAATCTTGCCGTTCTTCCATTCCTGAACGGACACCTGGGTGTAGTTTCTTTCACCCCATTCTTTGTGCGTGTAGTCATACTGCCATTGTACCATGGTTACATCTTCACCTACGGTCACTTTCAAAGGCTTTGCACTTCTGAAAGAAGTAACAGACGAAAAGAATTCTTCTTCGCGTTTCCTGTTTGCATCTTTCCCTACGGTAGGTGCGTTGTCATTCTCTTGCATTACCACGTCTTCATGATAATACTTTTCAAATGCTTCCATTGCTTTTCCCTGGATCACCAGGTCATTTAAATCGCTTAGTTTTTCAAGTAGTTTTACCATAACATTTTGTTTTAAAATTGTTAGGCAAAGGTCATCCGCTGCCTGCCGCTGGGCGACAAACAAGATTAAAAACGAAGGTTGAAGTGGGTTAAGAAGGGATGTTAATCTAGTTTAACATCATTGATCTGAGATCAGCTGGCTTCTCACTTTGCTTAGAAATTCTTTCGTCATTCCAAGATAAGAAGCGATCATGTACTGGGGCACGCGCTGCTCGATGGCAGGGTATTGTTTGCGAAACTCCAGGTAACGTTCCTTGGCAGAAAGGCTGTAGTTTCTCACGATTCTTCGCTCGGAGGCTACAAATGCTTTTTGAATGATGATCCTGAAAAACCGTTCCAACTTCGGTATCTTTTCATACAACTGTTCCAGATTCTCAAAGGGAAACTGAACAACTTCCGTGGCTTCAAGGCATTGCACATTATAAAATGCCGGAGTCTGTGACAGGTAACTTCCCAGATCAGATATCCACCAGTTTTCGATGGCAAACATTACAATATGCTCTTGCCCTTCCTTGTCAACATGAAAGGTGCGGGCACATCCGCTTAGCACAAAGTTTTCAAAACGACACACATCGCCTTGCTGTACGATGAACTGGTTTTTTAGATACTTCCTCACCGTAACCTGACTGGCCAAAATACCTTTCTCTTCCTCCGTCAAGTCAACGAAGCGGTTAATGTAGGTAAAGAGGGGATCGATATTCATGGGATCAAAACTTTGGCTCACCAGAAGCGCACCCAAAAATACAGGAAAAGAGGCAAGAGCCGTTGAGGCTAAAAGCCTTTATATCCAGCATCACTTTCACTACTTTGAGGGATGCTCTGTTTAAAAGTTAAAGGAAGACCAGTGTCACTAGCTGCCACCATGCTATTGGCACTAGTGATAGTCGCCTGCAAGAAAACAAATAACCCACGGGCGGAAGAAACCGGACCTGCAGGAATGGTACTCATCCCCGGAGGCAGCTATACGATGGGAGGCCGATCCGAACAAGCGGATAGGGATGAGTTTCCACGCCACCAGGAAGAAATCAGCTCTTTCTACATGGATGCCACTGAAGTGACCAACGCGCAGTTTAAAAAATTTGTAGACGCTACCGGTTATGTCACGGTTGCAGAGAAAGACATCGACTGGGAAGAGTTAAGAAGGCAAGTGCCGCCCGGCACACCCAAGCCTCCGGACAGCGTGCTGGTGGCGGGCTCTTTGGTATTCAAGCAAACGACTACAGCAGTCAACCTCAACGACTATTCACAGTGGTGGAGCTGGACCATCGGTGCGAATTGGCAACACCCCGAAGGGCCTGATTCGAACATTGACAACCGAATGAGCCATCCCGTTGTGCATATCGCATGGACAGATGCGAAAGCTTATGCCGAATGGGCAGGCAAACGACTACCCACAGAAGCCGAGTGGGAGTGGGCAGCGGCAAGTGGATCATCGGATGTGGTGTATCCCTGGGGCAATGAACCAGCAGCAAACTCCGCCAGCAAGGCCAACTTCTGGCAAGGAGGATTTCCTTATGAAAATCTGTTGGAGGATGGATTCTTTGCTACTTCACCCGTAAAGTCATTTCCTCCAAACAAGTTTGGACTTTACGATATGGCGGGCAACGTGTGGGAGTGGTGCGAGGACATCTATCACAATCGGGGATATGTAGAGATGCCTGAAGATCAGTTGCCACAGTCACGCAATGGATTTGCAGCTACCGCTGAAAGAGTAATGCGTGGCGGTTCGTTCCTGTGCAACGACTCCTATTGCAGTGGCTACCGCGTGTCGAGAAGGATGGGTTCCAGCACGGACTCCGGTCATAACCACGCAGGCTTTCGTTGTGTAAAAGACATCTCCAAGTAGTATCAAAGACATCAAGTATACAGTATATGAAAAAACTATTTCTTCTCATTTTATTTGTTGGATTAGGGACACAACTTATTGCCCAACACCGTTACCAAAGCGATTTCACTAAAGAAGAACTTACTCAACGCAGGAATAGAATTCTCGATTACATCGGTGACAATGCTGTGGCCGTTCTTCAGAGTGCTGGAGGTATACCCGGTTTCAGCGTCTTCCGTCAATCCAACAACTTCTATTACCTAACGGGGTTGGAGACAGCCCACGCTTACGTGCTCATGAATGGCAAGAACCGATTTACCACTATCTACTTGCCACATCGCGATGAGGGGATGGAAAAAAGCCAGGGAAAGGTGTTGTCTGCCGAGGACGAAGAAATTGTAAAGCAATTGACAGGTGCTGACAGGGTGAGAGGCTATGAATTTCTGTCGACTGACCTCGTAGGCTCCGGACTGATCAAGACGCCTTACCCCAAAGTGTATACTGACTTCAGTCCTGCTGAAATCGGCAACGACAGTCGTGACGAACTGTTACACGGCCAGGCAAGAGTTGCTGCTGACCCCTGGGACGGAGCACCATCACGTGAAGCCCGATTTATTGAAAAGTTGCACGAGCGTTTTCCTCAGTTTGAGGTGATCGACCTTTCTCCAGTGCTTGATTCCATGAGGCTGATCAAAAGTGCAAAAGAAATAGAACTGATACGCGAGGCTACAAGAATTGCAGGCCTTGGCATCATGGAAGCCATGCGGTCTACCAAACCGGGTGTGTACGAATACCAGTTGGATGCTGCTGCGCGATACATCTTTCTGTTGCAAGGCGCGAGGGGCGATGCTTATGCATCAATTATCGGTGGTGGCACCAATGCTTACTATGGCCATTACTTTCATAAAACGGATGTACTAAAAGACGGTGATCTGGTTCTCATGGATTACGCACCTGACTACCGCTACTACACCAGTGATGTGACACGGATTTGGCCGGTAAATGGAAAGTTCAATGCAGAGCAAAAGGAACTTTACAATTTCATCATAGCATACCGTGATGCCCTTTTCAAGTATATCAAACCAGGCGTAACATCTAACGAAGTGCTGGATGGAGCCGCAGCTGATATGAAGGAATACCTGAAAGGCAAGAAGTTCGTAAAGCCTGCTCATCTCAAAGCCGTGCAAGAGGGAATCCTCTTTAGAGGGCACTTTCAGCATCCGGTGGGAATGGCCGTGCACGATGTCGGGCGTGTAGGAGGTGTGAAGCTACAACCCGGCATGGTCTTTACCATCGACCCCATGATCTGGATCCATGAAGAACGGCTCTATGTTCGTATTGAGGACGTGGCTCTCGTCACTGACACGGGAGTTGAAAATCTAAGCGCCTTTGTTCCCACCAAGCTGGAGGATGTGGAAGCGATGATTAAGGAAAAGGGGTTAACTGAGATAAGGCCGGTGGTGGAGTTGAAATAATCTATCGATAGCCACCCAACTTTTTCCTGGCGCATTTCAGGATAGGCCTTGGTACAAACAAGGATTGTATGCCGCACTTTATGACATGCCCATGCACAAATAAGAATTGTGTGGATACACTTTAGGGGCAGTCTCTTTATCTCTACACCCTGGCCGTTTACAATCAACAGTTGCCTGTTGCACTTCATGACTTGTCTCTTTACCAGAAAGAATTGCCTGTGTGTAGTTTAAGGGTAGCCTCTTGCGCTTTACACCCTGGCTCTATAGGTTTTACCCTTGGCACCCTACACTGCAAGACCTGAGAGCGTAAACTTCAGACATGGTAGGGTATAGTTTACACCTTGTCACCATTTTTTTAAGAATTAGTACCCTCCATTGTAAGACCTGATACCATACAATCTCACCCCTGAGTGCATGTGGAGCAAGATACGCCACCGTCAGTTTTAGTCCTGGTACCATGCGCTTTCAGATATGCCACCGGATATCCAAGACCTGGCACCCTATGTTGCTTGACATGGCACCAAATTTTGCTGACATGGTAGGAGAATCATTATTTCAGATTAAAAAGTAATCGGAACCCCCGTGAAACAATCCCCAAAAGGGTGAGTCTGAACCACGAAGATGGGGCTAGCTAGTTATCGCCTCAACACCTGATTAATAGCACTTCACCCAAATTGCCTTCATAACCCTTCGATACTAATTCAGATCATCCGTTTTTCGAGTGATTAAGGTGATAACGAAAAACTAATGAACGACTACCAAAAGCCCGGTGTGAGGTTTCATGCCCTCGATGCCCTACGAGCAACCATGATGCTGCTCGGTCTTGTACTCCATTCGGCTGAGTCCTACAACATGGGAGAGGACGATATCTGGCCTCGCGATCCTCATGCAACTGACATCATGCTCAACTACCTCAACACGCTGATCCATGTATTTCGAATGCCGATCTTCTTTTTAGTCGCTGGCTTCTTTGCGGCAATGTTATTTTATCAGCGTGGACCGGGGGCCATGATTGACAACAGGTTCAAAAGGATAGTTATTCCATTTGTTTTGTTCCTGTTGATTCTTCACCCATTTATTCTACTGGCTATCCGGTTCACAACCTCTGCATTCAATACTTCGTTGTCTTCATTTTCTACGGAGCTTACAATTTTGCCTGGACAGACTTATCACCTCTGGTTCCTGTACTATCTGGCATTGGTAACAGGGTTCAGCTTTTTATTGGCCTCGGCTATACGCAAGCTGAAGTTTAACAAAGCATCTGTCGATCGTGCATTTCAAAGGCTATTTGGAAAACAAGCGTTGGCCATACTTATACTGAGCCTCTTTCTATTCATCATTATGCTATATCGGTGGGATTATGGTGTGCCGACACCGCTCAGCTTCACGCCTAAGGTTGGAGCATTCGCTCACTTTCTCCTGTTTTATCTGGTAGGATGGATGCTCTATCGGTCAAGGCAATTGATCCCCGGAATGAAGCGATGGGGGGTAGCTTACTTAATCCTCGGACTTATCGCATTCACGGTCACCTTCAGGTATGATGCCGTTATCGGAGATGTTGCTGTTGGTGTTTTGCGTGCCGTTGTTACCTGGCTATTTGTGATTGGCTTTATCGGCACGTTTGTGAGTTATGCGGACAATTATTCCCAAAGATCAAGATATCTTTCAGATGCATCTTACTGGATGTACCTGATTCACTTGCCACTGACGCTTTTTGTACCTGGGTTGATGGCAGGGTTTGCGTTACCGGCAGTTGTCAAGTTCCTGATAACCCTAATGGTAACATTCGCGATTTGTCTGGTGTCCTATCATTTCCTGGTCCGATCTACGTTTGTGGGACAATTCCTAAACGGACGAAAATACATCAGCAAAAACCAACTCGGAACCTCAGAATTATGAAGCCACTTCAGACAATAACCATTTTTGCAATAGCCGTGCTCTCGCAAGCTCTGGCCACTGCACAGTCACTTGAGTTTTCAGGACAGGTCATCGATAGTGAGACCAATGAACCCATCCCGTTTGCCCATCTGGCTTTAGTTGGATCACACACCGGCACAAGCAGCAATCAAAATGGGCATTACAGCTTGAAGATTGATAAACGTGGCGATCTCAAAATTCAAGTATCATCTATTGGATACAACACGTTAATCATCTCTTTAAAGCCGGACAACAGAATTCTGAATATCTTGCTCGAGCCAGCCGTTGTGCAACTGGAGTCTATAATAATTAATGCTATCCCAGAATCTCCCCGCGACATTGTAGAGAAAGCTGTGAAACAAATCCCTCTTAACTATCCGATTGAGCCTTACTTTTTAACGGGATACTATAAGGAATCTGAAAACACCGAAGGCAACCCAATTTACATTGCTGAAGCAGTCGTGCAGGCAGCGATACCGAAAGCCGATTCTGAAGACGAAATGACCATTAGACTTCTGAAGAGTCGAAAGTCCGTATTTCGCAAGGACATTGCATTTAAGAATAAACTGACACCTGGCGGTTTCTACATACTGATAGAATCGTCTATCGTTGACCCGATTGATCCTATGGTCATCAAAAGAATGAAGCATTATACGTTTTCTAAAATTGGCTTTACCAAATTTCAGGGTAGAGATATGATAGTGATTGGCTTCACCGATGGGCATAAACGACAACCTCACTCAGGAAAATTTACTATTGATCTTGAGTCGTATGCCTTTGTGAGGATTGAGCAGTATAAGGTGCATGGACCAGGTTTGCCGACAGACGACTGGAAGTGGACCTACAAGTCATTCGATGAACAATTCGTGTTGGGGGCCGACAAACTCTGGTACCTCAGTTCCAGTATTTTTATTGGCGACTGGATTAAGAAAAAGACCAATAGAAAGTTTCAGACCAGACGGTTACTTATTCCAACGGAGCACTCGAAGGTTGATCTCCATACAGGAAAAGGTCTGGAATTTGACCGTGAGAAAGAGTTGTATTTTAAAGCATCTAATTCCGATCCATCATTCTGGGAGAATTACAACTATATTGAGCTATTGGAAAATGAAAAGCAGGCCATGCAAAGAATAGATGATTTACGTGATAGAAATGTTCAAAACTAGTTCAGTCAGCAGCCAACCATTTGCGAAAAGCCGATGCCTTCGTTCTGCTGATGATTAAGGTCAGAGTTTCGTTATTGGAGTTGCCAACTACGACTTCGATCTTACCATAATCAGCAGACTTATACTTTCTTATAATACCGCGATGAATGATGTATTGACGGTTGATCCTAAAGAAGTCACTAGAGGGAAGTAGATTCATCAATACCGTTAGAGATTGGTCGTAGACAAGATTCCGACCTTCTGTAGTTTTAATTATAACCGAGCCACCTTGATGATGAGCGTAACAAACATCACCTGGTTTGATCACGTAAGTGGTTGCACCCAATGTTACAGCTATCGTTTTTTCACTAATTATTAAAGGTTCACTTGTTACCCGCTGATGTTTTGAATGACGATAGAGCTCCATTGCGGTATCGACATTGGCAAAAAAGAATACAGAGGTTACAGTGCAGATGTTAATAAGTAGTAAATCCGGAGATGCAAACTCTCCATCATAAAGAATGTAAGTGACGCCAATCAAAAGAATATTCAACGCGAAGATGATATAGAGAAGTTGACTGACGCTTTGTAGTAATAGTCTTCTCTTCACACCAGTAGACCATGGCAATCTTGTATCCAGTAAACCTGAGATTACGCGCGAACCTTCGAGTAGGAAGGCAGCCCCAATAATTGCATTGACATACTCTTCGACACTAAATGAAACCGGTGGTCTTTGATATTTGAAGTCTAGAAACAGGTTGATAACAAAATTCAAACAGATCCCAAGTAGGACTACGCTTGACCACTTCCAACTGAAGAACTTCTGGAGAAGTGTAACGATACCAGCCTTGGCGTTTTCACCGTATCCAGCGCTTCTTTTGTCCATTGTATAAACTTGCCGTAACGCAGCGATCATGATATTTAACTGACGAAGAATTTAGTCCAATGGTTGCAAGATACCTTAGAATCAATTCGGCTAATTCAATTCGAGCCTACAATCTGGCAATTTCTGTTTTTTTGGTATCTTTAAGTATACATTTAGATAAATCATAGAATGATTTCAACTTCCGATATTCGAAATAAAATCATCGATCAGATAATGGGAATTAAAGATGCTGAGTTTCTTCGTGCATTGTCTGAGATGATTGATAAATCCCGTGTTCAAGGAAATGCGGTTCAGCTTACCGAAGAACAAAAAGTTATGTTAGCGATGAGTGAAGAGGATATTGAAGGGGGAAAAACTATCGACCAGCTCACATTAAATGATCGTGAACTGGAATGGCTAAAAAGAAAATAATCTGGACCGAGACTGCCGCACGCCAACGCAGGTCTATCCTCGAATATTGGTTGCATCGAAACCGATCCAACGCCTATTCATTAAAGCTGTTAAAGTTGAGTAATGATAAGGCTGTTCAAATAGCAGCGAATCCTTTGCTTTATAAAGCGGCTGATTTTCCTAACACCAGGACTGCTTCAATGAGTCACTTCAGCTTGTATTATAAAATAACTGATGACTCGATTATTATCACAGCTTTTTGGGACAACCGACAAGACCCAAAAAAATTATTGGAAATATTGAGGTCAAAATAATACGGTTTGCGAAGTCGAAGACCTCGTTTGATTTCGTCCATCACCTCATTAGCACATCAGTTAATTAGCTCATCAACTAATCAGCCCATCAACTCATTATCACATTATCCAATTCGCACATCTTTGGCGACCAGAATCCAGTATCCAGTGTCCAGGATCAAATGTCCAGAATCGAGCGGCCAAACTCTCCCCAATCAAAACCAGTCTCAACCCTGTTGTGCCTTAGCGCTGGAATCTGCGTGGTGAGAATAAGAATCGTGTCATCAAGATCGGCACGATGATGCTGCGGTATCTGTCGGGCCACCGCCTTGACAATCTTAAATTTTGCCTTAGGAAAGAGTTGTTGAACCGACTTCTTCAACCGATTGATGTTCTCCATCCCATACATCACCACCACCTCGGGTTTGTGGTGATTCATTTTTTCCAGAATAGTGTTGATCCGGTTTTCATACACGTGTTCCTGGTACTCAGCTCGCGTTCTTAGATAAGCGAGCTTCGGCATGTCGAGCCAACTATAGTACCAGGCGTGATTATGAGCGGGGAGAGGATAGAGTCGGATCATGGCCTCTCTTTTCTTCGATGGGAGAGCTAGTTCTTTCTGCTGATAGAGGAGTAAGTCAGTCGGTGATCCCTTGCGATAACCGTGAGCAAAGGCAATGATGTTCTTCCACCAACCGTGCTGCACTGCATGTTTGCCAAAGCGATATTCATACAGATTGCTGAAGAGGTCCGCTCTTGGACCAGTGATAGAGAAGTGCACTTGCTTGTACATGTCTCGGATGTCGCAAAGTGTAAGAGGCTCGCCAGGCGGATGTACTCTATAAAAATAGTTGAACTTGTCGGCTACCTCTTGCGGGAGGTCACCGCTACCTTCCTCGTGGGCTACAAACCAAAGCCGAGCTTCCCACGATCCGTAGCCATAAAAGTTTTCAACCCAGTGTATAAGTGCTTCTTCCCGAATCAGCATAGCGGAAAGATACAAACTTACCGCCTACTGCTTACTGCTCACTGCCTACTGCTTACTGCTCACTGCTCACTGTTTTTACTGCTCACTGACCCCTGCTCACATCTGCACATCAGCATCAGACCTGATCGGGCCTGGTATATTTTCTTTTGGTGTGCCAATCATCTCCAACAAATCAATTTCAATAGCTCTTGATATCGTAGATATGGGTACGTCATTGGCCGATCCCTCAAATGGATTTTCACCTACCGTACCAATGCGCTGCATAGTATTGAACACCCACGATACGATAGTCGAGAAAGGAACTGCAAGCCACACGAAATACGTTCCTATGATCGGATAGGTTTGCACCAGGCTCATCCCTAGTTTACCGAACTCAGGTACGATACCGAATGGGAGCAACAGTATAAAGATATTGACAAAGTCATAGCCCAGTGTTGCGTACTGTCTCGGATAAGGGAAGTTCTTAATCCGTTCCGACTTGCCCTGATGCGTCATCAAATCAGAAAGCTTAGACTCCAACTCAAGAAAGGAGAACTCCCAGATAAGCCCTTGTTCTTTAAGCTCTTTCAAATGCTTTGATTGAAGTCTAAGTACTGCGGCTGCTTTGTTTGTCTTGCCCATCACATCAGCATATTCTTCTTCCGACAAATGTTTTTTCAGATCGTCTTCCAGCGTTATCTCCAGTTCAGGAATGTGTAGTGCTTCCAACCATTCCTTGTTTCTCTTATTTATTCGGTACGATTCCCATGGCTTAACTCCACGCATCGCGTGTCTAAGTGCAGTAAGCCATGCCACATGACGATAAATAATCTTTCTTTTGTGTTCCTGCAATACGGATTCTGCTGAGTGACTCTTGGCATACTCGTTGGTAATCATGTCAAGTATCATAATGCCAAACATCCTCGAATCATTAACAATACCACCCCATATTTGGCGCGCTTCCCATAATCTGCCGTACACAGCATTGCTCTGAAATCCAATGAGGAATGCGACAGCAGTACCAATTAGTGCGAGAGCCGTCCACGGTACCTGAAGCCATTTTAGTCCTACGATCTCATAAAGAATGGTAACGATTAGCGAAGTCACGATGAAAAATCGTAACTCCCTTCGCGTCCAGCGAAGCATCGTACGGGAGCTGTATTTTTTCTTGGTATACATCAGTAAATGAATTAGCGAAGCAAACCAAAGATAAGAGGAAATACGAATTGGGCCGTAGTCTTTGTTCTTGATACGCTCAATACTCCATACTCGCAACTCAATGCTACTCAGCTTAGCCGAGTACGATGTCCGTGTCTGAAGATCCTCAAATGGACCTTGGAAGAAGGAGAGTAAGTAAACTCAGCAACAACAGCATTCTCTCCAGAGTTGCTATTAGCATGAAGGTAGGCGCCCGAGAGTATCCAGCTCGGAGAAAGAAAATACGCTGCTCCCACACTGGCTTCACCAAGACTGTGCTTGCCAGAGATATCTTCGGCTATCAATGAGAACTTCTCAGGAATCAATTGCATTTCCACGCCCACTTGATAACCGAGAGGTTGCCCACCACCTAAGGCAGGCCAACGCGTCTCTGGCCCAAGATAGCTATTGGTGCCACCATAAAGCCCAGCAATCACTTTCGTGTGAATTGAGGGAATAGCTGTGACAAGATTGACATAACTGTAATTCACAGGATGCGATCCTTTGGAGATGCCGTATTGCGTTCCAATGCCTACTTTGAAAATTTCATTTAGGACAAAAGCCTTTTGAAAGTTTAATAAATAGAGTGGGTAGACGGGAGGTGTAGCGTCATCAGCGTGCGTGTCAAGAGTAGGTCGTGTGTGGTCCGTCCGTAGATTCAGCTCCAATACGTTGAACCCAATCTCAGCTCTTCTGCCAAGACCCCAGCAGAATGTCGAGTTAAACTGAACTTCCGAAGGGTAGAGATTAACCTGCTGCTGAAAGAATGGTTCGCCTTTCAGGGTAATATCAGAAGACGGAACGTTAAACAGGTTTTGTTGCCCGAAAGCTGCCGAACCGATCAAAACAACTGGCAAAAAGATTGTTCGCTTCAGAAAGTTCAATTGAGGAGCATTTGAATCAGCAATAATAACGGATCACTATCGAAATGGGTGCGAACGAAAATTAAAATGTAATTAAAAGAACGAATTCAAGATATCTTCAGAATTTAGAAGATCGATAGCTATAATATACTCTATGATCGTTCATCTTATTGACGGCACATACGAACTCTTCCGCCATTTCTATGGTCAGCGTGCATTTAACAAAGGAAAGGATAAACGCTTTGGCGCTGTGTCAGGTGTATTGAATGGGGTGTTAAAGATGATTGAAGACGAGGCGACACATATAGGCGTAGCTACGGATCACGTGATCGAATCATTCCGCAATGAACTTTGGGCAGACTACAAGACTGGTTATGGAATCGAACGCGTGCTGAGATCACAGTTTGGGCCGCTTGAAAAAGGTCTTGAGGCAATGGGTGTAGCCGTCTGGCCTATGGTAGAGTTGGAGGCTGATGACGGACTTGCATCTGCAGCCTATCTCGCTGCAAAAAGCAAACGTGTAGATAAAGTATGCATTTGGACACCCGACAAGGACCTCGCGCAATGCGTGAAGGGAGACCGCATCGTACAGATCGATCGAAGAGCCAATGTGATCCGTGATGAAAAGGCAATCGAGAAAAAATTTGGGGTGAAGCCATCTTTAATTCCTGATCTGTTGGCGCTCGTAGGAGATGATGCCGATGGCTATCCCGGTATACCCGGCATTGGAAAAATTGGTGCAGCCAAGCTACTAAATGAGTACGGACCGATAAATGACTTTCCCGAAAAGGTATTAGGGAAAAATCGAAAGCTCGCACTACTATTTAAAGACCTCGCCACCCTGAGAACAAATGCTAAACTCTTTAAAAACGTAAACGAACTCCAGTGGCATGGACCAACGCCTGCGTTCTTGGCATTTTGCAAGAAGATCGGTGATGAGAAACTATATGACAGGGCAAAGAAACTGTCGGATCATTAGTCGATAAGCTGCGAGCGGTGAACCGTGGTGCGCCACTGAATTTGCCAAGGCAATCAAGTTCCGATCAAAATCGTATCAGTTCCGATCAGTACCATACAAAGGGGCTTCACATAAACACGTGTAGGCAGAGAAATTCATTTCATTTCTGTCACTCATTGGTTAGATTCAATTACCCTAATAATCTCCCACCAAAAACCTCCATCATGAAACGCAGATCCTTTATCAGCAAAGTAGCGGCTACAGGAGCAGCTTCTGCTGTACTTGGTGCCCCGCTTTCCGCATCGGCTCAGGAAAAAGCTAAGTCCACTACTGTCACACTACTCGGCACCGGTACACCTGCGCCATCACTCGAGCGTGCCGGATCAGGCTATTTGATTGAAGTGGGGGATGACCGCATCGTGTGGGACCATGGTCCAGATGCGCATCATAGATTACTGCAAACAGGCACACGCGCTGTTGACATTACTCATGCGTTCTTCACCCATCTGCACTATGACCATTGTATGGACTATGGCAGGCTGGTATTACAACGGTGGGATCAAGGTGCTGATAAAATTCCTGAACTCAACGTGTATGGTCCGCAGCCTATCGCGCGGATGACGGAACTACTATTTGGTGAAGAGGGTGTTTATGGTCCTGATATTCGAGCTCGAAGGTTACATCAAAGTAGTATTGATGTGTTCACAGCCAGAGGAGGAAATGCACCACGTAAACGACCTGCGCCTATCGTGAAAGAAATCAAACCCGGTGATGAGATCAAAGGAAAAAACTGGACCTCGAAAGTGGGAAAAGCCACACACGTTCAGCCTTTCCTTGACTGTCTTGCCTTCAGACTAGATGCCCCGGACGGATCTCTTTGCTACACTGGCGACAGCGGTAAGTCGGATGAGATAGTTGAGTTGGCAAAAGGTTGCGATATTCTTATTCACATGAATCACTACTTCAGTGGCCGTGCGCCATCGCCAGCATATCGAGCAGCATGTGGCAATCACAAAGACAATGCAGAGGTCGCGCAAAAGGCAGGAGTAAAGACACTCGTGCTTACTCACCTGCTGGGCCAGATTGATCAACCCCGGGTGCGTGAGCAAATTGTTCATGAAATTCAGGAAACCTTTGATGGCAAAGTGGTGTGGGGTGAAGACCTGATGAAGCTCCGCTTTGCAGGACCCGTTATTCCTGATATAGAAGGAGGGTACTAGGCTTACTAGATATTGCCGATAACTAACCCTTGCGCCTCTGCGGTGAATTAATCACTCACAAAACTCCGCCTTTAGCATTTCACACTAATTCCATTTACCTTTGTCTCACTTTGGTTTGTGTTCTCCTTATCGGAGTAACACAATAAAAGGGAATCCGGTGAAAATCCGGAACAGTACCCGCTACTGTCACCCTGATCCGCAGACGCGGATTATACTTTTGCTAAACCCTCGCCATTGTCCGATGTTTCAGGACGAGAAGGCAGCAAGAGTAGGGAAGTCAGGAGACCTGCCAAAGCGAAGATGAACACTCACTCTCGGGAATAAGGGCGTCTGTTCGCAAAAACGTATTCGAAAACTTTGATGCGAAAGCTGGAAATTATCGGTTTCCTGCTGTGTGTTTTCTTCGCTTTCAACGCGCACGGTCAACAGCTTGTTGATTCAGTTCGTCAGTTGCAAACTGTTGTTATCACGCAAAGCAGGCTAAGCGACTATGTTATCGCTCCCTACGAGTTGCCCATCGACAGCACGATGCTATCGTTGGCTTCAAATGGAAGCGTCACCGACTTGCTGCGGAAGCAGGGACTGGGACATCTACGTAGCTACGGACCGGGTGGACCTGCTTCTCCGTCCTTCCGCGGCACGGGCAGCAGTCACACTGCGATACTCTGGAATGGCATCAACCTGATCAGTCCACTCACAGGGCTTCTTGATTTATCTCTTGTACCTGCAAGCTTCTTTGATGATGCCACTATTCAAACCGGTGGTACTACTAGTCTGTCGGGCAATGGATCAATTGGCGCTAACATACATTTGAACAATAACCTGAATTTCAATCAGGGACTTACAGGAAGTGTCTCGTCCTATGCCGGATCATTTGCCACTCAATATCATGATGCGGGGCTTCAGCTGAGCAACGAAAAGGTTGGTTCATCCACCAAGGTATTTCTAAATCAGTCCGACAACGATTTCAAGTTCACCAACCGGAGTTTTAATCCGCCACGAGTGCAGTACAGAGAACACTCGTCATTTAGGCAACAAGGACTGTTACAACAGTTGCATTGGCAATCCAATAGTATGGGGATTTTCTCGCTTAAGTTTTGGTACCAGACCAGCAACACACAAGTTCCAAACCCAACCGGAATCGTGCGCACATCCGAAGCGACCGAAGACAATGAGTTCTATCGGGCAATTGCCGGTTGGAATTTTAATAAACAAAATTATGACATCAACTACCAGGCTGCCTACGTGCGCCAAACTCTCGACTACGCAGACCCGGTATTAAACGAATTCTCTCTGAATACATACAATAGCGTAATACAGAACTTCGAAACGAACTTTTATCTCAACGAAAAATCTCAACTCACCTCAGGTCTGCAGCACACATGGGAGGAAGGAGTAGTAGATGCATTTGGAGGTACAATCCCAAGACGAAATAGAGTTGCCTTTTTTAGCGCTTATAAATTTACACCATTTCAGCGTTGGGATTTTGCCGTCTCTGGAAGAGAAGAGATGGTAAACGGAGAGGCTATGCCATTCTCTCCAACTATTTCAGCGAAATACAATTTCAATGCGAGGTCGAATGTGTTTACTAATGTCTCTCGCAACTACCGTATTCCGACATTCAATGATCTCTATTGGGTAGGAGCAGGTGCCGAAGGAAATTCAGATCTGAAAACGGAAACCTCACTGAGTGCTGAAACAGGAATTGGTTATGCGCAAAATGCATTGTCGTTCAAGCTTGTCACTTTTAGCAACTGGGTTGACGACTGGATACAATGGACCCCCGGTACCGGACAAATTTGGTCACCACAGAATATCAAAAAAGTTTGGTCAAGAGGAATAGAAGCTCAGGCATCATTCGCTAAGCAAATAGGTTCTGTACACACATGCCTATCCGGTTTGTACAGTTTCACAAAATCAACCAACGTAAGTATTTACGAAAGTGGAAATCCCAGTGAGGAAGGGAAGCAACTGTTGCTTACACCTATGCATGAAGGAAGCGCAACATTAGAGGCGATATGGAGAAAATATAGTGTACGCATCGTCAATTCGTATACTGGCCAACAATACAACGATAGTGATAATACTCCCTTCAATATTGTTGATGACTACGTCATCACTAATATCTGGCTAGGCAGAACGCTGACAATTCAAAAAACCAGGCTGTCGTTTACGGCCGAGATCAATAACATGTTTGACGTTGCCTATGTGGGTCGACCTGGCTATCCACTACCTGGAATAAATTTTAAAGCTGGAATAAAACTTCAATTCAATTAGTAACTCCAATGATCATGAATATCAATTGCAGAAAACTATTAGTAATCGTATCTCTTCTCGCAGCCCTTTTGATACAATCCTGTAGCGATGATGCAGCGGTTGTCAAACCCGGAGAGGAGGGGTTCTTTATCTTAAATGAAGGTGGCTTCCCTAATGAAAATGCTTCTCTATCATTTTACGACCGAGAGATAAACCAGGTAACCAACAATATGTTTGCGACCGCAAACGGTAGACAACTCGGCATCCAGGCACAATCTCTAACTGTCTTTGAAGGCAAGGCGTACATCATTGTTCAAGGCTCAGCCAAAATCGAAGTGATTGATGCCGATGACTATTCATCTATAGCCACCATTACCGATGAAATAGATAATCCTCGCTACTTCATTGGCATCTCATCGGCCAAAGGATATGTTTCCGATTGGGGAGCAGATGGACTAACAGGAACAATTAAAGTAATTGACCTGACCACCAATGAAGTGACCAAAAGCATACCG
>JAGQYM010000016.1:73977-84692 GCA_020436085.1 Cyclobacteriaceae bacterium
CAGGACAAGGGGCCAACAAGATGTTAAAAATAAATAATCTCGTGTACGTGACTAACAATGGAGGCTATGGTTACGACAATACAGTTAAGATCATTGATTCAAACACAGATGCGATTACCGAAACGATCACGGTAGGTGATAATCCAAATAGCATTTTATCCGATGCCGATGGCAACCTTTGGGTAAGTTCATCGGGGGCGATTGCCTACAACGATGACTGGAGTGTAGATGAGGCCAACAGCACAAAAGGCGCTATTAGCAAGATCACCTCTAATGCAGAAGTACTTAGACTTGAGATGGCAGCAGTGAGCTATGGAGGCGCAGGTGGCCTTTCTATTTCACCTGACGGCAAAACGCTGTACTACCAATTTGAAGGCAACATATTTTCAATGAGCACTGCTTCCACCAGCTTGCCCACGTCCGCATTCGCATCAAACTTCTATTATGGATTTTCTGTTGATCCGTTCAGTGGCAATGTCATTGGAACGGTGGCTCCAAACTTCAGCTCGGCAGGAAGCATTGAAGTAATGGACAAAGACGGCAGCCTCATTGACACATTTACTGTGGGCATCGGACCCAATGGATGTTATTTTAAGTAACAGAATAGTGTAAGTAAATAGGGTTGGATCAGCTAAAGAGCGATGAGTATTTGCGATTCACTAATGACTTCGCGTAAAATACCAACCAACTTTCAGTGATGCCTCTGGATTTAGTACGGGTGTTGTGAACGAATCACCATCAACGATAACTGTTTTCGCCCCACCAACCCTCAAGTTTAGCCCTGCCCATGGGCTTAAATAAAATTTCTTATAGAATCTCAATTGGTATCCCACACTGCCGTTGAGCAATGTGTTAGAATAGTTTGCTGTGTTTCCCGTTAATGTTTTCTGTACGCTGCTATCCCAGTATACGAGGCCTGCGCCAGCCCACCATCCAACCCAACCGGGCTTTAAATAATAGTCACACAGAACAGCATAAGCAGATACGCGGTTGTTGACAAATCCATTTGGAGTAATGAACTCTGGTCGCTTGACACGAGCGCCAAGTACCCTCACCCGAAGGTGTTTTCTGCCAACCCATGCCGCACCGAAGTACCCATTTGCCAGGTAAGGAAGAAAATCCTGCTCCAACCCGTAGGCAAATCCTTTCTCATGCTCATCGGTATCATCTTGCGCACTGGCCGAAAGGTAGAACGTGAACAATCCAATCACGAAAAGAATTTTACCCATAGGGAAAGTTAAACAAAAGTTACCTGCACTTGCCAAGCAGATCGAACAGGCGCAGACAATTATCGTCAGAAATGCTTAAATTCAGTCTGCTATTCGGAAATAGCATTTCTCGCTAGTGGCACCATTATTGCCCGCCTCAGTCGAACCAAACCCACACGCAATGAAAAACTATACCAGCTTCATTCTATCGGCTTTGATCTGTTTTGGAGTTACTGTCTCAGCGCAGCCAGTCAAACCACTCTGGTCACAGTCTGTTCCAGAAGGCGTAGCCTGGCAAATGGTGACCTCACTTGGAAACTATGTAATTGGAACCGCTGACGGTCTTGCCGGAATTGATCCTGACAAGGGCACGGTAATCTGGCGCAACAGAGACGTGGGCAAAGTTGCTGCCGACAACGTGAAGCAACTCGGCTCGTCACCCATGCTTAGCGTCAGCACAGGCGCAACGGTTTACTTTGTCGATCCCTTCTCAGGACAAATCAAATTTGATTCTAGAAGCGCTGGAATCAACGAAATCAAAGACCAGTACGTTCTCTATCAGGCCAACGGAATACTGATCAGTGGTCGCAACGCAGAAAACAAAGATATCCTGATTATGTCATCCATGTCGGATGGCAAGGTAGCGTGGAAAATAGAAGACGACTTCGGCCGGTTCGTCACCGCCAATGAAATATCACCATCAGAACTTCTGATCGTTACTTTGTTTTACAACTACAAGGTGAACCCCGCTGACGGCAAGATCATCTGGAAGAATGATGTATCAGAGGCCAATCAACAAATGCAGAACATGGGAGCCTTTGGCAACCTAATGAAGCAGGCCGCTGGAAACATGGCACAAAACCTGGACTTCAATGTTCAGTTCTATAGACATCCGACCAAGCCAATATTCTTTGTAGCCTCAGAGCAGGAGGGAAAAGCTGCAACCACGGGATTCACAACTACCACATCTAATGGCGGTCCGTCTTATCATACAAAGTACACTGCCTTTGATCTGAACAATGGAGACAGAATCTGGAAAAAGGATCTTGATCTTTCCGGTAAGACTGGTGGTGTTTATTTTGATGATAAAGGTCTGGTGGTGATGCCTGATGATGGAGCCAACACAAAAGTGAACTGTTATGACTACACCACTCAAGCAGGGCAGTGGGGCAAGAAGGGCAGAGGAGTTAACGTAAAAGGTGGAATATATGGCTACGAAAAAGTGAAAGATGGATTCGTGCTCATGTCGCAAAATACATCTGGCAAAAACTTCCTATCCTTCCTTAGTTTATCCATTGGCGAACTCACCTTCGATAAACCCGTGCAAATAGACGGAAGATTGATTTACAGCGAAGTAACACCAAAAGGTCTCTTCTTCCTCACCACCGAAGAGATCAACATTCTTGATCTGACCACCGGTAAACTGTTATTGGACAAAGGCATTTCCACGGCACCAGCACTGACAGCCATGGATGGCAACACAGTTCACATTTTTGATACTCGTGAAAAAGTGCTGAAGCAATTGGATAAATCCAATGGTGCGTTAAAAATAGCATCAGTCGAAATTAAGTTCGAGGGAAATGAAAGTCCATCAAGCATAGAGAAGAGAGGTACAGGTATTTTAGTTAGTTCTTCACAGAACATGACACTGATAGGCGCAGACGGAAAACAGGTCTACAAGAAATACTTTGAGGCGCCTCGCGAACCAGGAGTTATTCGTGCACTTCGGTATGCACAAGCGGTAAGAGCTGCCTACATAGGTGCGGCAGCATACACCGCATCAGCTGCGTTTCAGTCTGCAGGGCAGCAAGTGAAGGAAGAAGATCAGGCATCTGGAGTAGTACTTCAGGGTATCGGCCAGGCCTATGGTGAACTTGGTAATGCTGCATCTGATTTCGCGAAGAAATCCTTTCAAGCTGCCAACGCGCGCTTCAAAGCTACGCAAGCTGGCGACAACTTCACTGTGATGCTGACCAAACAAGACAAGAACAATGTACTGATCAAAGTAAACAAAGACACCGGTGCAACGGAAGGAGTGATCGATCTTGGCAAAGACAACGCGCCAAACTATACCATGGACGGTGTGACAGGAGGTGTATTCTATGCACCTACCAATGATAAGCTGACCGGATATAAATTTTAGAGAGATACAGTTTGATAAATTCAAATCCCGGGATTCACGTCTCGGGATTATTGTTGTTTAGCAGAAGGAGTCGTATTTTTCTAAGAAACAAGGACCGATTCACGCGGAAGCGGTGCGCAACCAAATGGCTTGAAGGATCGTAATGGTGAGGAATACCTAACCCTATTCGATATGCTCAACCTAAAGCATCTCCTGATCACGCTATGTGTGTTGATTCTGTCCTGCCACCTCACCTTGGGGCAAAGTGACCAGAGCCCAAAACCCCCACCACCTTGTACAAGTGCATCTCACAACCTGATCAAACCGTTGCTGGGCACGTGGGAAGAATATGAGCTCGATGATAAGAATAAGGAGACATTCATTGGGGTGTTACAAGTGCAACTCGTAGCGGGAGGGTGCGCCATTGCTCAAAGGTTCATGAGTCCCGATTCCACTTTTTCATATACCACCCAAGGCCATGTGAATCCGGGGTCTGGCTTTTGGGAAGAAAAATATGTTTTCAGCAATGGAGCTACAGCAGACTATCAGTGGATAGTTGATAAAGGTGATATCGTTCAGCGCAGGGTGGGTGGTTCCAAACAAATCGACTATTTACACCAATTGAGGTTCACTGAATTGAACAAGTCTGGATACCTCGTGGTGGCAGAGCAGTCCGTTGATGGAGGAAGGACATGGGTAACAAAAGAGAAGACAAGAGTGAAGAGACGGGGGTAGTTTTTTACTCTATTCGATCGATGCTCCTTAGTCCATATCGCATGGAAGTTCAATAATCCGGTTCGATTGGGTCAATTCTGCTCTCCAGTTATCGGTTCTAGCGAGGAGTGTGTAGCTGCCATTGTTCACCCGGTTGATGGAATCAGGATAATACCCCGAGATGAAGTCTGATGTACTCTCCATCACGAAGGACTCAGGCTGCTCATTGCCCTTGCGTTTTAATGTCATTGATTCTGTAGCATCATCACCCAATTGATAATTGATGGTGTAGGTGTCATCTTCACTGCGACTAATCGAAACCACTGAGTAGTCAACAGCTTCCTGGGAGGCTTGTATTCGCATTTTTGTTTTATCTAAAAAAAACAACGTTGGAGCATCTCCACACGGAGGGTAAATGAATTTCGGGATGCTGTCCGATGGAATCTTTGACATGACCAACCACTTCTTAGCCAAGATCGGTTCTACATCATCTCTTCCTTGAGCTTGTTGACCATTCTGGATTGTCACAGGCTGTTCCATTTTTGTGGTATCACTTGCCTCGGAGGTTTGCGATGCTTGTTGACATCCGATAATTGTTACAACAAGTAAACAGAAAAAGAGACTCTTCACGGTAGTTGAGGGTGCAGTGGGAAATCAAACTGGGATAGGAAAATAAAGGTAACGAAAGCTCATAGGCGGCACAACCCAAAGTGTAAGTCGATTTCAATATCACGCGTAGGCAAACAGAATTTCAGGTTCAATAATTCGAAATGATACACTCTTCTTATATTAATGTCTCAAATTACGTAATCATGAGCACTGAACTACAGCAGAAAGAATTGGTGAGTACTGCTCGCCTTACGGGAATCTGGTACCTGATGCTGGCGATCACAGGGATGATAGGATTCCTTGTTTTGCACTCGCGCATCTACGTGACAAATGACCCTTCAACGACACTTACTAATCTGACGGAGCAGGAAACCGTTGCGCGCATCAGGCTGTTGTTTGAATTCCTGATCGTGATATCACAGGCCCTGGCAGCGGTGTGGTTCTACAAACTATTCAAAGATATCGAGCATACTTCTGCTTGGGCGTTGGCGATCTGGGGCACGATGAATTCTGTTGCCATTATGATCAGTGCTATGGCGATGGGAGGGGCGATTGAAGTTGCACACAGCACTACGCTTGCTGTGAGTGAGAAGACCACGATGATTCAGGTCTTCAATCAGTTCATCAAGCACGGGTGGGGTGTCGGCAGCATCTTTTTCGGACTATGGCTTATGCCTATGGGCTACATAGTGGTGGCATCAAAACGAATGCCCCTATGGCTTGGACGCGTACTCATAATCGGAGGTGTTGGTTATGTACTAAATGCCTTCATCGGGTACATGGGCGTGCAAGCAACCTGGAGAGAATTCCTCACCCTCCCCGCCACCATAGGAGAGTTTTGGATGATCGGCTATCTGCTGATTTTTGGAATACGGAGTAGTAGCGAGTAGTGAGTATCTCCACGTACTTCGGAGTTTTCTTTAAACGGTTCCTTACTTTGGAACCAAATAACATCTGAGAAGAGTTTCTCCGCATCCTCTTTGACCTCAATCGCTCCTAAATCCACTCCTTACCAGAGCTGCAGGAGGATGGAGTTGCGGTGCTTCTTAACCTTGATGTTTGGGCAATACGTACTTTTACTCTACTTGCCGCTGACGTACGCAATTTGTTATTGTACCCCATTGTGGGGCCGAAGTCACGCTGGTGGTTACAATTTGCCTAATTGAGGTATTTAGGAAAAGCCCAAATTTTGCCTTTTTTGTTTTGTAATGAGATTGAAATAAGGCGTAGTTTTGAGGTGGTCTATAACGCTAACCAATCTATAGCCCTATGCGGTTATTTTATCTGCTGATCTTCGCAATTTCTATAAATACAGCCTCTATGGCTGGCAATTTAGATTGCAGCCCCTCAGGCATTAAATCAGGCTATATCTCATTCAACGGGACCTACAATCCCAATACCACAAATAAGATAAAAAGTATAGCCCCGGCAGAGGGTAAGGATTGTGATGCCGATGTGGAGTACATATGGCTGAAGAGCCTGGTAAACGTTCCAAATACCACTGGAAACCCTTACTGGTCTGTGGTATCTGGTAGTCAAAATCGTGTAGAACTCATCGTTCCATTTATTGTTCAAACCACCTATTTCATCCGATGTGCACGCCTGAAGGGCTGCCAAAAATACTGGGGTGAGACCAATATTGTACAAGTACCCGTTGATCTCTGCAAAGCGGATTTTATACATGGAGGATCAATCGCTTTCCAAGGAACATATAATCCTAATACTACTAACGTAGTACAGAGTGTGCAACCAGCCACCAGCGACTTTGGTGCGGGAATGAACATTGAATACATCTGGCTGAAGAGCGCGGTAAACGTGCCCAACACGGTAGGCAATCCATACTGGTCGAAAGTTCAGGGAAGCAACAACCAAGTCTCACTTACTCTCGGTCAGTTAACGGCTACTACCTATTTTATCCGCTGTGCAAGGGTGGCGGGCTGCGATAAGTACTGGGGTGAAACCAATATTGTACAAGTACCCGTTGATGTGTGCAAAGCGGATTTTATACATGGTGGATCGATCGCTTTCCAAGGAACATACAATCCTAATACTACCAACGTAGTACAGAGTGTGCAACCAGCCACCAGCGACTTTGGTGCTGGAATGAACATTGAATATGTCTGGTTGAAAAGCGCGGTCAACGTGCCTAACACCGTAGGGAATCCACACTGGTCTATGGTTCAAGGAAGCAATAATCAACTTTCACTTACTCTTGGTGAGCTAACAGCCACCACCTATTTCATCCGTTGTGCAAGAGTAGAAGGATGCGAAATGTATTGGGGCGAAACCAACATTGTGCAAGTACCCGTTGATGTGTGCAAAGCAGATTTTATCCACGGAGGCTCAATCGCTTTCGAAGGAACTTATAATCCGAACACGACCAATGTAGTACAGAATGTGCAACCAGCGACCAGCGACTTTGGTGATGGATTGAATCTGGAATACATCTGGCTGAAGAGTGCAGTCAACGTCCCTAACACCGTAGGCAATCCATACTGGTCAGTAGTTCAGGGAAGCAACAATCAACTTTCACTAACACTTGGTGAGTTAACAG
Source organism: Cyclobacteriaceae bacterium (assembly GCA_020436085.1). Lineage (GTDB taxonomy): Bacteria > Bacteroidota > Bacteroidia > Cytophagales > Cyclobacteriaceae > ELB16-189. Next base: position 81,185 of record JAGQYM010000016.1, read on the forward strand.
CCACCACCTATTTCATCCGCTGTGCAAGGGTTACCGGCTGCGAAATGTATTGGGGCGAAACTAACATTGTACAGGTACCAGTAGATGTATGTAATGCTAGTTTCATTCATGGTGGATCGATCGCCTTTCAGGGAACATACAATCCTAATACTACCAACGTAGTACAGAACGTACAACCTGCTACCAGCGACTTCGGTGCCATGAATATGGAATACATCTGGCTGAAGAGCGCAGTCAACGTTCCTAACACTGTAGGAAACCCATACTGGTCTGTAGTTCAGGGAAGCAACAACCAATTGTCACTTACACTTGGCCAGCTCACTGCTACCACTTACTTCATCCGCTGCGCAAGGGTAGAAGGCTGCGAAATGTATTGGGGAGAAACCAATATTGCAGAGGTTACCGTTGATCCATGTATCGAAGGTTCAATTGCCGGTGGCAGCATCGGGTTTAATGGCCCTTACGATCCGGTCGGACCAAATACTATTACTAATGTAGCGTCCGCAAGTGGTCCTTTTGCTGGCTTGGGATTTGAATATGTCTGGCTTCAAAGCGAAGTAAACGTTCCTAATATCGTTGGTAATCCTTACTGGAGCGTGGTACCTGGATCCAATAATCAATTGGAATTGGAAGTCGGTGAACTTACCCACACCATGTACTTCATTCGTTGTGCGCGATACGTTGGATGTAACAAGTATTGGGGAGAAACCAATATAGTAGGGGTAGAGGGCTTTGAAATACCGACAGCTACTATCACCGGAGGGGGCGCGGTATGCGGTCCTAATGGTACAGCTAACATTAATATATACCTCACAGGAGTAAATCCATTTAATATTACCTATTCAAATGGCACAACCAACTCTACAGTAGTTGTTGACGGAACCAGTTATTCATTTGCAGGATCAGCGGGAACATATTCACTGGTCAGTGTTACGGACGCCAACTACCAGGCAACTTTAGAAGGTCAAGCCATCGTAACAGCCTATGCAATACCGACCGCGAGTATTTTAGGGGGCGGCATGATTTGCAGCGATGAACAAACTACCAACCTTACGATTAATCTTACCGGAGTCGCTCCGTGGACGATTCACTACTCCGTTGATGGAGAAGCTATGGAAGTGGAAACGTCTAACGCAACGTATACGCTTGCTGCTTCCAGCGGAGTGTATCAGTTAATTTCAATACAAGATGCGCACTGCTCAGGTGAAGCAAATGGAACTGCACAGGTGTCTTTGTTTGAAAAACCTACCGCTTCGATCTCTGGTGGTGGATCAATTTGTGAAAATGAAAAAGTTGACTTAACGGTGAACCTCACCGGTTCAGCACCTTGGACGATTGTCTATTCTGTTGATGGTCAAAACACAGAGGTTGTATCCAATAACAACCAGCTGACGCTGCAGGCAGGCGCGGGGCAATATCAACTTATATCCGTGAATGACAGCCACTGCAGCGGTACAGTAAGCGGAAACGCTCAGGTGACTTTGACACCGGCATTCAATGGTTCAATTGATTTGAAGTCAAGCTATTGTTTTGGAGAGGAGATAGAAGTGAAAATGAATAATGGTGGAACGAATACCATAAGCTGGACTACCAGCGGTGGTGGTCAGTTGACAATTGTTAACAATACCACCGTTCAATATCAGCCATTGTCGTCAGAGACTTCAGTTACATTCACCGCACAAGTGACTACAAGCTGTGGCATTGTTGAGCGATCAGCAAACACTACTATCGTCCCTGCGGTTAACACTGCGTTCTCACCATCTGAACCCGTTGAAAACTATATAACTAACGTAAACTACTCATTCATTCCTTCATTCGATGGGGGAGACAATTACACCTGGCATGTAAATGAAGAAAGTAGCAATGGCGAAGTGCTGGACAGCAAGTTTGAAATATCTGGAGAATACACAATATCATTAACGGTTGAGGTAGGCGGTTGCTCTTCTTCAGAGTCGATGGGTATTACGGTAAATGGCAATCAAAGCCTTTTTGTCCCCAACGTGTTCAACCCTTATTCGCCCAATCCTGAAAACAACGTGGTGAAGGTGTATGCCGAAGGTGTACAAGAGAACTCCTTCCTCTTTAGAATTTATAATCGATGGGGTACACTCGTGTATGAAACTCGTAATTTCGACCAGGCGCGTAATTCCGGTTGGAACGGTTACTTCAATGGCGAATTGCAAGCCCTGGGAAGTTATACCTACACGGTCACCGGATTTTTCGCTGATGGACAGTCTTTCGAGAAGACAGGGATCGTCTCAATTGCTAGATAATTATTAGGATGAGGGGGAGCATTACTGCATTCTTGAGCGTTTGCTTGGTATTATGCTTTAGTCGAAAGGCCGAAGCGCAGGACGCTGTTTTCTCCCAATTCTTTAACACCACCCTATACCTGAATCCCGCTTTAGCAGGTATCGAAGATGATTTTACGGTCAACATGAATCATCGATCGCAGTGGAAGTCCTTACAATTTCCTTATACCACAAGCCAGGTATCATTGATCATGCCGTACTATTCGTCCAAACATGCCAAGCCATTCGGGCACTGGGGCGGAACAGGACTGTCGGTGTACAACGATATCTCCGGAGAAAACAAAAGTTTCAAGACAACGGGTGCCAATGCTTCAGCCGCGTACAACCTTCCCTTTGATCATAATTTTGTAAATCAAATCACCTTTGGACTGCAGATTGGTCTTATCAACAAAAGGGTAGACACATCAAATCTACAGTGGGGTGAGCAGTATAATCCTTTTGTGGGATTCGATTCATCCATCGCACCATCGGAGGTGGGTAATTTTCAAAACAGAAGTTTCGTGGACATCAGTTCGGGCATATTCTGGTGGTATAACCCAATAGAAAAAGCCGGCAGAATAATAAAAAGCATCAACTCCGGATTATCTGTTGCCCACATGAATAATCCCAATGAATCGCTCCTTTCCGACAAGCAGAGCAGATTACCGTTACTCTACAAGTATCACGGGGGAATGGTATTTAATCTTTCAAGGAATGCGACCGTTTCTGCCAACGTGTTGGTGGCATTTCAAAACAACACTTCGCAGGAGAACATTGGATCTTACCTTTCCTATAAGATCAACGGCTTGTCTGAAAATAATATGAAGGAAACTATTCTGCGGTTGGGTGTTTGGGCCAGAGTCAATGACTCCTTTATCTTCCTTACCGAAATGGAAACCGGTGTTTTTAAGTTTGCCTACAGCTATGACCTCAACAGTTCTTCACTACGGTACAACAGCCGGTCTATCGGAACTTCTGAGATTCATCTTGGTTTGAAATTTACACAACACGCTCATCCGAAATCCAGATACTGACCTTGGCACGCTCTCTTTATAGATTCCTGATCCTTTTATCCTTATTCACACTTAAGCATGCACTGGTTTTTGCTCAAGCTGACAAAGTATACTGGGCGAGCGAAGTATTGGAAGTCTCCAGCGAAAAGAAACTCAGTCATCATATCTACGAGCTGCACCCGCTGGCATACAAAGCAGTCCAGG
>JAGQYM010000170.1 GCA_020436085.1 Cyclobacteriaceae bacterium
CACGTCTGACTCCTTTGATCGACGCATGGGATTCTATTTTGGAGGGCTTGGTTACAACAAGACCCTCAGAGCCTTTATGATATTTGGAGGCTTAACCGGCGTAAACATATTCTTTTAGTCACAATCACAAGTCACATAACACGCGTATAAACCGTTCACTTCGGGCCACAGCATGACTTTACAACTTACGACTTTCCTATGCATTCTGACTTTTCTACTTTGAATACTGTCGGTACAAGTTGTGGCCCTTCGTCTATTGCGCAGGCGCTGCGGAAGCCATCAATTGAACAAAATCCATTCCCGCAGCTTCTGCGCAACAGCGGTTATACGCAGATCGTTATACGCAAGCCATTTGCCAAGGGGTTCTAACATGTATCGTAGACTTTTTCTAGTGCTTGGGCTTTTATTTACTTCTGGTGCCGTTGGCCAAGACACTTTAACCGTGGCCGTTTTAAACTTCGACAATAACGCCTCTCTGGACTCTCTTGCCCTACGCAATCTGTCTGCCCGTTTTCAATCTTCTTTGGTCAAATCGAAGGCCTTTGTTGTCGTTGAAAGAGAAAAGGTGAACGAGATTCTCAAAGAACAGGATTTCAGCCTTTCGGATTTCTGTTCCTCCGATGCTTGTGCCGTTGAAGTAGGTCAGCTTCTTGG
>JAGQYM010000171.1 GCA_020436085.1 Cyclobacteriaceae bacterium
CTGCAGGGTTATCTAGAACATGCCACAAACGCTCTTCGCCCACACCTTGAGGAAATCCTTACTAAAAGCCCTTCTGAGATGAGAAAGCAAATGATGGATGGTCTTGGAAGATTTAAGAAATAGTCTGATGCTGTCCTGCACATAACACGCGTATAAACCGTTCATTCAGCCGCTTGACTCTGTGCGTTAACAGAGTTAGATTATTCTAAGTAGTTCTGATCTATCGTTTTGGACATATTTTTATGAAACAAGCGGCTTCATCAACCACGCGGGCGGCGCAAACACATGCGTTTGAAAACTTTTATCTTATGCGCCTTCCGCGTGGCTGCGGTTATACGCAGATCGTTATGTGAAAAAGCTAAGCGGGCTCATTAAATGAAGTTCCTTCTAGCTCTATCTATTGTCCTCTTTGGTTGCACTGCACCGATTACCTCTTCTCGTCCATTGAAAGCCAGAGAATTTGCGGCTGGCATTGGCTATTCGATGGATTTTTCGCAAAAACGGGATATTTCAAGTGCAGGCTGGTCAATTTGGATGGGCTATGGCTTTGGAAACGGCATTGATGTATTCTCTGGACCTCTAGACTTAGTCACCTTTCCGATTGCGTCGTTTGAACTTCTTCGGGGTAAGCCCATCAGATCTTTTCCAACC
>JAGQYM010000172.1 GCA_020436085.1 Cyclobacteriaceae bacterium
ACCCGAAAAGACATTCGCACTACCAATCTCGGAATATTGGCAACTCACATTGTTCAAATCGTTGGTGCAGTCCCAATCGCAACTCAATCGCGTCAGAACGAAGGGCTTTTAAGGTGTTTTTTGCCAGAGACACTTCACATAACACGCGTATAAACCGTTCACTCCACAGCCGGAATCTGTGCTTAAACAAAGGCTTGTGCTTCTATCATGGACTTATTTAAATTGACAAATATGTGTACTAAACCGGCTGTTCCGTCAACCGCGTGGGCGCTGCGGAAAACATCTATTGAAGAAAATCAATTATTGCAGCTTCCACGCGGCTGCGGTTATACGCAGATCGTTATGTGCACACTGCCCTTAAGAACTGTCATTATATTCGCGAGCCTCTTAACTGCGTGCGACTTGAATATTCCTCCGGATAGTTGGGTAGCTAAACCGCCTCCATCAATGGATATTACCGTTAACGGTTCTCCTTCAAAATTAGAACTGTCTACATTTGAGTTCAATGGTCAACATAGTTTCTTCATGGCGGCCGAAAACCATTCGTATTCACTATTCCTATTTGTTAATCACACCCAATCAGACTCCACTCCCTACAATTTTGTTGCGCCACCCAATCCAGCCATTAGTCCATCTGAACCATTC
>JAGQYM010000173.1 GCA_020436085.1 Cyclobacteriaceae bacterium
TGAACGCCGTGCGCGACCTGAGCGTGGACAAGCTCGGGTACTTCCTGGAGCCCGAGGAGCTCTTCAAGCACATGGTGCCCAAGGAGGATGACGAGGATGGCGAAGCCCCCTTCATTCTGGACAAACTGACCAAGGTACTCAACCACATCAGCGAGAGCACCCAGGGCCACGAGAGCGAGGACGATTTCGCCAACCTGTTCGAGGACCTCGACCTCACCAGCAGCAAGCTGGGCAAGAGCGAGGCGGACAAGAACGCGGTGATCGTGCGCGTGCTGCGCACCCTGGCCACGGTGGACTTCGAGCTGAACGACCCTACGCACGATGTGCTGGGCGATGCCTACGAATACCTCATCGCCCAGTTCGCCAGCGGTGCGGGCAAGAAGGCCGGCGAGTTCTACACCCCGCAGGAGGTGAGCACCGTGCTGGCACGCATCGTCACCACGGGCAAGAAGCGGCTGAAGAACGTGTACGACCCCACCTGCGGCAGCGGCTCCCTGCTGCTGCGCGTGAAGCGGGAAGTGCTGGACGTGGGCACCATCTATGGGCAGGAGATGAACCCCACCACCTTCAACCTGTGCCGCATGAACATGATCATGCACGATGTGCACTACCGGCAGTTCGACATCAAGAAC
>JAGQYM010000174.1 GCA_020436085.1 Cyclobacteriaceae bacterium
TTCCTCTTTGACGGGTGTCATAGGATGTTGCTGCAGGGATCAGGTACTTGCACCTATAGTCGAGTGAATGAATTCAGAAAAGACCATCTACAACGCGACCACCAGAATCACGGCATCGGTGTTGGCCATCCTTTTAGGTGCAGCTGGATTTATCAACCATGGCTTGTTTGAAATCCTTCAGGGAAATACTCCGACCCACGGAATGTTTATCGATGCTATTGGTGTAGAGCACAGATTCTGGCTCCACGGCACGGAAGCTGCTTTTACTTTAGTACCCAACTTCCTGGTCACCGGTGTGCTGGTCACCATAGTTGGTCTGACTATTATTATATGGTCTGCCAGGTATATGCACACACGGCATGGTGCCACCGTTTTCCTGCTGCTGATGATACTGTCAACGCTTGTTGGTGGTGGCATTGGTCACATCGTGGTTTTTCTGCCGACCTGGGCTTATGCCACCCGCATCAACAAACCACTGTCATGGTGGGACAAGACGCTGCCTTTGAAAATCAGGAAGACACTAGTCAGCCTGTGGATGCCCATGCTCATTCTCACTTCCATTTGCTGGATGACGGTGATGGAGCTTGGAATATTTGGTCTCTTCCCCATGCAAAATGACCCGGACACACTA
>JAGQYM010000175.1 GCA_020436085.1 Cyclobacteriaceae bacterium
TCACCGAATTGTGTGGATGGACCGTCAGCGATGATATCGCTTGCTTTGACCACGTCACCGACTTTTACCAACGGACGTTGGTTAATGCAGGTTGATTGGTTGGAGCGTTGGAATTTCATCATTTTATAGATGTCAACCACAGGCTCGTCAGAACGAAGTTCTTCGGTCGCACGGATAACGATACGGTTTGCATCTACTTCAACAACAACACCACCACGGCGCGCTGCAACTGCAGCTCCGGAGTCGCGTGCTACAGGCAATTCCATACCTGTACCGACCAACGGCGCATCAGAGCGCAGCAGAGGTACAGCCTGACGCTGCATGTTTGATCCCATCAACGCACGGTTCGCATCGTCGTTTTCAAGGAACGGAATTAGAGCCGCAGCAACAGAGACGATCTGCTTCGGAGACACGTCAATATATTCGATATGTTCCGGAGTGGACATCAAGTTTTCACCAGCCTTACGGCAAGAGATCAGGTCATTTACGAATTGCCCTTCTGGAGTGAGCACAGCGTTTGCCTGAGCAATCGTGTATTTGGCCTCTTCCATTGCGGACATGTAGATCACTTCGTCGGTCACTTTGCCGTCGACAACTTTACGGTATGGGCTTTCGATGAAGCCATA
>JAGQYM010000176.1 GCA_020436085.1 Cyclobacteriaceae bacterium
CCGCTTAAAACAGAACCGATGCCATAAGTGGCGATATCCTGGATATTCTCGAATTCTCCCCGTTCCACCTGCGTCATCTGCCCCACTTTTTCTTCCAGGGTCATCAGGTTCAGTATGCTGTCCGCCATTTGATCGACGGTTTGGCCGATTGTGGCCAGGCATAGCAGCAGGTTCATTAAAATAGCTAAGGCGTATTTCATATGTAACATTGTTTCATTTCGAAGAATGGGTACGAATATACGAGCTATAGTTGTAATGAACCGTATTGGGGCTTTCATCATTATTTCTGTGGACTGGTTTTGTTAAACATATATCTGGCAATCTTCCAATCATCGTCAACCTTTTCAAAAACGAATAGCTCTCTATTGGCTTCCGGAACAGTATCTCCGGTCGCGCGGATCAATGTCGTGCCTTCTGAACTGGTTGTTGCGAATGCGAAATCATTTTCCACTTCTATTTCTTCAATGAAAAACTCAATGTTCAATTGGATCTGTGAGAAAATATATTCGTACGATTTCAGAATATTCTCGGAGCCGATCGCCGACGGCGCTTCCGTTGGCATAAAGATGCCGTCTTTCGCATACAAACTTTGAGCTAGTTTTGCATCCGAGGTATTGAGTGA
>JAGQYM010000177.1 GCA_020436085.1 Cyclobacteriaceae bacterium
TCCCCTCAATTATTATCTACTCGTTAAATAATTCACCGACACTGCGTCCCTCATGAGAACGCAAAATCACTTCACCCAACAGCCCCGCCACCGACAAAACCTTGATATTCGGCAGCATCTTTTCGGGTGGAATCGGAATCGTGTCCGTGGTCACAATTTCTTTAATGTCCAGACTACCCAACCGTTTGGTAGCAGGATAAGACAACACAGGATGGGTAAACGTCACATAGACATCTTTGGCCCCTTCCGACTTCACCAACTGCACCGCCTGCTCCATCGAACCAGCCGTATCTACCAGATCATCCACGATGATCACATCTTTGCCCGTCACATTCCCAATCAAAGAAAGCGCCTCGCGTTCATTCTGATTGCCAATGCGCCGTTTTTCCACAAAAGCCAGGGGCAAGTTAAGCTCCGCCGCAAAATTCCGGCCTCGCTTGGCAAAGCCCAAATCCGGTGTTACCACCACCGCATCCAAATTTTTCTCGAGAAAGTATTCCACCAAAATGTGAAACGCCGTGAGCGAATCGCCAGGAATTTTATAGAAACCCTGAATTTGCTGCGCGTGCAGGTCAATCGTTATCCAACGGTCGGCCCCGGCCACCTCAATCATATCGGCCA
>JAGQYM010000178.1 GCA_020436085.1 Cyclobacteriaceae bacterium
TGTAGAGAATGTTTATGCTTTGGCGAGTGCTAACAGTGTTAATAAATCAGTACTTTTCGGTAATAAAAAATTGAAAGTTCAGGATTTGTCCGAGTTTGACTTTTCAAAAGCAGATATTGCACTATTTTCAGCCGGAGCATCTGTTTCGTCAGTTTATGCACCTAAAGCCGGAAACTCTGGTTGTGTTGTGATTGATAACACTTCGTTTTTTCGTAGAGAAGAAGATATTCCATTAGTCGTTCCTGAAGTTAACCCTGAACAATTAAAAAACTTTAAGCCCAGAAATATCATTGCTAACCCAAATTGCTCAACGATTCAGATGCTGGTTGCTTTAGCTCCGATTCACCGTGAGGCGACAATTTCAAGAATTAATGTTGCGACTTATCAATCAGTTTCAGGAGCCGGGCAACAAGGAATTGATGAACTTTCAAAGCAAACAACTTCGTTATTTAATTTTCAGGAATTAAAGCCAAAAGTTTTTAGTAAAGACATTGCCTTTAATGTGATTCCACAAATTGATCAGTTTCAGGACAATGGTTACACTAAAGAAGAAATGAAAATGATATGGGAAACTCAGAAAATTCTTGATAAAAACATTCTGGTTAACCCAACTTGTG
>JAGQYM010000179.1 GCA_020436085.1 Cyclobacteriaceae bacterium
CTCGCCGCCACCGTAATGTGTTTGTTCGACAGCGTGATCAATGTACTTGATCAGCAATGTCGCGTGTTTTTCGGTAAGAGGTATATGTATCATAATCTATTTACGCTACACACTCGCGCATAACGATCTGCGTATAACCGCGGGCGAGCGGAATGAGGCCAGCGTATGCAATGAGCTGGCCGAATGAGCACGCTCGATGAACCGCGCCTTTACGAAATTTATTTAGAAAGACAAACATAAGCCATATTAAGTTAATAATTCATTTAACAGGCTATTTGCGCGGTGAATGAACGGTTTATACGCGTGTTATGCGACGTGAGCCGTTCCACCATGTCAGTTTTCAAGGTTGCATTACCTCACCACTTGATGATACTTCTAAAGCCCTCAGTTTTCTTTCGGTTAGGATAATTACTGCCCCCGATGCGAAAATGAAGCTTAAGAAGCCGAGTGCCGCCCCCAGAATACCAATGTTTCCAACGGCGAAACCAATTGCCGCCACAGACAAAAGGCATATTGAGAGTTTTAACATTAATCGAGCTGAATATACTTGGGCGAACTCCCAAGCTTTTTGAGATTTCATTGAGCGTGGAGTACGATAACCGACGATACGATTAATT
>JAGQYM010000017.1 GCA_020436085.1 Cyclobacteriaceae bacterium
AACTTCTCGTGGAGGAGGTGAAACCATTCTATTGAAGCATTTTGGTTTGTGTAATGATTTGTCGAATCGGTCGATAGCTTGTACTTATCCTCACTGTGGTAGCCGCTGATGCTGATTGAATTACCCTTGCCATATGAATGATGGAGGTTAGCAGCAAAGTCAGAGAAGGATGGTCTACTTCTCTTAAGCGTTTCATTGGGCACTTGCTTGATGATCCAGTCTGAGTAGGTGGTTCTGGCGCCAACCATTAGGGATGTCTTTTCTTTGATCAGGGGTATTTCAAAACTCGCTTTTGTAGTGACAGGACTGAGGCCGAGTTTGGCTGAGAATTTTTCCTTGTTGGCTACTTTCATTTTCATATTCAATAATGAAGAGAGCCTGCCTCCATAGCTTGCCGGTATCCCAGACTTAACTAGTTCCGAGCTACCGGTGATGTCTGCATTGAAGCTTGAGAAGAACCCAAAAAAATGGAACGGGTTGTAGATCGTGGCGTTGTTAAGAAGGATAAGATTTTGATCTGTCTTTCCGCCTCGTACGTTGATTCCTGCTGATCCTTCTCCCACCTGTTGAACTCCCGGAAGTGTAAGTGCAGCTTGTATGATGTCATTTTCGCCCAGTACTTTCGGTACGTTTTTCAGGCTTTCCATGTTCAGTGTTATCGCCCCCATTCGCGTACTACTAACATTCGCGTTGCGATCAGAGGAAATTATCACTTCTTCCAATAACCGAGGCTCCTCTTCTAAATCAACGTTTAGCGTGCCATTTGAAAAAAGAATAATATTCTGCCGCTTCACTTTCATTCCGGTATACTGTATCAGCAAGGTGTGGTCGCCTGTAGATAACCGCAGCGAGTAAAATCCTTGCGCATCGGTTGTAGCATGTGAGTCGGATCCTTCTTCAAAGACAAGTGCACCCTGTACGGCTTCACCGGTGGATATGTTTTTTACATAACCAACAATCTGTGCCGTACCGCCAACTTTCATCAGCGACCGATTTCCAATCGGTATCGTTTCTTGTCGGTCTCCGATGTATTCACGTTCGAATAGATATTTTGTTTGGGGGATTGATGAGAGCGTATCGAAGGTAAGTGAGCTCACTATACTAATGTCACCAGTAAGAATAATCGAATTGTTGAGAATGATATGATTGATGCCTATGGGTGATAGTAGTGTATCGATCAGATCTTCTAGCTTTAGATTTTCGTAGTTGCCAGTGAAAGTGAGACTATCAAGCCATTCTTCTCTAAAGAATATTGACAAATCGGTTTCTTTATCAATCGACTTAAGCGCTTCAATAGCATTGGTATTGTTGAATCTGAAAGAATAGGTGGGTTGTGATTGTCCGAGACAATCGAGGGAACTCACCACTAATAGAGCTCCCGTCAAACATAGCAGCCTTAGTTTAACGTAGCCTCTCATCGAATCTTCTAACAAACTCTATCAGTAAATCTCTTTTTCTCAAGTTGAAATTTGCCTCGCGGGTCTTGATCTCATTTGCGATCGACTTAGCTTCAGGCGTTACTTGTTGCAAGGATTTTTTGTTAGTAAGTGGGATCAACTCGCTCTCGGACAAAAGAAAGTACTTCACCGATTCTTCAAAATGATACCCATCCGACTTCAAACGCTGAAATTTTTGATGCCTGACTAACAAATCAATGTTCTCACCATCGAGAATGACTTCAAAAAAGTGTTTTTTGCCATCATACTGTAGAGGAATGAATGGAGTGTCTTCAATTTTAAAATACGAAATGAGCTGATTCTCTATTATAATGCCATTCCCAATGCCAATTCCCGTTTGTCTGGTGACGACCAATTCATTTTGAAGGTCGAATAGTAACGGCAGGTCGTAGTACCATTGATCACCAAGGCAAACGGTACCGTTTCGCCACTGTCTTGATTCAAAAAATTGGTGACCGAATCGTGAGGCCGCTTGTTGTGGATAGCTGTCTCCGCTGAAGATTCTGCTTTTCGTACGGTTAGTTTTTTCTTCAAACCAGTTTGTAAAAGCAATTTGTTCCTGATTTTCATCTCCCGAAAAATCCTGAGCCCTCAACACAAATTGGGTGAGAAGGACAAAAAACACGACCAATGTGAAAATCACGTTGCGCATAAACTCTTTAATATATTCAAAAAGCAGAGAAAGTGAGCCCAGGTTTGAGACGACTGAAAAAGGTTAAACCTGAGCGGTAACTATACCGATTGCAAAGGATGATTTTTCTTGATGAGTGGAGCTATACCTGGAAGGTTTTCCAGCCACCGCGGGTGAATAACCACAGCGTGAATAGTCCTACAGACGTTTCGGAAATAAATACACCCCAGAAAACACCAGAGTGTTGCCATCCTAACTCTATCGAAAGGAAATAAGAGAGTGGAATTTGAATAAGCCAGAAGAAAACAAGGTTGATCTTGGTTGGCGTGTTAGTATCACCAGCACCATTAAACGCTTGACTGGAAACCATCCACCACCCGTATACAAAATAAGAATAGGAAAGTATCTGTAACCACTCGGCCCCAATGCGTATCACGGTTGCGTCCTCCGTGAAGATCCTCATCAGTTCGTTATTATAGAAGTAATAAATAAAGGAGACGCCAACCAGAAAGATCATGTTGTAGAAGCCAATTTTCCATACTGCTGACTCTGCTCTTTCTGGATTGCCTGCGCCTAAGTTTTGGCCAACCAAAGTAGCTGCAGCGTTGCTAAGGCCCCATGCAGGCATCATGGTGAACATCATTATCCTGATTGCGATGGTTGAGCCAGCAACAGCTTCGCTTCCTACATCCGCCAGAATTCGCATTAAAAAAATCCACGAAGTCATGGCCACGATCATCTGACCAATTCCTCCGAGAGATGTTTTCAAAATGTTCAACAGCACTGCTGCATCCCAATTAAGTTGAGACTTTATCACGCGGATGTGTTTACTTACTTTGAACAGCATCCACAACTGTATGACGACAGCCACACCGCGGCCAACTGTTGTCGCGATGGCTGCCCCTTCAATTCCCATTGCTGGAATAGGCCCCCAACCAAAAATGAGAATCGGATCAAGGATAATGTTTAGTCCATTTGCAATCCAGAGCACACGCATCGCGATTGCTGCATCACCGGCACCGCGAAAGATTGCGTTAATTACAAATAGAAGTACGATCACGATATTGCCGCCCAGCATCCATTGTGTGAACCGATAGCCTTCTTGTAAGCTCCATACATCGCCTCCCATCACCGCCAACAATTCACGCCCAAAGAAAATACCTGCGATAGCAAATGGCAGTGATGATAGTGTTGCAAGAATGATAGATTGAACAGCAGCTACACCAGCATCCCCTTTTTTCTTTTCACCGATTCTTCGAGCGATGATTGCTGTTACCCCAGTTGAGAGTCCCATGGCGATAGAGTACAACAGAAACAGATAAGTTTCCGTGAGCCCAACAGTCGCGACTGCGGATGCTCCAAGCTTTCCAACAAAGTAGATATCTACAACAGCGAATGTTGATTCCATGATTAGCTCCAAAATCATGGGCACAGCCAAAAGAAAAATTGCGCGCTTCAGGCCGATTTGTGTGTAGTCAGCATCTGTGCCACGAATTGCATCCTTTAATTCCAGCCATATCGATCGATTTGTAGATTCGGCCGGGACCTCTGATGTTAAGCCTGTATTAGAAATATCTGTCATACTTTAAAAGACCCAATTCCAATGTACGATCAATCTAAGATTAATGTTCAAAAGGAAATGTTAAATCGGCCTGAGCTAAGTGTTGCTATTTAGTTTTGATTCAAAATTACAGCGGAGGAACCACTCGCTTCGAGGTGAATTGCGACAGATAAAGTGCTAAATACGTAATTCTGACAACCTTGAGGTTAGTCCCTGACAAGTTTAGGTAGTAATTTAGACATTCGAATTTTGCGACCGCGACATGAACTCATCTGAATTTAGGAAGTCGGCACATGAACTGGTGGATTGGATGGCCGACTATATGGATAACGTTTCCAGTTATCCCGTGAAGCCAGACATAAAACCTGGAGATATTAAAAAACTGCTGCCTGGCAACGCACCGGAAAAGGCTGAAAATTTTGATTCGATCTTCTCGGACTTCAAGAGTAAAATAGTGCCGGGTATGACTCACTGGCAACACTCACAATTCTTTGCCTACTTTCCAACAGGCGCAAGTGGACCTTCTGTGCTAGCAGATATGCTTTCCTCAACAATGGGGGCGCAGTGTATGATATGGCTTACATCGCCCGCTGCAGAAGAGCTTGAGGAACGGATGATGGAATGGCTTCGCGAAATGCTCGGTCTTCCCTCCGATTTTACAGGAGTGATTCAGGATAGTAGTTCATCATCGACCTTAGTTTCGCTGCTAACGTCAAGGGAGGTTCATTCGCAGTACGCTGTGAACCAACGAGGATTTGACGGCACAGAGAAATTTCGAGTCTACACATCGTCACAAGCACATTCATCTGTGGATAAGGCCGTGAAAATTGCTGGACTTGGAATCGACAACCTCGTGAAAATAAAGGTTGATGAGAATTTTCAAATGGATGCTCATGCGTTGGAGAAAGCAATCGAGCAGGATATCGCTATGGAGCTTGTGCCGCTTTGCGTCATCTCTACCATCGGAACCACAAGCTCAACAGCTGTTGATCCGATAAGAGATATCGGAGAGATCTGTAAAAAATATGGATGCTGGCATCATATTGATGCATCCTATTCGGGCGCTGCTTTGTTGCTGCCTGAGATGAGATGGATGAGTGAAGGTGTTGAAATGGCAGACAGTTTCGTCTTTAACCCTCACAAATGGATGCTTACCAATTTTGATTGCTCCGCTTATTTTGTAAAAGACAAGGATGCGTTGACAAAGACTTTCAGTATTCTTCCCGAATATCTAAAAACTCCAGAAGACAACCTTGTCAATAATTATAGAGACTGGGGTATACCCTTGGGCCGCAGGTTTAGAGCACTCAAGTTATGGTTTGTCATCAGATCCTATGGAGTAGAAGGCTTGAGGCAGATCATTAAAGAACATATTGAGATCAGTCGTTGGGTAAAAGATCAAATCGAAAACTCTGATGAGTTTGAACTATTGGCACCAGTTCCACTTAACCTAATTTGTTTTCGTTATCGACCTAAGGGATTGAAGGATGAGGATAAACTGAATCAACTGAATACTCAACTTCTTGAAGGGTTGAATAAAACAGGTGAAATTTTACTTACGCAAACGAAGCTCAACGACAAGTACACGATACGATTTGTATCTGGTAACAATAACACGTCATTAGAAGAAGTAAAGAAAGGTTGGAATAAAATTGTATCTCACGCCAAATCTCTAAAGGTATGATTGGAGTAACAGGTGTTCCCTTCGATGAATTTTCATCGTTTATGCGCGGCCCGGCTAAAGCGCCACAATTTATCAGGCAGGCATTTCATTCCAATTCAGCAAACTACTTTACCGAAAGCCGCATTGATTTGAAGAACAGTCCGCAGTGGCAAGATGCTGGTGATATGAAGTTGCCTCAGGGAAAGGCAGCCATTCGTGAGATCGAACGAGAAATGGACCAACTGTTAGCCAGGTACGATAAGATGCTGGCTTTGGGTGGTGATCATTCAGTTAGCTATCCTCTTGTAAAGTCCACATCAAAGAAATTCGGAAAGCTCACCATTCTCCATCTGGATGCACACGGAGATCTTTATGACGAGTTTGACGGAAACAAATATTCTCATGCTTGTCCGTTTGCACGGATTATGGAGGAAGGACTAGCGTCAAGGTTAGTGCAGGTGGGCATTCGTACAATGACGCAACATCAGCATGAGCAGGTGCAAAGATTTGGTGTGGAAGTAATTGAGATGAAAGATTGGAGACAGGAAATGGAATTTGAGTTTGAAGGGCCGGTTTACATTTCCCTGGATATGGATGCTGTTGACCCAGCCTTCGCGCCTGGCATCTCGCACCATGAGCCGGGTGGCTTTACGTCACGTGAAATCATTTCGCTAATTCAAAAAGTGAAGGGGAATATCGTAGGTGCTGACCTTGTGGAATTGAACCCAGATCGGGATCAGGGCGGAATCACCGCGATGCTCGCTGCCAAACTTTTCAAAGAGCTGCTTGAATTGCTGTTGAAAAAGTAATGTCAAAAGATTTATTTTCCGGGCACGCAGATTTATACGCCTCATTCCGTCCGACCTATCCGAACGATCTATTCCAATTTATATTCAAAAATGTTGGCCAGTTTGATAAGGCTTGGGATTGTGGTACCGGTAATGGTCAGGTAGCCCAAAGCCTGGCCCCGCATTTTAAAAGTGTTGAGGCAACTGATATTAGCAGAAAGCAACTGGAGAACGCGAAAGTAATTGAGAACATAAATTATCAGGTCTGCTCGGCAGAGTCGACTCCATTTTCAAAGAACTCTTTCGATCTTATAAGCGTAGGTCAAGCCATTCATTGGTTTGATTTGAATAAATTCTACTCGGAATGTCAACGTGTAGCAAAGCCCGGATGCGTAATTGCGTTATTTGGCTATAGTCCAATGCGCATGAGCATGGAGTTCGACAAATTGGTTGACGACTTCTACTTCAACGTCATTTATGATTATTGGGAAACAGAGCGAAGGATTGTAGAAGATCAATATCAATCATTACCCTTGCCGTTTGAGTTAATAAAAAGCCCCGCATTCAAAATTGAGCAGAACCTGACTATTCAGGCGGTAGAGGGCTATTTTAACACGTGGTCATCAGTTCAAAAATTCGTCAAAGAGCGAGGGTTCAATCCTGTTCCTCAACTAATGTCCGAGATAAAATTGCTGTGGAAGGAGGAGGTACAATCCGTATATTTCCCAGTCTTTTCAAAAATCGGCCGAATACCATGATCCGTACAATCGCAATCATTACGTTAGCGACACTTTTCAGTGCCTGCCAAAAAGAGAAGTTTCAAACTATTATTAAAGGTGCAATCATAGTGGATGGAACTGGCTCACATGTTTATAAGGCTGATGTCGGGATTAATGCAGATACGATCGCCTTTGTTGGGGATTTATCAAAAGCAGAAGGTGAAAAGGTGATCGATGCGAAAGGACTTACACTTTCCCCAGGGTTTATTGATACGCACAGCCACCACGACCGTGGAATGTTTGAAAACAGGGACATGGAGGCACTCACCAGTCAAGGCGTGACCACGATGATCATCGGTCAGGATGGCGGTTCGCAGTTTCCGCTCAAAGAACTGTATACTAAGCTAGTGAGCACTCCGATTGCATTAAATGTTGGTTCATACACAGGTCACAACCGAATTCGCAGAGAGGTATTAGGCGAAAAGTATGATCGGGTGGCCACACCCGAAGAAGTGGAAAAAATGAAAAGCCTTCTAACGGAAGATCTTGAAAATGGATCGCTCGGGCTTTCTACCGGACTGGAATACGACCCCGGCATTTATTCAGATCCTTCAGAAGTCATTGAGCTAGCAAAAGTATTATCGCCATATCAAGCCAGATACATTAGTCACATTAGAAGTGAAGACCGAAATTTCTGGCCTGCTCTTAATGAAATTATCGAGATAGGTGCGCAAACCGATGTGCCAGTGCAATTATCTCACGCGAAATTGGCAATGAAAAGTCTTTGGGGTCAGGCGGATAAAATGATCTCGAAGATGGATTCCGCAAGAAGCGCAGGAGTACAACTGACAGCTGATATTTACCCTTACATCTATTGGCAATCTACAATGCAAGTACTTTTTCCAGAACGAAATTTCAACGACAAGAAAGCTGCACAATTTGCATTGACGGAACTTACCACTCCGGAAGGTGTGATCATCGGAAATTTTTCTCTTCAACCTGAGTATGTAAGCAAAACTTTGGCTGAGGTAGCCGTGATGAGAAACAAATCGCCAGAACAAACTTTGATGGATTTGATCAATTGGGTTGAGAAAGAGGATGGAGACGAAAGTATTATCGCGACCAGTATGGACGAACGTGATATTGAGAAGATTATGAGTTGGCCGTATAGCAACATCTGTTCAGATGGATCAATCAGTGGACTGCATCCAAGAGGCCATGGCTCTTTTCCAAAAATCATTAGATACTATGTTCGTGAGCGGCATGCCCTAGGCTTGGAGGATGCTGTACATAAAATGACCATGCAGGCTGCAGAAAACTTGAACCTGAAAAAAAGAGGTCAGATAAAGCCTGGCTTCTATGCTGATCTGGTTTTATTTGATCCAGCCATCATAGCAGATCATGCTACCTATGAAGAACCACACGCAAAAAGTACAGGGATTTCCTTGGTGATGGTGAATGGTGTTGAGGTTTTAAAGGATGGCGAAGCAATACCAAACTACCCGGGGCAAGTTTTGCTCAGAGCGAAATAATCATTGCAGGCCAGAGTCAAATCAGGCCCGGCCTTAGTATATTTCAAGCATGGATAAGGAACAGCAGGAAGTAAAGGAATCCCAAAACAGAAGGACGCTAGCTGATACCATCCGAAAGTTTTTGCGATATCAGTTCAACCTCGGTTTCGATAAATCACAGGAGGATAACATTGTAGATGATATCCGGAAGAGCGTTGAGTTTCGAGGGATGAACCTTTGGGTACTCATCTTTGCAATTTTTATCGCATCCATCGGCCTCAATATGAACTCCACCGCGGTGGTTATCGGAGCCATGTTGATTTCGCCTCTCATGGGTCCCATCACCGGACTAGGTGTGGGCATAGGGATCAATGATTTTGATTTGATCAAAAAGGCCCTTCGAAACCTGGCCGTGGCCACTGTGATAAGTTTGATCACCTCTACGATTTATTTTGCCATCACACCGCTCAACGATGCTCGATCAGAATTACTTGCGAGAACAACACCAACCATTTGGGATGTATTCATTGCATTTTTTGGTGGGCTGGCCGGAATAGTAGCTTACACCAACAAACAAAAAGGAAATGTGATCCCTGGCGTGGCAATTGCCACTGCGCTGATGCCGCCATTGTGCACAGCAGGTTTTGGAATCGCTACCGGGCGCTGGTCTTTTTTTCTTGGTGCCTTTTACCTGTATTTTATCAATAGCATCTTCATTGCTATTGCTACTTATCTTGTTGTAAGATATCAAGGATTCTCGCCTTGCAATTTTGTGGATGCACACACAGAGCGCAGGGTAAGACGATCAATTGCTTTTGTGGTGCTGCTCACCATCGGCCCGAGTATTTTTATGGGATATCGAATTGTTACAAAAAGTTTCTATGAGCAGAACGCCATCCGATTTATCAATCAGGAGTTTAATTTTCCTTCCACTCAGATTGTTAGTCGGTCCATTGATCCCGACAATAGAAAAATTGAAATTTTACTTTTTGGCGATAAGCTGGATGACGATATGCTATCCATCATTGAAAGTAAGATGGCGCTCTATCGTCTTACTGAGACGGAACTCAAAATAAGACAAGATGTTGATAAGTCTTCACCCGTGGACTACAACGCTATTAAGACTGGACTGCTTGAAGACCTTTATAAGAACAACGAGCAACTTCTTCGCGATCGGGATAAAGTAATTGACTCCCTTCAAAATGAATTGCAAAAAGTACAGGTCGCTCAGTGGCCGGTGAAAAGTATGACTGATGAATTAAGCAGTGTGGTTAGCGAAGTAGCTGAGCTGTCCATTTCTACTTCTGTCTTTTACAAGACTGCCGAAAGTCGATACGACACCACACTCACCGCTTATCTGAAAATGAAGAGACGCCCGAGTCAATCTCAAGTAAGGAAGATTACAGATTGGCTCAAGGCACGTACCCAGAATGATTCCATTCGAGTCATTCTTCAATAGGCACATTCGGACAAAGATTATCTCTTCCTAAATTCGATTTGATTCGCTAGATTGATTTTTCTCAAATCATTTATCTATGAAAAAAATCAGCCTACTGCTCTTAGTTGTTGTCACATTCTTTTCGTGTAAAAAAGATGAGTACGATGTCATTCTTCGACAGGGTACCGTTTATGATGGGTCTGGCAATCCACCGGTCGTGGCTGATGTAGGAATCAAAGCAGATACCATTGCATTCATTGGCGATCTGAGTAAGGCGGTGGGAAAGAAAGAAGTCGATGCAACAGGCCTTGCCGTAGCCCCAGGCTTTATCAATATGCTAAGCTGGGCGGTGGAGAGCCTGATCATCGATGGCAATTCACAGGCGGATATTCGGCAAGGCGTGACATTGGAAGTTTTTGGGGAAGGTGGATCCATGGGGCCGATCAACGAAGACATGCGAAAAGGTATGCTCGATGACATGAGACGCAATCCTGATTATGCATATGACATTGATTGGACTACACTGGATGAATATTTAGTATCTCTTACAAAAAGGGGGATTGCACCGAACGTGGCATCATTCATAGGCGCTACTACCGTTCGCGTTCATGAGTTAGCTTATGAGAATCGATTGCCTAATGAAGAGGAAATGGCGAGGATGAAAGAGCTCGTGCGAAAGGCTATGGAGGATGGCGCCTTGGGTGTAGGTTCTTCTTTGATTTATGCACCGGCTAATTATTCAAGCACAGAGGAATTAATTGAGTTATGTAAAGTTGCATCAGAGTATGGTGGCATGTACATCACACACATGCGCAGCGAAGGCAATGGCATCTTTGGTGCCGTGGACGAAACAATACGAATTGCCCGTGAAGCAGGGCTTCCAGCAGAGATTTACCATTTAAAAATGGCGGGTCAGCAAAACTGGAACAAACTGGATTCCGTGTTAGCGATGATCGATCAAGCTAACAAATCAGGAGTAAAAATCACAGCGGACATGTACACCTATCGAGCTGGAGCAACGGGTCTGGACGCTGCAATGCCGCCATGGTTGCAGGAGGGTGGACTTCATGAGTGGATAAAGAAAATGAAGAACCCAAAATTTAGAAAAATGGCGTTGGAAGAAATGAAGAAACCATCGGATAAATGGGAGAACCTGCTGTTGATGTCTGGTAGCCCTGACAATGTGTTGTTACTTGGATTTAACAACGACTCGCTTCGTCAGTTTACGGGTAAAACATTGGCAGAAGTTGCGAAGATCTACGGCAAATCACCAGAGGAAACAGCGATGGATTTGGTAGCGGCAGATAGCTCACGTGTGGGTACCGCTTATTTTATGATGAGTGAAGATAATATCAAGCGTCAGATTGCATTGCCGTATCTCAGTTTTGGATCTGATGCTGGGTCTCCAGCGCCAGAAGGCATTTTTCTCAATTCAAACGATCACCCACGAGCATACGGAAACTTTGCTCGATTGTTAGGAAAGTATGTGCGGGATGAAAAAGTGATTCCGATGGAAGAAGCGATAAGGAAGCTTACCTCATTGCCAGCGAGCAATCTGAAGATAAAAAAGAGAGGAAGTTTGAAGCCCGGTTATTATGCAGATGTTGTCGCTTTCGATCCGGAAGAAATTCAAGACCACGCCACTTTTGAAAAACCGCATCAGTACAGCACTGGAATGATGCATGTGTTTGTAAACGGAGAGCAAGTGTTGAAGGATGGAGAACACACGGGTGCCCGACCGGGCAGAGTGGTTCGTGGTCCGGGCTGGAAGGGAGAATAGTTACCTTTCTACATCCGCGTACTCAGGCTTTTTGTCAAACACGGACTTTGCAAAAGGACAAAGCGGAAGAATCTTTATTTTGTTCGCCCGAGCGTACTCAACAGCAGCATGTACGAGTTTTGCGCCCACTGATTTGCCACGCAGTTCATCCGATACCTCTGTGTGATCGATAATGATCAGATCAGTGCCGGCTTTGGAATAGGTCATTTCGGCAAGTCGCTTTCCGTTTTCTTCTACAAAGAAAGCACCTTTGCTATCTTTTTGTTCATGCTGTATCTCCATGGTGAGGCTGGTATCTTAATGCCAAGATAGTCATCAAAGTGAACAGTAGAACGACAAATGACAGAGCGATTCTAAGCGTCTGCCAGTCTGCTATAAAGCCGATGATAGGAGGGCCAAATAAGAAGCCAGTATAGCCCACTGTCGTTACCATAGCCAGACCAACTCCGGGTGAAAGCCCCGTCATGTTGCCTGCTATGCTATACGCAATGGGCACGATCACGGAGAGCCCCAAACCAACAATAAAAAAACCAACTATGGTGGCAATGGCATTCAGGAAAAGTAGACTGAGCAATAACCCTGCGGTAGCCACGAGGCTGCTAATGACCAGAAGTTTCTTGTCTTCTAGTTTTGCGCGTGCTTTGTCTCCGAATGTCCTTCCTAGTGTCATGGCAGCTGCAAATGCTGAGAGGCCAAACGGTGCGATCGTTCTCTCCGCATTCACTATTTTTTCCATATAGTTCGTGCTCCAGTCTGCCATAGAGCCTTCTCCCAACATACAGCAGAATGCAATCAACCCGATGCCAACCAGGGCCTGAGATGGCAACCTGAATGCTGGGCCTTCTGCTGCCGCGGCTGGCTTATCCGTGATCAGCCGATACCTCGCCCAGAAAATACCAAGCAGGCCACCACCAGTGATGACACTGAGATGGAGTAAAAGATTGGGGGAAAGTTTTACAAATAGCGATCCGCCAAGTGCACCGAGCATCATACCGATGCTAAACAAAGCGTGAAATGAAGTCATGATAGGTCGACCATATTGTTGCTCCACCATCACAGCCTGGGCGTTCATGGCTACATCCAACATGCCGGTAGAAATGCCCATGAAAAAATACAAACCAATTAATGCGGCATAGCCCGGCATTAACGGGATGAAAGGAACAAAAATGGAAAACAGGATAACCGAGACCAGCGTAATCTTTCTGCTTCCATTTCGAATGATGAGCCAACCTGTGAAAGGCATTGCCAAGACAGCACCAACAGCCGCAGACAGCAGCATGATGCCAATCGATGCATTGTTGAGATGATAGATATCCTGGATGCGTGGCAGCCGTGATATCCAACTGGCATAAATAAAGCCGTTAAGAAAGAAAATGATCTTAACGGCCAGTCGTGATGACCTCATGGAAAACGATTATTTGGCGTATGCCACGCTTCGCATCTCGCGTATCACAGTCACTTTAATTTGCCCTGGATATTGCATGTCTCTTTCAATTTTTTGTGAGATGTCGAAGCTTAGTTGACTTGCGCGTTCGTCAGTTGCCTTTTCAGCATCCACAATAACACGCAACTCACGACCTGCCTGAATGGCATAACATTTTTCAACACCATCAAAGCTCAAGCCTACATCCTCAAGTTCGCGCAAACGCTTGATGTATTGTTCCATCACCTCACGTCTGGCACCAGGACGCGCACCACTAATGGCGTCACAAGCCTGTACAATCGGTGAAAGAATGCTGGTCATCTCAATTTCATCGTGGTGGGCACCAATCGCGTTACAAACCACTCCATGCTCTTTGTATTTCTGTGCCAGTTCCATTCCCACAATGGCATGGGGTTTCTCAAGTTCTTCAGGCCACACTTTTCCGATGTCATGCAACAGGCCGGCACGCTTGGCTTGTTTTACATTCAGTCCAAGTTCTGCGGCCATGATAGCGCACAGGTTGGCTACCTCGCGTGAGTGCTGTAGCAAATTCTGACCGTAAGAAGAACGGAATCTCATGCGTCCCACCATCTTCACCAATTCCGGATGCAGACCGTGGATACCAAGGTCGATTACCGTCCGCTCCCCTGTCTCCACAATTTCATCTTCGATGTTCTTTGACGTCTTGTTCACAATTTCTTCAATGCGGGCGGGGTGAATTCGTCCGTCCTGCACGAGTCTGTGCAATGCAAGTCGTGCAATTTCGCGTCTTACAGGATCGAATCCTGAAATGATAATAGCCTCTGGTGTATCGTCTACAATAATTTCAACTCCTGTTGCTGCCTCCAGGGCACGTATGTTTCTTCCCTCGCGACCGATGATTTTACCCTTGATGTCATCACTTTCGATGTTGAAAATGGAAACACAATTTTCGATGGCGTGTTCTGTAGCTGTGCGCTGAATGGTTTCAACGACAATCTTGCGAGCCTCCTTGGTGGCCGACAATTTCGCCTGCTCCATGATGTCTTTGATGAAGGAACTGGCTTTGGTTTGAGCCTCCTCCTTCAATGACTCCACCAGTTGATCACGAGCCTGGTCAGCAGTCAGTTTGGAAATATTTTCCAGGATAGCCACTTTTTGCTGATTGAACTTATCCAGTTCTTCCTTGCGCTTGCGCACGTGATCCAATTGGATGGCGAGATTTTCTTTCTCTTCAACAACTTCGCTTTCCTTTCTTTTCAATTGTTCGAGCTCGCGTGAGATTTGGGCTTCACGTTGCTTGATCTTTTGCTCGTTGTTAATGATTTGGTTTTTCTTGCGATTGGCCTCTTCTTCAAATTCCTGCTTCATCTTCAGCAGTTTCTCTTTGGCCTCGATGATCTTGTCCTTTTTGATGTTTTCTGCCTTGAGCTCGGCCTCACGTACCATTGCCTGGTACTTCTCGTCAAGCTCGCGCTGCTTTCTCTTCATCTTTTTTCTGTAATAGAAATTGCCGAAGAGCAGACTCAGAATAACGGTGAGGGAGATGCTAATCGCGACTAATATGGTGATGTCCATGGTGCTAACATTTTAGGTTACCACCCGGGGAAAGAGAAGGAGTGAAGTGTGTATGTGAACTAAACCGCCTGGGATACCAGCTGGTTCAGATGATTGATTTTCTCAACCACGGTTTGGTCGATGACTTCAAGGTTCTTTTCATCGGCCATTTTATCTACGAGACAGTCAAACGCAACCATTGCCAGCAGGTCCTGCTTATCATTAATTCCGAACTGACTACGATAGTGTTTTAGTTTTTCATTGATCAATTTCCCTGCGGCCCTTACTCTTTCTTCCTCATCCAATCTCACTTTCATGGGATATTCCCGGTCCGCAATCTTGATCTTTATTGAAAGTTCTTCCATTAACTACCGGTTATCTGCTCAGATGAGCTATGCATTTATCGATTTCTCGGATATACTCGTCCACTTTCTTCTTCAACTCCGAATTACTTCCGTCTTCCGGGTTTATATAATCTACAATTTTAGTGATTTTAATCTGATTTTTAAAATTGCTGATTTGCTCATCTCTGGCCTTTATACTCGACTTAAGTTCGTGATTTTCAAGTTTTAGGCTTCTTACCTCGTCTTTCAGAGACTTGTGCTCGTTTAGCAAAACCAGAATTTTGCGTTCTAACCCGCCAAGGTTAGTTTTTAACATTTCTTGATCCATTTGAGTACGTTAGGTAAGCCCTGTTTTACCAAGGCGGCTATTTATTTTCTAATCAAAGCGCCCATTTTTTGTTCAAAGGCACTCATCAACTTGTTCATCGTCTTGTCAATCTCAGCGTCTGTTAGGGTTTTGGCAGTATCTAATAAGATAAATCCTAAAGCATACGCCTTTTTCCCTTCGGGGATGTTTTTCCCTTCGTAAACATCGAACGCAATCAGCTCTTTGATTAACTTCTTCTCGGTGGCCAGTACCAATTCCTTGATCTCCTCGAATGTTACTTGTCTGTCCAATACGAGTGACAAGTCACGCCTCACTTCAGGATACTTAGGCACTTCTTCTATCACTAACTTAGGGTTTGCGTTCTTGAAAAGCAAGGCAGCGTCCAGATCGGCATAAAATATTTCCTGCTTGATTCCAAAATCTCTTACTACGGACGATTTTACTTTTCCCATCGTGCCCAAAACCTTATCACCTTTGGTTAAAGTCATACCGTATTCCAACAATGGATCATCACTCTTTTGTTGTGAAACATTAGATACATGCGACTTCAAAAGAATATTTGTCACCTGTTGAGCGAGATCAAAATAGGTTGTCTTTCTCGGCTTCGATTGCCAGTTTTCAGCACCGGTATTTCCGCTTACATACAATGCAAGACGCTCGCGTTCCTGATATCCCTTTTCTTCTTTCCAGTAGATTTTACCAAACTCAAAACACTTCAGATCCTTTTGTCTACGATTGATGTTGTGCGAGCACACTTCCAGGCCTGTGAACAGCATACTTTGACGCAGGATGCCTTGCTCTTCACTTAATTTGTTTAATATCTCAACTGGTTCTCCGTCAACTTTTGGTTTTGCGTTCTGATAGTAGCGCGCATTCGTGAGTGAGTTGGTGAGTATCTCGTAGAACCCATTTCCTGCAAGCATTTCACCGATCGTTCTCTTATACGTGTTGATGTCCTGTGCGGGAAAATCCGCCAGATAGCTCGTACCTGCGCTGGTTCCAAGCTCGATGTTATCGAAACCATAAATTCTGAGCACTTCCTCCGCGATGTCAGCTTCCTGTATCACGTCAACACGATACGGAGGCACAGACACGGTAAATGTTTCCTTGTCATCACTTACTATCTCGATGTCGAGACTGCTAAGGATGGTACGAATACGATCGTGTGGTATATTCTTTCCAATTAGGCGTGTGATGTTTTTATATTTAACTGTGAAGACTCTGTTCTCAATTTTCTGTGGATACACATCGACCAATTCAGATGAAATGGCGCCACCAGCAACTTCCTTGATAAGAAGAGCGGCTCTTTTTACTGCGTATACATTAAGATTTGGATCTGTACCACGTTCAAATCTGAATGACGCATCTGTTTTGAGTTGATGATGCATGCCTGTTTTCCGGATGTAGTTTGGATTCCAGTATGCTCCTTCAAGGAAAATGCTTTTTGTGTTTTCAGAGACCCCAGATTTAACTCCACCAAAGACTCCAGCGATACACATTCCGTCATTGGCATTGCAAACCATCAGGTCATCGGCAGTAAGTGTCCTCTCTTTCTCATCCAATGTTGCAAACTTGGTGCCTGCTGGCATCTTTTTCACCACCACTTTATTACCGGTTACTTCCGCAGCATCATAGGCATGAAGTGGCTGTCCAAGCTCGTGGCAGATAAAATTGGTAACATCCACCACATTGTTAATCGGAGTGAGACCAATCGCCTTCAGTCTATTCTTCATCCACTCCGGAGATTCTTTGATTGTAACGTCTGAAATGGTGACGCCTGCAAAGCGCGGGCATCCAATTGTGTCTTCTACTGTTACTGGAATTGGTAGACTGTTGTTGTCTGGCTTAAATGATTCAACAGATGGCCATTTCAGAGAACTTCCTTTGTAAGCTTTGATATCACGTGCGACTCCAATATGGGAGGCTGCGTCCGCTCGGTTGGGTGTCAATCCTATTTCGAAGACAAAATCACTCTCAACTGGATAGATTTCAGTGGCAGGTGTGCCATTGGGCAAATTGGTATCCAAAACGATAATCCCATCATGGCTTTCACCCAATCCAATTTCATCCTCTGCACAAATCATTCCTTCAGAGTTCTCACCCCTGATTTTTGCTTTTTTTATCGTAAAAGGATCTCCACTCGTGGGGTAGATGGTTGTACCGGGAGTTGCTACGATCACTTTTTGACCCTTGGCCACGTTTGGAGCTCCGCAAACAATTTGTGAGGGCTGATCTTGCCCAACATCCACAGTCGTGAGAGACAGCTTGTCTGCATTAGGGTGGGGCTGGCAGGTAAGGACCTCGCCAATAACGAGTCCCTTCAGAGAACCAGGAATTGATTCAAATGGCTCGATACTTTCAACTTCCAATCCGGTCGAGGTAAGGATTTTTCCCAATTCCTCGGGTGTCTCGGTAATGTCAATGTATTGCTTGAGCCAGTTGTAAGAAATCTTCATCGAAATGCCGGAAAATAAGCTTCAAAAATAGATAAAAGTCTGCTAAGGCGGTTGATCTGCAACTCCCAAAATGACTGTGAATCTGAGGTTTATTTGTAATTCTTTTCGCCCGCGCGAATGGCCACGTGCAGTATGTTTTCTCGGGGCGGGAATGGGCAGGAGAATTTATCAGAATAGGCACAATAAGGATTATAGGCCTTGTTGAAATCGAGGAGGATAGAGGAACTGCCGGGAACTTTTCTTAGGTCAAGGTATCTGCCAGCACCGTACGTTTCATTGGCACTGGTGTTGTCTGCAAACGCCAAAAAAAGGGTTCCCCTGTTTGGGCCTTGTTCCATTATCTCCAGTATGAGCAATCTGCACTTGACGCCAGAAATGGAAAAGTCGGCATAAGCATATTCTAAGTATTTGCTTTCAAGTCCGTCATTGGTGGCAAGCACCACCACGTTCTTGTCTTTGATGGGAGAAAGGCTTGCACTGATTCGAAATGCGGGATCAGGTTCAAAATATTTCAAACCGGTGAACTCATCTGCTCTTCCGGCAAATGGAAAATCATCTCTCGTCATTGAGAGGTCTTTCTCTTCGCGAAATGTCTTGATCTCTTGCACGTATTGCTCACCACCCTGACTGTCTTGCAGCGAATAAATCGTAATCGTTACGAGCGAGATGATGATAACAATGAAGATGATCCTGTTGCGCGACATGTCAAGGTGCAATCACAGCCACTGAATCCATCAACGCCTTCATATGCTTGTCGTAGATTCTAAAAAAAGAAGGAAGCGCGTAATCTGAGAAACTGCTTGGGCCGTTAGCCAGCACACAGATGGCGATTTTCTTTGACGGATGAATAGCTACTTCACTTCGATAACCATTCACATAGCCGCCATGATACGCCAATGTATCGTCTTCAAATTGAATGACACGCCATCCCAGTCCATAGTATGATTTTCTTATTCGGCTCCAGCGGTTAAAATTTCTATTCTTGGCCGTGGCCCGCACCTTTGGACTGTACAATTGTTCAATCGTAGCCGGAGAAATGACCTGGCTTCTGTATCCCAACATTGCAACCATCCATTTAGCCATGTCAGTGATGCTGGCGTTGATGCCGCCAGCTGGGGCAGCGTTATAATACGTGTCAGAGATCGGTATAGGCTTCCATTGGCGACCGCGATAAAGGTGGGGTTGTGCGACATTGGTGCGTGAGATGATGTCATCATAAGTCAACGATGCATCCGCCATAAAGAGTGGCCCGAAGACATGAGCCTTCATCGCTTGCTCGAAAGTTGAATTTGTGGCTTTGCTTACAACTGAATCAAGAATGCTGTAGGCAACATTCTGGTAGCTGTAAACTTTTCCTGGCTGTGCAATGAGTTCAACCTGCCGGAGTTCATTTAGCATGTCCGAGAGCGTCCTTCCATCTTCAATAAGTGTGGTATAAGTGTGATATGGAAAGCCAGTGGATTGGGAGAGCACGTGTTTGAGTTCAAGTGCGTCTGTAAACTCAGCTGGACTCACGTCAAATCCAGGAATGTATTTTTTCACCTGGTCATTCCAGTGCAGAATACTGTCCTCCACCAGTATCCCTGCAAGGGTAGCTGACACTGGCTTGGACACCGATGCCAGCCTGAATACGGTGTGTACGTCAACTGAATCTCCCTTATCGACATTCCTCAGACCGAAACCCTTGAGGAAAACGATAAGTGAATCTTTGACAATAGCGACAGCTGCGCCCGGTGTGCCAGTCAACGCCAGCGACTCTTCGATATATTGTTCGTACTCACTTACTACTGCATCAAATGGGGTTGCAGAAGCCACCGGACGCTCTGCAACGGCTTCATTAATTACTGGAGTGTCGGGGGTGGTGTAGTAGATGAATGCAAGAAAAGCGGTGACAGAGATCAGCAAGACGACTATAAGTCTCTTCATTTCGAGCTTTTTTTCGTTCGTATATGCAGATTACAGAATCCCATCATCTGCAAAGCTATAATATTTTTGGTTGGCAACGATCAGATGATCAAGGAGTTGAATTTCCAAAACCTTTCCGGCCTCTTTTAGTTTTTTGGTCAGTGTGATGTCACTTTGACTCGCGGTCAGGTTGCCCGATGGATGATTATGCACTACTATGATGCCGCTGGCCAGTTCCTCAAGCGCTAATTTGTAAATGATCTTAGGGTCGGCAACTGTACCTGAAACGCCACCTTCGCTGATTCGCTTCTTCTTCAACAATCTATTTGCCCGATTCAGCAGCAGCACCCAAAACTCCTCATGAGGTAAATCTTCCAGGTCGCCTCGCACCAGTTCGAATGCATCCCGTGATCCTGTAATTTTTGGCTTGTCCTCATGGTCTGCTTCTTTTCTTCTTCGCCCCAACTCCATAGCTGCTACAATGGCGATGGCTTTGGCTTCCCCTATGCCTTTATTTTTCATCAGGTCCTTCACATTGAATCGAGCCAACTCGTGGAGATTATTTCCAGCCGACTGTAGCACTAGTTTCGCCACTTCGACAGCACTTAGAGAGCCTGTACCCGAGCCAATTAATAGGGCGATCAATTCAGCGTTTGAGAGGGATCCCTGGCCTTTTTGGAGTAGTTTTTCTCGCGGCCTGTCTTCTGCCGCCCAGCTTTTGATGCCAAGGGGTTTGGTTGAACCTTTCACGTTGGGAGTCAAATATTAGATTTTTTGGTCAATAAAAAACCCTCCCTCATGATCGTTTTCCGAAAACAAGGAAGGGAAAAATATATTGGTGAAACTCTTTAAGCGAGTTTATTCACGTGCTTGGTCAGCCTGGATTTCTGGTTTGCAGCCTTTTTCCAGTGGATGATGTTCTTTTTTGCCAGCTTGTCAATCATCGCTGAAACATCCTTCAAAAGGGTTTCTGCCTCATTTTTTGAGGTAGTAGCCAACAATTTCTTAGTAGCAGTACGGGTTGTTTTGTGCTGATAGCGATTCCGTACTCGCTTTTTCTCGTTTGACCGAATTCTTTTCTCTGCTGATTTATGGTTTGCCATAAGCTTTTTTCCAAATGGACTGCAAAGGTAAGATCATTGTGGATATTTGCAAAGCGCCAATAAACTCATTTTGCCTCTATTTCACCTTCAAAAAGCAGCCAAATATGAGGGTCGAGTGTCAGTTTTTTAGGCCTTTTGGCTAAGGGTTTTGCCATAGAAACCGCCCGCTGGTCAAGCGGGACGGTGATTGTCTCTTTTGCACCATCTGATGTCTCTATCTGAATCTCCAAAGCGGTATTGAAGACATCTTCTTGGGTCTGCACAACAGATATATTCAGCAACTTTTTTCGAGTATTATAGGTCCAGTTGGCTGATAGTACTGGATGACCGGGACGCCTCAGCCACTGATCGAAAAATTCCTTAAGATTCTCTTTAGAAACTTCCTCCATCACTTTTCGGAAATCGTCAGTCATGGCGTTGCCATATTGATATAGTTGGTAGTAGTTATTGATTCCTTTCCAAAATGTTTCATCACCAACCTTTTTACGAAGCATGTGTAGAAACCAACCACCCTTTTCATAGGAGTTGGTGTTGAGCACACGATTGATGTCAGAAAATGTCGTGTCGATCACAGCGCTGGGATTGTTTTTGAAATAAGTAATGACTTCGTCTCTACTTTGCTTCATGTGCTGCGCTAAACGCTCTTTGCCGTACATGTGCTCCAGATAAAGACTAGTAAAGTAGGTGGCAAATCCTTCACTTAGCCACACGTGATACCAGTCCAGTTCAGATGCTGAATCACCAAACCACTGGTGGGCTACTTCATGAGCGATGAGATTTTCTCTTTCATTTTTGCCTGTAACCGAATTTTCGAAGTAGAAAATATTGCTGGCATTCTCCATTCCTCCATATCGGGTAGTAGATTGCACGTTGGCCAGTTTCTCGAATGGGAAGGCGCCTAGTTTATCAGTGAAGTAGTCTGTGATTTGGGTAGCCACCTTATAATCCACAAATCCAGCCTCCCTGTTTTGCGGATACACCCATGTTTCAATAGGAACCCCATCCACCATCCCCGCAGAACTTGTCGCAAAACGAGCGACACCTATCACCATTACTTTCGTTGGAAGGGCCTTATCCTCTTTCCAATGAGCCAATGTTCTTCCTTTTGGTAATTCTTTTTTCTCTACCAAGATTCCATTAGCAATAGTCTGGTAGTACCCCGGTGCTGTTACGATAAATTCACAAGTAGCCTTGTCGTAAGGATGATCAATACAAGGTAGCCAGTGGTGCGCTCTGTTTGGCCAATTGTCGCCAAAGATGGTTCGGTCACCAAACATGTTTTTGCTGATGATGAGTCCGTCTCTGGGTTGTCCGTAATAATTAATCAGGAAAGTAACCTTATCGCCCTGGTTGACTTTTCCGGGCTTTATCGAAAGTCGCTCCCCGGCTTGACTGAAATCAATTGCTTTTCCTTCACGTGATATGGACCGAACCGTCATTCCGGCTCCATCATTGGATTTTGCCACCAGGTCAAGATCAAACTGGTCAAGGGAATTTCTGAATAAAATTGTAATTTCCGAGGAGCCTTCAATGATGTTGGTGCTGTCGTTGACCTCAATAGAGAATCGATAATGCTGGATGTCAATATTGTAATTACGAGGGTACGGATCGGAACCCCAGGTAACTTGGAAAGTTAAAAACAGGAGCGCAAAAGAAAATAGTCTTATCATCGGAATAGGTTGTGAATCGAATACGAAAAATAGTTCTCATTTGTTTAGCCATACCCATGGTTGGATTTGTGTGGGGATTTTATGGGCATAAGCGGATTAATCGATTAGCGGTTTTCACGTTGCCTCCCGCCATGATCGGATTCTACAAAAAGAATATAGAATACCTCACTGAAGAGTCAGTCGCTCCGGACAGAAGAAGATATGCTGTGGAGGACGAAGCACCGCGGCACTATATTGACTTGGACGAGTATGGAGATAGCGCGGCCTACGAGCTCCCAAAATACTGGCCACTGGCCGTGGAGAAATTTGGAGAGGATACCCTGATGAGCCGCGGTATTGTGCCGTGGCATATACAGACCATGTACCACCGGCTTAAAGATGCTTTCATGATCAATGACCCTTCCGCGATACTGCGACTATCTGCCGAATTGGGTCATTACGTTGCCGATGCTAATGTGCCTCTTCATACCACCAGCAACTACGATGGTCAGCTGACCGGCCAGGATGGCCTTCATGGATTTTGGGAATCCCGCCTGCCCGAACTCTTTGCAAAAGATTACACTTTTTTTGTGGGGAAAGCTGCCTATGTCCCCGATGTTGCAGCCGAAGCCTGGACTGCTGTTAGAGGTGCAAATGCAGCACTGGATTCCGTTCTTACCATCGAAAAAGATTTATACAAGCGAGCAGGCACAAAAAAGTATGGTTTCGAAACCAGGGGAAGGCAGACGCAAAAGGTAGTTGCCTTTAATTACTCACACTCCTATCATGAAGCCCTTCACGGAATGGTGGAGCGACAGATGCGAAGGAGTATTAAGATGACTGGCGATCTATGGTACACAGCGTGGGTAGATGCGGGGCAGCCTGATTTGAAAAAATTGATTGACTACACACCCACGGAGGAAGAACTGGCGCAGCGTAAAGCTTTGCTTCAAGAATGGAAAAATCAGCGCTACAAGGCGCGAGTACACGACAGCGAAGAGGGAAACTGATAGAGTAGCGTACAGCCTGTAACCGCTAATGACCACTCGCGAATGGTAACATCAATTTCATTCGATTTAACATGATCAAAATCGATGATTTTACTATGTTTATTTAAACCGTAAAATCATGCAGTGGATCCTCAATAATTTTTGGATTTCTGCGCCTGTCGCAGCTATCCTGGTAGGGGGTCTGATCCTTGTCGTCTATAAAGCCACAAGAGCTCAGAAAAAAAGCTATCCCACCCCCAGACGAAGAGTTATTTTCAATAAACCCAACCTTCAGCCGGCTAAGCCCTTGCTCATCCGATTACCCAAACTTGGCTAGGGTATCGGTGAACAGGCGGGGTAATAACCTTTAAAAAGGTTGTAATATTCTTGAAAAATGTAAAAATTAGGCAAACCTAAATGCCTGCTTATGAGCTTTTTCAGTAACCCCAACCGAATTCCAGAAAGTTATGGCTTGCGTATCGCGGCCGGATTGATTGGCTTCTTTCTTATTATGAAACTAGTCGGATTGAGCCATCATGTGGAACTCCGGTTGTTGAATCTTTTTATTCTGGTGGGGGGAGTTTACATGGCGCTGAAAAAATTCAAGCAGTCACATTCTGACCGACTCAATTACTTCAGGGGCCTTGTAACCGGGGTTGCAACCGCTTCTGTGGGTTCTCTGGTCTTTGCACTGTTTCTGTTCCTTTACATGCAGTCGGACAGCTCGCTCATGCAGTCTATCATCGAAAACGAACCCATGGGTAGGTATATGAACCCATACATCGCTTCGTTTATTGTGGCCCTTGAGGGTGTCTTTTCCGGGTTGCTGGTCACTTTTATCCTCATTAACTACGTAAGTACTGATGAAGTAAATCAGACGTAGGCTGAAACACCCAAATGACCTGTAGGGGTTGGGGTGATACGCTATATTTGTGCCCTTTAAAAAGGGACTGGTTTGCCAATTATTCTCATCTGTTTTCTAGGCGCGCTAGCGGTGCAGGGTATTTACCTGACCCTTTATTGGATTGCTTTCTCCAGAAAAGGAGATGTGGAGGTTGCTGAACCCCAACCGGTCTCTGTAATCGTGAGTGCTCATGATGAGGAGGACAACCTTCGCGAGCTCATTCCGATGTTGCTTCAACAGGACTATCCTGAATTTGAAGTAATCGTGGTGGACGACCGTAGCAATGATGAGACTTTTGGAATCCTCCATCACTATGCACAGACGACCAAAAACTTTAAACACCTCGAGGTTAAGCAGAAGCCGGAACATGTCAATGGCAAGAAGTTTGCGCTCACGTTGGCTATAAAAGCCGCTGCGCATGAGTGGGTTTTGCTTACAGATGCAGACTGTAGGCCGGCAAGTAATCATTGGATCAAGTCAATGAGTACATGCTTCTCCAAAGATGTTTCGCTTGTTGCGGGCTACTCACCTTATGAGAAAAGAGCGGGATTACTCAATGCTTTTATTCGCTACGAGTCTCTGCTCACCGCGATTCAATATTTGAGTTTGGCTTTGATGGGTAAACCTTATATGGGGGTGGGTAGAAATCTGGCGTATAAAAAAAGTTTGTTTCTGCAGAACAAGGGTTACAGCACGCATTTGGGTGTTACAGGAGGTGATGATGACTTGTTTGTGAACACTGTTGCGAATCGACTGAATTTAAAACCATGTCTTTTGAAGGAGTCAATTGTCTATTCCAAACCCAAGCTAACATGGGGAGATTTCTATCTTCAGAAAGTGAGGCATCTGTCCGTTGGCAAACGCTATCGAACAATAGACAAGCTAAGATTAGGTGCTTTCAACATTTCGTTAATCCTGACCTGGCTGCTGTTCGTTCCCGCACTGTTGTTACCTGAATTTCTGGCAGTGGTGTTGACAGCATTTATAGCACGGATCATCATCCTTTTTTTCCTTTCACGTACAGTTTCGCGCAAGCTGGGTGACGGATTTGAAGCGTGGAAAGTGCCTTTTTTAGATTTTATTTTTGCCATTTACTATCTTGTCACCGGCCTTGTTGCGTTACAAACTAATAAAATCAGATGGAAGAAGACCTGAATAGCAGATTTTCGCAAAAGGCGCTCGAAGATTTCAAGCTGATCGATATGGCGGTGGATGGCGATGAGAAAGCTTATGCAAAGCTTCTCACCCGCTATAAACGGCCGGTATACCATATGATCTTGAAAATGGTGCGCAATGTGGATGATGCTGAAGATCTCACGATCGAGTCTTTTGCCAAAGCATTTCGCAGCCTTCATCGGTTCAAAAAAGATTTCACATTTAGCACGTGGCTATTCCGAATTGCTACCAACAACACAATTGACTTCATTAGAAAAAAGAAGATCAATACGCTGAGTATGCACAACACCTACACCGATGATGATGGCCAGTCGGTGTCGATAGAGGTAGAAGATATTAATCCAAATCCACAGGAGGAAGCTATCAAAGCGCAGAAAGAAGAGCTCATTCAAATCTTCGTCAACATGTTACCGGCCAAGTATCAAAAGCTGGTGCGACTGAGATATTTCAATGAACTTTCATACGAAGAAATCGCGCAAGAGCTTGAAGCTCCGCTGGGTACTGTGAAAGCACAATTGCATCGTGCGCGTGAATTGATGTATGATTTGGTAAAAAATAAGAAGGAACATATCTGATGTGACTGATGAGGTCACTCGCAACGTTTATCTCCTTTTTCTTTGTTTGGCCTGCCTTTTCACAAATAGAGGTGCCATTAGTCAGTCCGCCAGCTGAACTTAAACAAACCATTGGATTTACTGAAATAGTAGTGAATTACTCACGTCCCAGCGCAAGAGGACGAAAGGTAATGGGGCAGCTGGTACCCTACGGTCGCATCTGGAGGGTGGGCGCCAATGAATCCACAAAAATTTCTTTTGGTGATGATGTGAAATTGGAAGGCCATTCTGTGCCAGCTGGCACCTATGCACTTTATGCTTTTCCAGAAGAGAAGCAGTGGACCATCGTCATCCATAAGAATACTTCTCATTGGGGCGATGGCCGAGATGAGTATGACCCGAAGGAAGACTTACTGAGATTTGTTGTAACTCCGTTGCATACGAAGTCATATCAGGAAACATTCACGATTGACTTTGATGAGCTTTCTCACGAAAGTGCGAGGATGACGTGGACATGGGAGCAAACGCGAATCAGCTTTTTAGTAGAAGTGGATACCGACTCGAAGATGATGCGTCAGATTGAGAATGCAATAGCTAACAATCCAACGGCAGACACCTACTATCAATCAGCGAGATATTTACAAGAAGAAAACAAGATGCACCAGCAGGCATTGATGTGGCTTGAAAAAGCACATCAATTAGCGGGCGATAAATATTATATCCATCGGGTGTGGGCACTGGTGCTAGCGCAGTCTGGTGATTATTTCAATGCGATATCACACGCGGAGAAATCCAAGCAACTGGCAGCACTTGAAGGCAAAGATGAATTCGTGCGGATGAACGAGCTGAGCGTTAAAGAATGGCAGAAAAAGAAGCGTTGATTTATTGCGCTTCCTCTAATTCTACCGCGAGCATTCCATCTACAGCTTCTCTGATAGCTTCAAATTGTGAATGATAATTATTGCACAGCATGATCAATGTCTTGCCTTGTGCGATGTATCTCACGATAATCGTTTTGTACCCGGGGTTATCACCGTTGTGCCAAACTACTTTACCCGCAGGGGAGTCAGGGATAATGGTCCAACCGAAACCATAATTGGATTTTGTGCCATCATTTAGCGTTTGCGGAGTGAACGCTTCTGCAAGAGTTTCCTGCGAAACAAGTTGATCTGAGTAGAGCGCCTGATCCCATTTGAGCAAGTCTTCTGCCGTAGAGCTTACGCGTCCTGGTCCCTTTCTACCGCCCAACCACATGGTGTAGTTGGAAGAGGGAAACGAATCTGCTCTCACAAACCGATTTTTCTCCGGCACGAAGATATGGCCGTATGCAAGATTCGATAGCCCCAATTTTTCTTCATTACTGCGTATAGCAGTTGAGGTCATCTGTAGCGGGCTAAAAATTCTTTCCGTGCAAAACTCAACGAAGTCCTGACCAGAAGCCGCTTCAGTGATGCTACCTAGAAAGACGTAACCCGTATTACTGTATTCATACTTTTCGCCTGGAGCGAAATTAATCGGAGGATGGTATTGGATCAGGTATTCAAGGATATCCTTGTTGTTGGCCACTTTGGATTTATCCCAATGTTCGTCCATCACCGCCTGATAGTCTGGCAGACCAGAGGTGTGCGTGAGCAGATGACGAATCGTAATATTTTGGTAAGGGAGCCCAGGTAGAAATTTTTCGATGGGATCATCATAGTTAAGTTTGCCCTCTTCTTTCAGCATCATGATAGTCATGGCGGTAAACTGCTTTGATACAGACGCGAGTTCAAAAATATCGGTAGGTTGTATTGGAACGTTTGTCTCAAAGCTCCTCACACCAAAAGGTTTCAGATATTCTATGTTCCCATTTTCAGCGAATAGAACAACACCGCTGAAGTTGGGGATGGCTTGCATTACCGAGTCAATCTTGTCTGCAGTTGTTTTCGTAGTGACGGTTTCCTTTTTCGGCTGACAGGCCAAGAGAACAATAAGAAGGATTACAAAGAGTGCTGGCGGTTTTGTCATGACTTCGTTCTATTTTTGATCGATTTGAATTACGTCTAAAACCATTCTAATTGCAAGACGCTGATATAATATTCAATTATTTCTCTGGCTTGACAACTCGTCAGGAGGATCAGATTCGGGCTTTAGCTGCCCTTTATAAAGATTGGAACGACAAGATCAATGTGATTTCACGCAAGGACATGGACAACTTCTACACGAACCATGTTTTGCACTCACTAGGCATTGCTAAGGTGATCAACTTCAACGCTAATGCACAAGTGCTTGATGTGGGTACGGGTGGAGGTTTTCCCGGTATTCCTCTTGCGATCTTGTTTCCCGACACTCAATTTCATTTGGTGGATTCTATTGGAAAAAAAATAAAAGTAGTTACTGAAGTTGCAAATGCACTTGAGTTGAAGAATGTGCAGGCAGAGAAGATCAGGGCTGAGGAGATTAAAGGTCGACAATACGATTTTATTGTGAGCCGGGCAGTCACAAAAATGAAAGAGTTTCATCAGTGGGTGAAGAATAAAGTGAAGAAGGTAAGCACCCATGGTCTTGACAATGGAATTCTTTATCTAAAGGGCGGAGACCTGGAAGAAGAGATGGCCGAACTCGGCAGGCCTTACAGCATGTACGAGCTGTCGGAATTTTTTAGGGAAGAATTTTTCGAAACCAAGAAGGTGGTTTTTGTGCCGTTATAGCTTGAAGCCGTAAAAGACACCTGTCACGGTTTCTCCGACAAGACCACTGTTTACTATCATTTCCACCACATCACCCGCATTAAGGAGTACGATGGTGCTGTCGTAGTAGTTGATGATACTTGAAAGAGGATAGCCGAGTTGCCTTTTAATATCGATTGTCTGAGCAGGTCCGGCAGTAGGTGTGACTCGCAGCTGCATGGCAATTCCCCCCAAAGAAGATGTACCGCTGACGGTAAATTGATAAACTCCATTTTCTGGTGCAGTAAATGAATTTCCAGACAGCACTGAAAAAGTATCAAAGACTTCCGATTCGATCGTCACAACCTGTGTCACCGGAGCGCTATGCGTGTGGTTGTAATTGGCCTTGAAAGCATATGTATTGGCTATTCTTGATGAAAGCACAGCATCCGCTGCATCCACATAGTTTTTGGTAGCTGCATCCTGCGCATTTGTTGGATTCGCCAGATTTGTGATGGCTGTATTGCCTGCGCTGTTTCCCTGAATCATCACCTGACTTAGGTTTTGAATTTCATTGCCAGGATCAAAGTCGGCATCATTTACGCTTACCGTTCCTCCACCTGTTCCAGCGACTGTAGTCAACGAAATGTTGCTTCCTGTTCTGGAGAGCGTTTGCGCTTCGTTTGTAGCATTTGCATCTGCATCATCGATACTGAAAGTGCCTCCACCCGCGCCATTGGCCTGTGTCATCGTCACATTGCTTCCTGTTCTGGAAATGCTTTGAGCTTCATTGGTGTTACTGTCGTCATTCAGAGTCACCGATCCTCCACCAGCTCCGGAAACATTTGACAGTGAAATCACTGCCCCAATTTTTGAAATTGTTTGCGCTTCATTCGTTGCGTTGGCATCTGCGTCATCAACACTGAATGTTCCACCACCTGCGCCATTGGCTTGCGTCAACGTCACATTACTTCCCGTTCTTGAAATGCTTTGGGCTTCATTGGTGTTGCTGTCGTCATTGAGTGTAAACGATCCTCCACCGCTCCCACTCACGTTCGTTAAGCTGACAACAGCACCTGTCTTAGAAAGAGTTTGTGCCTCGTTCACCGGGTTTGCATCCGCGTCATCAATGCTGACTGTTCCACCACCCGTACCACTTACCTGAGATAGAGTAACATTGGTTCCTGTTCTTGAGAGGCTCTGCGCCTCGTTTGTGCTGCTGGCGTCCGCGTCAGCTACGCTTACATTAATTGTATTTCCCAAACTTATGCTTAGGCTCCTTGTATTTGCATCTACATTTTGAGTGGCGATGGATTGAATTTCGTTTGTGGCACTTTTATCGTTATCTGTTGCGTCAAGATTATCTACATAAGATTTATTTGCCGCATCGGAAGGATTTGATGGTGTGGCAAGGTTGGTAATAGATTGATTGCCCGCGTTGTTACCTTGTGCCAATACGCTGTTGAGATTCTGTGCCGCGCCTCCAAGGGTGCTCAAATCTACTTGCTTAGTGCCTCCTGCATCGGTGATTCTTAAGTTACTGCCTGCCAGTTCTACAGCAGTTATCAGCTCGTTGGTAGCGCTATTATCACCATCTCCAGTGTTGGTGATCATGTTGTTCGCAATGCTTATTCCATTTCCAGCTTCGTAGCCATTTCCAGCTCTCTCGGCATAAAGTGCGTAGGGAACGCTCATGAGCTGCTGACTCCCCATGAGTTTAAAGTTCCTACCTCCGTTTTCGTCCAGTTCAATCTGGAGCCATTTGTTGCCCTCAGTCCACCCGATAAAATTGAATGAACCGGCTGTTGGTTCACCTTTTCCGATCACCAGTGTAAATAGTCCAAAAGTATTTGTCTTGATTTCATGTACTTCTTCGTATTCAATCTCTCCATTGGCGGAACCTTTCAATACACTGATGCGAACGGATATGTCTGTCTGAGCAATGGGTTGTCCGTCAAGGCCTCGTGCAACACCTTGATAGTTGATGCCTTGTGGTGCCTGTGCCAATGCAGTAGCGCAAAAGAAAAAAAGTGATGATATGGTGAAGAGCTTCCGCATCAGTTAGTGACTTTGATTGCGCTAAAACTTCCGCTCACACCACTTTTCAAAAGAACCTTAAACACGTACACTCCTTGACTTAGGTCACCGAGTTGGATTTGATTGTCGTTTTTGGGGATGACCGTGGTCAAAAGCCGGCCCCAGATGTCTATGATTTGCACGGATAAAATTTCGCTGTCGCAGCCAGTCACTTCGATGGTGATCAGTTCCCTCGCGGGGTTGGGGAAGTAGGTGAAGGCAGCATTGAGGCAGGGCTCGCGATCTATTGGTTGGAGATAACCTTGCGTAACCGCTAAAGTGGAAGTTGAAAGTGTAGTGATTGCGGGCTCCCCAATGGATATCGTAATGGATGAATTCTCCATTGGCAGCTCAAAGCCGACTGAATTGGGTACACTGGGGGTGTCAAGCTGAGCGTACGCAAAACTACAAGAGATCACAGCCAACCAACTGATAAAAACTGACCTCATAACTAATTAAAGTCTAGCAACTTACAACATTTACTTAAATTTTCAATTAAAGTGTAAGTTTTGGGCTGGTTTTGACCTGCCAGGGGTGAAAACTTAAAATTGGGATAATTAAGCAGCCTGGGTAAGGAGCATTCCTGCAAAAGTGGCGGCAAGGCAAAGGGCCACGCTTACAATCACATATGTGGCCGAAAAGGCGTTAAAACCGCCCTGAATCAAGGAGATGGTCTCCAGGCTGAAAGTTGAGAAGGTGCTGAAGCCACCGCAAAAGCCAACCGACCAAAACAGGCGCGCGGTAGGGGACAACAATTGCTTTTGATCCGCAAGGCCCACCAA
Source organism: Cyclobacteriaceae bacterium (assembly GCA_020436085.1). Classification (GTDB taxonomy): domain Bacteria; phylum Bacteroidota; class Bacteroidia; order Cytophagales; family Cyclobacteriaceae; genus ELB16-189. The sequence continues at coordinate 31,422 of JAGQYM010000017.1, forward strand.
AATGCCAAGGGTGAAGCAAGCCAAAATGTTGGCCGCTAGCGTTCCAAAAGGAAAAATATGGGTATGAAGCGTGCCGACCCATTTGCCAATAGAATAGCGAAGGACGCTCCCCAGACCTCCACCAAGGAATACTATGACAGCTGTTTTCAATTTGAGGTGCTATGAATCAAACTAAACTATGGAATCGTGAGCCGAAAAAAAATTCGCGTGTATGTTATTCAACCGATTCTGAAATTATTGCCTTCGGGTCAGCCAGTTTTGCCCGTTCCTCTGGTCCGAGGTTAAGCTCCTGAGCTATCACTGATTGGGTAGGTCGAAACAGGGCAAAGACGACTAAGATCAGCGGAACGATAACCAGAAACAATGAGTGTGCGGTGATGATGGCCGCCACTGATACAAATAACCCAGGCACTTCCAGAAATGCCGAGCGAATGAGGTTGGCTGTAAAATAGCGCTTCATCTTATGTTTGAGAGGCGCAGTGGGAGGAACACTTTTAATAAAGAACCTGAACAATATATATCCTGCTGCCATAGACAAGGGCACGATAATCATGATGATCTTTTGAAAGGTGACTGCCAGATCGTTATTCGCTGTGCCAAGGTTGCCTTGCTGAATAAGAAAATAAGCCACGCCAGCGAGGAGGGTCATCGCCATGAGTTGAGCAGCGTAGATCAAGTTCACCGTTCTGAAATATTCCTTAGACGTTATTTCTCTGGGCATGATAATATTATTGATGTTGAGCAATCATTTCGTCCATTACCTTATACACCTGTTCTTTAAGATACGATGTATCTCTCATTTGGAGGCCGTCAGTTTTTATTTCCTTGCCAATAATTACTTTGATGGTACCCGGTTGGATGTGTATGCCTTTTGGAGGCATGAGTTTTCCAGCGTTGATTACAACCATTGGCATCACCGGTTGCTTTGTTTCTATGGCAATCCGAAATGCACCATCATAAAATGGTTGGAGTCGCTGATCTGTTCTATTTTGTGTTCCTTCCGGAAAGATGAGAATTGAAATTCCCTTGGCCAGGATATTCTTTAGATGATCCATGCTTTTTCTCCTGCTCTCATTACTCGACCGATCAACGATTACACAAGCTGCTTGTGCTATCCATCCAAAGATTGGTATCCGCTTCAATTCTTTTTTTGCCAACGGACGAAACTGTGTTGGTATTGTAAGTGATATCCCGGGAAGGTCGAGATAGGATGTGTGATTACTTACATAGATATAGGCTTTGGAAGTATCTATGTTTTCTCTGCCTTCGATTCGATAAAGGATCCTATTCAGGAAACTAAAAGTACCCGACCAGATTTTTAAGAATAAGAAGCCGACAGCTCCGGCCCGATCGCCAAAAATAAATGGAATCAAAATGCCCGGGAGGTAAATAATCATGAAGACCGTGAACACAATGAGTACCCAGATCAGATACAACTTCAACAAAAGAGATCGAATGAAACTCAAGCCGTAACTGTTAGAGTGGTGTTAAGTTTTTTTTGGTCAGCGCCAAAACTACTATTTCTTTTCAATCACGGCCATATAAAATCCATCGAAACCTTCTGAGGGCCAGACGGACTTCTCTTCAATTAATTTGAATAAGTCCGAGTGATTAGAAATAAACTGGTGCACTTGATCCGTGTTTTCGGATGGTAAGATGCTGCAGGTGGAGTAAACCATGAGGCCACCTTTTTTCAGCATGGAAGAATAGTCAGAAAGAATCTTCTGCTGGACCTCCTTCACCTTCTCTATGTATTCAGGGCTGAGTTTCCATTTTGCGTCAGGGTTTCGCCTCAGCACACCAAGTCCCGAACAGGGAACGTCAAGTAGTAGTCGATCAGCAGACTCGTGAAGCCGTTTAATGCTTTTAGATGATTCAATCACCCTGGTCTCGATGTTCATGGCACCGGCTCGCCTTGCTCTTTTCTTTAATTCATCCAGTTTCCATTCCTCAGTATCCATGGCTATAATCTTCCCCCTGTTTTGCATCATCGCGGAGAGATGCAACGACTTTCCACCCGCGCCCGCGCATGCATCAATCACTCGCATACCCGCTTCGGCTCTTGTGTATGGAGCGATCAATTGAGAACCAGCATCTTGTACTTCAAACAAGCCATCTTTGAAACTTTGGGATGCGAATACGTTTGATCTCTTCGTCAAAATGAGTGCATCCTCGAATCGATTATCAACCGAGGTCTCGATATTATTCTCCAGTAGAAGTTCTCTAAGATCGCTTAAAGAAGTTTTTAGTTTATTCACACGAAGGACAACTGAAGCCTCCTCATTGAGAAAAGGGAGCTCGTGATCCCATCGTTCTTTTAACTCTTTCCGGCCCAGGTCATCCAGCCAGTTGGGTATAGATTGTTGTATGGCCGGTGCATAACTCGCTTTTAATCGTTCTGATACCTTTTTGTAGTTCAGGTTGTCGAACTCCGGGTATGGCGGCAGTTCAAGCCCTTTCCAGATGATCCACGTGCCCAAGAGTGACCAGTAATCTCTGTGTAATGATTCGCTTGCCGCCTGAAATAATCGTAGCCATCTTACAATTTCGTACACCGATTCTGCAATGAACTTTCTGTCGCGGGCTCCCCACTTCTTGTTCTGTTTGAAAATTTTTTCAATTACTTTATCAGCATACCGGTTGTCATCGAAGATAGCCGCTAACGCTTCCACCACTGCAATCGATAGGTTCCTGTAAAGTTTCACTTTCCCTTAATTTTTGCGGAAATTTAGGGCATAATCGCTACAATCCTTTGTGTTGATAAAAAACGTTTGACTAACGTTTAAGTGGTTCGGTTTTTGATAAACTTTGCACTTGTGTTTGACAACTTATGAAACGACTAAGTCTACTTCTCGCGCTTGTAATCTTTGTGCCCGCTGTTGCTTCCGCTCAGGAAGACTGGACAAAGTCATTGTTTAAAGGTTTGGGTGACTCGGGAGCTAAGAAAAAAGCAGAGTTGGATCAAATTGATTTTCAATTTGCGATATCTGTTAATGAGAACGCCAGCTTTTTTGATGTAGAGCAAAAAGGTGAGGGATGGGCGCGAGGTCTTTATTCCTTAAAGGATCGTGCCGACAAATCTCCATCTGAAATAGCAAGAGATACACTCGAGCTAGCCGTTGGATTTTATAACGCGCGTTGGTACAAATTGGCTGAAAGCTCCTTCATGGATGCCAAAAACTACATGGAGACAAACGATCTAAAGGAAGACATCAGTTATCTCCGCTGCCTCAGTAACATCGGCTTGGTTTACTTGGTGCAAGGAAGAATGGACGAGGCTCAGCAGTATCTAACTGATGCTATTAATATGAGTGAACAGTCGCAAGGAAAAACGAGTGCAGCCTATGCGGCCAACCTGAATAGCATGGCAAAACTTGAACAGCAACTCGGGAAGTATAATGATGCTGAAAAGAAATTCAATGATGCACTAGGATTGTGTAAGGAAATCTTTGGCGAGGCCTCGATGCAAAACGCAATCTTACTGAATAATAAGGCCATGCTGTATCAGGATCTCGGACGATTTGATCAGGCGATCAAACTTATGCAGGAAGCTAACTCAGCATCTGATGCCGCCCCAAAGAAAGCACTGCAAGGCAAAAAGTCTTTTGATAATCGCAGGTTTCAGTTAAACCTCGCGTCAACTTACCAGGTGTCAGGAGACCTTGCTAAAGCAGAGAGTACATTCCTCGACATTAAAAAGGTATTTGAAAGCCGTCTACAAAAAAATAACCCGGAATATGCAAGCCTACTTAACCAATTGGGCGTGTTGTATATCGAAATGGGTAAGATGGACCAGGTGGAGGAACTGCTAACTAAGGCGCTTGATGTTTATAAAAAGAAATTTACAGAGAACAACGCTGCATACGCAAAGACCTTAAATGACCTTGGTAATTATTACCGGATGAATTCTCGCTATGACGATGCGGAGAAGGCATTATTGAAATCAAGAGAAATTAACCTAAGTGTGCTCAGTGCCAATCACCCCGACTATGTGAAGTCTGTGGAAGACCTGGGCATTTTGTATTGGAAGAAAAATGACTTCGCGAAAGCAAAGACTTACTATGCCGAGGCAATGGAGAAGTCACTTGACTTCATCAATCAATACTTTCCTCCGATGAGTGAGGCTGAAAAGACAAAGTATTGGGATGTGCTGCAACCACGTTTTCAAAGATTTTTCAATTATGCCATTGATGCAAGCGCTTCTGACAACGCGATGTTGGTCGACTTGTACAACTATCAAATTGCTACAAAAGCTTTGCTCCTGAGTTCTACAAGCAAGATCAAACAGACGATCCTTGCGAGTGGTGATCAAAAACTGATTGACGATTACTTGTCGTGGATCGCGCAAAAGGAAACGCTGGCAAGATACTATGCGCTTTCCAAGGAAGAGTTGACGAAGCAGAATATCAATCTCACCTCTCTAGAAAATCAGGCAAACCAGTTGGAGCGCTCACTGTCGGAGCGATCTAAAGACTTCTCCGAGGGATATGCAACAGAGAAAATAACATTATCGCAGGTAGCATCACTTCTTACGGACACCGAAGCTGTCGTTGAGATCATTCGCTTGCATGGCTTTGACAAAATGTTGACCAGCAACTCCAGGTATGCGATGTTGGTGTTAACGCGTGGAGCTACTGTTCCAAAACTTGTTGTGCTTGACAACGGAGATCAACTGGAGACTCGTTACTCGAAGTTTTATAAAAACTCAATTCAGCAACGTACCGAGGACACCTATTCCTATGATCAGTATTGGTCAAAGATTGATCCTTTATTAGCCGGAAAGAAGACCGTTTACTTTTCTCCCGATGGTGTTTATAATCAAATCAATGTAAGCACACTGAAGAAACCGGATGCGGATTACGTGTTGAACCGATACGATATGGTCGTGCTAGGTAACTCAAAAGATTTGATTGGGATCAAGAATAAAAAGGCCGGAACTCCAAAGAAGGACGCATTCTTGTTAGGTTTCCCGGATTACGGTGGAAATGCAGTTGCTGCTTTGCCTGGTACAAAAGTAGAGTTGGCGACAGTGACGAAGATTTTGAAAGCAAATGGCTACGCGGTAACTGCAATGTCCGAAGGACAAGCATCGGAGAAAAATATCAAAGCAGTGAAAGGTCCCTACTTGATGCACATCGCCACACACGGCTACTTTCTTGCGGATGGTGATGTGGACAGTGGATCAGCAGTCGGAGTCAGCGCTGAAAATGCAAAGAGCAATCCACTACTTCGTTCTGGTCTTCTACTAGCAGGTGCTTCAAAGACGATAAGTGGGCACGCAATACCAGATTTGGAAAGCAATGACAATGGTGTGTTGACGGCCTATGAAGCGATGAACCTCTCGCTGGAAGGAACTGACCTGATCATCCTCAGTGCGTGTGAAACGGGCTTAGGAGATGTTCGTGCTGGTGAAGGAGTGTACGGACTTCAGCGCGCGTTCCAGGTAGCGGGTGCAAATGCGTTAATTATGAGTTTGTGGAAAGTAGATGATGAGGCCACTCAGGCTTTGATGACTAACTTCTACACGAACTGGGCCAAAACCAATAACAAGCTTAAAGCTTTTAAACAGGCACAAACTCAGTTGATGACCAAATACAAGGATCCTTACTACTGGGGTGCGTTTGTAATGATGGGGCAGTAAGGTCTTAAAACGTTTTCCGCTGTTTCCGTTTGAATAGCACCTTAGGCAATTTCATGCCAAGGATGAGCGACACCCAACCCAGAAGCACAACATGTTCAAGATAGGTTCCACCTACGTTAGGCAGTGAGCCACGAACTCTCGGTAAATAGGTGAGAAAGAAAATTCCCCAAACGAAGTACTGAAAGACAATCACGAATTTGTTGAAAGTAATCTCAGTGATTAGCCCCTTCCTTAGTCTTTCGGAAAGGATAGGCATGAGGAATATGAGCGAGTAGGCTACGAATCCTCCAGCGAACCGATAGAGGATAATAGGAGTTCCTGAAAAATAAATAAACGATAGTAGCTCAATCAGGTGAATGCCATGTGCAAGCGCAAAAATGTGAAACGGGTTTGGAGATAACCACGAATAAATATCTTCGGGTCGTCTTGCTAGAAAAATAACGCTAAAAATCATCAGCGAAAATCGACCGCTAAATCTGGTAACGGCCTGCAGTCCCTCAATAGTCCAGCCGTAGTTGACGACACCAAGCCCGCCTATACCGGCTTCTATAATGATACAAATCAGAATAGCGTTTCTAAACGTCACGGTTACTCACTTAAATCTTCAAGTCCTTGGATTAACGAATCAATTTCATCTTCTGTATTATAGTAGTGAGGTGAAATGCGTAAAGCCCACTCTACTTTCTTTTTGGCAAAATCAATTTGTGCATAGCTTCGGTGGCTACTTGAAGTATTTATCCGTAGCGCCCGTAGGTAATCTACAACTTCACCAGGTTGTTTCCCTGGCATATCTACTGTGATGATACTGCTAAGATTGGCTCCAATATCCAGGGTTCGAAGTTCGATGGAGTTGAGTTTTTTACGGATAATGCGACAGAGGTCATTATTTCTATCGCTGATATTTTTAATGCCAATTTTTAATGCATATTCGATTGCTGCCTTGCTTCCGATCACGAGCGCATAAGGTAGTTCCCACTCCTCGAATCGTTTTGCATCAGGTCTTGCCTCAAATGAATCAGCATTATTCCATTCGGCACCTCGCATATCTACGAATAGTGGTGTCATATTTTTTTGTAATACATTGTCAGACACATAGAGGAAGCCAGCACCTCTCGGTCCTCTTAAAAATTTCCGCATGGTAGCACTTAAAAAGTCGCAGCCAATCGCCCTCACATCCACGGGTATCTGCCCTACTGACTGACATGCATCCAATAAATACAAGACGTCATGCTTTCTGCACAGTTTGCCGACCTCTTCAACTGGTTGAATAAGTCCAGTGTTTGTCGGCACATGAGTGATAGAAACCAACTTCGGTCGATGTTCTTTAATAAGGCTTTCCAGGCTATCGAGGTCGATTCCCCCAGAATCAAGGCTGTTGGCTCTCACCAATTTTATCTCTTGTCGATTTTGAAGCGACAATAACGCAAGCTGGTTGGAGATGTAGTCTTCATTTGCAATAATGACTACGTCCCCCTTTTGCAATGGCACTGACGATAACGCTATGTCAAATGCGCTAGTGGCGCTGGAAGTAAATGCAATATTTTTTGAGGTAGTATTTAAAAGCTGGGCTGCACTTTTATAAAACCCAAATATATCATCACTCCTAAAATCTGCTGCCTCATAACCACCGGTCACCGCCTCGTAAGCAAGGTATTCTTGCATAGCATTTGTTACAAATTGAGTTGGCAAAGAAGATCCTGCGTTGTTAAAGTGAATCTTATGTTCGCAACCAGGAGTGTCTTTCCGAACTTCTTCTATGTTAATCATGTGGACGTGCGAATGAGATTAGAATATTCAAAAGCTTGAATTACTATAAGGTATCAAATTGAATTAATTAAACAATCAATTCAATTCTCTGCTGGCTTAAGTTTTAGACTACCGGTGGAGTTGGCTCTGATTTCGTCAGCATTCATAAGCATCTTCCGCACTGAGCCAGTGGCGAACATTTCAGCCTGATCGTCATAGTGCGGGCTCATAAGGTTTCCGGATTGCCCTGAGGGAGAAACGGTATAACCATTCTCGATGTCACCAAAATCGGTAACCTTACGTAAGGCAGGTCCGCTGATTACCGGGAATGTTCCTAATGTGTCAAGCGTGAACATTAAATTGTTCAAAACTTCAATTCCTCCGGGAACTTCAAATGGACCTACATTAAAGATTTTATCTAATGGTTTCACAGCGCCCAAGGGGTGGCCATGCGTCAATGAATGAACTCTTTTCCACTTCCATTGATTTATGTCACTTCCAAGTTTTGAAGTGAGGAGGGTTAGCGTTTTGTCAGCGGCACGTTCAAAAATCAACGTGCGAGTTTCTTTTGCATTGGACGTCTTTACGTTATCCCACCATCGAGAGGAGTCGTTGCTAATTATTTTCAAATATGAACTTTTCATCACAGAACTGTTTAGCAAAGACTTGAATGATGTTGTTCCAATTTCATCTGGCAACGACTGATAAAGGATAAATGAGAGTATGTTGTAATATAGAGAGGGAGCGATATCATCGGCTTGGTGATCCCCGTTCCAATTTTCTAATATCGAAATCAATTCTTTGTGACTGTCATTACCGACAGTTGCCAATACCTTTGCAATTTCTTTGGCGACCAGCGTTGTGGTTTCGGATGTTACATCAAGTTGCATCTTCTGGAGTTCCGCTGCAGAGAACTTCTTGTCAGCTTCCAATAAACTCACAATACGATGAGCTCGCGCCCTTGGATAATAATATCCAGGGTAGACCACACCATCAACAGTATCCGGTTGGTTGTTCGATGAATAAACGTATCCCCATGGTGGATTGATGGCCTGCGGATTTTTTGAAAAATCGTAGTGGCCGAGATATTCGTCTTCACCGCTGGATCCATTCAAAAATAGTTTAGGTTGGGTGTGAGCCGGACGAATAGGCAGCTTGCCGACAGCCCACCATGCGATGTTACCGTCCTTATCTCCATACATCACGTTCAGTCCTGGTGAGGTGAACAACGAAGCCGCTCGTTGTGTCTCTTCAATTGATCTGGAATGATTGAGTAAGTAGGCCGCCTCAAGAGCCCTATTCGGATGTTGTGTTAGCATCCAACTTAGTGATACCAAAGAAGTCTGCTCTTCCACGTCCTCAATGATGCCATTTACAATTGGACCATGTCTGGTTGATCGGACTTCAAGAAGTAAATCGTCACCACCTTTGATTTTGATCACTTCCATACGCGATCCAACAGACTCCCATTCTCCCATGAACTTCACTTCCTGCTGGTTGGCGGGGTTGACTTCTTCAAGGAAAAAATCTGTTTCATCATTCTCAAACATTGTTAGACCCCAACCACCGTGTCGGTTGTTACCCAACAGTCCAAAGGGAATACCGGCAATGTGATGGCCATAGAAGCTAAATCCTGGATACTCGAGATGAGCTTCATACCAAACTGCGGGTTGCCCAAATCCTATGTGCGTATCGTTAGCAAGAATCGGGAAACCAGATTGTGATTTGTCGGATGAAACAACCCATCCATTGCTACCAGTCCAAAGTGGAATCGGGAGTTGTTCGAGGCTTTCGTTTAGGGCAGATATAAGATTTTCAAGATTTTGTTTTTTGATCTCACCATTATAGTTGCGAATGCGCTCTGCATTTGGCGGGGAGGACAGGTTGAAGTCTTTTAGGTAGTCATCTCCGAATTCCTGCCTGATTTTTTCCAACACTGGATCTACACGAAGCCCCTCGGCAAAACCAAAAGACATAAAGCCGACCGCCAGGTAAATATCTCTTGGTTCGAATTTAGTTTTAGGAATTCCAATGATACTGAACTCAATCGGAGTCGGACCGTTGTCAATAAACGCGTTGATCCCACGTTGATAGGCAAGCGCTTCGCGTTGCCATGCCGCTGTGTCCGCACTCAAAAATTGCTGTGCACTTTGACTGGCAAACTCATTGATACCAAGCGTTCGGAACAGCTTGTCAACCTTAATTAAATCTTCGCCAAGTACTTCTGATAGCCTGCCGTCTGCAGCCCTTCTTAACATTTCCATTTGGAACAAACGATCTTGAGCGTGAACGTACCCCAAGGCATAGTAGGCATCCAATTCACTAGCAGCATAGATGTGAGGCACACCAAACTTATCGTATTGAACTTCGACCTCTTTCTCTAAGCCGGTTAGCGTAACCGTTCCATCATAGGAGGGCTTTCGAAGTTGAAGGAAAATGAATATAAAGGCAACTACAGCAATTAGAAGTAGCGCGACTACGATACCGATCCACTTAAAGACTCGCATACATTATCAGGATTAATCTAAAGTTAAAATATCTATCTTTAACCATGATGAGTCTCACAAGAAATCTATTAGCTGCGTTTCTTATTGTATTATCTGTCAACGCTTTTGGACAATATAAATATGGCCTTCAACCCATGTCGCTGAACGGATATTTGAACGAGATTAAAGCTCATCCTGAAAAGGAATTGGTTGATCTTGAAGATGCCATTCCTGGAATCGTCCTGGACATTCGCTATGCCACAACTAATAACTTTACCGGAGAGGTGATTTACACCCTGGCAAAAGCGTATGCTAGAAAGCCTGTGGCTGCGGCTCTTTCCAAAGTTCAGGGAGATCTTAAAAAGAAGGGACTCGAATTAAAAATTCATGATGGCTACCGGCCATATTCTGCCACAGTGAAGTTTTATGAGGTTTATGGGGATACCACATTTGTTGCCTCTCCCTATCAGGGCTCTCGTCACAACAGGGGATGTGCTCTCGATCTTACCCTGATCGACAGTAAAACTAAAAATGAAATTAAGATGCCAACTCCTTATGACTCTTTTCAGGAAGAGGCGTTTCCCGATTTTCCGCTGAAGGATAAGGTGGCAATCAAGAATCGCGAGATGCTGAGGTCAGCAATGGAGAAGCGCGGATTCAAAGTGTATGCATCTGAGTGGTGGCACTTTGACTTTGTGGGCTGGGAAAAATTTGAAGTGATGGATATCGACTTTGAGGAGCTGATTAAAAATTAACATCAAAATGACAATCGAAGAAGCGCAGAAGACAGTTGACACATGGATTAAAACTACTGGTGTCAGGTACTTCAACGAACTTACCAATATGGCAAATCTGACCGAGGAAGTAGGGGAGGTGGCCCGCATTATGTCAAGGAGGTATGGTGAACAGTCTGAGAAACCTTCTGATAAAGGCAAAGATCTCGGTGACGAGATGGCCGATGTTTTATGGGTGCTATTATGCCTTGCGAATCAGACAGGTGTAAACCTGACAGAGGCGTTTCAAAGAAATTTGAAAAAGAAGTCAGAACGAGACAAGGATCGTCATCGTGACAACCCGAAGTTACAATAAATGGAGTTCGCTTCTCTTTAAAGCTGGAATCACGTCATACTGATCCGGAGTAAGGCAGAATTCAATGTCTTTGTGAATATTTAATTTATTCAAGCGCTTTACGTGAGATGATGTGCTAAGAAACTTCACCATATCATTCTTGGCGGATAGATAAAGTTCTTGCGCCACGATTGGCGCATCACAGTCCGGTTCAATATGCTTTCTCAATTTATCTACCAATGCTCCTGCGAAGAGACTGTCTTCAAGGTTGATCTTTCCTTTCCACCCGGCACATACGATCAAGATATTGTGATCGCTCATCAAGAGATATTTGGTGATTGCAGATAAATTCAAAAAGGATCCAATCAGGATTTGTCTCGCACCTTTTGATTTTTCGATGGCCTGTGTTCCGTTGGTTGTAGTAAAGGCGATCTTTAACCCCCGGATTGTCTCATCCATGTATTCAAAGGGTGAGTTCCCTTTATCAAATCCTTCAATTTTCTGACCGTTGCGTTCACCGGAAACGACAAAGCCCTTATACTTCATTTTCATGCATTCATCGGCATCGGCAATGGGAGTTATGCTTTCAACGCCATGGGCAAAAGCCGTAACCATGCAACTCGTAGCGCGCAAAATATCAACAACTACAACTGTTTTGTTGCTGACATCATAGAGATGAATGAGTTCAGGGCTCAGGCAAACGTCAATGGTCTTCATTACACAAAAGGCACCTTAGTTACCTCAGCTTTCAAGTCACGATTTCTCACAGCAATAAGAATTTCGGAACCCGGACTCGCATTTTCGACAGTGACGTATCCAAGTCCTATACCCACCCCTAACATCGGAGAAATTGTTCCGGAAGTTACTTTTCCAATCACTGAGCCATTGCTGTCCTTAATTTCGTAGTCGTGGCGTGGAATTCCTTTGTCAATCATTTTAAAACCAACAAGTTTCCTGCGAACACCTTCTTCCTTTTGTTTTTTGAGATTGGAAGAGTTTGTAAAGTCTTTTGTGAATTTTGTAATCCAACCCAGTCCTGCTTCAAGTGGTGAAGTGGAGTGATCGATATCATTGCCATAGAGGCAGAAACCTTTTTCAAGTCTCAGCGTATCTCTTGCACCAAGGCCAATTGGCTTAATGTCATCGTTTTTGCCAGCCTCAAAAATTGCATTCCATACTTTTTCTGCATCCTTCGATGCTACGTAGATTTCAAAACCTCCGGAGCCGGTGTAGCCGGTATTGCTCATTACTACGTCAGATACTCCCGCAAACTCACCGACTGCGAAGTGATAATATTTTATGATGCTGAGATCAGTCTTGGTTAGTTTCTGGAGAATGCCGGTCGCTTTTGGTCCTTGTACTGCGAAGAGACAGACATCATCAGAAATATTCTTTAGATCTGCGCCTTGTGTGTTGTGCTTAGAAATCCATTCCCAGTCTTTATCGATATTGCCAGCGTTTACCACCAGCATGTAATCATCTTCTTTGATCTTGTAAACAATCAAGTCGTCTACAATTCCTCCATCATTGTCTGGCAGGCATGAATACTGCGCCTGCCCATCTATCAATTTACTGGCGTCATTGGTAGTTACGCGTTGGATGAGGTCAAGTGCTTTTGGTCCTTTTAAGGTGAATTCACCCATATGAGATACATCAAAGACCCCAACTCCGTTACGCACAGCCATATGTTCTTCTATGTCGGAAGAGTAGCGCACAGGCATATTGAATCCAGCGAAGGGCACCATCTTAGCGCCAAGTTTTTCGTGTAAATCGTTGAGAGGAATTCTTTTGACTTGATCCATGAGTTTCAAATTAGACCGACAAAACTAGCAGATTCTTTCGTACTTGGAGAACTGCTTATATAAAAGCTACTGCAATACAGGTTGAAAGGTCTGCTGATTATCCAGCAGAAACTGACGCATCCTCTCAGGTGTTAGCAATGCCCTTAGGCGCTCAAGCGCGCTTCTGGAGTATTCGTAAAATCCCATTCGTGCAGCCTCCAGGCAGTAGGCTTTCAGGAGTTTTATGGAATGGTCATTTGAATGGAGTGCATCAGTTAGAATAGTATATGAACGCAGGCGATATTTGCTATGGAGCTTAGCAAAGTTAGCTGCATCAATCACAGCTTCTTCGTCAAATGGGTTGGCAGTTGATAACCAATTGAAAAAATTACCGGTGACAATGGTGTCTCCAGACATCTCACTCAGTTTTGCCTGAAAGTAGATTTTTTGATTTTGCCATTTGCCTTCGAAGTTGATTTGCTGATTATTGATTTGTCTGGCCAGACTTCTCATGTCACCCTTCTTTGCCAGTAGATCGAGCTCAAAATGTAAAATGCTTTCGTATAAGTCACGATCGGTCAGCTGCAGATCTTTCACCTTTTGAAACTGTACAATGGCAGCATCTGTTTCGTCCATTTCAAATAACTTTCTGCTGGTCTCAAGAATCGCACGGCCCTTAATATCATCATTGTCAATTTGCCGTAACACACGATCAAATTGGATCGTGTCCAGTGGTGCTATTCTGAATTGAGTGAAAAGATATTTTTCTTCATTTGAAAAACGGTTCACAAGATTCGGGCTTGCGGCAAGTGCATTGATCATTTGTTGTGATACTTCAAGGTAAGTTGTGTCGATGTTTCTCAGCGAATCCCATTTCACCAGAGATTCACCGATTCTCCCGGACTCGCTTAGCGAGGCGGCAACAACAGGAAGGTACTGCGGATTATTTTGATTGGCGATGTAGTCTGAAAATTTGCCTGCGTTGAATGGTGCATTTTGTTCCAGTGACCACATGGCCAGGATTGAATTGTATTTGTCCTGATCTCTACTTCTTATTGCCACCTCTTCCAAAAGTGAATAGGCACGGCCGATAGAACCGTTTTCATACAGTGCCAGAGCAGATGCGAATAGCACAGCTTCTTCATAATCGCTGTTAACAGGCTTTTTGGCAATTGCTATTGCTTTGTTCACCAATGCACTATCTAACTCGCCAAGGTGATTTAGTACGTAGTTGTTAATAAGGCTTGCTGAAAATAAATTGAGTGTCGTGTCAGCCAACGCGTCAAACTCAAAGTTCACCTTGGTGCCCTGCATATTTGCAAAAGCTAGCGCATTACTCCTTGTTCCCTGATTGTCAGATTCGAGTAGCCGAAGAAGGGAATCTGCAGGAACGTTCAAATTGTTTTTTGCAGAAACGCCAATGAAATTGGTTTGTGCGCCTTCTCTGGAAAGATTGTCCTCCATTGCGCGTTGCAGGAAAAATAATGATGAATCAAGAAGATTAAGTTTTGAGTAGACAAGCCCTAATGTGTTTTGAATAGGTCCGCTGTTATCAAATGTCTTTCTGGCTTCCTGTAGTGCGAGCATGGCTTCAAGCCACGATCCTTCTCGTTGAAACGTTTGACTTAGATTAAGGAAAGAGAACTCAGTAGGTCTTAGTTGGCTGGCGCGATCATAAAAATTTCTTTCTCTAATCGAATTGCCTTTAGTGCCTTCGATATTTGCAACTGCGTAGTTGGAATGGTGATTGAGAAAACCATAAGTTCCAGCTTGTTGATAGAATGCCTCGGCATAGGTTGAATTGCCCGTCACTTTATACAAATCACCGCCTGCGTTGTAGTAGGCGCTAAATGCATTTTGTACTGGAACTTGCCACGTATTATAAAAAAAGAACGCAAGCGTGGCAATCAAACCACCAAACCTAAAAGTGAAGTAAGGCATGTTGTTCGGCTTGTATAACACTTTATATACCGGCATATTCTTCGCCAGCATACTGATGAAGTTGGATATGATATAGGTAAGAAAAATAATGCCGTATCCCAGGTGGCCGTATATAATAGCGTCATCAATAGTTGCTAGAGCTGGATCATTGGCAGTGCCTAGAAAGTATCCAACGGTAGTGAAGCAGATAATGCCAAGACTAAGAAATAGTAATGTTCCGAATGGGTCGGCATCGATTATTCCCTCATACTGTGGCTGCCTTTGTCGAAAGCCCCAAACACCAAGGATGCCAGAGATAGTGAGGAGTAAATAAAAATTGATATAGAGGAAGTCCCATTGAATTGTTCCAATCTTATGCAGATAGGCAAGGGCCAAATTTGCCATATAAATCACACTGATAATCAGAAAGTGATTTAAGCTCTTACTCTGCGCAGATGCCTGGCTGGCGACAAATACAAATGATGCCAAAATCTCATGCGCCACCATCAGAATAAAAATGACGCTCAAAACAATTCCCGCGGTCACACCAGTAACTGAAAGGTGGAGGAACGGGTAATCAACACCACTGAAAAAACTAGTGACGATCGCCAGCAGTGCAGTAATGACTGAGAAGATCAACAGCCGGACCCTGAAAGTTGTCGATGAACGGAAGAATTGAAAATAAAAGCTTGGTATAATGTAGCAAGCCAAAGTGATAATAGTAAATACCTTATTAGGCATCCCAAACATGTTGATGATCTCCAACCGAAAGCCAACGATCAGTAGAATGAACAAGCCCATTCCGAGCAAATACCAGAATCGAGAGAGTACCGTGACGATGGTGAGTAAAACCACCATGCCGATAGCAAGTGCGCCAAGGAATACATATCCGGCTGTAACGTTTGGTTTAAGCGAGCTCCCAAGCAGTCGCTCAAAAATGAGGTAGTTATCACCTGGAATAGTAAGTTCTAGTAAACCATGTTGAAAAGTATGTGCTGGAACGGTGATCTGCTCCTGTTCTTGAATATGAAGCCAGTTTAATGCTGGTGCAGGAGCCATCAACCATGAATACCACAGGAAGCAAAGGCTCAATACAAATATCAGAGCGACAACTAGCCCAATTCGCTGATAGACTCTTGCCCATGATTTCCAGAATTGTAGTGCGTGCATTGGCTAGCCCGATTTGGGGCGCAAACTACGTAGGTGGGCGATAAAATGAAAATCGAGGCAATAGCATCGTTGTGATTTGCCTTTTGTTAGTTTTGGATTTTAGCGCCATGAACAATACGTTATCAGTTAGAAAAGTTTTACCCGAAGATCACGACCAACTATGGACGATTATACGGGAAGTGATTGCTGGCGGTGAAACTTATGTGTTTCATCCGGATTCAAGCCGTGAAAAAATGATGGCGTACTGGCTGGCGTCTGATAAGCATGTTTACATAGTGGAACAGGGCGGTGAGATGGTGGGAACTTTTACGATCAAGCCCAATATGCCAGATCGAGGTTCGCATGTGGCAAACGGATCTTATATGGTAAGCCCACACCACTCTGGCAAGGGTATTGGCGAATTCATGGGCAGGTATTCTCTCGAGGAAGCCAAACGCCTTGGGTATCAAGCAATGCAATTCAATATTGTCATCAAGTCAAATTCACCAGCGGTAAAACTTTGGCAAAAAATCGGCTTTAAAATTATTGGCGAGGTGCCAAATGCTTTTCAACATCCAAAGCTTGGACCAACTAACGCCTATATAATGTATCGGGAGTTGTAGTGATTATTCAATCACCTTGGGTACGCGGAAGTATTTTCCTTCTTTGTCGGGTGCGTTTTTTAGCACCTCATCTGTGTTAAGTTGATTTTTAACTTCATCCTCACGGAGTGAATTGATTTCATGCGACATTGTGGTGAGAGGTTCTACACCAGTTGTGTCAACTTCTTTTAGTTTTTCAACAAATGAAATCATCCTCGACATATCTTCGAGCAACTTAGGCACTTCTTTTTCATCCAACTCAAGGCGAGCCAGGTGCGCAATCTTCTCTAACGTAGCTCTGTCGATTTTCATTTTAAAAACTCGCGTTCGGATTTTGTTTCCGCAGTTCGTCATCAATAACCTGGTACACTTTCTCTTTCAGGCTGTTCATGTCATTCAAAGTCATCCCCGTCACATCTATGGGTTCGTGAAAGATCACTTTGGTTGGAGTCCAGTGCAAAAGCATAGGCTCTACCGGCAAAAGTATCCAATTGTGAGGAATGGTGACGGGTACGATCGGGATTTGTTTCTCAATGGATGCTCTGAAGGCACCGTCTTTCAACCTGACCATCTTTGGCGGCTGGTCGGTATATATGCCGCCTTCTATGAAAATGGTGAGACTCTTACCTTCGTCAAGTGCCTGTAGTGATTTTACCAAAGTTGAATACATGCTTTTCAACTTTGTTCTGTCAACTGTGATATGGAGGTTCTTATACATCCAACCGAAAAGCGGCACCGTCTCCATTTCACTTTTGCCCACGAAGATGGTATTGTGACTATTAAGACCCATTGTGGGGATATCAATAAAAGAGAAATGATTGGGTGCGAAAACGTATTGTTTTTTTGGATCAAGCGACTGCCTGTATTCAACTTTGATTGGAATGCCTATGAGAAAGAATAGCGATTTTGCCCACCATCGATTAAATACTCCGATCAGGCGAAACTGTTTTTTGAAAACGATGGGAATAAGTAGAGGAAAGAAAAAAACCAGGAACAACAGTCCAAAAATTAACATCCCATAGACTGTATATACCTTCCTTAAAAAATTCATGTTATCAGTCGGTCACCGAAGCGTTAACTAAGATCAGGTCAGTATAAGTTTATTTCACGTTCGGCATAGGCTTTGGAATCAAAATGATCTCCGTTTGCCTTCCATCAATGTAGTTGACACCTTGCTTGTCAAAGTAAGCGTCTTCTTCTAACATCACTCTGATATCCTTTTTCCATTCTGCAATGTTAACGGTGCAGTTGAGCTCGATTGAGTAGGCTGTATTGAGATGGAGCGGGTAGTCTCCTGTAACGGGAACCCCTTCTTGCAGATCCCACATCCCCAATGTAGTTCCGGCTGCATGGCCATGATAGCCGATTGGGTGTGTGTAGATGGATGGTGTGATTCCTTCCGCGATCGCTTGCTTTCTTGACTCTGCTAAAACCTGATTTCCGGTTTTACCTTCTTTAAAGTTGTTGGTGAATATGTCCTGTAATCGATTTCCTTTTTTAAAGGCTTCTTTTAGGTATGAGGGTGCGTCAGTCTCGCCAGCTTTCAGCACATAGGCATGCTCTTGCGTGTCTGTATTCAACCTCAAATATGTTATACCAAAATCTACATGAAGGAAATCCCCCGGCCGAATGATGTTGTCTAGCTCCGATTCACGCTGAATGTCAACGCTGGGGTGAAACCACGTGTCAAGTTTTAACTCTTTAATCTTTTCACGATACCACCATACCAGATCATCTGAGGAAGTTACACCCGGCTGAATTACTTTATCCGAAAATCCCTCAGCAATAATTTCGTGGGCGATCCTGCAGATGTGCGGATAGATTGCCATCTCTTTTTCTGTGCGTGTTTCCAGCCATGCGACAGCAAGTTTTTCAGCGGAGATCACATTGCTCTGGAATTTCTTGGGAAGAACTTTTATCAGATTGTCATAGTCGTTGGACGTAAGTCCATCGGTATGACCCCAGTTAGCTGCTTTATTCACGGCAATTTTTTTCGGATTACGTTCTTCGATTATTTTTCCGAGACGTGCCCATTGATCAGGTTGCTCTTCCGGATTCCATGCGCGTTTAAACACTTTGCCAACATCGTATCGTGCCACAGCTAAGTATTCCATTGAACTACCTTTGTCAAACGCAACCAGCATTGTAGTTCGTCTGGCGGCCATCCATGTGGCAGGCAGAAACGTTTTGATAACCGGATCTTCATTGTATTCGCGGGAAATGACCACCCACATATCGATCCCTTCGCGCTTCATTAGTGACGGGAGTAAATTCTCAAGTCGGTCGTTCAGCAACTCATCGATAACCTTGGCCTGCTCTCGCTGCGAAAGAATGACCGAATATTGTGCGATAGAAACTGTACAAACAAAACACAATGCGAGAAATGAAATTGACCTAATCATGAATTTTTAAATTTTATACTTTAGAATACAACGTTGATTTTTTAATACCTCATCGGCCCGCTCCACTTCTATATTAGACTTTGCGTCATCCATCTTTTCCCTCACCGAATTTTTTATGTCTTTCATTTGCATGGCTTCGATAAATCTTTTCACATCTTCCTTCGTTTCCAGAATCAAAGCAGGTACACGCGCAGGTTTGTCATCGTCTCCTTTTGCCACCATCGTAATGAAAGATGAATTGGTATGCTTGATAATACCTGACTTGATATTTTGCGATTCGACTCGAATGCCAACAACCAGGGACGTTCGTCCCACATAGTTGACCGAAGCATGCATTGACACGAGTTCACCAACTTCCACGGGCTGTAAGAACTCAACTTTGTCCACCGTAACGGTGACACAATAAGTGCCCGCATGTTTACTCGCAGTAGCATAAGCCACTTTATCCATCAGCGATAGCAAAGTACCTCCATGAATTTTTCCGCCAAAGTTGGCATAGGAGGGAACCATGAGCTCCGTGATTGTCGTCTGTGATTCTCGCACAGCGCGCGCTTCTACTTCCATTAGGTGGATATTTAGCTAGTAATTTAAAAAGATTATCAAAACTGTACCCTAGATAGGGTTAGGGTTTCTTGAGAGTCGTCTGAATCTCACCACCATAGCTGTGGCAGTCAATGTCAACCCGATAAACAGTCCCAGCCATATCCCGCTAGCTCCAAAGGAAAATGGAAAAGCGAGCGTATATCCTAAAGGTAGTGCTACTGCCCAGTAAGCTACCAGAATGAGCAGCGAAGGAATCTTTACATCCTGTAGCCCGCGCAATGCTCCGGCAGTGACCACCTGTATCCCGTCTGACAGTTGAAAGAATGCGGCAAAGATGAGAAGTGATGCCGTCAGATCGATTACGCTTTCATTGTCGATATATAGTGAAGGCAGTGCATACCGACCGAAGATAAAAAGTAAAGCCCATGCCGCCATGATTGCCACGGCCATCCAGATCATCGCAAAAGCTGCCGTTCTCATATTGCTGGTGTCTCGCTGGCCAAGAAAATTTCCCACCCTGATTGTTGCCGCTGCGCCAAGTCCTGATGTGGTCATATAACTAATCGTGGCAAGATTGATTGCAATCTGATGCGCAGCTAATGCTGTGGTGCCAAGCCATCCCATCATGATAGCAGAGAAACCGAAAGCTGACGCCTCGAAAATAAACTGTGAACCCGCAGGCAAGCCGATGTGCAACATTCGTTTTATTAACGCGATTGAATAACCACCCGCTTTGAAACCGCCTTTGTAAGGTTGATATTTTTTCGCATAATAAACGTAGCCCATCATCGCGATAGCCATTATCGTTCGTGAGATAAGCGTTGCCCATCCTGCGCCATTCAACCCTAGTGTGGGCGCGCCAAACTTTCCGAAAATCAAAATATAGTTGAGCCCAATGTTGATAAGGTTGCTACCAATTACGATAGCCATTGCAACACGCGTGCTTTGCAAGCCCTCAGCAAATTGGCGATAGGTTTGAAAAATCATGGTTGGTATGATCGCCCCAGCAACTATGCTCAGGTATGGGATCGCGAGCGTCACAACTTCTGATGGTTGACCCATAAAATGCATGAAAGGCTCACATGAAAAAATTAGCGCAACCAAAACAAATCCGGTGACCAGATTGATTAATGATCCATTCTTAAGAACGTCAATGATCTTATTCACATCGTTAGCGCCATCGGCTTGTGCCACCAAAGGTGTGATGGCGTATGAAACACCAACTCCGAAGAAAAGCGGAATTGAAAAGAAGATATTTGCAAACGAGGACGCGGCTAAAGGCGTTGCACCAGTCCAACCGACCATTACACTGTCGGCTACACCAGTCATCACTTGTCCGAGCATGGCCAGCATCACTGGGTAAGCCAGAAGAAAATTAGGTTTGAGATGCTTAGTGTATTGCTGAAGCTGCATAAACTTCCCTAGTAACCTTTGATCCTTGCGACCATCAGCAGGCCGATCACACTAAGACTGTCCGTAATTTCTCCTTTAATGACCATATCAACAGCGTCTTTCAGGTGCACCTTTTTGATTTTCATATCCGCCTCGGTATCCTCTCTTTCAGATCTCCCCTCAGTCAGGTTTTCGGCAACGAATAAAATACCTTCTTCATCTGAAACGGAATTGGAAAGGTGAGCTTGGCCTATCTTCGTCCACTTTTCAGCTTCCAGCCCCGTTTCTTCTTTGAGTTCTCGCTTGGCGGAAATCAGAGGATCAGTGCTCAACGCACCACCTCCTTCAGGTATTTCCCATGACCAGACATCAAGGGTATATCGATATTGGCCTACAAGCCAGGTTTCATCTTTTTCATTGATGGGTATAATTCCGATGGCTTTGTTTTTGAAATGCACTTTGCCGTAGATTCCCGGCTTGCCAGCCGGATTCAGAACTTGGTGTTCTTCTACGTTAATCCACGGATTGTCGTAAACCTGACGCGATGAAATTTTTTTCCAGAGATTTGCCACCTTCTTCATCAACTAATTCAACAAAAGCTTTTATCAAATTGAAAGATAGCAAAATATGGAGTTGTCCGATTGTGCAGGTTTGGATTTCAATTTGGATTTCAAGGTGAACCTTTATCTTTGATGCGATGCTGTTGCCACACCACACACCAGATTTAGTAGAGGCGGGTTGCGATGAAGTAGGTCGCGGCTGTTTGGCGGGTCCTGTAGTCGCTGCAGCAGTTATTCTTCCTAAAAATTATTTTCACGAAACGCTAAACGACTCAAAACAGCTTGGGCGTGATGAACGACTTTTACTCAGGGAAGAAATCCAACGCGATGCTTTGGCATGGGCAGTGGCGGAGGTAGATAATAATGAGATCGATAAGATCAATATTCTTAAAGCGTCATTTAAAGCCATGCACCTGGCATTGGACAAACTCAAAGTGAAGCCAGATCTTTTGCTAATAGATGGAAATCGTTTTCAGCCCTATGGAGAACTGAGCTTTGAGTGTGTAGTAAAAGGAGACGCAACATACCTAAGTATCGCGGCAGCCTCTGTACTTGCAAAGACCTATCGTGACGAGCTTATGTTGAAACTTTCCGAGCAGTTTCCCGGTTACGGATGGGAAACTAATGTGGGCTATCCCACCGAGGAGCATCGTGATGGTATTCGAAATCTGGGCATCACTCCACTTCATCGGAGATCATTTCAATTATTGCCCTCACAACTCGAACTCTTTAGTTAGGTCAACATGTGTCTGATATTTCTTTCAGTTAATTATCATCCAAAGTATAAACTCATTGTTGCTGCTAACCGAGACGAATTCTATAAAAGGAAAACAGCAGCGGCTCACTACTGGGAGGATCATCCAGATATATTGGGTGGGAGAGACCTCGAGGCGCAGGGAACATGGATGGCAATGACTAAAGAAGGCCGGATAGGAATGGTGACAAACTATCGTGACTTGAGCAACATCAATCCAACTGCACCTTCCCGCGGCAAATTGGTTTCAGACTTTCTCTTATCAGAGGCTTCCGCAGACGAGTATCTAAAAGATATACACGAGTCAGCCTCGGAGTATAATGGATTCAATTTGATTCTCGGAACCCCGGAAGGCTTGTCTTACTACTCAAACTATCAATCGAAAATAATTAAGCTTGACGCAGGTTTTTATGGATTAAGCAACCATCTTTTGAATACACCCTGGCCCAAAGTGGAAAGAGGTAAGAGCATGATGAGTCCAATCCTTCAGCAAGATCAAGTAGAACCAGACTTATTGTTCGAAGTTTTGCGAGATGAAAAAATTGCCATGGATAGTGAATTGCCAAAAACGGGTTTAGAGCTTGAACGTGAAAGAGCCCTCTCCGCCATGTTTATCAAAACACCCAATTACGGTTCGAGGTGCTCGACTGTAATTATGATTGACAAAAAAAACAATGTCAACTATATAGAACGGGTTTACGACCTCGATACTTTTGAATACGACACCCGGTCGTACACCTGGAGTATTAACTAAATTACTTTATCACCAGTCGGGTCACGTTACCTGAGCCGCTTCTGACAGTGTACACACCAGCAGGCAAGCCTTTAGTATCGATCTCGCGAGTAAGTATTGTTTTGGCCACCATTTGTCCAAGGCTGTTATATACAGCGAATACATCGGTTGAATTTGCTGTCACTATTTCAGACTGGTTCACAGGATTAGGATATAACACCATGACTTCCGGTGCTTCAAGGTCTACCTTCAAGATCTCTGAATACGAAATGGACTTGTCAAAGTCGGTTTGTTTGAGTCGATAGTAAGACACGCCATTCAGCGGCTTGGTATCCTCGTACGTATAGGTCTGTTTTTGATCTGTAGTACCTGCCCCCTTGATCAGCGCCAACTCTTCAAACTCAACACCAGTTTTGGACCTTTCAATCGTAAAGAAATCGTTATTCAACTCCGACAAAGTTGTCCAATGGAGTCCAACTGAGGTAACATTTGGAATGGCAACAAACTCGACAAGTTCGATCGGCAGAGGGTTCGCAGAAGTCGTTGATGCAAGCGTAAAAGGGCTAAAGGATGTTACTACCCCTGAACTCACGATAGTTCCATTGGCAGATGTTCCGGTGGTGCCGCCATTGCCATGATTCACCCAGGATGAGCCATTCCATCTTGCTACTCTGAGTGTGGAAGGATCGGTGATGTAAGGCCCCGTACAATCAGAGGAGTTCCAGCTGAGTGTTACGAGGACGTTTGATCCGCCAACGACTGGAGTTCGATCGAGGGTCCAGAACTCGCATGAGCTCACGGAATAAAAGCTCGGGTCGTAAGTGGACTCATTGCCAAATGCCTGAGGAGTTTTGAAATACTCAGCAGTGAAGGTGTGTGTGGTGTTGGAGGGTGCCGAAATTGCAATCGATCTGTAAATGCCTCCATCTCCAGTTGGAAAATTAAATACATCGTTCCCAATTTTTCTCACTGGGCCATCTACGTGGCTGGCATTTGATCCGCCTGTTACGGTAGCGTTGTCCGCAAAGTTGATGATGTTAGTGGCGTCTGTAGCCAGTACACCAGTAACAAACGTAGCATTGATAGTAACAGAAATGTCTGTGTTCAGAGTGACGGTATTTGCCGATTTACTGAATTGCATCCTTCTGAAGATGGGCGAGGCGCTGCCACTCCTGATAATTGCTTGTGCGTTGCCACCTGTGAAATTAGCAGTACCACCAGCTGCCGCGAAAGTAATTGCGCTGCTGCCATTCACTGTAACGTTGCCGGCAAAATTGGATGAGACATTATAGGCAGGTTGTAATGTTCCTGCTGCTTGATTAAATGTGACGTTGTTATTAAAGCTATCTCCTGCACTGTTGGCGAGACGAAAAGTGCCAGCGCCACTGTTTACAAATGTAGTGACGCCATTAAACGTGTTTCCACCGGCATTGGTGTCTGTATTGGAATCTGTCTTGGTAAATGAAGCGCTTCCATTGAATGTTGAGCCTTCAACGAAAATCCGAGGTGCAGACACCGTGAGGTTGCCATTCCAAACACTTGAATTTCGGGTTCTGAAAATGGCGTTTCCAGTGAATGTCAAACTTTGCGCAGTTGCACCTATCTGTGTGAATCGATCGAGGCGAAGGTCTCCGGCACTGAATCCGGTTCCGCCAATAGTTATGGTTCTGGAGGCTGCTAAGGTAGAGCTACCCGGGCCTTCTGAGAAATAAATGCCTAATCCAGCGGTGCTATTTACAATTATGTTTTGATTAAAGAAGGTTGTACCGTTGTAAGCCACTCGGATGTTGGACGTACCTGTGTTGGTGAAAGTGACGGTATTATTATATGTGCTTCCTGTGTTGAGTTCGAGAAGGATATCTCCTGAGTTGGTATTAACAATGGTGGTTGGCCCGCCAAAGGTGTTGTTTCCGTTTGTACGGAGTACTCCGGAACCACTATTCGTGATGGTTGTTGTTGAAGTGAAAACATTATTACCGCTTCCTGTATTTCCCGTAGCTCCGGTCTTGGCAAGTGCCGCAGTGCCATTAAAGGTGCCACCCGAAAGTGCCAGCTGAGGTGCGCTGAAGTTTACGTTGCCATTAAATGTAGTGCTTGGTCCTATCGTGAGTAACGCAGTACCTGTCAAAGTCATGCTTTGCGCTGTGGCACCTTGTTGGTCAAATCGTTGTAGCCTTAGTTCTCCCAAATTAAACCCGAGCCCTCCTACAGTGATCGTATGACCTGATGTGAGAGTAGCAGAGGCTGATGCACTGTTACCAAAGTATATTCCGCCACCATTGGTAGAGTTCACCTGAATGTTTCCATCAAACACTGTCCCGGCAATCACATCGGCCATTCTGATGGTGGAGGTTCCTGTGTTTTCCAGAATGAGGTTGTTGTTAAACTGATCCAAGGCGCTTACCGCAAATCTGAAATAACCGCTGCCTGAGTTAGCTATCGTGGTTACACCGTTGAATATGTTATTACCCTGACTATCGTTATTAGTTGCTCCTGTTTTTTCTAACCTGGTAACGCCATTGAAGGTCGTACCGTCCATTTCAATTTGTGGCGACCTGAAATCAACATTGCCATTAAATACAGAAGATGGACCCAGTTCAAGAAGGGCAGTACCAGTCAGCGTCAGCGTTTGTGCGGTGCCTCCAAGTTGGGTAAATCTTCGCATCCTCAGTCTGCCATCAACAAAGCCGGAACCGCCTACAAGAAGAGAGCCACCTGCATTGAGGGTTGCTGTCGCAGCCACACTATTGTTGCAAAAATAAATACCACCGCTCCCCAATGTGGAATTGAATGTTATGTTACCATTGAACTGATTTCCTGCGGTGTTATTGGCAAGGTAGATAATGTTTGAGCCGGAATTTGTCACCGTTAAATTACCACCAAAAGTATCCGGTGAGTTGTTGGCAGTGATCAATTGGCCAGCACCAGAATTGGTAATGGATGCATGGGTGATGAAATTATTTCCTCCGGTACCACCATCGTTGCTTGCGCCAGTCTTTGACAAGGAAGCAACTCCGGTGAAGGTGGTTCCATTGAGCAAAAGTCCTGGCGCGGAAAAATTAACATCGCCACCGAAGCTCGAACTAGGACCTAAAGTCAATGTTGCAATTCCACTAAGACTAAGATTCTGTGTTGTAGCTCCTACTTGCGTGAAACGAATAAGCCTCACATCACCACTGATGACACCAAATCCGCCAACTGCGATAGTTCTGGTGGCAGCGAGTGTTGCAGTTCCGTTTGTATTGTTGCAAAAGTAAATCCCACCACCAAAAGTGGAGTTTAATTCGATATTGCCATTGAATTGATTGCCTGCGGAGTTGTCCGCAAGCCGAATTGTAGATGCTCCGGAGTTTACAATAGTGAGTGTGCTTTGGAAAACATCTGGGTTAGATACTCCAGTTCTCAGGTACGAGTCTCCAGAGTTAACAATCGTGGCAATTTGATTAAATGTATTTCCACCGTTGCCATCATCATTACCCACGCTCGTCTTCTCCAAGTGTGCGGCTCCGTTGTATGTTGTGCCATGAAGGAGTAGTCGTGGTGAAGTAAAAGTAACGTCTCCGTCAAAACTTGACGAAGGTCCAAGTGTAAGTAGAGCTGATCCGGTTAAAGTCAGCGTTTGTGGTGTAGCACCAGTTTGTGAAAAGCTTCTAAGCCGAAGTTCGCCAGTGCTAAAGCCAGTGCCCACCGTGATAACACCCGGACTTGCCATAGTTGCTGTACCAGAGCTCTCGCAAAAGAGGATTCCAGTTCCGCTGTTACTTACCGTAATATTTCCAGCGAATGTAGTGGCGCCCTGATAGCCAACTCGGATTGAAGAACTGCCGTTGTTTGTAAATGTCACATTACCATTGTAAACGCTGCCTGCCGATAGCTCAAGGAGGATGTCAGATGAAGAATTATTTAAAATTGTTGTCAGACCGTTGAAGGTATTGTTTCCTTGCGTCCTGAGATTACCTGACCCATTGTTAACGATCACAGCCTGACCAGAAAAAATATTGTTTCCAGAGCCAGTGTCATTTGTTGTTCCGGTTTTTTCAAGATGGGTTGTTCCCATGTAGGTTGCTCCGTTGAGTAGCAATGAAGGAGAGAGAAACATCACATCTCCTTCAAAGCTGGAACTGGGTCCGATATTAAGCGTTGCACTTCCGGTGAGCGTAAGGGTTTGCAGGGAGGTTCCGGTTTGTGTAAACCGATTTAGGTTTAATGTTCCACCTGAGAAGATGCCACCTGAAATTACACCGTTCATTGTGGAATTGGCGGCAGCATTGGAATTAAAAATAATGCCAGAAGAACCGCCACTGTTGGCAACCGAAACATTGTTAGCATATGTTGATGTTCCGTTCTCTCCCATTCGAATTACCGTAGAGGGGTGAGAATTGGCATTGTTGATAGCAACAGTGCTGTTATACGTGGCAGACGATCCGGTCCCATTAAGGAGGCGGAAGTCGCTTCTTATTCCTCCAAAACAGTTGATAGCAAAAGGACCACCCACAGAAAATGATGAAGTTCCGTTTTCGGCAATCAGATAAGAGTATTGATCACTGCCTCCTGACTTGTTAGAGTTTAGTGTCAGACTTGATGCGAATGTGGTTGTCTCTCCGGGGTGGTTGTGAGCGAAATAAATCCGGTAACTACCCGTGTTGTCAAAAACGGCAGTGCTTAGGAACTGGTCTCGAGAGCCGTTGCCAAAAAGCAGGTATCCACTGCCGCTGTTGGTCACCGTTACCGCGCCAGTGAACACATTGCCTCCGAGACTTGCATCATTCGTTGCCCCGGTCTTTTCCAGATTTGATGTTCCTGCAACGGTGACTCCATCAAGATAAAGTTGTGGAGAACGAAAATCGATATTGCCTCCGAAGGTAGTACTTGGTCCTACGCGCAAAACAGCACTCGTCCCTCCGAGAATTAGAGTAGTGTTTTCTGTTCCGAGTTGCGTTAATCGAGCTATTCTCAGCTCACCTGACGTGAACCCAGAGCCCCCAAGAGAGATAGTTTTTGTTGCAGCCTGGGTTGAACTTCCCCCCGAGTTATTTGAGAAATAAATTCCACTGCTACTACCGGTCGAGTTGAGGATGATGTTACCATTGAACTGATTTCCTGCGCTGGCATGAGCCAGATAAATCAGATTTGATCCGGAGTTGGTAACGGTAAGGTCGCCATTGAAAATGTCAGGGCTTGCGTTGGCTGTAAGCAAATGCCCTGATCCTGAATTTATCAATGTTGCAATGTCATTGAAAGTGTTTCCACCTGTTCCTGAATTATTGCCGGCCCCCGTCTTTTCAATCGAAGCAGTACCGTGATACGTACAGCCATTGAGGAGTACCTGTGGCGCAGTAAACGATACGTTTCCGCCAAATTCTGAGTTAGTCCCCACGGTCAAGATGGAAGATCCAGTGAGTGCAAGTGTTGAGGGTTGTGTGCCTGATTGTGTAAATCTGCTAAAAGAGAGTCCTCCGCTATTGAAGGTGCCGGACGTAACTCCAAAACCTGCACTTTGGGTAACGACACCGGATGCGTTTCCAAAGTATACTCCGCGGCCATTGGTGGAGTTGACTATGATGTTTCCGTTGATCGCTACAGTGCCATCATTGGCTATGATGATACCCGAATTTGAATTTGCATTGTTGCTTGTTAAAGTTAGCGTACCATTTATAGTGGCTGTGCTCGCTCCGCTCCTCGCGATGATGGTGTTTACGCTACTGCTGGCATTTCCATTGTGATTTATCGTTAGGCCACCATTAAAAAGATTGCCTGCTGAATTGATTCCAATTTGAACTCGGGAAGTCCCCGAGTTATTGATGGTGACAAGTCCTTGATAAGTATCTGGATTAGTATCAGCAAGGTTGAATTCAGAGTCACCGCTATTAACAATTGTTGTGGTGCCTGAAATAGAGTTGCCTCCTGCACTATTATCATTGGTCGATCCGGTTTTTTCAAAATAAGCGTTACCCGTTATTGAAACTCCATCCAGAAAGATTCTTGGTGAGGTGATTGTTACGTTTCCACCGAAGGAAGAGCTTGGTCCAATATCTATCCGGCTGGTCCCTGTTAAGGTGATAGTTTGTGTTGCACTAACCTGGGTAAATCTTCTGAGTGCGATTCGCCCGCCAGTGAAACCTCCTCCGCCAATGGAAATCGATCTTGTTGCAGCTTGATTTGAGCTAGCTGAAGCACCTGCGTTGAAATAGATTTCTCCAGCGGAGTTGGTTAAGACTATATTTCCATTGTATGTAGATGTACCGCTGTTGCCAAGTGTAATGTCGGTCGCTGTATTTGTATTGGTGTTGTTTACCGTTACCGTTCCTCCGTAGGTTGCAGTGCTCCCTGTACCATTTAAAAATCGATGATTGCTTTGAAGCGTACCCGCGCAGTTGATGGTCAGGTTTCCAGATATTGTGAAACTTGTATTTGTTCCTTCTCCAGCAAAGAATGACCATTGATCGGTGCCACCGGATTTGTTGGTATTAAGGGTAAGGTCTGTGAAGGTTGTTGTGAACCCGTTGTGACTTTGTGCAAAGTAAAATCGGTAGCTTCCGTTATTGTTAAAAGTCGTTGCCGCATTGAATTGGTCAGGGTTTCCATTTCCCAAAAGAACTTGACCTGCCCCGATATTGGTAATTGTTGTAGTCCCATTAAAGATGTTGCCACCTGAACTGTTATCGTTGTTGCCATCAGTCTTAGTTACTGAAACAGTGCCATTGAAAATGGAACCGTTAAAAAAAAGCCGCCCTGTAGTCCCGGTGATATTGGCGCCAAAAATGGTCCCATTAAAAGTGGTGGTGCTTGTAGTATTTAATGCCAGAGAAGCCGCGCCTCCTGTGTTTGCTATCGTACCCGAGGTAAAGGTGTTTGTACCCGTAGTTGTAAGTGTGAAACCGAGCAGGTCAATTGTTCCGCTGTAGCCACTAACGGAAATGCCCGCAACGGTGGGAGCCACATTCAGATTACAGTTTCCATTGGAGCCCGCTGCACCGTTAAAAAATACCTGATCGGCCGCCCCGGGAACGGATGCGCCACCCGCGCCCCCTGACGTTGCGGACCAGTTTGCCGTATTATTCCAATTGCCTGTAGCAGTAGCTACCCAGTACCTTTGGCCAAAGGCTGCTGATGTAATAAAAATCAAAAAAATAGACCCTATAATTCTCATAATCACCTCAATATGGCTTAGACAGTACTTTTCACCATATCAATATTAATACATAACCGAATCTGGATGTAACATTTATTTGATTTTTAATTTCTGGGACTTGGCTAGTAGGCGACCGGGGTACCTGTTTTTGACTCGATCTTTGAGTAACAATTGGCGGTCAACTACGTCTAATTCTATGTTCGAGGGCTCCTTTTGTTACCTTCGGGACTTCGATTTTGGATTAAAAGAATGGCAAGGATTATTGAAACGAGTCACATTTCGCGTGTCTATCACATGGGCACGAATGTGGTCAAAGCATTACAGGATATTTCCATCACAATCGATAAAGGTGAATATGTCGCCTTTATGGGACCCTCTGGGTCAGGGAAGTCTACCCTTATGAACATTATCGGCTGCCTGGATACACCCACCAGCGGGTCCTACGTGCTTAACGGACACCTGGTGAGTGATATGACTGAAAACGAGCTGGCGGAAATCAGGAACAAGGAAATCGGATTTGTGTTTCAGACGTTCAACCTACTTCCAAGGGCATCAGCCCTGGAAAATGTAGCCTTACCTCTGATATACGCGGGGTATGGAAAGAGTGAAAGAGAGGAACGCGCAATGGCAGCATTGGAAAACGTCAACCTTGCTGATCGCTATCACCACAAGCCAAATGAACTTTCCGGTGGGCAACGGCAGAGAGTAGCCATCGCCCGGGCATTAGTAAACAATCCTTCTATTATTCTCGCTGACGAGCCAACGGGTAACCTGGACTCCAAAACTTCTTACGATATCATGGCCTTGTTTCATGAGCTTCATGAAAAAGGAAACTCGATTATCATGGTTACGCACGAGGATGACATTGCACATTATGCCCACCGCATCATTCGCCTAAAGGATGGACTTGTAGAATGGGACAAAGTTAACGACAATGTAACCAGGAGTACTCCTTCCCTGGTAACTGAGTAGCTAACATTGTATCTTCAACCTCAATGAAGATTTATACAAAAACCGGTGACGCTGGCAGTACGGGACTTTTTGGTGGGAGCAGAGTATCTAAAGGTGATCTGCGGATAGAAACTTATGGAACCATTGATGAACTCAATTCACATATTGGTCTACTTCGTGATCAGGAAGTAAATAATCATCGCAGAGAATTTATCATCAATATCCAGGACCGTCTATTTACCATTGGTTCTATACTGGCAACTGAGCCTGGCAATATCAAAGTAAAAATTCCATCACTCAGCCAGAAAGATGTAACTCTCCTTGAAAAAGAAATTGACTTAATGGATTCTCAGCTCGAACCCATGAAGTTCTTCGTGTTACCGGGTGGTCATACCTCAGTTTCGTGCGGTCACATAGCACGAACTGTATGCAGAAGAGCGGAGCGGCTCGTGATTAGACTTCACGAACTGGAAAAAGTTGAAGAACTTGTACTTCAATACCTCAACCGATTATCCGACTACCTGTTTGTACTTTGCCGAATGATGTCCAAAGAGTTGGGAGTTACAGACGTTCCGTGGAAACCAAAGATGTAACTAGGTTCCTTGTGAATAGTGAGCCACGAGCGGTTTACCTTCATCATCAATAATCCGCATCCATCCTTTATATTTTTTCAGGATGTTTTCTTCCTTCGTCTTCGCAGGATCATAAGGATTTTTGAATTGGGTAATTTTCACTGTGCAGTAAGGACCTTCACATTTGCCGGTGGTGATGATCTCGCAGTACAACTCGTCTGCCACGCCTATTTCCTGTGCATCA
Organism: Cyclobacteriaceae bacterium; assembly: GCA_020436085.1. Lineage (GTDB taxonomy): Bacteria > Bacteroidota > Bacteroidia > Cytophagales > Cyclobacteriaceae > ELB16-189. The sequence continues at coordinate 63,098 of JAGQYM010000017.1, forward strand.
GCATAAGGGCTCAACAGAATTGATGCGGTCTTTTCGCGTGGATGAATCATTCGGCCTTTGGTCTCTCCGTAAAACTCTATCCAATACACCAGTCTAAAGCCTTTTTGAACTATGTCATCCACACGAGCCCATCCCTGGTAACTGTTGTCGAGTATAAAAAGGTACCCGTCTTGCTGTTTGCTAAATGATAAGTAGTAGCGGTCGTCAAACGTTTCAAAAAAATTATCGCGGTCAAGCAACTGTGGTCTTATATACGCTCCTGTTATAGTGGCACTCAATAAGCTGTCGACTTCCGGATCTGATCGTAGATGCAGGGGAGGCCCAGGTAGAATTTTTCCTTTGAAGTCACCATTTGGGACTTCAAAAAATGTAAATCCATTTTCTGGGATGTAGATATATCGCTGGGCGGGCAATGAAAGCTTGAGTGTATCATTGGGTATAATGAAACCACTCTGATCGCGCTGGGCGTAGGCTGTGCTAGCCTCCATCAAGGCCAGTCCTGCGAAAAAAAATATACGATTTAAAGACGCGTTCATTCTTTCGAACTACAAAGCTAAGGAAACAACAAGTGTGCCTGTTGAATGGAAAAGATATCAATTAATCCTAACAATCGTTAGGGTATATATTTGATAAGAACTAAATTGCGCCCCTAGTAATGAAACTAAGGTTGAATGGTTGATCTAGATAAGATTTCTATCCAAAAGATTGCGAAAACGAAGATTTCGGAAGTTGATTTTGAAAAAATTCCCTTTGGAAAAGTCTATTCCGACCACATGTTCATGGCCGACTATAAAGAAGGCCAGTGGCAGAATTTAAGAATTGTTCCCTATGGCTACATGCCGATGAGTCCAGCTACGCCAGCGTTACATTATGGGCAGTCGATTTTTGAGGGGCTTAAAGCTTACAAAAATGAAAGCGGTGAGGCTCTCGTTTTCCGACCCCTTGCGAATTGGAAGAGGATGAATGTATCTGCGGAAAGAATGTGCATGCCTACAGTTCCTGAGGAGTTGTTCATGGACGGGATGAACACACTTATTGATTTGGATAGGCAGTGGATACCTTCAACTGATGGAAGTTCCTTATACATCAGGCCGTTCATGTTTTCAGCCGATGAGTATATCGGCATCAAGCCCTCAGACAATTTTACTTTCATGATCATCACATGTCCGGTTGGTGCTTATTATTCTACCCCTGTCAAGGTTCGGATTGAACAGCATTATACCAGAGCGGCAGAGGGTGGGACAGGCTTTGCCAAAGCTGGCGGTAATTATGGAGGGGCTCTCTATCCCGCAAAACTTGCACAACAAGATGGGTATCATCAATTGATATGGACTGACGGGAAGGAGCATAAGTATGTGGAGGAATCAGGAACCATGAATGTGATGTTCGTTATCGATGACACACTGGTTACTCCGGCACTTGGTGATTCAATTTTGAGAGGAATTACCAGGGACAGTGTGTTATCGCTAGCGCGGCATTGGGGTATAAAGGTGGAGGAGCGTAGAATTTCCGTGGATGAATTGGTTGATGGTCTGAAGAATGGACGAGTAAAAGAGGCATTTGGAGCGGGAACAGCTGCTACCATCGCACATATCGAATTGATCGGTCACAATGGTGAAGATTATTATTTGCCACCAATTGAAAAGCGTGAGTTTTCAAATAAAGTATTTAGAGAATTGGATTTGATGAAGCGTGGACTCTCCCCGGATCCATTTGACTGGGTATATAAAGTGTAATAGCATCTCACAGGCAGCGTTAAGTTTTTATATTTGAGATATGCTGTCCAGGCTTTTGGTTTTTGTCTATCTGTTGGTGAGCCTGTCATCACTGGCACAGCCCCAGCTAGCACTTCTTAAGAAGGACCGCATCATCACTCGATTCGAGGAGGGCGAGCAAATTCGTTTCAAAAGGAAAGGTGACGATGGCTACTCGTTAGCACTAATTCAAGGCATCCATCCTGGATTTATTATTGTTGCCAATGATACGGTGTTTACCTACGACATAGAGGTAGTGGACGTCAGAAAGAAAAAGCTCACTTCATTCAAAGTATCGTCCATCGGTAAGGGGCTTATGATCGCTGGAGCTGGATTGTTTCTGGTTGATTTTTTTAATACAACGGTAATCATAAACTCGGATTATGAGCTAAAGAACTCTGCATGGCGAGGGAGTGCAGTACTTCTAGGACTTGGCACATTCATGCAGTTTGTTAACAACGATTTTTTTCGGCAGTATCGTCACCGAAAAATTGCTACGTTGAATTTCAGGCCTTCGTGAAAGGCACAGGTTTGTTATCTTTGCTAAAACTTTTGAAACTATGACTATAGAACAGTTGAAAGACTGTAAGGCGCGTGTTAATGCCTTGAGGAGGTATCTTTGACTACGATCGTAAGATTGTCGAAATAAAAGACGAAGAATTAATTACCCACCAGGCTGATTTTTGGAACAATCCGAAACAGGCCGAAAGTATCCTTCAAAGTATCCGTTCGAAGAAGGTCTGGACCGATGAGTTTGACGAAGTGAACAAGCTCATTGATGACCTTGATGTGCTCTATGAATTTCACGAAGCCGGTGAGGTTGATGAGGATGAACTGGATAAAGAATATAAAAAAGTTTATGGCGCGGTAGAAGACCTTGAGTTCAAGCGCATGCTGAGCAAAGAGGAGGATCAGTTGAGCGCAATGATCGAAATCAATCCGGGAGCTGGGGGAACCGAGAGTATGGACTGGGCAGATATTCTCAACCGCATGTATATCATGTGGGGTGAGAAGTCTGGATACAAAGTGAAACAGGTGAGCTATCAGGCCGGTGAAGTGGCTGGAATCAAGTCGGCCACGTTGGAAATAGAAGGACCATTTGCTTATGGCAAGTTGAAATCTGAAATAGGGGTGCATCGTTTGGTTCGTATCTCACCTTTCGACTCTAACCAACGAAGACATACTTCTTTTGCTTCTGTTTTTGTGTATCCTGTAGTAGACGAAACAATCAATATAGAGATCAATCCTGCAGATGTAGAAATTCAAACATCACGATCAGGCGGTGCCGGGGGACAGAACGTCAACAAAGTTGAAACGAAGGTTCAACTTACCCACAAGCCGACTGGAATTGTAATCGTTTGTCAGGTGGAACGTTCTCAACATGCTAACCGTGAGAAGGCCATGCAAATGTTGAAGTCGCGTCTCTATCAATTAGAGATCGAGAAGAGAAATTCAGAACGCGATAAGATCGAGGCGGGCAAAATGAAAATCGATTTTGGTTCGCAGATTCGTAATTACGTATTGCATCCCTACAAGCTGGTGAAAGATGCACGTACTGGTGTAGAGCGACACGATGCTCAGACCGTACTCGATGGTGACCTTGATGACTTTATCAAAGCGTACCTGCTGGGCGCTCAGGAGGCGAGCACCAAATCATGACAGAACAGGCGGGGGCAGCCAAAATATATCCTGCTCAATTCTGGTTGGTGTGCGTCAGCTCGCTCATGTTCTTTGCGAGCTTTAATATGATTATTCCCGAACTTCCTGGATACCTTACCAGTCTGGGCGGTGCCGACTACAAAGGACTGATCATCTCGCTCTTCACTATTACCGCAATGGCTTCACGGCCCATCAGCGGCAAACTTACCGACAGCGTTGGGCGCGTACCGATAATGATGACAGGCTCGATTGTGTGTGTCATATGCAGTGCGTGTTATCCGATTCTCACAGGAATTATAGGATTTTTCCTTCTTCGATTTGTTCACGGTTTCTCTACAGGATTTACTCCAACAGGGCAAACGACTTATTTGTCAGACATTATTCCTGCAAAGAGGAGGGGAGAAGCGATGGGATTTTTAGGGACTGCGGGAACTGTAGGTATGGCTGGAGGTCCGGCATTGGGGGGAGCCATCACCAACCAGATTTCTTTGGAGGCAATGTTTTACTGCTCTTCACTCTTTGCACTTACATCAGTTGGGATTCTGATTGGCATCAAAGAAACAGCTAAAAACAAAAAGAGATTTTCTTACAAGATGCTGAAAGTTGAAAAGCACGACCTTTTTGAGCCCCGCGTTTGGGTGCCTTGTTTTGTTATGGCATTGTGTGCTTTTTCTTTCGGTGCACTATACACCGTGATTCCAGATTTTGGTGAGCACGTGGGGATAAGGAACAAAGGTTTGCTGTTCACTTATTTCACTGTGGCATCGCTGCTGGTTCGTTTTTTGGGTGGTAAAGCATCAGACTACTATGGCAGAGCTCAAGTATTGCAACTTTCGACACTGCTCTTAACTGCCGCGATGATTATAATCGGTTTCTCCGAAACAGCTTTCATGCTAAGTGCTGGTGTGTTCATTTATGGCTTGGCGCATGGCGCCACTTCTCCAACGCTGCTTGCGTGGGCAACAGACTTGAGTGATGAGAATCACAAAGGTAGAGGTCTTGCTTCGTTATATATTTTCATGGAGTTGGGAATTGGGCTGGGGGCATTTATCTCGGGGATAGTTTATGCCAATGAAGCGTCCCATTTTCTGCCTACATTTCTTTTTTGTGCCTTATTGAGTGGCTCTGCTTTTTTGTACCTTATCTCAAAGAAGAAACAATTCAAGCGGGTTATCTATGAAGGATAAAATCTTGACACTATTTTTTGCAGTGGGTATTGGCGAACTCATTGCGGTGTCAGCTGACATAGTTCCTTTGGAATGGGTTTGTAAACCACTTCTTCTTCCAATTCTGGGTTTCTACTACATCAAAAACATCTCAAAGGAAGACACTTGGTCAAGGCCAGTTTTGGCGGCTATTTTATTTTCCTGGATTGGGGATGTCGCGTTGATGCTTCAGGTTATTCATGCTAATTTTTTTCTGGTCGGCCTCTCGTGTTTTTTGGTTGCACATGTTGCATACATACTTGCCTATCGACAACACAAATGGGTAGAGGGAGACAATGTCCTTTTCGGGGTTCAGAAATTCAGATTTGCGTTTCCGATAATTCTAGCTGGTGCGGGTTTGGTGACGATTTTATATTCACATCTTGGTGACTTACTGGTGCCAGTTATGATTTACGCGCTAACTATTGTCGCAATGGTACTTCAGGCCTTGTTCCGTTATGGACTTACCAATAATCTTAGCTTTTGGTTTGTCATGGTCGGAGCGCTTTTATTCATGGCTTCAGATTCAGCCATAGCAATTGATAAGTTTTTGTCTCATTTTGGATTAGCGCAGACGTTCGTTATGAGCACCTACATAGGAGCACAGCTGCTAATTGTTCGCGGTCTGACATTTCATCGCGCATAAAAAAAGCGGACTTTCGGTCCGCTTTTATTTTCAATTCGTTTTGCAACACTATCCTTCCATTCTTCTGATCTTTCCGCTACCAGACGAGTGGCTGTTGACATGGCTGGGGTTGCCTTTGTAATGAACACTTCCGCTGCCTGTTATTTTAGCATCAAGCTCTTTCTTCACGTTGATTTCCACATCGCCAGATCCTGAGATGGTGACATCACAGCTTTCAGTTACCAAATCAGCAGCTAATACTTTTCCTGAACCTGAGATGCTTGCTTTTACTGATTCAGCTCGTCCTGCAGCCAGCACTTTTCCCGAACCAGACAAACCGAACTTAGCTTGACCTTTTATTTCATTGGCGATATATACTTTCCCTGATCCGCTCACGCGGCTCGAAAGATCTCTGCAAGTGCCTTTCACTCGTAAGTCACCTGATCCAGATACATCTGCAGTGAGATCACCAGTCAGATCAACTTCTAATTCCATAGACCCGGATCCTGACACTCTCAAGTCCATCTCATCAGATTTAATAACTGTCTCTCCATACAAGTCACCCGAGCCTGACACAGAAAGACCATTGAGGTTTTCAACGGTGATATACACGTTGATTCTGTCACGGTCTGAATGACGCCAATTGAACCAATCATCGTAATCTTCCTTTCCAATGATCAGCCTATCATCTTTCACGATTGTTTCTATTTCTTGGAGAGTTTCACGGTCGCCTTCCAGCACAACGCGCTGGGGGCTTCCCTGTCTCACATACAATTTTCCGGGGGTGCGATAGGAGATTTTACGGAATCTTGGGACGTCACGTGTTTCCTTTGTTTGGGCTACAGCAGAAAAAGCGAGTGCCAAGGCCAGAACTGAGGTAATGATGAACTTCATATTTACTTCTTTATGTGCTAATATAGACTCATTGTCTCGCTCTTTGGTTGCATGAAACTGGTCGATTCTATGAGTTCAGACGTGAATCAGTATATTTTTGACCTGAATGAACAAATTCTCGTATTTAACAGTTTCCAACACTGGCAAAGGTCTCCACAAAGAGAAGGGTAGCAGGTTTCTATCATTTGCGATCTATGCTCCGACCATAGCGGAGGCCAAAAGTCAATTGGAAAATTTGAGAAAAGAATTTTTTGATGCACGTCATCATTGCTTTGCCTGGGTAATAGGCGAACGATACGAAAACTATCGCTCATCTGATGATGGTGAGCCCAACCACTCTGCTGGCGATCCTATCCTTGGACAAATTAGATCTAGAAATCTCACCAATGTGCTGGTGGTGGTCGTGCGATATTTTGGCGGTACTAAATTGGGAGTTGGAGGACTTATAACAGCTTACAAGGCGGCAGCTCAGCTAGCCCTTGATACTGTAACGATTGTTGAAAAAGAGATTATGACCGAGATTTCTATCGAATATGATTACTCTGCTACTCCTGAAGTGATGCGGTTGGTAAAAGAGTTTGAGTTGGACATACGCCATCAAAAATTTGAAACTCAGTGTCAGCTTGAGGCCAATGTTAAACTTCGGTTAAGAGAATCTTTGCTCGAAAAACTAAAATTATTGGTTGATACCGGGAACCCTATTAAGTTTTCTTCGTCTGTCTAAAGAAAAAGTCTATGAAATATTTTGTAACGATTATAGCCCTTGGTCTTTGGTGGTTTGCGTCATATGCGCAGAGCTCAACGAAAGAGGTGTACATCTGTACTCCTTGTGGTTATGACTGTGACCTGGCTGAACACACTGGTCCAGGCCAATGCAGTGCGTGTGGAATGGCATTGGTAAAAAAATCCACAATCCATTTCGAGAACATCGACTTTAGTGAAATGTGTAGGCGTGTGAATGCGAATAAGAACATCGTTCTTCTGGATGTGAGATCACCCGGTGAGTTTTCAGGAGAAACACGCGAAGTACCATCTTTTGGTCATTTCAAAAAAGCAATTAACGTTAATGTCAATGACCTGACTTCGCGTATTGACGAATTGAAAAAGTACGCGAATGATGAGATCATTGTGTATTGTAGTCATAGCCATCGTAGCCCAAGAGCTACTTACTTTCTAACCAACAATGGATTTAAAAATGTTGCGAATGTTTCAGGGGGAGTTTCAATAATGAAGCAAGAGTTTGGCGACAACGCTTGCCTCAAAGAGATTTATGTAGAACACGAGTATTGAAAATAAAAAGACCCCGCGTTGGCGGGGTCTTAGGGCAGCAGAAAAAAATGGTGATTATCTTAACCTAACCTGTAAACTGCCCAAGTATGTATTGTCGGCATTTGAAACTTCGATCCTGTAGATTCCAGCCTTCAGTTTTTTCTTTGGCTTGTATTCCATCTTCACCTGTTTAGTTTGCTTCAGGTAGAGCATGTCGCTCGCATCAGCAGTTAAGACTGGAGCTTCTTGCGTTTCAACGTAAGCTATGGTACCATCTTTAGGAGATAAAACCTGTCCGCTAGGGTCAGAAATTTTAAACGTAAGATTGTCGGCTGAGTATTTAGATGGGATCATGAAATTGATATCCAGTTTCTTAGTCTTCTTGGCGGAAACCGTCAGTTTATTTTTCTTAAAGGCTTCTACTCTGCTATTGTCCAACGATGCGATTTGTACTTGAGCAAGTTCATCAGAAAGAGTTTTATTTTTTACTTGTAGTTCAGCGACCATGCGATTGAGTGATTCTTTTTCTTTGTTTGCAGCCGTCAATGCGTTGTTCAATGCCAGCACTTGTGATTCCAGATCATTTTTGATTTTCTGAATGTCAGCGTATTGTTGTTTGTATTGCTTCAAAGATGCATTCTCCTTCGACATCCTGTTTAGCTCACGTTCTTTCTCCGCGATTTTTGCTGACGTGCTGGTCAACGTTTTATCCAGCTCTGCATTTCTGCCCTGAAGAGATGTAACAGACTGCTTAAGTTTTGAAATCTCTTTTTCGAGGGAAAGTTTCTCAGAGAGAATTCTTTCCGATTTCAGTTTCTCATCATTCAACCCAGCCTCCAACGATTGGTTGGTTTCGTAGAATGATATAAGACCCACCAGTGCAATGGCCAACAGAAATGTGACTGTGCCGGCTATTACTTTTGGATTTTGAACCATGTTTTTCATTTGTTTTTGTTTTTTATTCAAATGAACGGCCATGGGTTAAGGACGCGGTTAAAGCGGAATTAAAAAGGGATTAAAAACGAAAGTCGCCCCTTTTCAGGCCAAATGACGCATTTTTATGGCTACTTCCGTTCCTTGATTTAGATCAGACCGAATGTCAAGGGTGGCATTATGCATCTTTACGATCGCACTTACGAGGGAGAGTCCGATGCCATGCCCCTTGATTTTGTGGGCGTTCTTCCCGCGTTGGAATGGTTCGGTTACAATTTTTAAGTCTTCTGGTGAAATACCAATACCGGTGTCTTTGAACTTTAACAGAAGGAATTCTTCATCCGCTGAAAGCGAAACCTGAACGGTATGGTCTTGAGAGTACTTGCATCCGTTCTCGATTACATTGGAAATGGCGGTCTTCAGCAACTGCGCATCGCCCATTACACTCAGGTGACCATCGTCTACAGAAACGGATAGTGAAATTTCAATCTTGTATTCTCTATTGTGCTTTATTAATTCTTCGCGAACCTGCCAGAGCAATTCGTCTATGCGAAGCGGTTCGAGTTGCTTTTCATTTTCAAAATTGCTGGCTTGTGCCAGCAATAGTAATCTATTGGAGATACTGTTCAAGTTCTTGATGTCTTCCAGGATGGATTGTACTGCCACTTTGTATTCTTCAGTCGTCCTGTCTTTCATCAACAACACTTCAAGTTGACCTGTAATCGCTGTGAGCGGTGTTCTCAATTCGTGAGAAGCGTTGGCAATGAAGTTCTTCTGCGTTTTGAATGCTCGCTCCAATCTTTCCAACATTTCGTTAAATGTGTGAGTGAGTTGGGCGATCTCGTCTTTTCCATTGCCCTCGTCCAGCCTCACATCCAGGCTACTGATTGAAATATCCTGAACGTTGGCAACTACTTTTGAAATTGGTTTCAACGCTCTGCCAGCATAAACATATCCTGCGAAGGTCACCACCACGATGCTGGCACAAAAAACGATGATGAGGATAAGCCTTAGGTTTTGAAGCTTTTTTAAGCCGTAGATGTCGGTGGCTCCAGTCACGACCACAAACCGATCAAATTCGTCCGAGAATAAAAAGCCAAGTACCTCAAACTCTCCTTGTGTAAATCTGACCTGGTCTTCCAATCTGATTTTGTCCAGAAGTTGGTTGTTTATTGCTAACTCTCTTTCTTCGTCAGTGCTGAAGAGTATTTCGTTTTTGTAGTTATAAATAATAATCTTCTCCTTCGGAAGGCTTAAGGGATTGTCCCGCTCAATCCTTCGGAGAAGTGATGCGTCTACTTCATCCACTTCGATGAGAAGTTTGGCTGTGTTGATAGCCTTGTTCATTAGTCGGCTATAAAAATCATCTTGCCTGTAGTCGGCAGAGGAGTAGTAGATAGAAATGGAGGCAATGGTGATGATGATCGCAACAATAACGATGAATAGCAGGGTGAGCTTATTGCGAATGTTCATCTACTCTTCTTCAGTTAAGATATAACCCATCCCAACTCGAGTATGAATTAATTTGTTGGGGAAATCGCGGTCAATTTTCTTGCGAAGGATATTGACATACACATCCACGACATTGGTTCCCGTATCGAAATTAATATCCCAGACTTTTTCAGAAATATCCAGTCGTGACACCACTCGACCTTTGTTTCTGATGAAGTATTCCAGAAGACTATATTCCTTTGCGGTGAGTTCAATAGTCTTACCTCCACGAATAGCGACTTTCTTGTCCAGATCTAATTCCAGATCTGCAATCTTTAATTTGTTGCTCGGGCCGTTTGTAGAGAATGATCTTCTGGTAAGCGCTTTGATTCGCACCATCAGTTCCTTGAATTCAAATGGTTTGACCAGGTAGTCGTCAGCACCTGATTCGAAACCTGATACCTTGTCATCGGTAGTGCCCAGCGCAGTAAGCATCAACACAGGCGTGTTTGGTTTCGCTTGCTTAATCCTTTTGCACAGTTCGAGGCCATTTACAAGCGGGACTATGATGTCAAGCAGAATGATATTGTAGGTGTTCGCAAGTGCCAGCCGCTCGCCAATTTGTCCATCATAGGCGAGGTCAACATCGCAGTTTTGCTCCTCAAGTCCGCTCTTGATGAAAGCGGCAACTTTAGGTTCATCTTCTACGACCAGTATTTTCAGCTTATCCATCAGTTGAGTCAAAGATACAGCACATTAAAGTATGATCTCCAAATGTAATTTCCAGATAAGTCCTAACTTTCGCGGTTAAATTCCAAATAAGGTATGTTCGGTAAAGGTAAGGCTGCACTAGGATTCATATTTGTTACGCTGCTGATTGATGTAATAGGTTTTGGTATCATCATTCCTGTAATGCCTAAGTTGATTCAAGAGTTGACTGGTGCCACGTTGAGTGTGGCGTCCAGCTATGGGGGCTGGCTTTTGTTTGCCTATGCGTTCATGCAATTTATTTGTGCCCCTATTGTCGGCAACCTGAGCGATCGATTTGGGAGAAGGCCCGTATTACTTGCATCATTATTTGGTTTCGGTATCGACTATTTGTTTCTCGCCTATGCGCCAACCTTAGCATGGTTGTTTGTCGGACGATTTGTGGCAGGTGTCATGGGAGCGAGTTTCACAACGGCATCAGCCTACATTGCTGACGTTAGTACTCCAGAAAAGAGAGCGCAAAACTTCGGGATTATTGGCGCAGCATTCGGACTTGGATTTATCATTGGACCACTGATTGGAGGATTGGTTGGCGTGTATGGCACACGAATTCCGTTTTTGGTTGCAGCGGGCCTCACGTTAGTCAATTGGCTTTATGGCTTTTTCATTTTACCTGAATCCTTATCTCCGGAAAACAGACGCAAGTTCGAATGGAAGCGCGCTAATCCTGTTGGATCACTGATCAGCCTAAAAAGATTTCCTATCATCACTGGTCTTATTGCTTCATTGGTGCTTCTGTATATTTCAGCGCATGCCGTTCAGACCAATTGGTCGTATTATACCATCGAAAGATTTCATTGGGATGAGCGAATGATCGGGATATCGCTTACTGTCGTTGGGCTTGTCATGGCAATTGTTCAAGGTGGGCTGATCAGAGTCATTATTCCCAAGCTAGGGCAGGAGAGAAGTGTTTATGTTGGATTGAGTCTATATGCGTTGGGATATTTTCTTTATGCCATCAGTACGCAAAGTTGGATGATGTTTGCTGTTACTGTGCCGTATTGCCTTGGTGCGATTGCGGGTCCCGCTTTGCAGGGAATAATTTCAAATACGGTTCCGCGAAATGAACAGGGTGAACTACAAGGAGCACTTACAAGTTTGATGAGTTTGACCGCAATCTTTGGACCTCCGTTGATGACAAATATTTTTTATCTGTTCACGAATGTTAACGCACCCATCTACTTACCTGGTGCTCCGATGTTATTGGGTGCTGTGCTTACGGTGATCAGCGCACTATTAGCGCGCAGGAGTTTGAAGAAAGCTATTTTAGCCAGGGCAGGTACTTCGGTTGAAGCTACTGGTTAAGCGAGTTTAGAATTGAAAAACCAAGGCGAGTTATTTTGGAGGCTTTGCCACTGTTGGTCAAGATAAATATTCCAATATCCTTCTCTTTTACGAAACCCATAAAGGCAGACGTACCTGCCACCTGACCATTATGCCATATGACGGGATCAACACCGTCAGCCTCATTATTGTATTTAATCCAGGCTAGCCCCATTTCCAATCCTTTCTGTTTTGGATTCTGTGATTCGAAAAAAGTTAGATGCTGATATGAGATACAGCGACTGAGATGATCTGAGCTTGCTGGATGAAACTGCGCATTTAAATATTTCATCATGTCATTTCCTGTGGATTTTATTCCGCCCGCCCCTTCAATCCCCCCTTTTCGAAATTTCGTTCTGGTAGTACGGATGCCAAGAACATTGTGTGGTGTAGCATATTTTTTCTTTTGTGCTTTTGAGACGTTAGTGGTTGTATTCATCAGGCCCAACGGCTCGCAAATAGTTTTTTGAAGCGCCTCTTCATACGTTTTGCCATTGTGTTCAGCTACGATCCTCCCGAGCAGTCCCATTCCTAAATTTGAGTATTTCCATTTGCCAGTATTTTTTTCTTTGGGCTTGTAAATATTCAGATCAAAATTCACCAATCCTCGTCCATAGGTTGAGAAGAATGGTATGGGTGGCGGGATGAATGCGATCTTCCACGGCAGGGAAACGAGCGCCTCGGGAGAGTTAAGAGGTGTAAGTATAAGTTGATTGATAGCCACGGTCGTTGCCACGTAGCTTGCGAGCGGCAACGCGAAAAATGTAAGCGTATTATTTGGTAAACCACTGGTATGCGTTGCAAGAGATTGGAGCGTTGTAGAAGAATATTTGTCCTTATTTCTGATGTCAAGAAAATCACTTATTGGGTCATCCAAATCCAATTCATTTTTTTCAAGCGCGTCCGCCAGCAATAGGCCGGTGAAGGTTTTCGAAACAGAACCAATTTGAAAAATGTCCTCACCATCAGGTCTTCGACCAAGAAAATTAATCCGCCCGTAGGTTAGCAGCGTATCTTTGCCCTGATAGTAAAGCCCAACGACAACAGCCTTGGTGTTGAACTTTCGTTCGAATGATTTGAATGTACTATCAGCCAATGCCAGCCATTTGTGGTCGAACTCCGAGGATTGAGCCATAGCTGTTTTGGCTGTAAGTAGTACAAAGATCAATGCGAGTAACTTTAATGAACGTGTCATTTAACGTTAAGGTCAGACGTTTTAAGGGTTCTTCGATTTTCCCGTAAGTAGAGAAAGAGAGGTAGCGTACCTGCAATCCCAAGCAGCATGGTCAGTATCCACAATACCCATACATTTTTGATTCGATATTTCTGTGCTTCATGATGGGACCAGATGATGAAGACCAGGACCACGAAAAGTAAATCGACTATAAAAGCGGTCGCGATCATATTTGGAAACATGCTTGTGATCGTGGCAACCGGATCAAGGTAGAATAAAATGTTACCTGAGTGAATTGACTCAACGGCCACAAAAATATTTGGAGTGATAAATCCAATGACCGATAAATAGAAATATATTCTCTTCATTGTTTTACAAGTGAATAATTAAATCAATCGGGGCTGATCATTTTGAAAGGGCGAAGACCAATTCTGATCGATCAATTTGTTATTCAGACTTAACTGTTAAAGTAATCGTATCACCTCTTGCTATTTTTGGTAATAACCCACGCATTTCCTTTTCAAAATCGCTACGCGAGCCAACGTGATAATTATTAATAAAGATTTGGGGTGCCCCGTCCACGCCTCCCGTTCTCGCTAGCATATCGTGATGCGCGTTGCTTTTCCAAACCAGGGAATGCTCAAGGTATTCTATATTATGTTCCTCCAAAGCTGTCTTCACAGCCTTGCAGTGGCCGCAGAAAATCATTGTATAAACTTCGATTTTGAAAGGAGAAGAGATAGTTACCCTTTTATCAGGTGTTGGGCTGCTGCTGAGGTCGGAGGCACATAGAAATAGAAATAGCATTGCGAGCCAGACGTTGCCGGGCCATTTGAGTAAAATTTGGTGCAAGTTCATTGGGTTTATTTTTTGATTGTACTTAACCCAAATTTATCGCGCTCAGTTTCAAGATTGGCCAGCGAAGAGGTACGAGTATATATAGTCGGTCGATTTTACTCTTACCTACCAATTTCTTTGCAATAAAAAGCAACAATGAGATCTATTCTATTATTACTGACATGCCTGCAGATAGGGCTGGCTTTCTCACAGTCTGGTGAATTATGGTACTATAATATTGACGATAGCAATCTTGCGCTTCAGGGGTATGATCCGGTATCGTACTGGCAGGGTGACGTTCCCCAAAAAGGAAGCGAAAAAATTTACACACAAGTCGGTGGGATTACTTATCGGTTCATAAATCAGGATAATGCGAAGAAGTTCAAAACGGATCCGTCACGTTATCTGCCGCAGTTTGGAGGATGGTGCACTTATTTCATGGGTGTTGATAAATCGACTGGATTTGCAAGAACAAGAATGCCCGCTGATCCTGATGAATTTGTCATTCTTGATGGCAAACTCTACTTGTTTGCTAAAACTGCAAGACGAAATTATAAAGAGTCATTTTTGAATGGGGATAAAAAGTTGATTATTGATGAGGCAAACAAATTTTGGCAGACAAGAGTTGATCTTGCCAAGCTTGCGAAAGGGCTTCCGAAGGGGTTGAATCCCAAGGCCAGAATGGAATTGTTGCAATGGCAACCTTTTATGGGCTCATGGGATGTTGACCTTAAGTGGTGGGCTGACACTACGGGCACTAATGTTGTTCCGTCAGAAGGAACATGGGACTTTTATTATGGGTATTTTGGTTATTGTGTGCAAGACGATTTTAGATCTAAGAGGGATGTCTTGTTTTCGGGCACTGTAAATGGGCCAGCAATTCGTGGATTTGATCCCGTTTCTGAAGAGTGGCATATGACTTATATACCGGTAAATCAGGGGAGAGGAGCAACATGGCTGATGACGGCAAAATTTTTAGGTATAGGACAATTGGAAGGAAGACTTGATACTCAGGATCCATATGGTAACCCAGTCATTCAAAAGGTCGTATTTGAAAGAGTCAATGAAAACAAATTTTATTGGCGTGCCCATTGGTCTTGGGACAACGGTAGCACCTGGAAGGAAAATGTTGGTTTGGGAGTTTGTACCAGAAAAAGTACTGGCTGAAATCGCACTAATTTTAAGATGAATTACCTGGCTGGTTTCAATATCGTGTTGATAGTAGGAGCAGTGCAGGCCGCTTATCTGATGGCTAGCCTTTCATTTCTAAAAAAAGGTCATCAGAGCAATCGGCTGCTAGTCGCCTTGCTCGGCTTATTATTGATTTCTCTTGTGCTCCGGCTGTCTTATAGTCCTGCTCTTTATTTAACATATCCGCATCTTACCATTGCTGCCGACTTTGTCATGTTTGCCGTTGGCCCGGTGTACTATCTGTATGTCATTAGGCTGCTTTATGAAAATACGCATTTCAATTTTAGGTTGATTATTCACTTTGTGCCCCTCCTTATATTTTTGACCTCTCTTGCTTACCTGGCGTTCAAGACTCGCGCACAAGTAGTTGAAATGGATCGGGCTGGGAAATTAGACGGATACTACCTCATAATTTTAACGGGAGCCATTATACAACTGGGTGTATATCTATACTTGGTTAAAAAAGAACTCAGGGAATATACGACCAATTTTAAACAGCAGTATTCATCGGAAATGAAAGCCGATTTTATCTCCTCAGTTACGGTGGTGATGATCTTAGCGCTTGCTGCCTGGACAATTGCTTTTTTGGTTTCGTTGTTCCTTCCAGCGGAGTTTGGCTTTTTCACGAACCTTTCGTACCAGGTAGCCTTCGTTATACTTTGTGTTTTGTTGTTTGTTATAAGTTACTATGTGATACATCGTCCTGATCTAATTCGGGTTTCGATCCAAAGGAAAGAAAAGTATGGGGGACAAGAGATCACATCAGACCAATTGATGCAGTTAAAGGAAAGGTTAGCTCAACTTTTTGAAAATGAGAAACCATTCAGAGACCCTGATTTATCGCTCCGGAATCTGTCCAGGAAGTTGGGTGTCAACCAGACCCACGTAAGCAGAGTAATCAATGAAGGGTTTGAGAAGAATTTCTTTGACTACGTCAATGGCTACCGTGTCAGAGAGTTTATCGATCTGGCCTCTAGCGAGGAATACGCAAATTATACGTTGCTAGGAATCGCGTTTGAAGTTGGATTTAGGACGAAGTCAACTTTCAACAAGTCTTTCAAGAAAGAAACAGGAAGAACGCCTAGAGAGTATCTGAAAAAAAAAGGATCTGCTCAACTCAAAACAGAATAGGAGATCAGCAACTGGTCTCCTTTTTTCCAGCGTATCCATCCCGTTGGAACAATGCGATCTGCGAGCCCTACAGTTGATACCATAAGCCAATCTCCTTTTACAGCTATGGGCCTCAGCTGCGCGCCTTGTACTGAAGCGATGATGCTTGCCTGATCAAGTGCTTTGCCCCGAATCGGGTTTTTGTCGGTATCCAATACCTCCACCGCAACGACTCCGGTAAGAAACGTTCCCCAATCTTTGTATTCGACTGCTTGTGCATCTACCCAGAATGTTTGACCATTCATGTTATTGACAATTACCTCGATCCAATTTTGAGAGTAAGTGACTACTCTGAATAGAAATTGATCGTAGTCAAGTTTGATGTATTCTGGCGCAAGCCATGGAGGAGCAGTTGCGATGTCGATGTAATGTTCTCCTTTGGCAAACGTCACACTGTCAATTGCTTTAAGTTGATAAGGTGCTGAATCAAAATCAGGTTTTGAGTAGAATCGCAGCGGGCGATCGGGGGAAGGCGCGACCCATGCGATGCCAATTCCTGCAGGTAATTTGAAGTTTGGATCAAATCGCTGGCTATATGATAAGGCGAAAGGAAAACAAAAGACAATCGTAATTGCAAAACCGCGCATGGTAGAGTATTTAAGTCAATTTGGTCAGGAACCGATCGGCTGTATTTAAGAGACTCTCTCTTTTCTCCGGGAGCATCTTGTCAAAATTTTTGATC
>JAGQYM010000180.1 GCA_020436085.1 Cyclobacteriaceae bacterium
GTACATGCGCGCTTCGCCGCCCAAGGCCCGGCCGGCGACAATCGCAAGCGTCATGCTGTCGACACCGCCGCTGACCGCGACCGCCACCGTGCCGACGGTGTCGAACCATTCGCGCAGCGCGCGCTCGTTGTGCTGGGCCGTATCCATCTCGCTTCCGCTAAGCCACGTGTTGGCAGATGCCGCGCTTGTCGCGGCCGGTGGCGCTCATGCGTCCTCGTCCGGCTTGCGAGAACCGCGTCCACCACCATAGACGCGCTCGGGCCCGGCCGCACCGGTGGACGGATGGCTGTGACCGCCGGCTTCGCCGTCGTGCGCGTGGTGGTGGTGATGATGATGGTGGTGATGATGCGCGTGGCCATGACCGGCAGCGTCATGCACCTGGCCCTTGCCGGGCTCCGCCGCGGGCCGCGACTGGCCGGATGCACCAGGGCCGGCCTGACCGGTCTTGTCCGGCGTCTCCGCGGCCCTGCGCAAGGCCTCGCGGCCCAATCGATCGTGCGCGTGGCGGGCCAGATCGTCCATCTCGGCCTTCACCGAGGCCTGGCCCGAGGGTCGCAGCGCGCGCTTCACCCCGACCTCGTGCCCCTCGACGCTGACGAAACCGCT
>JAGQYM010000181.1 GCA_020436085.1 Cyclobacteriaceae bacterium
ATTAGCCATAGCAATTAATCGGTCTAAATATTTTTCTTCAAACTGTAGAAGTGTGAGTGACTTTTTACCTGTTTTTCTATTTAGTCCGGCATCTTTCCAATAGATATGCTCAAAATAATCTTCGATACTGGGATTTGTTGGCAGTCGCTTTTTGCCTTCTTCGTTGATTAGATTTTCAAGTCTAGTACAATAGATTTCAATCAATCGAAAGGTAACGGATTGAAAACCGCTAGCAGGAGTTAATGTACTACGGAAGGTATTGTAGTCGTCATAGTTCATTCCGTATTTCATTACATCAAACGAGCCAATGAGCATATTTGTGTATCGATTCAATCGTTCCAATTTCTCCAACCAAACACTTTCTTCATAAGGGTCATAGACCAATTGTTTGATTTCGTGCACTATCATTTTGAGGAACAGTTCCGTTACTTGATGGTACATAATAAAGATTTCTTCGTCTTTAAAATTAGTTCTTGGTTTTTGAAGTGAAAGAAGTGTATCTACTTCTACATAATCCCAGTAATTAATGCGCTTGGCGTGAAGCAAACCTTTTAGATACGTTTCGGGACTTTCACCCAAGTGCTGATATTTATTTTCAATATCGTT
>JAGQYM010000182.1 GCA_020436085.1 Cyclobacteriaceae bacterium
GTTCATTCTTATATATTTCACCAATGTACAGTCGTAACAAATCCGCCAACTACAAGAGTATTACAGCGGGATTCCTTTATTCATCGAAATCATGATCAGAATGCGCATAACACGCGTATAAACCGTTCATTCAGCCGCTTGACTCTGTACTATAACAGAGTTAGATTACCCTTAAGTAGTTCATTTCTATCGTTTGGATATTTTTTCATATGAAACAAGCGGCCTCATCAACCACGCGGGCGGCGCTAATACAAGCGTTTGAAATCTTTTATCCTATGCGCCTTCCGCGTGGCTGCGGTTATACGCAGATCGTTATGTGAGATTTGTCGCGGATCATATTTATAACTCGGAGGCTCTACCATGGTGGAAGTACTCTTAGTCGCAATCATTCTTTTGCTCCTCCTTCTAACCTATTTTACCGTCAAACGGGGCCCTTCAAGTGATTCTCCGTTTCAAGAAATAAGAGGCCTCCTAGTCGAGAGCGAAAAATCCATCTCTCGAGTCGAGTCGAATTTAAAGGCCGAATTCGGTAACAATCGTGATGAATTAAGTCGCAACTTACGAGAGAACCGTGAGGAGCTCTTAAAGTCTATTAACTCGTTTC
>JAGQYM010000183.1 GCA_020436085.1 Cyclobacteriaceae bacterium
GCTAAAGGCCAATTACACGTTCAATCGCAAAAACAAGTTGTATGCCTCTGGGTATTTTGGGCGTGATGTGTTTTTGTTTGATGCCAACCAGGGTTTTAGCTGGGGCAACACCACCGGTACGCTAAGGTGGAACCACCTGTTTAACGAAAGGCTGTTCTCCAACCTCACCTTTGTGTATAGCAAATATGATTATAAACTCCAGTTTGGCGAAGATAACCGGGACAGCTTTAGATGGGACTCCTCCATCTCCAATTTTATCTTAAAGCCACAATTCACCTACTTTATTAATAGCAACAATGAGCTCGACTTCGGGGGGGAAGCCATATACTACACCTTTGAGCCAGCCAATGCCGTGGGCGTGTCCAATGGTGACGTACTCGATGTTAGCCTCGATAAGAAGTACAACCTGGAAACCGCACTTTACCTCGGAAACAGGCAGACCATCAATGAGGTGCTTTCGGTTGAATATGGATTGCGATTTTCCCGGTTTCAATTGTTCGGGCCAGGCAAATCCTATCAATACAACGATACCCTTCCCGGTTTGAGGAAAACCCCAGCGGGCTTTCGGGAATTTGGCCGTGGGGAGGCCATTGCCGACTAT
>JAGQYM010000184.1 GCA_020436085.1 Cyclobacteriaceae bacterium
ATTGTTTTGCAAGAACAAATCGGCATTTGAATTAGCCAATGCAGAGCGCATACCTTCTGCATGTTCTATATCAATACAAAAAACAATAGTTTTGGCAAATCTATCATAGCCTTTTAAGAATTCTGTAATTTTTTTTGCGACCAAACTTCTACGTTCATCAACTACAATATTTTTATCAAAGTCTGTTCTGTTATAAATTCTGTCCTCTACCAAATTTCCTTCTTTGTCTAAAAAACCTTGAGGGGGCCGCCACCCGTCCGCATCTATATCTAACGTTACTTTAATAACTTTATAAGGTGCAAGAAACCCGTCATCAATTCCTTGTTTTAGAGAATAGATATAAACAGGCTCTCCAAAATAGTCAATATTGGAAACCTCCGTTGTTTCTTTAGGTGTTGCCGTTAATCCTATATGGGTTGCTTTTTTAAAATATTCAAGTATTTCTCTCCATTTACTATCCTCTTTGGCACTTCCTCTATGGCACTCGTCAACAATAACCATATCAAAAAAATCGGGACTAAACTTTTTATACGCATCTTCGGTTTTACTATCAGATAACCCCTGATATAACGCCAGATATATATTGTAGGCCGTAT
>JAGQYM010000185.1 GCA_020436085.1 Cyclobacteriaceae bacterium
ACAAATAGATGGCCCATCCCGGCCGGCTTTTAATGATACGATTTTGCAAAAAGTGGAAAAAGTGGACATAAGCATTATCATTCCGGCCAAAGACGAGGAGGAGTCCATTCCCGAATTGTGCCAATGGATCGCCCGTGTGATGGAGGAGGCAGGGCTGCGGTTTGAGGTCCTCTTTATTGATGATGGCAGCACGGACAATACCTGGATGGAAATAACAAAGGCCAACCTCATGGACCCGGCCTTTAAGGGCATCCGGTTCAACCGGAACTTTGGCAAATCCGCTGCCCTCCACACCGGCTTTAAAGCAGCCGGGGGCAAAGTGGTGATTACCATGGATGCCGACTTGCAGGATAGCCCGGACGAGGTGCCGGAATTGTACAAGATGGTCATGGATGGGGGGTACGACCTGGTATCGGGATGGAAGAAAAAACGGCATGACCCCATTTCAAAAACCATCCCTTCAAGGTTTTTTAATTATGTGACCCGTGTGATGTCGGGCATCAAGCTGCACGATTTTAATTGTGGGCTAAAGGCGTACAAATCGGTGGTGGTAAAAAACATTAGCGTGTATGGGGAAATGCACCGTTA
>JAGQYM010000186.1 GCA_020436085.1 Cyclobacteriaceae bacterium
TGGACAGGAAGTGATTTGGTTAAAAGGTGGCAAAGGTGGCTTAGGAAATAATCATTTTAAAACATCTACCAATCAAGCTCCGCATTATGCACAACCAGGATTGCCAGGTGTTGAAGGTTGGAAAATATTAGAATTAAAAGTACTCGCAGATGTTGGTTTAGTTGGGTTTCCAAATGCTGGTAAATCAACTTTATTGTCTGTATTGAGTGCTGCCAAACCTGAAATTGGCGATTATGCATTTACCACATTGGTTCCGAGTGTTGGCGTTGTAAGTTATCGTGATAATTTATCATTTGTGATGGCAGATATTCCTGGTATTATTGAAGGTGCTTCTAAAGGAAAAGGCTTAGGGTTGCGTTTTTTAAGACATATTGAACGAAATTCAGTTTTGTTGTTTGTAATACCTGCCGATTGTGATGATATAAAAAAAGAACTTAAAATATTAGAAAAAGAACTAAAGTTATACAATCCTGAATTAGCCTATAAAAAGAAATTGCTTGGAATTAGTAAGTCAGATTACTTAGACGCAGAATTGAAAAATTTAATCAAAAAAGAATTGCCCAAAAAAATAAAAT
>JAGQYM010000187.1 GCA_020436085.1 Cyclobacteriaceae bacterium
TGTCGATGATGTTGATTTTGTAGTCGCGCCACTCGGTGTGCAGGGTGGTGGCAAACACGGAATTTTCCCGTTCTTGCTCTATGTCGTGGTAATCGCTAACGGTGTTTTTCCCTTCAATGGTCCCCCTGCGGTGGGTAATGCCGGCCTCGAAGACCATGTCTTCCGCCAACAGGGTCTTTCCACTCTTCGGGGCCCCCAGGAGGGCGATGTTTTTGATGTGTTTTCCGTCAAATACTTTCATGGCAAATGGTGTTAAGGTTGACGAGAAGGAAAGGGAAAATCAATTTAAGGGAATAAATAAAAAATATCAAGGCTTGCCGTTCTAAATTGGCCAGGCGGCCATTAGGCCGGGGCAGCGCCCCCCAACGCGTAAGATGTGAAGGGTTTTGGTGGCCGGGCGGGCTGCCACCAAGTCCGTTTGGTATGCGCAAGGCCCGTAACGGGTGTTTTACAGGGCAATGAAAAGGCACCTGAAAATCCCCAGGTGCCTTTTGTGGTGAATGGTTATTGTCCTTTTTTCAACTTGGCCCAATTTCCATCTGCTTTTG
>JAGQYM010000188.1 GCA_020436085.1 Cyclobacteriaceae bacterium
AAGTTCTTCCTCTAATGCGTTTGCTTCCTTGAGTAGTGTTATCCTATCCCGTGTGCTCTTTCCTTCCTGCTCTGCTTCCAGTCGCAACGCTGCGATTTCCTCCCGGTACTTGGCACGCTGAACTATCAACTGACCGGTAATGTCGCGCAATTCGAATTCGGCTTCCTTCAATTTGGTGATCAGGTCAATATTTTCCTGAACTGCTTTTCCAAAACCATCAAAGGCTGAGCCGATTTCTGAAAATGACTTACCTATTTCGGACGGAACATTTGCCAGGTCTTTACCAGCATCTTTTAATGATTCCAAAGCATCTGAGAAATCACCGCGCAATGCTTGAGATAATGCACCGATGATCTTTAGCGGAGTAGCGGCAGCCGATCCTATGGTTTTGAATATGTTCAATATCGCAGGGCCAGCCTTTGCAATGCGATCAATCAGTACATCGATCACCGCCCCAACTTTGGCCATTACCAATTCAAGCTGATCGGCTCCGTCCTGTGTCTTTTTGAAGAAGGCAATCACCGACCCCAGGGCGGCAATTA
>JAGQYM010000189.1 GCA_020436085.1 Cyclobacteriaceae bacterium
TGAGGCCATGTTTGTCCCCGTGTCTCCGTCCGGAACGGGAAACACATTGATGTTGTTCAGATACTCTTTCTTATTCATGACAAAATTACAACCGGCAATAACCGATCGTTTCAGACGGATGCCATCCAGATATTTGATTTTGAGACTCAAGACTGCCTCCTTCGTGGATTCCTTGTGAGTCATAGGCGGGATGTACCTTGCTCAGGAAATGCTTGAAAAAATTACCCACAAACGCGTTTAAAGTCAAGGAAGGTAAAAGATGCTTGGACGGCAATGTCTTTCGTCGCGTCGCACAAGCTGGAAAGGGGTAGCTCATGTGGGTTTTTCAAAAGGAAATTTCGGATGCCCGGTCGTATGCTGACATCAGGCATTATTAAGATTATGTAGTGTCTTTATGAACGCCAAAGAGTGCTGTGTCGCCCCGGGATAGGCTGAAAAGAGTCGAAGCCCCATCTGCCAATAAATTCCCCGTAAACCCAACATTTCCCTTGACATTGCATGCCTCTTCGTATATATTCGTGTCCCATTTTGGATACTC
>JAGQYM010000018.1:0-247 GCA_020436085.1 Cyclobacteriaceae bacterium
ACAAAATCCCCAACCTGAAATACCGAACAGCATTCCACGCCAATCTCCGATTCGCCCTCTTCTCACCAGCTGATCGCACATCTTTCTCATACCTCTGCATCAAATCACCTTCGATCTCTTCCAGGAGGTGGGGAGGGCAGAAGAGGCGGAGGAGACGGAGAGCATTCTTCATTGTCATTCCATTTTGATAACATCAACAGGATTCATTCGTCCTGCTTTTAAAGCCTGATGACTCCCAGAAAGAATA
>JAGQYM010000018.1:257-77952 GCA_020436085.1 Cyclobacteriaceae bacterium
CTTAACGCTTTGAAAACTGGACACAGCCAACATCAATGTTGATATAGCTATAAATGGCACTAGTAAGAATTTTAGTTCAATGTCTATCCTGGAAGGGTACTCCGACAGCCACATGTTGATTACAAATAGAGCCATTGGGCAAGCCAAAAGAGCAGAGATAGATACTACTCTCACCTGACTTTTGTTAAGCATCAAAACAACATCGAGAATTGTTGCTCCAAGAACTTTGCGAATGCTAATTTCCTTGAGCCTTGAGTTGGCCTCAAACAAACTCATGCTAAGGGCGCCCAGGCAAGCAATCAGAATAGCAACACCTGAAAAAAGTCCGAACACATGACCGAAATGTACTTCTGATTTATATTGCTGGTCGTAATAGTCGTCTAAAAAAAAGTATTCAAAGGGGCTATTGGGGAAAACTTCTTTCCATACCGTTTCAATATTCTGCAGAGCAGTTTGTGGTTGTGTACCTGCCTCCAGTCGGATTGAATAATATACTTGTTGGTACGAACTGTAATTGGGAACAAAAATCGTTGGATAAATTTCCTTTTTTACGGCTTCATGGTGATAGTCATCAACGATACCGACAATCTTGTAGGGCACTAAACCATCCCATAGATGGAAGTACACATCCTGATTAACCGCCTCTTCTGGAGTTGCGAACCCCAGTTGTTTGGCTGCGCGTTGATTGAGAATGAGGCTATACCAATGCTTTTGTTTCCATGGTTCTGTACCGTTGAAATCAGGAGGTAAAGCAGCGAAATTTTTTCCTGCTAGGAACTTGATTCCGTAGATAGGGAAGTGGTCATTGCTGACAAATGTGGTTTTATAAATGGTTGGATCGTAGGGGTCGCCAGGATTTCTCTTAATTAAATTGACGAAGGTAAAACCGATTGGAGTACCTGGAATTGCTGATGAACTGGCTATAGTTTTGAATTGAGCATATCGTAAAAGCTTTTCACGCAATCGGTCAAACTCGCTAAAATTTTCAACGAAGCCTTGGCCTGAATAAGCAGTGGGATTGCGAATAGCAATGACATGGTCAATTTCGAGCCCTTTGTCACTGGATCTCATAAAGTCAAGCTGCGCAAATATGGCCAGTACAAAGGCGATCAAGATAGCGGATGAAGCAAACTGAATTGTGGTTAGCATGAGCCGCGATGATGATCCGCTCCTTTGATTTGATATTTTTCCTTTGATAGCTAATGAAGGATTAAATCGATAAATCAACAAGGCAGGAGAAATACCGACCGCAATTGATCCTAGTGCAAGAAATGAAGTTGCTATTATTAAAGCATCCGACCATAAATTCGTAGGGTCAATCTTTAGGTTGACGCCTGAGAATAAACTAACCTCTTGAACTAAAACTGAATAAATGATCGCTGTGAAGCAGATGGCCAATCCAGTCACTATAGTGAACTGAACAAAGAATTGTATTGCCAAATCAATTTTTCGCGATCCATTAATTCGCCTGATACCATATTCCTTGATTCGGGAAGTAAATCGTGCTGTTTCAAGATTAATATAATTAATCCATGCAATCAGAATAATTATCACCCCAACTATGCCTATTAGATATAAAAGAGATCTATCCCCGTTGGGCTCTAATTCGTCTTTTAAATCGGACGAAAGATGAATGGCGCTTATAGATTGTAGGAAAACCTCGGCATCCTTAACTAGAGTATGTTCATTGGCAATCCTTTTCAGAAGTATATTGAGTTTGAGCTCAACGCTATGAAAATCTGTCGACTTGGGCAGAGCTACGTAGGTTGACATCGCGGCACTCCCCCATAGATCTTCGTTAGACTCGGGCCATTGGTCATTGATTTGTTCAATTACTTGGGCGTGAAAATGTGAGTTTTCAGGAATGTCTTTAAGAACACCACGCACCACAAAATTTGACTCTGCGGAATGATCATCGATTCGATCCAGTACTTGACCGATTGGATGTTTATTGCCAAATAGTTTTTTTGCCAGTGTTTCAGATAAGATGAGACTATTAGGTTCCTTTAAAACCGACAAAGGATCACCCGCGCTAAGAAGAGAAGGAAAAACTGAAAAAAATGCAGAATCAGCATTCAGAACTCCACCTTGCTCGTTAAAAATTTTTTCATTGTGACGAAATAAAAAGCCCGTATTAGCAGGAGTCTTAAAAAAACCAGTGAAGCTTTTTATCTCAGGAAAATTTTCTTTAAGCAAAAACCGGACTCCAGGGAACGTTCTTGCAGACGTTTCAATGAGTTCACCGTTTTTGTATCGCTTAAGTCCAATCCGGTAGATCGAATCTTTGTTTTCATGGAAATTTTCATAGCTTAATTCACGATTGATGTAAGCAGAAATTAGCATGAAAGCAGTCAGTCCCAGAGTGAGTCCAAAGACGCTGACAGCGGTGTAAAACTTGTTTCGGAATAAATGTCGCCAACCCACTACAGCATAGTGATTGATCATACCCAGCTGGCCTCGATAGAAAAGAGGTGCCCTTCGAAGCACTATCCCTGGTCTTAGGTATCTCAAAGTATTCCAGACCAACCTCTGATTCGCTCTCTTTTCACCAACCGCATCCGCATCCTTCTCATACCGTTGCATCAAATCACCTTCGATTTCTTCAAGTAGATGAGGAGGGCAGAAAAGGCGGAGCAACTTGACAGACCAATGATCGAGCGGCTTCATTGTTTTTTTTATGATAGTTTGAGCTGAGGAACCAGATCCCAGAGTGTCATGCGCGATTCCTGCATGGATCGCAGAGTCGCCATGCCTGCGCTAGTGACAGTGTAAATTCTTTTTCTTCTACCGCCTCGCTCTTTTGTAGCCCCTCCAAAAGACGACTTGATCAATCCTTTGTCCTCAAGCCGGTACAGGGTAACATGAACGGCACTTAGGTTCACATCACGTTTCAGTCGACTTTCTATTTCTTCCGCGATAATCGCCCCATAGGCATCGTCTCCTAGCGCGGCTACCAGGATCAGTACCAGTTCCTCAAACTCACCCAAATATTCTTTAGCCATATATATGCTTATATTTTGTTAAGTAAATAACAACAAGATCGTCCTTGAAAGCAATATTATCGTAAGTTATTATTCTCATAATATGTCGATTGAAACGGAAAAGCAGGTTTTTACCATATTGGGGCTCAATGCGGAAAACACTTAAAACGATATTTCTGGTACTGGTCGGCTTTGGTTGCTTTGGTCAGCAACCTTACGTTCTACTCGTTTCCTTTGATGGATTTCGACATGATTACGTGGAGCAGTTTGATCTGCCGAACTTTAAAGCTTTTGTTGAGAAGGGGGCAAAAGCAGAGTCGCTGATTCCTTCTTTCCCCTCGAAGACATTTCCGAATCACTATACGATCGTCACCGGTTTGTATCCCGGTAATCACGGTTTGATTGACAACACATTTTATGATCGTGAGCGGGATGTACAATATTCCATGAGCAATCGGAAGCTGGTCACCGACCCTTATTTCTATGGAGGCACACCTTTGTGGACCCTGGTGCGGCAACATGGAATGAAATCAGCTTCCTATTTTTGGGTCGGTTCCGAGATTCCACTTGATGGTTATCATCCGGATTACTACTATGCCTATAGCGAGTCAGCTCCCTTTGAAAAAAGGATTGAAAAAGTTATCGACTGGTTGAAACTTCCAATTGAGGAGCGACCACATTTCATCACTCTTTATTTTTCATCTCCCGATCATGAAGGTCACGAGTACGGACCATTGGCGCCTAAGACCAAAGCTGCTGCTCACCGAATGGATGATCTGTTGAAGTTATTGATGGATTCAATAAATGGTTTAGAATTTCCCGTTAATGTGTTTTTGGTTTCTGATCATGGGATGAAAGAGCTTACAATAAACAACGGCACTTTTATTTTTCTGGATGAGATCATGAATGTGAGTGATAAGTCGATCAAAGTGGTAAGCAGTGGCACCCAAGCCCATCTCTATATTGATAATCCGAGCAAACGCGACTCTATTTATACCAGCTTGTCGAAAAAACAGCATCATTTCGTGGTTTTGAAAAAGGAACAGTATGATTCGAAGTGGCGCTTCAATCATCCGGGTAGAGTAGGAGATCTAATGATTATGGCTGAACCTGGTTATTATATCCGGGATAAGGGCAGAAAGACATTCCTAACAAGCGAAAAAATAGGAAGTAAGATGGGAGTGCATGGTTATGATCCACTCATCGAATCAGATATGCATGGCATTTTCTATGCCCAAGGTGCAAACATCAAGGGTGGGATAACAATATCCTCGTTTCAAAATATTCACATCTATCCGTTGATCGCGAAAATATTGGGTATTGAGCCGCCAAAGGATGTTGATGGAAGGATTGAAGTCCTTGACGCTATTTACAGAAAGTAGTTATTCAATTCCTTCCCACCACCGGGATGCTGGTTTTTCAGGAAGTTCAAGAACAATCGGTTCGCCAATTCGTGGAGTGGCTATTGGCATGTCAAGTTCCCTCGCTTTTTTGGTTACGCGTTCGATAGGATCTTTCCAGGTGTGAAGTGCCAGGACAAACGCGCCCCAATGTATAGGCATCATCATCTTAGTATCGAGGTCTACAGCAGCTTGAGCAGTCTCTTCAGGCATCATGTGAATCTCCGACCATCGCGGATCGTATTGACCGCATTCCATCATTGCAAAATCAAAAGGCCCGTATTTTTCTCCGATGGCCTTGAAGTGAGAACCATATCCACTATCACCGCTGAAATAAATATTCTGAGTTGGACTTTGTATTACCCATGAAGCCCATAGCGTAGAGAATCTGTCACTAAAGGCGCGACCTGAAAAGTGGCGGGCAGGTGCACACTTGAACGTGAGATCTTCGTGTTGAATTTCATCCCACCAATTAAGTTCGTGAATGTTTTCTGCGGGCACACCCCATTCTGCCAAATGCATGCCAACACCCAATGGTGTGTAGAATGCTCCCACTTTTCCTTTCAACTTCATCACAGATTCGTAGTCGAGATGATCATAGTGATCGTGCGAATAGATCACGGCATCGATATGAGGAAGCTTCTCAACAGCGATGGGCAGCCCCTCAGTGAATCGCTTCTTTCCCAACCATGGATGTGGCGATGGTGTAGGGCCAAACATGGGATCGATGAGAATATTTTTACCCTCGATTTCAAGTAGAAATGCCGAGTGCCCGAACCACGTGAGTCGCGTTATCGTATCAGGTCGGTTTACAATTTCAAGTGAATCTATCGGGAGTACGGGTAGCGGATTTTTAGGTGTTTGGTGTGGTACTCCTACGATGTAGTCTTTGAGAATAGACATAAACTTGCCGAAGCCCATTTCCATAGATGTTGGTATTTCGTTTTGAAATACGCCATCACTATAGTGTCCTGATTGTTTGAATACTTCAACCTGTTGGGCTGTGGGTTTTCCACCAAACTGAGGACTGAACTTAATAAAGAGGAATGCGGTCACGAAAACGACCACAATGAGGGTGATGATCAATGCAAGAGTCATTTTGAGTATTTTCTTCAGCAGTTGCAATCAGTGGAATTGAAGAGTGGTTTATTCTAATACTCGAAAATGCCTTGAATTTATTTTACCTCAAATCAGATTTATTTTAAAAGAGGCTCAAGTATCCTTACAACGTTGCCGGCAACGATTTTATGACCTTCGACATTAGGATGAATGCCATCGGCAATATTGAGCTTATCATCTCCAGCTACACCATCAAGTAAAAAAGGAATAAGGGTAGCTTTATTTTTTTTCGCCAAGTCTGGATAGATGTTGCGGAATTCCGAAGTGTATTCTTTTCCCATGTTTGGTGGCACCATCATTCCAGCCAGTACAATCTTAACATTGGGGTTCTTGACCTTTACTTTATCAATGATCGATTGCAGATTGCTTCTCGTTTGCGAAAGGGGTAAGCCCCTTAATCCGTCATTAGCACCCAACTCTAGCACAAAAACATCAACTTGCTGGCGAAGCACCCAATCGATTCGACTAAGTCCACCTGCAGAGGTTTCACCGCTAAGGCCAGCATTCACCACTTTCACATCAAGCCCTTTTTCTTTCAATGTTTTTTCAACATGCGCAGGGTAGGCTTCCTCCATCGAAAGTCCATAGCCGGCTGTAATGCTATCGCCAAAGAACAAAATGATTTTAGGCGCGGAGGTGAGCTGAAAAACGAACGCCAATGCAATAATTAAGACTTTGTTAACGACCATCATATCATTAAGTTGGTACCTTAAGGATCACTTATTGAAACAATTCTAACCAATAATCGATTTAATGGTTAGTACTATATATAAAAACAATGCCAGAAACAGTACTTCAAGCTGAAAATCTCTCTAAAATCTATAAATCAGGTAACAAGGAACTGGTTGTGTTGGATGAGGTGTCGTTCAGTGCCGAGCAAGGAACAAGTTTGTCAATTATCGGACCGTCCGGCAGTGGTAAGACCACGCTGTTGGGATTATGTGCGGGCCTCGATGTGCCTAGTAGCGGTACCATTTCCTTGATGGGTTTCAAGTTGAATAAGATGAGTGAAGATGATCGCGCCTACGTTCGAAATCAGTTTGTGGGTTTCGTATTTCAGAACTTTCAATTGTTGAGCACGCTCACCGCTTTGGAGAACGTGATGATCCCTATGGAGCTTCGTGGGGAGAAAAATGTTGAGCCAAAGGCAACTGAACTATTGGATAGAGTTGGACTGGCTGATAGAATGCATCACTATCCGTCACAGTTGTCTGGTGGGGAGCAACAACGCGTTGCTATGGCTCGGGCATTTATTAACTCACCGAAAATTCTCTTCGCGGATGAGCCTACTGGAAATCTCGATGAGGAGACCGCGGATCATGTGACCAACCTTTTATTTTCTCTCAATCAGGAAGAGAAGACCACACTGGTGCTCGTAACACATAATCTTGAGCTTGCGAAGAAAACGGAACGAGTGTTGCAGATGAAAGGTGGCAAGATCATAGAAGAGAAGTATCTGAAGGTGGTGATATGATCGAGTACGTCATCAAGGTCAAGCGGAAGATCAAACCGATCTATTCAGATCCGTGGGTGTGGAAGATGGCATGGCGGGATGCACGTCATAATTTCTCCCGACTTTTTCTTTTTGTAGGATCATTGATAACTGGAATCGCAGCGGTTGTAGCAATTGCTTCGCTGAATTACTCACTGCAGGCCGACCTCGACCGAAACGCCAAGGAACTCCTCGGTGCTGACATCGTGGTGGGTGCCAACCGTCAATTTGAACCTGAAGTACTAGCTGTCCTTGATTCATCTAAGCTGGAGTATGCTTCCGATGCTGAGATGGCCTCTATGGTCATGTTCATGCACAACAAGCAATCAAGGCTGGTGAGGGTGATGGGTATTGACGGACCGTATCCTTTTTATGGAGAAGTAGAAACATTACCACCGAATGCCTATCCGGAAATTTTCAAGGGTCGCAATGCAATTTTGGATGAGACGCTGGCGAGTCAATACGAAGTTAGCTCTGACGACTCGATTAAGATTGGCAATATCTATTTCAAGGTAGCTGGAGTAGTTCAAAAAATTCCAGGCGGGGGAGGGGTTCTCTCCACGTTTACTCCATCGGTGTATATCGGTATGAATGAGTTGGATTCAACGGGCCTCATTCAATTCGGAAGCCGGATCTCATATAAACGTTTTTATAAAACCGAAACTGACGCTGCCGCGGAGGAGATAGGCGAAAAGTGGCGACCAACTTTAAGAAGATACGGACATTGGTATGACACAGTACAAGAGCGAAAGGAAGAGTTAGGTAACGGATTTCAATCCGTGTATCGTTTCTTTACACTGCTCGCCTTTATGGCACTTATTTTAGGATGTATTGGAGTTGCAAGCTCAGTTCACATCTATGCCCGAGAAAAAAGAGATGAAGTTGCTGTATTGAGATGTATTGGGTCGTCCGGATGGCAGGCGTTCAATATTTTCTTCATTCAGGTATTTGTGTTGGGTGTTTTAGGAAGCATCATAGGCGCGGCTCTGGGTATGGGCATTCAACAGCTCGTGCCGGTACTTTTTAGTGGTTCGATTCCGATAGAATTACAATTTGATTTATCCTGGCGTGCTGTCTACGAAGGACTGTTTTTAGGAATTGTAGTTTCGATTTTATTTACAGCGTTACCGCTTGTTGCTGTTCGTTTTGTGCCTCCGCTCACTGTGCTTCGTGCTGACTTTAATCCGGGTCGGATTTTCTCGAAGACAAAATGGGTAGTGATAGGATTTATTATTTTGTTTCCGATTCTCGCTGCGTGGTATCAAACACAAAGTTTGATATACGGTTTAACATTTTCGATGGGTTTGGCCGTGGCGTTGGGATGTTTGTCTCTGGTTGCTCTTGCTCTTCTGGTTTTGGTAAGAAAGTATTTTCCGAAAAAATCAGGTTTCATATTTCGACACGCGTTGTCCAACCTCTTTCGCCCTAACAATCAGACACAAGTGTTAATGGTAAGCATTGGCCTTGGGGCATTTATAATTGCAACACTCAACGTTATTCAATACAGCCTGTTGGATCAGGTCGAGTTTACTGGGAATGAAAATCAGTCCAATACAATACTGTTTGATATTCAGCCAACACAGAAGGACGGTGTCGTTGATCTGATTAAAACTCACAACCTCCCAGTGAACCAAGTAGTGCCAATTATCACGTGCCGCATCAGCGAATTGAAAGGACGACCGATCGATGTCTATCAAAAGGACACAACAGATAATATTCCCAATTGGGCGTTGACTCGTGAATACCGCGTCACTTATCGCGACAGCCTTCATATCTCAGAGGAGATGTTGGAAGGAGAGCTGCAGCACCTGAAGAAAGGGCAAAGAGATTCTGTATGGGTGAGTATTTCGGAGGGAATGCAGGAGTCGCTTGATGTTAAAATAGGAGACTCATTGGTTTTTGATGTTCAGGGTGTTCCTATTCCAGCGAAGATCAGTGGCGTTAGAAAAGTGGAATGGCCAAAAGATCCACCCAATTTCATTTTCGTATTCCCAACGGGGGTGTTGGAGTATGCTCCTCAGATATGGGTGGCGGCCACACGGGTGGACGATCAGCAGGATGCTAACCGTTTTACGCAAGAACTCGTGACGGAATTTCCAAATGTTTCGTTGATCGACTTGCGTCTAATTTTGAGTACAGTAAATGAATTGTTTGGTAAGATCGCCATGGTTGTTCGCTTCCTCGCTTTCTTCAGTATTATTACCGGCCTTGTGGTGCTGGCTGCTGCGGTGATGAATAGCAAGTTTGTAAGGATAAAGGAAAATATCTTGTTGAGGACGATCGGTGCCCGAACTAAACAACTCACTAGAATCACGTTGATTGAATACTCCTATCTTGGTTTGTTCTCCGCCCTTACGGGAATCATATTGTCACTAATTTCCGGTTGGTTTCTTGCTCACTTTTTCTTTCAAGTCAATTTTTCGATCAATGTTGTTGACATGGCATCAATCGGAATTGTGGTAATGGCGCTCACCGTAATAATCGGGTGGTTCAATTCCCGCGAGGTGATCAACACACCACCTCTGCAAGTGCTTCGCAAAGAGAACTAAGCAATATTCCGCAAAAAAATATCCCCCTGCTGGTACTACCTGAATTGCTTTCAGAGTATATAGTTCAAAGTTATCTTTAGTAGCCTTTATACTACTGAGAATGAATAAAAAGGGAATATTATTCCTGGTGCTGTGTACCTATGTGTTTCAGTTGCATGGTGGGCCGGGTACGGGTTTTATCGAAAACAAGAATCAGTGGCCTTGCGAGGTGGATTTTCTTGCAGACATCCCCGGTGGACAAATGGCTATTGGCGCGGGACAATTCAATTATTTTTTTCTTGATTATGGAGAGATTCAGCGCCTTCACGAAGCGTCACACCACGAGTTTAATGAGGTAGATCCAGGTGCAGAGGTAGATCAGCCTATTGCTGGACGCAAAGTGTCCGTTAGCTTCATAAACAGCAATTCATTTGTGAAACCAAGAGCATTAGGGCGATCAGAGGTCTACTACAATTATTTCTTCGGATCAGAACCAGCCAAGTGGGGATCGAAGGCATATCAGTATCGGGAGATTCTATATCAGGATTTTTATGATGGAATTGACCTTAGACTTACTACAAGTGGAAATAACCTTAAATACGATTTGATTGTTGATCCTGGATTTGATCCAGCGGCTATTCAATTAAGGTATGAGGGTGCGGAACGAGTTTATGTTTCAAATGGTGATTTGATTGTCGATGCGGTATTGGCGGAGATTATTGAGAAGAACCCCATAGCTTATCAGATTATTGAAGGTGAAAAGAGGTGGGTTAGTGTTGAGTATTTATTGGTAGATGAAACAGTTTCATTTTCATTTCCAGGAGGTTATGATCCTTGCGTAGAACTTGTAATCGATCCGCTGTTGATCTTTGCCACTTACTCAGGGTCACAGGCTGATAACTGGGGTTCTACGGCCACGCCAGGTGAAAAGGGGTATCTATATTCCTCCGGAGTTACCAATCATTTTGTCGGTCAGGCGTTCAGCGGAACATTTCTTGCCACACCCGGAGCATTCCAGACAACTTATGGTGGGCTATATGATGTAGCAATATTGAAATACGATTCAATCGGACAGAATTTGCTTTATGCATCCTATCTCGGAGGATCTCAGTCTGAAAGTCCACACAGTCTTGTTATGGATAAAGATGAAAACCTTTTAGTTTTTGGTACAACCAGTTCAAATGATTTCCCAGTGACGGTAGGAGCGTATGATGAGACTTACAACAACGTGGGCAATGATACGGTTACACATGTTGTGAGTTACTTCAAGGGCTCAGACATCTTTGTTTCGAAGATTAGTAAAGATGGATCACAACTTCTAGCTAGTACTTTTTTAGGTGGGTCTAAACAAGATGGAGTTATAGCATCTGCCAGTGTGCTGGTCCAGAATTATGGCGACCAGTTGAGAGGTGACATAATATCCGATGAGAATGGAGATATCTTTCTAAGTACAGTTACTTCTTCGAATGCCGATTTCCCAGTCGTAAATAGTTTTGGTACCGCATATAATGGCGGAGGTACCGATGCAGTAGTAGTTAAGTTTAATGCCAACCTAAGCCAGGTTTTGTGGTCGGCTTATGTTGGTGGAGCCGGAAGTGATGCTGCATATTCAATAAAGTTTGACAGCAATGGAAAACTTTTTCTGGCCGGAGGAACAACAAGCGCAAATTTCCCTGTCTCAATGGACGCTAGTCAATCAGTTTTTGCAGGTACTGTGGACGGCTGGATTGCCAAGTTGGAGCCTGACGGATCAAGTATTATCGCAGCAACGTATACGGGCACCACAGCCTATGATCAAATCTATTTTTTGGATTTGAACTCAAATGATGAAGTGTATGTATATGGTCAGACCGCTGGACCCATCCCTGTTACTCCAGGAGTATATTCCAATCCAAATAGCGGTCAGTTTTTACAAAAATTTGATAATGATCTTAGCAATCTAATGTTATCAACTGTATTTGGAAGAGGGAAGGGTAAGCCTGACATTTCACCAACTGCTTTTTTGGTTAACGATTGTAATAACATCTATATGACAGGCTGGGGCGGGCTCGTGAACGTAAATGTCAGTAAACCACTACTCAATTCAAGTAGCACAATGGGGTTACCGGTTACACCCGATGCATACCAAAAAACGACCCTGGGTTCCGACTTTTACTTTATTGTGTTGACAGATGATGCAACTCAGTTTCTTTATGGTACTTATTTGGGTGGAACACAATCACTGACTCATGTTGACGGGGGCACAAGCCGATTTGATAAGAGTGGCATTGTTTACCACGCGGTTTGTTCTGGTTGTAATGTAAATAACGCCACGGGTATGGCTTCTTCCGACTTTCCAACTACACCCAATGCGTGGAGTGCAACGAACAATAGCATCAACTGCAATAATGCTGCTTTTAAGTTTGATCTCTCTTCACTTAATGCGCGAATTGTTACGAATACACTTGCACTCGATCATCCTGGCATTGCGGACGTGTGTCTCCCAGATAAACTTGTTTTTCAAAACAGAAGTACTGGAGGACAATTCTACGAGTGGGATTTTGGAGATGGAACTAATGAGACAAAACCAGATACGGCAGCTATCATTCATGAGTATAAGCAAACTGGCACCTATTCTGTCAAACTAAGAGCTGTTGATCAGGGTACTTGTATTGGTGAAGACTTTGACTTTGCGACAGTCCGAGTTCATCAGGCCAAAGGGTTTGCAGGCGATGACGCCACTATCTGTGAGGGAAGTTCGATTCAGCTTGAGGCCGGAGGAGGAACTACCTACGAGTGGAGAACCAAACCGGATGGTGTAGTGTCAGAATTGGCCAGACCTTTGTTGACTCCTAAAGACACAACCTCGTATTTCGTGTCAATAACTGACGCAAATGGCTGTGTAGTGAAAGATACCGTTGAGGTAGATGTGGTGCCTAGGATTGACTTGCGTTTTGATTATCAAAAAATATCGGATTGTTACTCAAGATCTGCACTTCAAGTCACTAACATTTCATCGGAAGAGTTTGAGCAGTTTTTTGACCTGGGGGATGGTAACAACTCAACTCAACGTGAATTGACCTACAATTATGAGAATGACGGTGTTTACAACATCAGACTGGTTGGCAAACGTGACTTTTGCACTTTCGAAGAAGTGGTAACCCTGCCGTTTATTACTATCAAAGTGCCTAATGTGCTTACCCCTGGAAACACGGATGCGAGCAGTAGCGGAAAAAATGATACATTTAGAATCAGGTATGGCCCTGCTGTTGATAGTCCGACCACAACAGAAGCCGGTATCAAAGTGGCGCTGTCTGTTTATAACCGTTGGGGAAAGGTAGTATACCAGAACAGCGACTACAGAGATGAATGGGGAGCCGAAGGCTTGGAAGCAGGGACATATTACTACGAAGTGGAAATTGAAAATGAACCGCTTTGCAAAGGATGGGTACAATTGATCAGGTAAAAATTATGAAAAAGGTATTTTTTGTTTTACTGGTAGTTGTGTTGGGATGTGGAAAGAAGACGGAGAGCGGTGAAACACACGTGTCGACCGATGCGATTGTTTTTGAAACTATTTCAGCAGACGAATTTCAGAAAAGGATAAGCGAAGATCAAAACGGTGTATTGCTGGACGTACGTACGCCTGAAGAAGTAGCTGGTGGGAAAATTGGAGATGCCACGAATATCGATTTTCGCGCAACAGACTTTGCTGAGAAAGTTAACCAACTTGACAAGAGTAAAACTTACTACCTGTATTGTGCGGGCGGAAGCCGCAGCAGTAAAGCAGCGGAGTTGATGAAGTCAAACGACTTCAAAAAAATCTACGAACTGGACGGTGGGTACAATGGCTGGAGTAGTCAGGGCTTACCTGTTAGTCACTAGCCAAATATCTTATTACTCTCTAAGTATCCTTTGAGGCATTTGAGGAAAGATGTAATATCTTCTTTATGTAAATCCCCCAGGATTGAAAGCCTGAAAGTTGCCTCTTTAGCTCCTTTTCCCGGATAGATTGTGAAACCCCGCTCATACAGATAGTCGTGCATAGCATCAAAATTGTAGTTGGGGTGGCTGGGTTCCTTTATTGCAAGTAGAATCTTTGACTGCTGTTCATCAGAGAGAAGGAATTTAAAACCTAGTTCTGATAATCCTGTGTAAAGTGTTTCGTAGTTACCAAGGTATCTTTTCCATCTTCCTTGCTCACCTTCGGTAAAGTATTCGTCAATTGCTTGTCTTAGCGCGTAGGCCACCTGAACTGGAGGTGTGAATTGCATTTGGCCAGTTTTCTCGAATCCGGTATACTGGCTGTAAATGTCAAAATAGAAAGAGCGTTTCGTTTCCTTTATTTTTTCCAGTAGTGACTCTTTGAAGATTACAAACACCATTCCTGGCATTCCCTGGATACACTTGTTAGATGATGACACTAGATATTCCGCATTCCACTTTTTGATGTCTATGGGGATGCCGGCATAGGAACTCATACAGTCCACAATCACTTCAATGTTGGCAGCGTGTGCCACATCGCAGATTTCCTGAACGGGGTTAAGCATGCCTGTAGTCGTTTCATGATGCACCACCGCCAGATGACTTATCTCTGAATTTGATCCAATCAAATTTTTGATGACAGCCACATCTGGATAGTCACCATAAGGAATTTGATATCGAACTACATCAATGCCAAACGTTTCAGCGAGTTTGACCATACGGCTACCGTACGCGCCATTGTCAACAACCAAAAGTTTCTTCCCTTTCGGTACAGCAGATGTAATGGCAGCTTCAAGACCGCCTGTCCCGCTGGCGGCAAACAATGCGCAAATGTGAGACCCTTCTCCGTGCACTACTTTTACCAGATCTTCTTTTATGGTGTCCAGAACTTTTCCAAAGTCCTTTTCACGTGGGCAAATATCCTCTACCAACATTGCTTCTTTTACAGAAAGGGTAGTCGTTGCCGGACCTGGGTTCAGGAGAATTTTTCTATCAATTTTTTTCATTTGTTCTAGGCACGTGGATTAGACCAAACCCAAAAAACTTTAAGGATACTAAAGGTTTGAACGACAAGCACGCAAATCCTTATGAAGATGTAAATGGATAGCAGCCAAAAAAGTCCGTAGGAAGGGTAGTCAAATAAAGAAAACAGCAACACGGAAATCGGTAATACAAGATCAGGTAGTCGCTCGATTCCATCAACCAAATGTCCCCGCATTACTACGCCAATATAGTAGCTCGCATAAAGGGTTATAAGCACGAAAAGCTCCATGCTGGTAAAGATGCTGTACGAGGTTGCAGTCATGAGAATAATACCGGCAACGAAAAGCCAAACCTCCGCCCCTCTGCCCGGTGTTCTTTTAATTGTAGTAAGGAAGGTCGAGATAGCACCTAGCGCAGAGGCAAGAAAGATGAGTTCAATCCAGCTAAAGCCCATAAAAGCAGGGGCAGTCAATGTGACAAACACAATATCAATTGAAGAAAACCCAACGATAAAGGAAGTGAGCAGTACGGCTTCCAGACTTCCTAGTTTTTCAAAAGTCAGCCAACCTGTTTTGAATTGTTCGTAAAACACGGACATATGCGCCAGGTACGAGGTAGTCAGCACGACAGCTACAACAACGGGGTTGTGGATGTTAAGAACTAAAAAGGCGGTGAATAAAATAATTCCGTTGTTGAATGCGTCCAGATAATGGTCGCAGAACTCCCCAAGGGCAGAACCCGTTTTGGTACGTTTCGCCTGCATCCCGTCCAGATGGTCACCTACCAGATAAAGGAATAGAAGGACAGCGACCACGAGCCGGCTCATTGGACTGTGAAAATACAGTGATACGAAAAAGCCTAGGTAAACGAAAACGTTTGAAATGATCGTAATGATGTTGGCTGGGATCACCCAAGGCACAAAGGGAAGCAATGGGGCTACAAACCGTTTCTTAAAACCTGGAGTAAGAAGTGAGAAATCATGGCATCTGTACGAATATTCCCTCATGCCCGGTCTTCTGTTGAATTCAAACCCGAAAGTTAAGACTTAATTATATGAAAATTAATTACCGTTGAATTAATCATTATTTTTGCCCCCGTTTTTAGCTGCAATTGTTCCCCTCTATGAAGAAAACATCTCAACTTCTTTCTTTGATTAAGTCGCCTGAACTGGCCTACCTGATGGAAGCACACAATGGCCTTTCAGCTAAGATTGTGGAAGAGGCTGGCTTTCAGGGAATATGGGGTAGCGGACTATCTATTTCAGCGGCACTTGGCGTGCGGGACAACAACGAGGCCTCCTGGACTCAGGTGCTGGATGTATTGGAGTTCATGAGCGATGCCACTACCATTCCCATCTTGTTGGACGGTGACACCGGGTACGGCAATTTCAACAACATGAGACGGTTGGTGAAAAAACTTGAGCAACGCGACATAGCCGGTGTTTGTATCGAAGACAAACTATTTCCAAAAACGAATTCATTCATTGGTGGTGAGAGCCAGCCATTGGCTGACATCGATGAGTTTTGCGGGAAGATTAAAGCAGCGAAAGACACACAAGCTGATGACGATTTTGTGGTGGTGGCAAGGCTAGAGGCATTTATCGCAGGATGGGGATTGGATGAAGCACTTAGAAGAGCAGAAGCATATCACAAAGCTGGAGCAGACGCAATCTTGTGTCATAGCAAAAAAGCTGACTCAACCGATATTGATGCCTTTATGAAAGAGTGGGGTAATCGTGGGCCAGTTATTATTGTGCCCACAAAGTATTATTCAGTTCCAACGGAACATTTTGCTGATCTGGGAGTGAGTACTATCATTTGGGCCAACCACAACATTCGTGTTTCCATAAAGGCCATGCAGGAAACCACCAGGCGAATCTTCGAAGAGAAATCACTGATAAATGTTGAAGGTAAGATTGTAAGCGTGAGTGAAGTGTTTCGTCTGCAAGGTGCTGACGAACTAAAGGAAGCAGAAAAAAGATATTTGCCAACCACTGGCAAAAAGGTTAATAACATCATTTTAGCGGCAAGCCAAGGATCATTAGGTGAGCTCACAAAAGATACGCCCAAGACGATGCTTGAGGTGAATGGCAAATCTCTGCTGTCAACACAGATCGATGAATTCAATCAGGTTGGTATTAAAGATATCACCGTGGTAAGAGGATTTGCCAAGGAGAAAATTAAGATGAACAACATTCAGACCCGTGACAATGATTTGCACACGGAGACAAAGGAGTTGTACTCGCTTTACCTTGCCAAAGATCAGATCAAAGAAAATACAGTCGTTAGCTACGGAGATATCATTTTCAAACGATTTGTATTAAATGAATTGCTGAATGATCAAAACAACATCACCATAATCGTTGATGCGGATTGTGAGAAAAGTGGTACCGACAAAGATTTCGTTTACGCATCAGAGGTGTACAATCGTGTCAACTATCAGGGACTGGCTACTTTCAAACAAATGGCTAGCGACTTGTCTGCCGATAAGATATTTGGAGAATTTATTGGACTGTGGAAAGTGAATAAGCAAGGTGCGGACATGGTTCATAAAGCCTTGGATACTTTAGCAAAACATCGAGACTTCAAAAAGATGACTTGTGCTGACCTCTTCAATGAAATAGCAAAGGAAGGAACGATAGCAGTAAAATATATTCGAGGGGCATGGTTGGATGTGGACACGCTGATGGACTTCCAAAACGCAGGTAAACTTAGATTGTAATTTCTGGTATGCTTTCTACACAAGAGTTTGGTAATGAATTGAAGAAACTTGGATATGACTTCTATTCAGGTGTGCCATGTTCGTTCTTGAAGTATCTGATCAATTACGCCATCAATGAGTGCGACTATGTGATGGCTGCGAACGAAGGTGACGCTGTCGCGATTGCCTCTGGTGCTCACCTGGGCGGCAAGAAGTCGGTAGTGTTGATGCAGAATTCTGGCTTGACCAATGCGACTTCTCCTTTGACATCTCTCAATTACACTTTTCAACTGCCTGTGTTAGGCTTTGTCAGCCTTAGGGGTGAAGCCGGGTTGGGAGACGAACCTCAGCATGAACTGATGGGGCAGATCACCGAAAAGATGTTGAAGCTGATGAAGGTGAAGTGGGCGTATCTTTCTGATGACATAAAGGAAGCAAGGAAGCAACTCAAAAAAGCCGACAAGCTCATTGCTAAAAAAGAGACGTTCTTCTTTGTGGTGAAGAAGGACACCTTTGATGAGGTTAAGTTGAAGGATCAACAACTCAGAACCATTCAAAACAAAACCAAAATAAAGTCTTCGCAAAAAAGTGAACTGCCAACGAGGCGGGAAACGTTGAAGACTCTAGTTGATCTTTCCGAGAACAACACAATATTACTGGCAACAACAGGTAAGACCGGAAGAGAATTATTTGAGGTGGCAGATAAACCAAATCACCTTTACATGGTGGGCTCTATGGGTTGTATCAGTTCTCTCGGCCTGGGACTTGCAATGGCACAACCCTCGAAGAAAGTGATTGTGATTGATGGAGATGGTTCGGCTATTATGCGCATGGGCTCTTTTACAACCAATGCGTACTATCAACCGACAAACTTGTTGCATATTGTTCTTGACAACAACACACACGATTCTACGGGAGGTCAAGCAACGGTGTCCCATAATATTGACTTTGTGGAGCACGCTGCTTCAGTTTGTTATCCCATAGCGCACCAAGTGAACGGCTTGGATGAACTAACAAAGTCAATTGTGAAATGGCAAATGCAGGGTGGTCTTACCCTTCTTCACCTGCGGATTGCTAAAGGTTCTACCAAGGAACTGGGACGTCCGTCCGTGAAGCCTTATCAAGTGAAAGAAAGATTGATGCAGTTTATTCAGCAATGATCAAGGCTATTGACACTGCAGTCATTCTTGCGGCTGGCTTAGGGAGCAGGCTTGGTGATCTGAAGGTAGAAAAGCCAAAGGCATTCGTAAGCATAGGGGGAGAGACGCTTATTCATCGGTCTCTTCGATTGTTAATCAAAAAAGGTATTAACAGGATTATTATCGGTACGGGTTATCAAAGCGAGTTCTTCGATGATCTTACGGCAGAGTTTAATCAGATTGAAACACGAAGAAATGATCAATATGCCGAAACAGGAAGTATGTTTACCCTGTTTAATATCAGGGATATGGTGACGGATAGTTTTCTTTTGCTTGAAGGAGATCTTCTTTACGAGGAGAACGCACTCGATCTTCTACTCAATGATAATCACGCGGATATTATTTTGGCCAGCGATGCAACTCATTCCGGAGACGAAGTGTTTATTCAGCATTCTTCAGAACGTAGCTTGGAACTGATGAGTAAAGATCGCTCTCGACTACAGTCCATAGATGGTGAGTTGGTGGGGATCAGTAAATTGTCTATTGAGGGCTTTAAGACTTTGTGTCAATATGCTGATCAACAATACAAAGAGAAACGAATGGAGATTCACTATGAAGATGCAATGGTTGGAATCTCTAGTGAAGTGCCGTTGTTTGTAAAAGTGGTGAAAGATCTTGCATGGTGCGAAATCGATGATCCGAGCCACTATAAAAGAGCGATAGAGGATATCTATCCGAAAATTTTAAAGACGGAGCAGTGAAGGCCAGATTAAAACTGTTTGTGCTTGGTTTTGTAAGTTGGGTAGTTTTCTTCCTGGGTGCACGTGCATTTTTTATGGTGTATCACTTTGATGCAACGTCTCAACTCTCTTTTGCTGATATTTTTCTTGCCTTTGCACATGGCATTCGAATGGACATGGCCATGGCTGGTTATCTATCCCTGATTCCAGGGCTACTTTTTGCCCTGTTGTTTTTTGTTTCAGGAAGAATACTTTGGAAATTATGGTTCCCATTCAATGTGATCTTGCTTGCGCTGGTGGTTTTCATCGTGGTACTGGATGCGGAGCTCTATGTTCACTGGGGATTTCGTCTCGATGCAACTCCGATTTTATATTTCGGAAAGGAGGCAGCAAGTTCGGGAGATTTGTGGAAATCAATTTTGTTACTGATACTGTGGACGGCTACAACTATAGGTCTTAGTTATCTGATCTTTAAAAAGCTCAGACCAAAATTTTACGCGCTTGAGCCCACAAAGTGGACGACTTTTCCTGCACTGCTGGGAGCAACTGTATTTTTGATACTACCGATTCGAGGCAGCTTTGGTGTGGCTCCTATGAACACTGGATTTGTTTATTTCCACAAAGATAATTTGTATGCGAATCATGCGGCTGTCAATGTAGTATGGAACTTTGGCTACGCTGTTCAGAAAATGAACAAACTTCGCTACCCGGATAATTTTTACAACGAGGAAGAGACAAGACAACTTTTTACTGAGCTCTTCCCTCCATTTGATTCAACGACCGTTGTACTGAATACGGACAGACCCAATGTGA
Source organism: Cyclobacteriaceae bacterium (assembly GCA_020436085.1). Classification (GTDB taxonomy): domain Bacteria; phylum Bacteroidota; class Bacteroidia; order Cytophagales; family Cyclobacteriaceae; genus ELB16-189. Next base: position 20,117 of record JAGQYM010000018.1, read on the forward strand.
TTTTGATCGCTCTGGAGAGCTACACGTTCAGGTTTATAGAACCGTTAGGAGGTCTTCCGAATATTACACCCAGAATTAATGGGTTAGTTAAAGAAGGAATTCTGTTCGATAATTTTTATTCAAGTGGTGATCGCACGGATAAAGGTATCGTATCGATTTTAAACGGCTACCCTTCACAACCACAGACATCTATCATAAAAGATCCGAAGAAGACCCGGTCACTACCTTATTTAAACAAAGTCTTTAAATCGAATGGTTATAGAACCGAGTTCAGCTACGGCTACAATATTGACTACTCAAATTTCAGATCGTATCTGATCAATGCCGGGTTTGATCACCTTACGCATAGCATGGACTTTCCGCAGGAACTCAATACATCCAAATGGGGCGTTCATGATCACTATGTGTTCGAGAGAGTTTTTGAAGAGGCGGAAAAATGCAGTGAGCCTTTTTTTAAGGTGATGATGACACAAAGTAGTCACGAGCCTTTTGATGTGCCAATGGAAACGGTAATCGAGGGTGACGATGAGATCAACCGGTTTTTGAACTCAGCTTATTATACGGATAAATCACTCGGAGATTTTATCGACAAAGCCAAAAATACCGATTGGTGGGAGAATACGCTCGTGGTTGTCACGGCCGACCATGGTCATCCCTACCCCGACAATCAAGGCCTGCCAAATCCGAGGCGATTTAAGATTCCAATGATTTGGCTTGGTGGGGCACTTGCAAAGCGAGACACGGTTGTTCATACCTTGGGCTGTCATGCGGATATTGCCAACACGATCTTAGGTCAAGTGGGTTTACGAGATCGATCCTTTGAATTCAGTCATGATCTCTTTGATGAGGGCTATAAAAATCCGTTTGCAGTTTTCATCTACAACAACGGCTATGGATTTAAAACTGACAGTACGCTAAGCGTATTCGATACGATTGGACAAACGTATATCACCGAAGAGGGTAATCCTTCAGAAAAAGAGAAGACCTTTGGTAAGGCCTACATGCAAAAACTCTACTGGGACTTCAATTCTCGTTGAAGCGCGTCTTCCATTTTCGGAAAAGCGAAAGTGTGCCAATGTACACGCCAGGAAATACAATCAATGACGCAATTACCCAAACTCCAACGCCCAATCCCAATGCGACACCGACTTCTTCAAGTGTGGTCATGAAATGAGATTCAAATCTACCTACCAGCTGATCTAATGTGTAGGGGAGAGGATTTAAGTCAAAAAGGTAAGTTCCAATTTTGATGAAGGGAAGTATTAGCAGCAGTTGTGCTGGATACAGCAGATAGTTGACGAGTTGGAGAATAACCATGTTGACACGAAACAATGGCGCTATGACAAAACAAAGTGCAGTGGTGATTCCCCATACGGGCAACGTTCCGATCACCACCCCGAGTGCACAAGTAAGTGCTAACTTTTCCGGAGAAGTGCCGGATTTCAGCAACCCGACAATCCCATTCCACAGTTTGGTAAAAGTCTTTCTCAATTGATCCCTAGATGTATCCCGCCACTATGTAGCTGGCATAACCAATCGATTCTTTGATTGCATGTTGCCAGACGTTAAGCGCCTCATATTTTGGAATGAATAAAATGTCAAAAGTAAACTTTCGGTTGTGAGTTATGATGTTGGCACTAAAGGCATCCATAGGCCACTCCTCATTTGCAAAGCACCCTAACGACCTTCTCATATGAAATCCGGAGGTGATCAAAAGGCAATCTTCTGGTCTTGAAATGTTTTTGAGCAGGGCTTTCACATTGACAGCCGACTCGTGTGTGTTTCTGGATTCACTTTCAACCAAAATATCCTGTTTTCGCACACCCATCAAAACGAGTGCATCGGTCAAGTCGTTGGCTTCTCGTTGTCCAATATCAATAAGACGTCCGCTACCACCAGAGATCAGTACTTTTTTTATCAGTCCAAGTTTGTATAGTTGTACGGTGTGCGTGGCGCGATCCGCTCCGCTGCTAAAGTGAACTCTATCGTAAGGTTCTGTCTCAGCTTTGGTGACACCTGTTAACAAGATACCCCACTCGTATGACTTTTGAATTTCCGCATATGGTGTTGCAGGTATCTCCCAAAGCCGCATTACCTCATTGGAAATAAAATCATTGGAAAATAGAAGGAGGAGAATGATACCAGCAATCCGAGTTCTTGTTTTCCACCTTTTACCCTTTAAGATCAGGGAGATTAGCAGCAGCAGGCTGACGATCACCAATGGCATGGTGAAGTAGTTCAGCGTTTTAGAAAGAAAAAAGAACATGGAATGTTACATTCTTTTTGGTATCGGATTTGAGATATTACTCAATCCATCTACAATCTTGCGCAGCACCTCATAGTAAAGCGTAATGATGAGCACCAGTGTCATTGACCAGATTACCCCAAGGTTAAACCAGAAGGTGTCTATGTTTTGATTCAGGAAGTGCTTCGAAGGCATGTAAAATTGTGCGTTGAAATCCACAATGTGATCAGGATCAGGGTCCTTATAAATAGGAAATATTTTTTGGATGAGTTTGTTGCCGCTTCTCACGATTCTGTGCTGTTCGGTAGTGTTCTTCACGAGTTCAGTTATTGCCTCGTTTTGATATGACTCTCTGAACCGCTCAAATTCTTCTTCCTTTGTTGCAGTTTTTGTTGCATTTCTGATAATGGCATCTCGTTTTTTATCCGCTGTGTTGTACCTGTTGATGTAATACTTGCCTAAAATCTCAAGGAATTTTTTTGTCTCCCGATATACGGATGAGTCATATTTTTCAAGTGTGAGCTTATCCAAATAGGTAAAATTCTCATGGCCCACGATATCCAATTCACCATCAATTTCATTTTGAAGTAATTCCAGATTGTCGCTTACCTGGTCGACAATGCCCTCTTCCTTATTTCGGTAGTGCAGGTTGACGAAATCGAGTTGAGTCTCAAGTTCCGGAATATAGTAGATCTTCTTGTAGTCAGACTCGGCCATATTCTTGTCGTACAAGTAGAATTCTTTTTCATATTCGTTGTCCTTGAATTGCGCTACCATTGCGGCCTCAAATGCCCATCGTGACGCCATCAGATCACCAACCAATGGAACGGTTTCAGTGTTACCAATAACAGGATTCAGTTTATCGAATTTTACGACAACACCACTCAGGATAAGCTGTGGAATCAGTAGAATGGGAATCAGAATATAAATCGTTACTGCTGAATTGAATGCGGAGGAAATGTTTAGACCCAGCAAGTTGGCGAAACATGACGTGCTAAATAGAATTGCCCAATGAATGAGTAACATTCCTTTTATTTCCAGGATGTAGTTCCCTACCAATACAAACATCAATGTTTGAATGGCTGAAATCAGGAACAGAATTCCGATTTTGGAGACGATGTAGCTACTTCGGCTCAGGTGTAAGAACGCTTCTCGTTTTAAAATTTTTCTGTCGCGTATTATTTCTTCCGCACTTACAGTGAGGCCCATAAATAGGGCCACAATCACACTCATGAAAAAGTAAGCGGGCATATTTAAATTCTTGCTGAACACGTAGTCAGTTCGGAATGGATCTGCTTCGTTGTAGTACCGAACGATGAATGCAAGTATGAACGCCAGGAGAGGGGCCTCCAAAAAATTGATCAGCACGTACTGGCGGTTGCTCAACTTGGACAGCATGTCGCGGAGCGAGAATATCTTCGTTTGCTTTAGCCAGCCTGGGATGTTCAGGGAAGAATGAGGTACTTCTTTGGATGCCTCAAGTGCTTCTAGTTTCACATTCTCCTTGAATTTCTTCTCCCATTGTTCCGGTGAAAATTTTCGCTCATTCGTGAAGTTTCCATATTCGTTGATCACCCGGGTTTCGATGATGTTGAATATCTGTTCTGGATTCACATTACCGCAGGAAATACACTCGCCTTGCTCGCTGTTGATGAGGTTGATGCTCTTCTTGAAGTATGTAACAGCATCCACAGGATTGCCATAGTAAATTTGATAGCCACCGGTGTCTAATACTACCAGTTTATCGAACATCTTGAAGATATCGGATGAGGGCTGGTGGATAACTGCAAACACCAACTTTCCTTTTAGAGAAAGTTCTTTCAGTAAGTCGATAATATTTTCAGAATCTCTGGACGACAACCCGGATGTAGGTTCATCACAAAAGAGAACATTCGGTTCGCGCAGCAATTCGAGACCGATATTCAAGCGCTTCCGCTGACCACCGCTGATTGTCTTGCGCATGGGCGAGCCAACTGTGAGATCTTTGGTTTCAACCAGCCCAAGATCTTCCAGGGTATGCATGACAAGTGCATCAATTTCTTTCTCACTGAGGTGAGCAAAGCACAGTTTTGCAGCGAAGTATAGATTTTGGTAAACCGTAAGATCTTCAATCAGCAAGTCATCCTGCGGAACAAAACCGATCACACCTTCCACCTGCTTTGGATTCTTGTGGATGTCAACTCCATTGATCAACACCTGGCCATCAGATGGTTTCTCAGTTCCATTGAGCACATGCAATAGTGTCGACTTACCCGCGCCACTGGCACCCATCAATGCCACTAGCTTCCCTGACTCTTCGAATACGTTTACCTGTCTTAAACCCAGGCGTCCATTTTTGAATTGATAGCTGATGTTTCGTCCTTCAAATGAGAGCCTCTTGCCATCGCCTAATTGTTTGAACTGAGCCAGAATGTCGCCATAGTAAACAGGAGTTACATTCTTCCATCGAATGGTGCTACCCGTAGCGAGCACGTTGATACTGCCGGACTTCTGGGGCACACCATTCAGAAACACATCGCTGTGACCAATGTATTCGAAAAAATAAACATCCGTACTTCGGATGTGTAGCACCGCGACAAACCCATCCAGTTCGGGGCGATGAATGTGTTTGCATCGTCCATAGCCGCCCTGGGTACTATCTACCACAAGGATGTCTTCATGATCGAGTTTATCCGGTGTTTTGCCGAGTAAAAATTTCTCGATCAGTTCGATATTTTCTTGTTCAATGTTTAAGGCAGCACCTATCGTCTTCGCCAGGTAGTCTTCTCGCTTTGATATTGTTCCATCAGCCAGCACTACACTCATAAGCTCCACCATGATCACCATCTTCTGTTTTTGAGCAATCTCAATATTGATTGACTCGCAAATGGATGAAATTGTCTTGAGCTCCTCTTCTGGCGACATGTGTGATGTGAGTTGCTCTGTGTGCTCATCGAAGAGTTTCAGCTTACTGGCAACAGCAGAGTCACTCAAATGATCGGATAAGAATGATTCGATGTGGTCCCGTTCATGCTTTGTCACCTCATCCTCTTTGGCAACCAGGGCAAATAATTTTATGATGGCTTTAAGGACAGGTTCACTCATAGCTGAGGGTTTTTGGGAAGGTTAAAGATAGCAAAACGAGGGTGCATAGCTTGCAAAAAAAAAGGATTGGCCTGGCCAATCCTTTGATGTGTTTAACTTACAAAATATTATCCGGTGATTGAATTTCTGATCTTAGCAACAGCTGCTGAAATGTCCACCAGGTTCTTATCTGAAAGCACCATGTCAGCTCTATTATTTTTAATCTGCTCTTCGATATTCAGAGCTCGGTAACTTGCTTGCAACGAAGTGAGATCAGCCACTAAACCAGCAACTGGTTCCGCCTGATCGATAGTGCTCAACATCTTCAGCAGTTCGTCTACTGATTTCTCCTGCTCCAACACCACGCGGATAAGTGGTGTCAACACGAGATTACGTGCATCGTCAGGTAGCATATTTTTTGGGTAACTCTTGATCAGGCCAGTTGAGATATATAGACCTTCCACAAAGCTTCCGGTTAGCATCAGTGCTGCCAACTTATTGCGGCTATCGTCTTTCAGATAATCATCTGTTTTTTGGATTGCCCTGTTCAGGATGGAAGCAAGTGAATCTTTATTGGCAATGTTGGACTCAAATTGCTGAAGTACAGTCATGTCGAATGAACCAATGACACCCAGATTGTCAGCTAAGGTCTTCGCAGAGTTCAAGTAGTCTATAGCTTCCTGTGTCTTTCCGTATGAGCTCAGGTATCCGATATCGGCAGCATAAACGCCCAGGTTAAGCGCTGCTTTATCATTTCTAGTGCTGTATTGATCGGCTTTTTGCCTTTCGTTGATAAGACTTTGATTGTATTCTGCACCTGTTGCCTCAAGCAAATATGGTATTTCAGAAGGTGACGGGATATTATAAACGAGCTCCTCGATCTGTTCCTGCAGTGACTCTTCAGCTTGCTTAAATTCATCGGAATTGTTGCCCTCTTTGGAAGAAGATCCGCAAGACCACAGTCCGAAGGTCAATAATACAAGTAGTGTTAGGGAGTGAAGACGAGTGAATTTCATCTGGAATGTTTGGTTTAGGTTCCAATTTTAACACATTTTTCATTAAGGGAAAACGGTATACTTAAAAGTTTACCACCAATTAACTCGTATTGGAGGACAAAAAATGGCAACGGCAAGGGAGGATGAAAGTGGGCCCTGCTGGGATCGAACCAGCGACCACCTGATTATGAGTCAGGTGCTCTAACCGTCTGAGCTAAGGGCCCAAAAAGAGGCTGCAATGTTACGTATTTGCCACTTAAATCAAAAACAGCCAATCTGATGAGCTAGAAAATCTCCATCAGTTGAGCAAGGGCATTATTCAGTGATTTCATTCCCGCAGCATCTCCACGATTATGCCCAAGCCTAACAACCACTAGCTTCTTTGACGGGATAATTATCGTGCGTTGGCCACCTGCACCCGCCATATAATAGGCTTCTTTAGGAATGGGCATTTCTCCCGCTCCGTTGATCCAAAACAACCCTCCATACACTGGAGTCTTCCAGCCTGGGGCAAGTGTGGAAACAAAATCATCGTAGGATTCCGGGATGATTTGTTCGCCATTCCATTGTCCGTTTTGCAAATAGAGCATACCGAGCCGAGCCCAATTTCTGCCGGTTCCGTAATCAAAACCGGTGAGCAAAAAATTGCCGTAAGGATCAGTCTCCATCACTTGTTTTCTAATTCCGATCTTATCGAACAATTCTTTTTGCGCGTAGGTCAGGTATTCTTTTCCGTCCGCTGTTAGTGTGGTCTTCATCACATGACCGAGTATCAACGGATCGCAGTTGTGGTATCTTCCTTCTGTACCAATCGGAAATTGAAGTGGACGCGTAAAAGAATATTCAAATGCATCAACTGCTCCTGAATAAATATAGAAGTGATCCATCAGGTTGATCTCAGGCCGTGCATCAGGGTCGCGATGAGAGTGAAAATTCAAGCCGCTGCTCATCTGCAACAGATCCCTGATCCGAATATCTCCTCTTGGATCTCCTTCCTCTTGCCATGCTTTCACTGGTGCCGGATCATCAATGGCGAAATATCCTTGTTGAATCATGCGACCGATCAGGGTTGCTGTCAAACTTTTGCCCATAGACCAGCTTTCGAGTTGTGTATCTTTGGTAATACCTGGTGCATATCGTTCACCAACGATTTGCCCATCGTACACGATCACAAATGCAGCAGTAAGTCCATCTGGTGCAAAGGCAGAATCAATTGCCGCCTCTATCCGAGCCTGATCAATTCCGGTCGTTTGCTGTTCAATCATATCACCCATGGGCCACAGAGTCGAGTCGGCAGGCGGCAACGAACTCACTACTTCAACAGGTTCGAAAAAGAGCCCTTGGCCAGTATTGATTATACATCCCTGGCTACCATGAAATTTTGCAGATCGACTAAGTGAATCTCCTAGGGAGAGCGTTACAGATTGTTCAGTCTCGTCAACGGTGTAGCTAACTTTGTCTTGAAGTTCATCTGGTAAAAAGAAATAACCGCTGTTGTGAATGGCTTCTTCGATATCCCGACCTGACACGAAGACTGCGGAACACATTACCTTGGCATAGCCAGCCAATCCCAATGCAGCGTTTGTTCCCACAGGCTTTGGAGTTTTTTCTGGCGGGCAAAATTCTTGTGACAGTGTTACGGGATCTTCCGGTGTTGATGATTTGCAGGCTGTAAGAAATACGAGCAAGGAAACTCTAAGGAATGCGACAGGTTTCATGGGCATATGGCTGGTGGTTAGTGTATGGAAAATAAACCAAATAGCTGAGATGAAGCGTGAGACTTTCAACTAATGGCTGGGGTGCGCGTTGAATGGCAGTAGTGGAACGATTGTATTGGTGATTTGCGTTATTTAGACTTTATTCGCGGGCAAACGACAACGTGTGGAGAAATTTGAGAATGTGATTTTTGATCTTGGTGGGGTAATCATCAATCTTGACGAACAGCTGACTGTTAACGCTTTTGCCGAGCTAAGCGACCTAACAGCAGATGAGATCAAAGGAAAAATACTTCAGTTTGAAACTTACAAGGAGTTCGAAAAAGGAAAGATAAGCGATGCTGAGCTTCGGAATTCTATTCGTCAGGAGTTTCAGGTGAAAGGCAGTGACGAAGAATTTGATCGATGCTTTAATGCAATGTTGCTTGACATTCCAAAACAAAAGCTAGAGCTCCTTACCGATCTAAAATCAACTCATCGTATTTATCTTCTCAGCAATACCAACAGTATTCATTTCAAGCGTTTTAACGAGATCATGAAGCAAACGGTACACGCTGATCGTATTGACGGATATTTTCATCGCGCCTACTATTCGCACCTGATGGGAATGAGAAAACCCGATGTTGAGATTTTCGAGACGGTACTTTCGGATAATAATCTTGATCCCTCAAAGACATTGTTCATTGATGACAATAAAATAAATCTGGAGGGAGCATCGAAAGTGGGCATACATACTCATCACCTTGTTCAGTCTAACCATCTTTTCGATTTGTTTGCATGAAAATCACTCTCAAACAAGCGCTGATTCATCTATCTCTTTTTTTGGTGACTTTTGTTACCACCACACTGGCTGGTGCGGAGTGGACATACAGCAAATCTGTTTTTATGCCGGATTTCACTTTTGATGATTTCCTCAGTGGTATGTCCTACTCTGTTCCCTTTTTGCTAATTCTTACCATCCATGAGTTTGGCCACTACTTCACGGCTATTCACCACAAGGTGAGAACAACCTTGCCATATTATATTCCACTTCCTCCTCCATTAATGCTTGGCACCCTTGGTGCACTGATCCGTCTAGGCAAAGTTCAAAGCAAAATGCAGCACTTTGACATTGGTATTGCCGGACCATTGGCTGGTTTTTTGGTTGCCATCGGTGTACTAGTTTTCGGCTTTACACACCTACCTCCGCCTGAATATATATTTCAAATTCATCCTGAGTATCAGCAGTATGGTTTAGACTATGCGAAGTACGTTTACCAGCCTGAATATTTGGCCGAGCATGCTGGTGCCGACATTCTAATCGGCAAGAATTTAATTTTCATGTTCGTTGAAAAGTTTGCTAGTGATCCTGCTGGGATTCCAAACGTGCATGAATTAATGCATTACCCCTATTTGTTTGCGGGACTTTTGGCACTGGTGATTACCAGCATTAACCTTTTGCCTATTGGTCAGCTTGATGGTGGTCATATTCTCTACGGTCTTCTCGGATTTCGAGGTCATAAAGTTTTGGCCTCTGTCGTTTTTATGTCATTTGTTTTCTATGCGGGTTTAGGTGTTTTAACTCCCGAGTCCTCGTCCAATTCCCTTATAATTGGGATTCCGTTATTGGTAGGATTCTATTTCATTTGTTTTACAGGCATGCAAATGCATTGGCAAAATACATTGATGTATGCGGTTGCAGTCTTTACGGGTCAATTTGTTTTATCAACCATTTTCCCCGGAACTCAGGGCTACCCAAACTGGTTTTTCTTTGCTTTTGTTATCGGAAGATTTGTTGGCGTGTTGCATCCGCCCTCTGAAATTGAGCAACCCTTAGATACGCCTCGCGTGATTTTGGGTTGGATTGCATTGGCGATTTTTGTGATCACTTTTGCGCCTAAACCTTTAGAGATTGTGGTGACTGCAGCTACCGCACAATAATCTTGTGCGTTGACAGCCCGCCCTGCTTTTGAACTCTCAACACATACAACCCGCTGATTGGATTATCAATTTGAAATTGAGTGCCATCAGAAACCTGTTGTGATGTTGTCTTCACACTCTGCCCAGAAAGCGTAAATAGTTCCGCGCGCTCAATGTGTCCCATCACTACGAACGTTCCATTTCCGGGATTGGGATAAACTTTCACCTCATTTTCTTCAGTGACTTTATCCACACCGGTTATCACGCCATCGCCCTTACCAAACACGGGGCGGATCATCAAACTTCCTGTGAGGTTTGTATTTTGTTCCCATTCACCATTAATGTTGAAAAAAATCTTGTCGCCAGAATTTGTGTTTTTATCCAAGCCTACTGCAAGCACCGAGGCAGCGCCTTGCTTCCACCCGATATAAAATTTACTACTCACTCCAACAAACCGATTTAACGGTTCCAACCGCCAGAATTTATTTTGCGTGCTCCTTTGCACAGTTACAGATTGCGAATACAAAAACGAACCGGGGTCACCACTTAAGTCTCTAAGGATTTGCACAAGAATAGATTGATTAGTCTCATCACCAAACCCTGGAAAGTAAAAGTCGATAGCCACAATAGTGTCGGGCTTGTTTGTCTTCATTTCGAAGAGATACGCCAGCTGAGCGCCAGGTTGATTGAGTGCCGCGCCATATTCAGCCGTACCATCATCGTAGGCATAATAGTTGTCAAGCGTGAATTCCACTTGCGTGGTATCATTCACCCTAAAATCAATTGGGGCGTATTTGGCAATGTTATAGTCTCCCAGTGGGTTGGCAATTGATGGCACGATGTTATCACCAGAATTAATCCAAAGCTTCAATTTTACCTTGGCTGCAGAATCCAGAGTTGTTAAGGATGACAAATCAGGAAGCGTTTGAATTGGCGTCTGTCTAAACTCTAAAGGTTGCAACGGATTCCCGATCGAAGTAGCCAGGTCGAGTTGGTGCGTGTAAATAGTCTCAGCGTCATCCCGGTTAACAAACACCGAATCCTCTGAGTCGTAGTTAATCGGCTGAACATCGCTCTGATTAGTGTTGCCTGGTATAAACTCCAGGTTATGCATTGAAATGAGCGGGGCTTGAAGATTGGCTACTGGATTTTCCATGAAGTGGTCATAGGGCATAGAATAGTAGTCCTTCAACATTGATGTCAAGGGAAGATTAATGGTTCGATCCGGATAGCTTGTGTCGTTGGCGGTCCGTCCTTTGTTGAGATAAACATAGTCTACGTTCCACGTATCATATGGGCCGGAGAGTCTGCCGAAGCTTAAGATCGAAAACTGAAAACTATCATGGTAGTATTCGTCCCCCGTTACGGCAATCATCTGCTGTGTAAACGTGTCTTCGTTGAAGGATCCATCATTCTCAATAGCTGCAACCTGTACCCATGACCCGGAAGCATTTTTAAATAGCACGCGAAGTTGATCTCCTGGATCTGGCGGTTCTCCGTTTCCTCTGAACTGGTAATAGAAACTCAGGTATACCGAACTTCGATCGCCAGGTGCAACGAGATCAAGAGAAATGGGCCGTGACACCAGCCTGTCTGCAATTCCTTTTTCCAGTACATCATTTACACTATAGGGATTTCCGAGCGAATCCAGGCCATCAAATGTGGCAACACCAAGCGAAGGTGGATTGACACCAAGACCTTGGTTTATCCAAACGGTTTTTCCGTACTGCCACAACGTGTCATGAGGATAGCCGGCCAGATTGCTAAAGGAAAAATCATCCCAGAAGGGCAGGGGCATTGGAGTGAGTTCGTTCGTTCTTGCGCCACTGGATTTTTTTTCAGCGGGTATAGCTCTTGGTAGTGGCGTAAGGGTGAATTGTGCTGAAGCCTGAACAAAAGCCACCACAAAAAGCAAAACGCACCAATACCTATGCATTAGCCTAGTTGATTTCGTTTTCTTCGTTTTGTTCTTCGTCCTCTTGCTGGTTATCGATGTCATCGGGTTCTTGATATCCGGGGGGAGCCAGCCAGATATCCACAGGATCGCCAACCCGAACCATCTCGTTTACATCCGGATACTGCTTGAAAACGACTGGTGACGTACCTGTAGTATCTACACCCACAGGGATTTCGACAAGGCCGAGATGCAAATTCCAGCCCTGTAGCTTAAACAGGGCCGTTTCATAACTATCGCCAATAAGACTTCCAATACGAAAATCAGACTTTCCGTATCCATCACCGACTACGAGATCGATGACTGCGCCCTTAGGTACGCGCGTGCCAGCGGTTATAGGCTTGCCCAGGTATCGCATTTCCTTTACCAGGTTGAGAAAAGGACTTGGGGCCAGAATGATTTGACCGCGCCTGAGCTCATTGCTCTTGAGCACCACTTCAGCATTGATACGCGAGCGATCCACCAACTCGGGCATCGGCACTGTAGGGGGAGTAACGCGATTTATTGTGACATAAATTTTTCTGTTCTCTTTTACCTTCGAGCCTGGTTTGGGAAACTGTTGTAAAACGGTCAACGGTGGATAGTCTTCAGAGTAGGAAGAGTCATTCATCTCAAACCGAAGGTCGTGGTTAGAGAGAAAATCGTCAAGGTCGTCCATCTGCATGCCTTCCAGGTCGGGGACGGTTATCGTCTCTCCGTGATTGGTGCTGCTGGGAAGGTAGATATAGAAATAAAAAATCGAAAGAAAAGCCAGTAGACCAATCGCAATTCCCAGGTTAAGCAGCAGCGATCCCAGTGTGTCTTTCAGAAAAGGTAAGTTCAATTTCATGTTTAAAACTTAAGAGAAGATTGAAAGTCCTTTTCAATACGCTTGGCCGCTTCAAAGCGCTCTTTGCCTAGCTCCACCAATTTTGTGATCAGCTCAGTGAACGACACCCCTCGCTCTTTCCACATCATGGGGTACATACTTGAATTGGTAAAGCCTGGAATAGTATTTATTTCGTTCACGTATATATTTCCGTTCTTGTCAAGAAACAAATCAACACGTGCAAAGTCTTCGCATTGTAATTGTTGATAAGCTTTGATGGAAATGTCCCGAATTGATTCTCTCGAAGATTCATCCAGTTCAGCAGGAACTTCTATTTTCACCGCTTCTCCGTCAACGTATTTAGCGTCAAAAGTGTAAAACTCGTAGGTCGGGTTCACTTTAATTTCACCAGGAAGTGAGGCGAGCGGTGGGTTATTGCCCAAAACAGCACATTCGATTTCCCTTCCTGTAACGAACTCTTCAATCAAAACACAACTGTCGTATTTAAAGGAGTCGTCAAGCGCGGCTTGAAAATCTTCTTTTCCTTTCACCTTCGATACACCAACTGATGATCCCAGGTTCGCTGCCTTCACCATGAATGGAACTCCCAATTCCCTTGCCACATGATCAAAGTTGATTTTATCCTTCTCATCATGCCTGTAGAAAAGAAACTTCGTAACAGGGATACCCGCCTGCTGCATCAACTGTTTCGCCACCAACTTGCTCATGGAAACCGAAGAACCCAAAACACCTGTACCAACCATCGGTATGTCCAGTGCTTTGAGTAGGCCCTGAATGCTACCATCCTCACCGTCCGTTCCGTGAAGAACAGGAAAGGCAACATCAATGGTCATTTGATTTCCATCTTCATCCTCAAAGACTGGCTTTGTGGGATCCATTTGCAATTTCAACTTCCGACCGCTCTCTATGTTTTTATCAACTCGTTCGGTAGCATACCAAATACCACTTCTCGAGATGCCAATGCACTGTGTATCGAATTTATCCCTGTCGATATACATCTCTATGTTCCGCGCGGAATTGACAGACACTCCATGTTCCACTGAACGTCCGCCATAGAGAATACCTACTTTCGTTTTGGTCATGCCAGGATTTATTCAACCTCAAATATGCCCAGTATTTGGCGGATTTCCAGCAAAATTGGATGGCAATACTGAATTTTCGCCCAGTGACCTCCAATTTCAAATAGATAAAAAAAGAAGGGCCCAATGCACAACCCATCCAAGGCTTTATGACAGATTCACTCTGATTAATGGTTGGGTCGGCACTAGTTGCTGATAAACACTCTTGTAGCTTCCAATCTGTCTGCAACCTGCACCCGCACGATGTAGATTCCGGAGCGTTGGTTACTCATGTCGATGGTGTACGTTTGATTGAGGTTGTCAGGCAGTACATTATCAAGAACCATCTGGCCCATTACATTGTAGACTTGCAACCGTGATGTCTCCTTGGTGGGCAATGTAAAGGTCACTTTGATTTCAGATGTGGTTGGCGTGTAAACGCTGTATAAGTCACTTGCCTTAGCGGGAGTGGGATTGTCATCGTTGAACAACTCGATATCGTCAAGATAGATGTTGTTCCCATTGTCATTGGTAACAACAAAAGCTAACCTTACCGAAGATTCACCAACCAGGTCATTGAGATTCACATACTGACGATTCCAATCATCGTCAGTTGAAGGTGCCCAGGCTTCGGTGCTACTGCCCACGGAGAACTGGTTTCCTGTTTGGTCAAATTGAATTTCGCCAAAGGAGTCCCCTCCGTCAATAGAGGAAAGCACCTGCAGTCGCTCGGTGCCTTTAAAACTCACCGCATAGCTGACATCAAAAAACAAACTCGCTTCTACGCTTTTAGAAAAATCAAGCACGGGACTAACTAACCACGCATCATCACCTTTATTTTTGTTTGAAAATCCACGATATACGAGTGATGTACCTTTGTTGGTGGTTGTGATTTCCCAATTGAAAGAGGTTGACTGGCTCACAATCGTCCATGTGTCTTGAAATGATACGCTGAAGTCTTGTCTTGACGGGATGGACTCAAACGAGCTGTTTACTACGACTGTTCTCTCAATGGTATTGTTGGACGGAGCTTCATCGGGGGCGCCATTGGCTTTTGAAATAGTAATGCTGAGTTGATTACTTCCTGAACTTAGTGTGATGCCATCCAGATCGACTGTTAAGTCATTGCCAGTTAATAGCGACAGAGAAGAAAGATTTTTTGTTGTGGCAAGGCTGCCGTTTACCCTTGTTTCAATTTCCACGCTGTTGATGGGAATGCTTCCTTCATTTTTGATTCTGATCACAGGGCTAATTGTTGTCTTACTGACGACAGGGGAAGGGCTTACTATTTCTTTTAATGCGATGTCCGTGAGATCTCCAGTCAACACAAACACATTGTCGAGATAGAGATTGTTTCCATTGGCATTTTGTCCAATGAATGCAAGTTGAATATTGCCGGAGCCAATGAAAGAGTTTAGTGAGGTAGACTCGGTTTCCCACTGGGATGCTCCGCTAGGTGCAAAGGAATTAAACGTTTGATCTGCCGTGGCAAGGTCATCACCAGCCTTGCTGAATATTTCAATTCCGGATGATAAATCGGAAGAACAATTGCTGATGACAACTATTTTTAAAGCATCGTCATAATTGGCACTTGGAAATTTTGCGTAAGCGCGATTGAAGCGAAGGATAGCCGCAGTGGCTCCATTTAAATTCAAAACTGGGGTGAGCAAGCGGTCGACAACACCTTTTTCTTCATAGTCGTAGAAATTGATATACATAGCCCTGTTGCCCGCGGTTCCGTTGAGGGCTGACACGTTTTGCCAGGTAGTTCGCGCATCCGGGTTTTGAATAGTCCAGTTTGGTGGGGAGGTGTCAAAAAACTCAAAGTAGGGTACGTCTGCCACCACAGGCACTTCAGTGGTGTGACTTAATGTGTTGTTTGCGGCATTGCCATCCGTAGTACCGTTGGTTTGAAGTATGACAAAGCTTACTTGTGAACTACTTGGCGATGTGAGATTAATCGGTGCAAACGCGAGCTCAGTTGTTTGGAGGTTAGTCAGATTGACTACAAAGTCTTTAGTTTCCTGAGAAATGCCATTGACCAGAAACTGAATCTTCGTTGAGGCCACCGTGTTGGTGCCATAGTTGCGTACTTCAACGGTGGGTGTGATCGTTCCTCCACACGAAGTAACTTCGGGGGTAACGATGGTTCTAATTCCTAAGTCGTTGGGTACAGGAGACGGATCTTGCGATCCAGGAGACGTTGTGAGGCTTGCCCTCCTCGGACTATTTTGTAACACAATTTCCATCCTCGTTACCTGACCTGCTGTGAACAAGTTCATGCAGGCGTCATTGGTGTAGTCCAGATAGTTTTGAAACATCTTGTTACTTGAACAACTGACTTGTGGATGACCAGGACAGCCACTGGTTTCGCTGGACTGAGGAGGTGTGTCGCTTACATAATCAGTACCTCCGCAACCGCTCACATCGCCCCAGATGTGACGCAGACCAAAGAAGTGACCAATTTCGTGAGTGGCAGTTCTACCCTTATTGAATTGAGGATCCAGATCAAAAGCTCCATCATCAATAGAGCCAATGTCCTTGTAGTTGATTACAATTCCGTCTGTAAGGGGATCAGAAGATGAATTCTCCAGACCGGGAAGAGAAGACTCAGGAAATTGTGCGTAGCCAATAAAGTTGCTGGGATCAACGAAGTTGATCACCCAGATATTCATATAGTCTTCGGACGGCCAATAGCTCAGCGCTTTGAACTCCGCGTTTTCCGCAAGCGTCCAAGAAGACTGTGTTCCCTGCACTCTTTGAATGCCGTTGGTTGTGAGTCCTTCCGGATCTTGTTTCGCGAGTACGAACTCAATGTCGAGACTTCCGGCCACCGGAAGAAACTCAGAAGGTGTTTGGCTGGCATCTGCGTTCAGCCTTTTGAAATCTTTGTTCAGAACGTTGATCTGAGAAATAATCTGGGCATCGCTAATATTAGTCCCGACACCGATGGGCTCCCCGTTATGAATCACATGCACCACCACGGGGATAACGTAAGTAGCCACATTTGTACCCTGCGTGTCAAAAGTCTTGATCTTCGGAGCTACCTGTTGATTGCTAATCCAGTTTTCAAATTTTGTTTGGGTTTTCGAGTACTCTGGGTTTACCATTTTCTGATACTCCACAGTAGCACATCGTTGCTGCGCCATCACCGGGGCGGTTGCCCAAAGCAGAGTAAAAAAAACAAAAAAAATAGAAGGTCTCACGGCAAGGTCTCGATTCCGGTGTTAGAGGTAGTCCGCTTCAATACGTTTAAAACGCAGAAAAACTAAAACTATGATTTAATGACCGAAAAAGAAATGCAGTAACCAGGGCCCTAGGCAGTGGTCATATTGATGACCTCTATTGATTCGATTTCAGGAACGGACTTTTTTATGGCTTCTTCGACACCAGCCTTGAAAGTCATGGTTGACATAGGGCAACTGCCGCAGTTTCCTACAAATTCTAATTTGAGGTTTTTATCTCCTGTGATTTCGAGGATTTTCACGTTGCCGCCATCCATGATCAGGTATGGTCTTATGTTGTCAAGGGCAGCCTCGACACGTTCGTTGAGTGTCGTCTTTTGTGTCTTTGTCTGACTCATACCTTCATTTCGACTTTTTTCGTCTGCTCAAAGTTAGCATTTCTTATGGCAACCTGTCTCGCTACGGATTCAGCCAGTTCTTTGAAAGCATCACCCGTAATCCCATCCTTCATTACCGCTGGCAAGCCACTATCTCCGCTTTCGCGAATACCTTGCACCAACGGAATCTGACCCAGCAATGGAACGCCATACTTCTCTGATAAGTTCTTGCCTCCGTCTTTTCCAAAAATGAAGTATTTATTTCCAGGTAGTTCTTCCGGTGTGAAGTAGGCCATATTCTCTACGATGCCCAGCACGGGCACATTGATCTGAGGTTGTTTAAACATGGCCAAACCCTTTGTGGCATCGGCCAAAGCTACCCTCTGTGGTGTGGTCACAATGATGGCTCCAGTAACAGGAACTGTTTGTACCAAGGTAAGATGGATGTCACTTGTGCCAGGAGGCAAATCAATGAACATATAGTCGAGCTCACCCCAATCGGCATCACTGATGAATTGTTTCAATGCAGAACTCGCCATAGGTCCTCGCCATACCACGGGGCTGTCAGGAGGTGTGAGAAAACCAATCGATACCAGCTTCACCCCATATTGTTCTAGCGGCACGATCACGTTTTTGCCATTCACAACTTTTACTTCGGGTTGTTCATGCTCACAGTTGAACATCACGGGTACAGAAGGCCCAAAAATATCCGCATCAATCAACCCCACCTTGGCACCCATCTGTGCTAGCGCAACAGCCAGGTTAGAGGTAACAGTTGATTTACCAACCCCTCCCTTACCTGACGCAATCGCAATTATATTTTTTACGTTCGTGAGTACCGGTGCGCTATCGCGGGCCGAAGTCACGGAGGAACTCATAGTGATGTCCAGTTCCAGATCACCAATTACCTTTCTCACAGCATCTTCACAGTCCTTCCTGATCTTTTCTTTGAGTGGGCAAGCTGGTGTGGTTAACATCACGGTAAAGCTTACTTGCTGGTCGGATACCTTGATATCCCGTATCATGTTCAGGGTCACCAGGTCTTTGTGAAGGTCCGGGTCATTGACGGTGGATAGGGCGCTGAGAATATCTTTTTCGGTGAATTTCATCCTGTATTTGGCGTTCTGCCGCAATTTAGGGGTAAGAGATGGAGTCTCCGCCCAAATGCCCCTTTTTTTAGAAAATCAGGCGTTTTCGGATGCCTTCCTGAAATTCGAACGGGGCATCATTCGCCAAATCCGGTATCTTTGAAGCCCAAGTTTTTTAGGCCTTGATCCTGCGCGAAACCATAGATGAAGTAAAGAACCGTTTGGACATTATTGATGTCATCAGCGACTTCATCACGCTCAAAAAATCCGGTCAGAACTACAAAGCCCTCAGCCCCTTTACCAACGAGAAAACACCATCTTTTTTTGTGGTGCCATCCAAAGGTATTTTCAAAGATTTTAGCAGTGGCAAGGGAGGCGACTCATTCACGTTTTTGATGGAGCACGAAGGGATGAGCTACACGGAAGCCATCCGCTACCTCGCAAAAAAATATGGTGTAGAGATTAAGGAAACCCAGGCAACGGAAGACGAAGCTGTTCAGGGTGATCGCGAGAGCCTTTACATCCTCATGAACTTTGCCAAAGAGTATTATAAGTCTAACCTGACTCAAACAGATGAAGGGAAGAGCATTGGACTTAGCTATTTCAGAGAGCGTGGCTTCAATGACAAGACCATCGAGAAGTTTGAACTCGGTTACGCTTTGGGTGGTTGGGAGCACTTTTCGGAGGAGGCCGTAAAGAAAGGATATAATCGTGAGTTGCTTGAAAAGGCCGGACTGGTAGTAAAGAAAGAAGACGGAAGTTCTTACGACCGTTTCCGCGGACGCGTGATTTTTCCTGTTCACAATATTTCCGGCAAGGTGATCGCGTTCGGTGCGCGGATGTTGGGAAAAGAGAAAAATCAGCCCAAGTACATCAACTCGCCCGAAACGGAAATCTATCACAAGAGCAATGTTTTGTACGGATTGTTTCAAGCAAAAAATCCGATCAGGCAAAACGACAATTGCTATCTGGTAGAAGGATATACTGATGTGATTTCTCTCCATCAGGCGGGTGTGGATAATGTCGTAGCCTCATCTGGAACTGCGCTGACCGAGGATCAAATCAAATTGATTCGCAGGTTTAGCGAAAATGTCACGGTTCTCTTTGATGGAGACGCAGCCGGTATCAAAGCCGCATTAAGGGGTATTGATCTGATTTTAAAGGGCGGACTCAACGTTCGAGTAGTTCTTTTTCCAGATGGCGATGACCCCGACAGTTATTCGCGAAAAGTAGGAAGTACAGCCTTTCAAGAATTTCTAAAAAATAACCGGAAGGACTTTATCTCCTTCAAAGCTGATCTGTACTCTGCAGAGGCCGGGTCTGATCCAATCAGGAAGGCTGAGTCAATTCGAGAGATTGTAACCAGTATCGCACTAATTCCTGATCCTGTAAAGCGAACAGTATATATTCAGCAAACAAGCAAGATCCTCGGGATTGATGAGACTGTCTTGTATTCCGAATTAAATAAGCTCTTGATTCGGGATAGAACAAAGCGCCAAGAGCAGAGGCAAGTGATGGAAAAAGAAATCAGAGCCCAAATTCCTGAACTGGTGACATCTTTTTCATTTAATCCGAGCAAAGTGGTCGAAATTCAGGAAAGGGAAACAATTCGTCTTCTCTTGAATTACTCGAACAAATCACTGCAAGGACAATTTTTGGGTGTATTGCTTCTCAATGAATTGGATGATGTTTCTTTTGTTAATCCGACCTACAAGAAAATTTTTGAGGAATTCTTAGAGGCGGAAAGAGATAGCCGGAGGTTGGACAGCGGGTACTTTATGGAAAATGGAACGCCTGAGGTCAAAGAATTAGTATCTGAATTGATGGTGCTCAAATATTTACCGAGTCCGCATTGGTCTGACAAATACAATATTTTCTTCCCGAAAGATGACGAGGAGTTGGACAAAAAGGCGATTTCTAATGTTATGCATCTGAAGTATCGAATGATCCAACTTTGGTCTGAGTCTAATTTGGCCCAATTGAAAGAGGCAAAAACAGATGCCGAGGTTGATCAGCTGCTAGAAAAACAAGAGAGTTATAAGAGAGCTGATGTTGCTTTGTCGGAAAAACTAGGGATTGCAAGTGGAAAATATTAACATGAATAAGATAAAACTGGATAGGATAGAGGATGCCATTGACGAGATCAAAAATGGCAAAGTCATTATTGTTGTGGACGATGAAGACCGGGAAAATGAAGGTGACTTTGTTTGTGCGGCAGAAAGCATCACACCTCAGATCGTAAACTTCATGGCCACGCATGGTCGGGGTTTGATCTGTGCTCCTCTTAGCGAAGAACGATGCGAGGAGTTGGGATTGGAACTGATGGTGGGCAAAAACACCGCAGCATATGAAACACCTTTTACCGTGTCTGTCGACTTGATAGGGCATGGATGCACCACCGGTATTTCTGCTCACGATCGATTCAAAACGATCAAAGCTCTGGCTGACCCGGAAACAAAACCTGAGGAGCTGGGTAAACCCGGCCACATCTTTCCACTCAAAGCAAAAAAGGAAGGGGTACTGAGAAGGGCTGGTCACACGGAAGCTGCGATTGATTTTGCCAGGCTTGCTGGGTTTAGACCTGCCGGTGTGTTGGTAGAAATTATGAACGAAGATGGCTCGATGGCAAGACTTCCGGATTTGGTAAACGTGGCTTCGAAGTTTGGATTGAAACTGGTTTCCATCAAAGACCTGATCGAGTACAGAATGCGCACTGAGTCTCAGATCAAGAGAGAGGTGGAGGTGAACATGCCTACAGAGTATGGAGATTTTCGTTTGGTGGCCTATGAGCAACTTAAGACTGGAGAGATTCACATGGCCTTGGTAAAAGGTGATTGGCAAAAGGACGAGCCGGTGATGGTGAGGGTACACTCTTCGTGCGTTACAGGTGATATTTTCGGTTCGTGCCGATGCGACTGTGGCTCGCAACTGCACAGTGCGATGCAGATGGTGGAGAAAGAGGGCAAAGGTGTTGTGCTGTATATGAAACAAGAGGGCCGTGGAATAGGACTGATAAATAAGCTAAGAGCTTACCGACTTCAGGAACAGGGTTTGGACACCGTGGAGGCGAATTTGAAACTGGGCTTTGACATGGATCACCGCGACTATGGTATCGGGGCTCAGATTTTACATGACTTAGGCATATCAAAAATCAAGTTGATTACGAATAATCCGCAAAAGCGTGTGGGACTTATGGGATATGGCCTGGAGATTGTAGACAATGTACCAATAGAAATCGTGCCCAATCAGCACAATGAAAAATATCTGATGACAAAGCGCGATAAACTGGGTCACACGATTTTGAAACACTGATGCGGTTCATCATACTCTGCGTTTTATTTTTCACATTTCGACTGGCGACAGCGCAAGAGTTTGCTTTTGAATATTGGCATGAAGGCACGATTGTGCTTGAAACTGGTGACACATTGAAGGGAAGCGTGAAGTATGACATGCAAACCGATCTTGTTCAGATTCAGGTTGACAATAAATTGGAAACCTATACCGCGAGAAAAGTTTTGTTCGTGGAGATTTTTGACAGGACGATCAAGCGTTACAGAAGAATGTACTCACTTCCTTATAACACCTCGGGTGAATACAAGGCTCCAGTGTTCTTTGAGTTGTTGGAGGAGGGTAAAATCACATTGCTATGTCGCGAAGCGCTGGAGTACAGAACCTACTCTTCATCGTTTTACTATTACAGCAATTACAGCAGGCTCACCATTGTGTATAAGTACTTCCTTCTGAAAGAAAATGGTGATATCGTGCCGTTTGTGGGTAAGCGCAATGATTGGCTTGATCTGATGAATGATCGTAGAGACGAGGTTCAAAAATTTGCCCGAGACAACCGTCTCGATTTCGATGAGAAGTACCACCTAAAACGTATTATTGCATACTATAATTCTTTGTTCGCTTAGCGACTTTCCTTTGTATGCAAAAACCATTGATTCTTGTTTCTAACGATGACGGTATTACCTCAAAAGGTATTCATACGCTCGTCAACATTATGAAAGAATTGGGAGATGTAATTGTCGTTGCTCCCGATAGCCCGCAGTCTGGTATGGGGCACGCGATCACAGTGGGTGATACACTAAGATTGGAAGAGAATTTTATTTTTGAAGGCATCAAAGCTTACGAATGCTCTGGAACACCAGCTGATTGCGTAAAGCTAGCCCGGCACTATGTGCTTCGCGACAAACGCCAGCCCGATGTGGTGGTTAGCGGTATTAATCATGGCAGCAATACTTCGATTAGTGTGTTGTATTCGGGCACGATGTCCGCAGCTATCGAAGGAGCTATAGAAGGAACGCCAGCCATTGGTTTTTCTCTTTGTGACTACGGCACCAGCATCGACTTCTCTCATACTGAGCAGTATGTAAAAAAGATCACTCAGCAAGTTCTTACCAAAGGATTACCCAAAGGAGTTGCATTGAATGTCAACTTTCCGCCTAAGCGCAATGAGGCAATCAAAGGAATTCGAATCTGTCGCCAATCCAATGCAAAGTGGGTAGAAGACTTTGATGAACGCTTTGATCCAAATGGGAGACGTTACTTCTGGATGACGGGTAACTTCGTCAACTTTGATAAAGGTGAGGACAATGACGAGTGGGCGATAGCCAACAATTATGTGTCAGTTGTTCCATGCGAATTCGATCTCACAGCCCATCATTCCATCCCGGTGCTCAATGACGACTGGGATATCCTAAACTGATCCAATGCAGCTAATTAGTTAATGATTTGTTAAAGGTTGGCGCAGCAGGTCACTTTTTTACTCCTTTGCCCCTCAGAATTCACCTATTCGCATAAACCCTGGTAAACTTTGCCAACTGTTTAAGTCTATTTCCGTTGAAACCACAATGAAAATTTTCTACCGGGGTGTATTGGTCAGCCTCCTCTCGTTTAGCCCTTTTGGCATTGAGCTGTTAGCCCAGGAGGATGGTAAAGTGCCGATACTCGCGGTAAAAAAAGTTAAAACGGCAATTAAACTGGATGGTGTGCTGGATGAGCCTGACTGGCTGGCAGCTGACACCACGGGCCTTTTTCATCAACAGTTTCCTTTTGATTCGTCCCGCTCAGTTCTCCGCACAGTGGTGAAAGTCACCTACGATGATCACTTCCTCTATGTGGGTGCAAAGCTCTACACTGAGAATCCCAATAAGTATGTTGTGCCGTCTTTGCGAAGGGACTTCTTCGGACCAGGCATCGACATATTTGCCGTCATCATTGATTCGTTTCAGGACAAGACCAATGCATTCACGTTTGGCACCAATCCTGCCGGAGTGCAACGAGAAGGCCTCGTTTCAAAAG
Source organism: Cyclobacteriaceae bacterium (assembly GCA_020436085.1). GTDB lineage: Bacteria > Bacteroidota > Bacteroidia > Cytophagales > Cyclobacteriaceae > ELB16-189. The sequence continues at coordinate 43,829 of JAGQYM010000018.1, forward strand.
GTGGCGTAGGTGACTTTAGTGGATCGCCTGTCGATTTTACGTGGGATAATAAGTGGTTCAATGAGGTGTCGATGACAGTAGACGCCTGGGTGTATGAAATTGCGATTCCGTTTAAGTCACTTCGCTTCAAGGCGGGTGCTACACAATGGAATGTAAATTTCTTCCGACAAGACAGTAAGAAAAACGAAATGTCCATTTGGTCGCGAGTGCCAAGAATCTTCCCTGCGTTTGCGCTGAATTATCATGGTGTTTTACAATTTGAAGAGCCACTAAAAACACCAGGACCAAATATTTCCATGATACCCTACCTCGCCACAAAGTCGGCACGCGACTACGAGGAAGGAGTCAGTGAAGACCTCAATCTTTCTTATGGAGCCGATGCTAAAGTGGCGTTGACGTCCGCGCTAAACCTTGACATCACTGTCAATCCTGACTTTTCTAACACGGACGTAGATCAGCAGCAAACCAATCTCAACCGTTTTGAATTATTCTTTCCTGAGCGCAGACAGTTTTTCCTTGAAAACCGCGATCTCTTTTCAGACTTCGGTGGTGAAAATTCACGGCCCTTCTTTTCAAGACGAATCGGACTGGCGCTGGATACCTCAACGGGACAATATATTCAGAACGATATTAGATTCGGGGCTCGCGTAAGTGGAAATATTTCTAAGACGTGGAGGATTGGACTCCTCAATATGCAGGCAGATAAAAATCCATCGCTTAATCTGCCTAGCTATAATTTTGGGGTGGCTTCGGTGCAGAAGAGGGTCGGAACAAACTCTAACCTGAGAGCGATCGTTGTTAATCGCCAGGATCTGAGCAATACATCTGACTACGACAGAGTAGCAGGAGCAGATTACAACTTCAGTTTTGATGACAATCGCTTCACCGGCAATGTGAACTTTCACCAGCAGTTTTCACCGGAGTTTAATGGCGAGCATTTTAAATCAGATGCTTATAGTTCAACAGCTAACTTCAACTACAACTCTCCAACCTTTTTCTCGGGTTTGTGGCTCACCAGCATCGGGCAAAATTATGATCCTGTTGTCGGCTATGTGCCGCGGAACGGTTTTGACCGAGTAGGAGGGTTCGTTGGATACCAGATTTATCCGAAGTCGCCTCATATCAATCGCATGAACTTTGGTACGTTCCGCGGTCACACATGGGATGGTATTTGGGGAAAGTCGGATCGCGACTATGGAGGATGGTATGAAATAGGATTCTTAAACACGGCTCAGTTTGGACTTCGAGTTTTCAATAACTACACGTTCTTGATTGATCCTTATGATCCGTCAGAAACTGATGGTCTGGAATTGGCACAAGGCTCGGACTATTCCTACACACAGGTGGCATTTGACTATAGTAGCGATGCTCGTAAAAAGTTTACTTACCGAATAGGTGCGATCTCAGGTGAGTATTACAACGGTAAGCTGCGAGGCATGAATGGTAGTGTCGGCTATCGTTGGCAGCCTTATGGTGTTTTCTCTATCGACTTTGATGTGAACACCGTGCGATTGCCAGACCCTTTTAATGATGCCGACATTCTGGTCATCGGCCCGAAGGTAGATCTGACACTAACAAAAAATGTGTACTGGACGTCAGTTGCTCAATACAATAGCCAGTATGATAACATGAATATCTATTCGAGATTCCAGTGGCGATTCAGACCAGTATCTGATTTATTTATTGTCTACACAGACAACTACCTCTATGACTTTCAAAACACAGAGAACAACTTCAATGTGAAGAACCGCTCTCTGGTAGTGAAACTTACCTATTGGCTCAATCTCTAATTCGGATCCACATCGAACACGATTCGTGCTGTTCGAAATTCTTTCTGTGAAAGAAAGTGGTCTGCAAGCACCTGCAAATGTTTCTTCGTGTCCTTGAGTTTTCCGCTGTTCCTGGCAATTTTAATAAGGATTGTCATTAGAAATTCGTTTCTGATTTTTGAAACGATTGGCTCACCTGGCCCGAGTATGCGTGGCTCCTTCAGGTCTTTGCGGATAGCTTGCGCGAGCTGTGTCGCAAGATTTTTTGCTTTTGCCCTATCGGTGTGCTTTACTGTAATTTCAATAAGCCTTGAGTAGGGAGGATAATGATGACTTTCCCTGTCGCGAAGTTCTGTCTCAACATATCCTTTGATATCATGTTCAGACACAAAATGAAAAAGAGCTTGTTTGGGATCGGAGGTCTGTACAACTACTTGCCCTTTTTTTTCTCGTCTACCCGATCTGCCGCTCACCTGAATAATGAGTTGGAATGCGCGCTCATAAGCTCTGAAGTCAGGGAAATGCATCATACGATCTGCATCGAAAACACCAACGAGGCTTACCCTATCGAAGTCGAGCCCCTTGGTCACCATTTGTGTGCCTACCAAAATATCGGTTTCTGCATTTTCGAAACTTTCAATGATTGATTCATACCCAGTCCTCGTCCGCGTGGTATCCCAATCCATTCGTTGAACAGTGGCATCGGGAAACATCAAGGTCAGTTCCTCCTCCAGCTTCTCGGTTCCGTAACCCTTTGTTAGGATTCTTTTTGAAGAACAACTCGGGCATTCTTGAGGTAGTGGTTCGCGATATCCACAGTAGTGACAAACCATCTCATGACGATATTGATGATAAGTCAGACTTACGGAACAATTGATGCACTTTGGGATCCAATTGCAAACCTCACAGTGAACCATTGGCGCATAGCCTCTCCTGTTTTGAAAAAGAATTACCTGCTCTTTATTCTTCAGAGCTTTTTCTATGGCAGAAATTAACGCAGATGAAAACTCTCCTTTGTTTGACTTGCGCTGTCGCTCTATAGCCATGTCAGCAAATACAACTTCTGGTAGGTTAGCATTTCCGAAACGTTCAGCAAGGCTTACCAACTTGAATTTACCGTGATGCGCATTATAAAAACTCTCTACTGATGGAGTAGCACTGCCTAGTACAACCTTAGCATGATGTTGATTTGCCATCAGTAGGGCCACGTCTCGCGCCTCGTAGCGTGGAGCAGGATCCTGTTGTTTATAGCTTGAGTCGTGTTCTTCATCCACTATGATCAAGCCCAAATTGTCAAAAGGTAGGAAGATGGATGATCGCACACCCACCACGAACCTAAATTTTCCACTCAATACGCCATTCCAAACCTCAACACGTTCGTTGTCCGAAAACTTGGAGTGATAGACACCCATTTCCGGCCCAAAAATCTTCTTTAGCCGATGAACGATCTGAGTTGTGAGTGCAATCTCTGGTATAAGAAGTAACGATTGATTTCCCCCCTCTAGCGCCCTTTTTATTAAGTCAATATAAATTTCGGTCTTACCGCTTCCGGTCACACCGTGAAGCAAGGCAACATCATGGCTCGCAAATGCGTCAAGTATGGAGTTCCTGGTCTTTTCCTGCACTTCGCTGAGCAAGGTCGGAGGGGAGGGTTCAGCGTCCTCAAATCCGAAGCGAGGAACCACTCGTTCAAATTCTTCCAACACCTTGTTGCGAACCAGCGTGCTAATAGAGGAGGCCGATTCACCATCAGCAAGGTCAGTTTTGGCTACGCCTTTTTCATTCAAAGAAGCGTCACTAAAAACAGGAACCTCCTGCAGATACTTGAGGAGCACTGCTTCCTGCTTGGGTTTCGTGCCAATCGACTCAAATAGCTGCTCGAGTTTTTTCTTGGTTGTAAAGGCTTTGGTGAGTCTTACTCGCTTCTCCGTTTTGGGTTTGAATTTCTCTTTTACTTTCTCAAACAGAATTACTGCCTCTTTGGAGGTTAAAGATTTAAGAATACTGTAAATACTTTTTGCTCCAAGAAATTTGGAGACATCCGAATAACTCAGAGTATCGTGTTCCAATCGTTTAATGAGCATTCTTTCTTTCTCTGAGAAATCAAAAGGAGTTTCATCCCAATGAAATGCTGGATGAAGCTGAACCATGCTCTCGCTCGATAGTTTTAGCCCAGAGGGGAGAGCCGCGTTGATTACCTCGCCCAGAGTACACATGTAGTAGTCGGCCATCCATTGGTAGAGCTCAAATTGTTTTTCGGTGATGATTTCATTCTCGTCCAGTATTTCGAGGATGTATTTGGCCTCGTAGTCTGTCGGAGGTTGCTGATGAATAGATGCGATGATTCCCGTCAGAATCTTTCGCTGACCAAAGGGAACTATGGCCCGCTGGCCTACTTTGATGACCTCTGCTAGTGCTTGGGGAACTCGATAGGTAAACCTTTTCGCGATAGGCACCGGGAGAATAAGTTCAGAAAAAAATGTACTTGAGTCGAATTCCAGTTCTCCGTCCATAACCATTACATGGCAAGGTAAGGAGAAATTAAGGATGATTTATTTCAAGGAGGCGAGCCACTCGCGAACGTACCGCAAAACGATTTCCGGTTCTTCTCGCTGAACGAAATGGCCCACGTTTTTGATAGCATGAATGGTTATTGAGTTGTTAACCAATTCCCAATGACCGTTGAGCATGCCAGGTGGAAACGCTGGATCAGCTAGGCCGTGGATCATAAGCACGGGGCAATCCACTTTTTTTATCACAGACGTGGAAGCTGCCGTCTTGGTTGGTTTCGGATAACTAGCAGCATAGTAATTTAATATTCCTTGTATTTTAGAACGATCAAATGCCTCGTGATAGGCATCGGCAAGAGAAGTTTTATTCGCGCCACTTGCTTCCATTAGCCTCTCGGTGTTCCAATAGCTAGCCGCTTCGCTACCTGTCATTTTCGAAGTGTAGTTGGCAACGCTGGGGTGTTGATCCAGATATTTTTTCAAACTATTGGGATGAGGAATGTTGCAAGCGACCATACCTTTGATGCGCTTCGGGTAATAAGTTGCTAGCTGCCAGGCGATGGCTCCACCCCAGTCGTTGGCGATAAGGATCACCGGATCAGATTTCAGATCGTCCATTACTGCAAGGACGTCCGACATTAACGTGACCATTTTGTACGCCTCTATCCCTGAAGGACCATCGCTGTAATTGTATGCTCGCAAATCAACACCAACAACTTTGTAGTCGGAGGCCAGTTCATCCATTTGTTGTTTCCATGTGAACCAGAAATCAGGGAAACCGTGGAGAAAGACCAACGTGGGACCACTCCCTTTTGTAACATAGTGAATGTTAACTCCTTCGTTGTTTACAACATGATCCTTGTAGTCAACAAATTGAGCAGCTGCTACCGAAATGCAAAACCAGGAGACGAAGGTTGTTAGCAAAGAAAACCTCAAGCTTTTTATCATTGCTTTTTTGTGCAGAATAGATACCACGTTGGGTAACTGAACTTTTCGGTTTTGTCCACCCATTCGCCTAACCAACTGAATTTCTTTTCTGATATGTCGCTGAAGGTAATTTTATAAAAACCCTCGGTTCCGTTGGGTGCGGTCTGTTCGTTGTAAAGTATGATCTTACCATCAACTTTTTCACCTTTCCATGTCCCGGGTGATGCAAAGGGTGGTGTTGTGCTGAAGAACGTGACGTACCACTTTTTATCTACTGGATCGTATTGCCTGATGCTGGTAGTGTGTTTGGCGTCAGCCTTCAGTGTTTCGTCCTGAACAGCCAACCCATCAAGAATGTATTTGAATCTCCATCGCACGCTCACCGTATCTGCCCAGCCGCCTTGACCATTTCTGGTCACTGATTTACATTGGTTGTCTCCGATTAAGGGAGCGAAATCGGCAAGTTCCTTGGGTGCTTCTGGATTAATTGCCCCATAGGGATTCTTTTTGCTTGGCTCATACCGATATAGATCGGATTGGGCAAAGCAGAATGTAAAACAACTAGTTGTAAGAATTAGCGTTAATATTTTCATTTGTAAAAAGAGATTAGCGTGCGAAAGTGTAAAAGCAGAAATAGATTGCAGCCCCTTTTTCTTTTTATAATGTCTGAATACATTGGATTCGAACGATTATTTCCTCAAATACCTAATAATGGGTGGCTCTAAGTAGTATGTCGGTATTCAATTGGTTTACAGAGTTTGTTTGCGGAGTGGGTGTGTTGATGGGCGTCAGCTGGTTGCTCAATAGGAACTGGTGGTTCAGTGGAGCGCAGAACTTGGCACTTTACTTAGTTGCTTTTTCATTGGTGTTCGTGGAGCAAAATCTCTACTGGGGCACCTTCTATTTGAATTACCCGCATCTTCTTATGGTCTTTGATCCACTCGCGTTGGCGCTGGGGCCGTTGTTGTATTTGTTTTTTCGGGAATCAGCGTCAAAGAAGGTACTGCCTGTGATTGTTCATTTCCTGCCTTTTTTGTTGATGGTAATCATCAACCTTCCGTTTTACGGACTCACTTCAACCGAAAAGCAAAGCTTTCTAATCAACACAGTTTGGAATGGGCAAGATGTCAATGCGCCAGAATTTCTTTTCTTTAGAATTCTGCTGGCTGGCCAACTTATCTACTACGGCTATGGCATTCAGTCTAGAAAGAAATACAAGTGGAGTATTTCAATGCTACTGTCCTCCAGGTTGGGACTAGATCAACTCTTCCTTCTATCGTTTTTCTTTTTTGGAGCTATCCGTGCCACATGGTTTCTAACCACAAGTCTGTCGGGATATGATTTTATTATTTACCTGGATACAACGACCAGAGTTTTGACCACGATCATCCTTCTTTTTCTATTTGGTCAGGTCTTTGGCAGAATTAAGATTGGTAGTGGTAGACCCTATGCCAATTCGAATATTGAAAACGAAGAGGTTGCCCAATTGAAGAAACGTCTCTATGCCTTCATGGAGGAAAAGGAACTATACCTCAAGCGTGATCTTAAAATGGTTGAAGTGGCATCGGGACTCAATATCAGCGAACATCGCTTGTCACAGCTATTGAATGTTCATCTGGGAATTAATTTTTTCGAATACATCAACCGGTTCAGGATTCGTAGGGCGAGGCTACTGCTACACGACCCTTCCTTTCATAAGTTTACTATTGAGGCAATTGCAAGAGAGTGTGGGTTTAATTCTAAGAGCACATTCAATGAAGCCTTCAGAAAATTGGAAGGAAGAACTCCATCATCTTATAAAAAAGATAATCGTTAGCAGCAGCCACCACCATCATAAAAAAAGGTTGGTTGGCTGATATAGATATCCGTTCGTTCAAGTAAAGTCAATGCGTTAGCGGTCTTGTCACATACAGCAAGTGGTTGATTTGGCAAAAGTATGTGACCCTTACCGTCATCAAAGTATTCGTCATCTCCGTAGTATATGGCAGTCCTTCCCGTAAAGGCACACGGGCCATCTTTGGGCATAGGATCTTTGATGGCACAGACCTCCACACTCTCTATGAATATGATTTCTTCTGTTTCGTAATGCTTCGGATCCAGGACGCGGTAAGGTCTTCTTGCACGGATTTCTACCGTTCCAAATCCAACCTCAGTAATCATTTGTACATAATCTTTAAGAGGAAGAGCTCCACTAAGACACAATGCCCTCAGTCGTGGGTCATCCTGTAGGCTTTTGGGCATGGTGGATTCGCAAATTGGATCGGATAAAACCAGGCGACCATGAGGTTTAAGCACACGATACATTTCTTTTAATGCACGTTGGAGATCATCTTTTGTGAAGATGTTGAATAAACAATTTTGAGCGGCCACGTCCACAGACTCATCATCCAATGGAAGATTTAGCGCGTCACCTTTTCTCAGGTCGATAAATTTCCGATCAAACCAGGGATTAAGCTTTTCCGCCTCCAGGAAATTATCAGCGCTGGCCTGTATCATTTCATCTACAACATCAACACCAATTACAGATCCATTCTTCCGACTGAAATAGGCAAATTGGAGCAGCTCAAGCCCCCCTCCAACCCCGACATACAATACCTTCGGATTATTAGTTAGGTCTTTCGGATTGACAGTGCTTCCACATCCATAATTCATATCAAGCATGCGCTGGGGAGCTGCAAGTCCCGGCAAATGCCAAAGAGGCGTAGTGGTGCAGCACAGCCCTTTCTGAGGCGTCTCAGCTGCTTCCTTGTATAGGTCGATTGCGGTATCTAGGTAGCTATTCATCATTTCATTTTACATCGCACAAGGTAATGCCGAGAACACGACAAAATCTATCTTCTTAACGACACATTGGGGTTTAATGGCTGGGCATGCAACCTATCTGTAACCATGCAGTCATTGACCAGTAGATAGCAAATAAAACCTCAAAGTGATGAAAAAAATTACCTCCGCTTTGCTTGTACTGGCAATAGCAACCGGGGCTTTTGCCCAAACGAAACTGGATAAGAATTTTACGGGAGTCAAGGAGATACGAATCAAATTGGTATCTGGTGACTGCCGCATTTCAAAAGCACAAGGCCAGTCCATCAGTGTCAACCTACAACACACCTACACTGAGAATTTTGAACCAGAGATGAGCCAGAGTGGCGACAAACTCACGCTAAAGGAATTATTCGGAAGTGGATCTAGCCATGGTAGCTCCAGCTGGACGGTGCAAGTTCCGGATGGCGTATCGATAGTGTTTTCATCTGCATCTGGGTCGTTTTCCGCCACTGGTGTTGCGCTTGATTTGGACGCGCGTTCTGGCTCTGGAGGAATCACTCTTGAAAATGTAAAAGGTGATGTGAAGGGGACAACAGGTTCAGGTGACATAGAATTGACAAACTATACGGGTGAGATTAAGGCGAATACTGGGAGTGGTACAGTTCAAATCTATCGTTGCAAGGGCGAGCTATCATTGAGTAGCGGAAGCGGTGACGTGAGGATTAGAGATAGTCAGGCGAAATTTTTAGCAAACTCAGGTAGTGGCACTATTCACAGCAGAGGTATAAGTATTGAAGGCGATAGCCGCTTCAATTCGGGCTCTGGTGACTCTGAGATTTTACTTGCAGCATCTCCTAAGTATAGTATCTCAGTGAATAGCGGTTCCGGTGATGCGGCTTTGGATTTTGGTGGAAACAAGATTGAGGGTGAGATTGTGATGAAGGCCAGCAAAGCCCACGGAACAATTCATGCGCCATTTGAATTTGATCGCACAGAAGAAATTAGTCATGGAAGGAATGATGTAGTAGTGGAAAAGACCGTAGTCAAAGGAAATTCCAATGTTAAGATATCGGTCGGAACCGGATCAGGTGATGCTTCGATAAAAGAGTAAAATAGATAGAATCTCAAAAGCAGAATAGGGCTGATTTTCTGAGCGTGAGCGAAGAATCTCCTTCTATACGAGCCTTAGGAGGAGATGTTTCGCTGTCGCCTCAACATGGCGCCTAGCTTTTGAGATTCTTTTTCAATTAGTATTTAATGAAATCATCAAAACGCATCTCATCCGATGTGTTCATCTTCGAAGCCTTTGGACTAAGCTGATAGCTGAGCGCCAATGAAATTGCCACAAAGGTTATAACATAGAAGGTATGGTAGAGCAGAGGATTGAACTCAAAGAATCCGAGATAGCTAGCCATGTTGTAACTGAAAGCACCAACACCCGCCAGGATGCCGAGCACGCCAAACCTCGCTCCGTAACGCTCGTATATTATAGCTCGTACTGTCACAACAATTACGTACAGAATCACGAGTCCAGCGGCACCAAGATAGATGTTTAGAAATTTAGTATACAGAGCGGCTGGCGTGGCCATGACAAAAAATATGAAAAGGTATATGGGGTAGGTGAGTATTCTATTGATGATTGAATGTGTATCGAATGGATATAATCTTGAAATAAAGAGAACAGCAAGAGATGCTTCCAGTAACAGCGTCAGGTATTCGATTTTAACCGCAAGTTCCCAATCGAGGTTGGGTAGCCATTGAATGGCCAGGTATAACTCCGAAAAAACTGAACGCAAACTCCAAACCAAACACATCAACGCGAAATAGAGAACTCCCTTCTCTTTTTTAAGAAAGGCATAGATAGAAAGGAACACAAGGCCGAACAACACAAGGATCCCGAACAATCCCATATTCACTGTCTCAGCAAGTTTCCTTTTTGCAGTCAGGTCATCCGATGTTCCTAAAACCACAGGAACCTTGGTGCCACCCAATGCATGATTGAAGTTTGCAACTTGTAGAATCAGATTAATTTTTTCAGGGTTGCCAGGAATGTTCACCAATTTTGGAAGCCACTGAGGTCTGTTGCTCGATCTGTTGGTCCCTACTTTTCCATTTTCGGCAAGTAATTCACCATTGCAATACAACTTATACGCAGAATACATCTGCGGAAGTTCAAGCGCCAAATCGCCAGTTGCTCCACCAAGCAAAACCGTCATCTCGTAGGTTGCTACACCCTGACCATTTTGCCAGATTTCGGGAAAGTCAGTATAAGCGAAGCCTGCTTTTGGGTCTTTTGGACTAATGAGTTCATCATAGTAGACAATCCACTTGCCGTTCAATGGAATAGATCCATTTGACTTAAGGTCATAGTTTCGCGCGTCAAGAACACCTCCATTCACTGTCGGTTTTTCAACGTTGGCGCCATATCCGGCCAATGAGACGAATAGGAACACTAGTCCTGTCAATCTTGAGCTCATACTTTGAAAATCAAATGGAATAAAAAGATGGCGAAAATACACCGTGTAACTGGAACAGCAAATGCGAACTGCTTTCGACCGGCATCGCACCTGGTGGTTTCTCCGGATTCAAAACTGGCATTCTGGATGCCAAATCGATCATTTTCCTGGCTTTCATGTACCATTGATCAGGCAGGAACGACACTGGTAACCCGCTATTATCGGGCTGATTTAATCTGTTTTAGGGCCTCCTCGGTGGAATGAACGGGCAGCTTACAAGTTTTATTGTAGCAAACGTAAATCGTGTAGTCGTGCCCTGACGGATTCGTCTTCTCAATCAGGAGCGGCAAATCACTTATTGATTCTGTGCCCATAAAAAGACTAAACGGGATATACGATTGCTGCAATTGCTGAGCCACCCGCTCAGGCTCTTTTCCCACAACAACAACCTCTGCCATCGGAGAAAGCATCTCACTATAGAGTATGGCCCAGTTCGACATGTAAGAGGGTTCGCCTTCGACTAGGTGACTCACCTTGGCAATCATCTCGGTCGATTGATTTCGCAAATCTTGGTTGTCCATAATTATTCCAAGACGAAAAAGATTAGAAGCCATTACACCATTTGATGAGGGAATCACATTATCGAATAATTCCTTTTTTCTGGCAATGAGCTGTTCGGCATCTTGGGAGCTGAAATGAAAGTAACCTTCTTCAGCATCATAGAATTTTTGTTGAACAGAATTGGTCCACTTCACGGCTTTGTGAAGCCATGCCTCGTTGAAAGTAGCCTGGTAAAGAGAAGTGTATGCCTGAATGAGAAACGCGTAGTCTTCCAGAAATCCTTCCACATCCGATCGTCTGCCTTTGAAGGAGCGATAAACTTTGTTGTCAATAAGATTCGCTTCGATGAACTCAATGTTTTTTAGCGCCATCCTTAGCAACTCCTCATCTTGCAAAGCGGTATAGGCATCACAAAGGCCTTTGATCATCATGGCATTCCATCCCGTCAACACCTTGTCGTCCAAACCAGGTCGCGGTCTGTTACTTCTGGTGCTTAGCAGATCTGCTTTCAGGCGCGCAATGGTCGGCTGAATTTCATCAACTGAAATTCCGGTTTCCTTTGCGAACTCTTCATCTGATTTTGTGATGAACAAAATGTTATTGTCGTGCTCCCAATTTCCACTATCCGTTACTGAATAATATTGAGTTACCCAATTGGGATAGACTGTTGTTACACTATCCCATTCTTTTTTGGTCCAAACGTAAAACTTACCTTCTTCACCCTCGCTATCAGCATCCAGGGCAGAATAGAATCCACCTTTGTCGTTAGTCATCTCACGCTTCAGCCATTCCTTGGTTTCTTTTATTATTCTTTTATAAAATTCGTCTTTGGTGATGGTGTAAGCTTCAGCATAGAGCGATAATAACTGGGCATTGTCATACAACATTTTTTCGAAGTGAGGCGCAAACCATCTGCCATCCACCGAATACCTTGCAAAGCCTCCACCTACCTGATCATAAAGTCCACCCATTGCCATTTTCTTGACCGTGTGTTCCACCATTGCCAATGCCTCACTATTACCCGTCCGGGCATAATACCGAAGCAAGAATAGCCATTGTGTTGGCATCACAAACTTTGGTGCGCGATCCAGGCCACCCCATTCCCGATCAAACCTAGATTGGAAGAAAGCGAACATCTTGTCCATACCTTCCTGAGTAAAATTGGTCGACTGGCTTGTCGTGAACTGACTCAGATCACTTGCCTTTAGTGCGCGTGCCAGTTCGTTAGCCGAATTGTCGATCTCTTCTCTTTTTTCTTTGAAAACCTTCGTGATCTGCGTGAGTAGCTGCCTCCAATTGTCTGGAGGAAAGTAGGTGCCTCCATAAAAAGGTTTTTGATCGGGAGTAAGGAAGACATTCAACGGCCACCCACCATTTTGCCCCATCGCCTGAACGGCATCCATGTAAATCTGGTCGATGTCAGGTCGCTCTTCGCGATCTACTTTAATGCAGACAAAATTTTCGTTCATCAACTCAGCAATCTCGTTGTTTTCAAACGACTCGCGCTCCATCACATGGCACCAATGACAAGATGAGTAACCAATACTTACCAAAATGGGTTTGTTCTCTTTTACTGCCCTTGTCAAAGCTTCATCACCCCACTCATACCAGTCCACGGGATTATAGGCGTGCTGAAGGAGATACGGACTGGTAGAATTGATAAGTCGGTTGGCGCTCCCTTCTTTGTTACTCATTTGGCAGGCATTTAAAACGATGAATAAAGACGATATTGTAGCAAGATGCCTCAAGATCAATTGATCAACTGCTGTTTGATTTGTTGTATTTCACGGTTAACATTAGCGACACCTTTCAGGTTCTCCAATTGAGCTAGCGTTTGTTTGAGAAATTTTTGATGAGCGATGCTCTCAGGCTGGAAAGGCTTGTGTTGCAATGCTTTTGAAATGGGTTCCCACTGATCGATAAAGCTATTCGCTGACTGATCAAGGTAGGATTCCCGAAATTTTTTCCAGATGTAGTCAATGGCCTCTTGCGAAGGATGTAACAGATCGCGATCATAGAATCGATAATCTCTTAAGTCGTCCATCACAATCTCAAAGGCAGGGAAGTAGGATACGTTTTGATGGAGTTCCGAAAGCGTATGACAGGTGAGTCGAAGCACAGCTTTACTTACAGCGTTGAGTTCAAGCGTGTCTTTGATATGTCTTACCGGACTGAGCGTGAGTATGATTCTTAAATCTGGATTAAACTCTGTCAGCTGCTTGTGAAGAGTTTCAAACGACTCCAATATCTTTTTTTGTGTAAGCAAACTTTTCTTGAACGCTGACCCTGGCACTTTATGACAGTTGGAGACAATTTCGCTGTTTTCATTTCGCTCGTAAATCCACGCAGTTCCATAAGTTATCATCATCACTTTCGCTGATTTGAGAAAGGAGTGTTGCTTCTCAATGGTATTCGAAATACTTTTTTCAAGTGATTGACGATTGAGAGTAGAGAATGAGCTGTGAAAATCAAAGTTGAAATAAGTATCATTGAGTTCTCCATATGTCTCCGCTGACGGTCTGCCATTGGCAATAGCATAAATCAGCTGCTTATGGATTGAAACGGGGTTGTATGAAGTGCCAAACGGATTTACAGCGACACTAAACTTGTTGTCTGTCAGCTTCTTACCAAGATTGTCAGCAAAGCATGATCCTATCGTGAATACTGAATCCTGAATTCCAATTTTGCCAGGCAGAGGTGGAAGGTGCAGTACCGTACGAAAATCACTCATCATCGGTAAAGATACCCGTTCCAAATTGAAATCTATTTGTCATATTTGGGATTCAAACCCGTTCGGGTCAATAACCACCATTTATTCAAATGACTATCTCAGTCGGAACAGAAAAAATCAACACCAAAATATTTCAAACCTCTGAAGAAGGCTCACGCTTTGTGGCGCAGGAAATCGCTGAACTCATCAAATCAAGACAGGCAGAAGGTCGTCATTGTGTTTTGGGCCTGGCAACTGGCTCCACACCAACTTCCGTCTACGCAAACCTGATAAAACTTCACCAGGAAGGCCTCAGTTTCAAAAATGTAATCACTTTCAATCTGGATGAATACTATCCGATGTCACCGAACTCGCTGCAGAGTTATGTTCGGTTTATGAAAGAATTGTTATTCGACCACATCGATATCAAACCCGAAAACATTCATATTCCCGATGGTACTGTCGAAAGGGAAAAGGTCAATGACTTCTGTAAAGCATATGAACGAAAAATAGAGGCGGCAGGTGGCATTGATCTTCAGGTATTGGGAATCGGTAGGACAGGCCATATTGGATTTAATGAACCGGGTTCATCCGAGCGCACAACTACGCGATTGATTACACTCGACCAGGTCACTCGCATTGATGCGGCTAGTGATTTCTTTGGCGAAGAGAACGTTCCAACCAAAGCGATCACCATGGGTGTTGGTACCATTCTCAAGTCGAAGAAAATATTCATGATGGCTTGGGGTGAAGGGAAGGCCCCAATAGTGAGATATGCAGTGGAGGGGCCGGTCACCGATCAGGTGCCATCGACTTATCTGCAACTTCACGACAATGCTGTGGTGGTGCTGGACGAGCCGGCCTCTCATGAACTCACACGAGTAAAAACACCATGGCTGCTAGATCATTGCAACTGGGATGATAAGTTAGTTCGCAAAGCAGTAGTGTGGCTGTGTCAGTACCTGAAGAAACCGGTGCTCAAGCTGACCAATAACGACTACATGGAGCATGGTATGGCCGATATCCTGAACCAATACGGTTCAGCGTACAAAGTAAACATCAAGATTTTCAACGAGCTTCAACATACCATTACCGGGTGGCCTGGCGGAAAGCCAAATGCAGATGACTCAAGCCGACCAGAGCGTGCGAAGCCATTTCCAAAACGGATAATCATATTCAGTCCGCACCCGGATGATGATGTGATTTCAATGGGAGGTACGTTCATCCGATTAGTGGATCAAGGGCATGAGGTACATGTTGCCTATCAGACCTCAGGAAACATTGCCGTGTTTGACGAAGAGGCCATTCGGTTCGCTGACTTTGCAAAAGATTTTAATGGTTTGTTTGGTCATGACAAGGAAGAAAGTAAAAAGCAATACCAAAAAATTGTAAACGACATTAAAGCCAAGGCCGCTGGCCAGGTGGATAGCGAAGATGTAATGGCGATCAAAGCGCTGATCAGAAGAGGAGAGGCCAAAGCGGGTTGCCGTTATGTTGGCATTCCCGATGAAAATGCACATTTCCTTGACATGCCTTTTTATGAAACGGGAAAGGTGAAAAAGAAACCTTTGGGTGAAGAAGATATCAAAATTGTTGCGGACCTTATTCGAACGATCAAACCGCACCAAATCTATGCAGCCGGAGATCTTTCTGACCCGCATGGAACACACCGTGTTTGCCTTGCAGCCATTTACAAGGCCATTGATCAGTTAAAGTCTGAATCATGGATGAACGACTGCTATGTATGGTTGTACCGTGGTGCCTGGCAGGAGTGGGATATTTCAGAAATTGAAATGGCAGTGCCTCTCAGTCCCGATGAGCTGATCCGGAAGCGAAGAGCCATCTTCAAACACCAGTCACAAAAAGACAGTGCTTTGTTTCCTGGCAATGACAAGCGGGAGTTTTGGGTAAGAGCCGAAGACAGAAACCATGCGACTGCTGCTGCTTATAATCAGTTGGGATTGGCAGAGTACGAGGCGATTGAAGCATTTGTTAGATATAAATTTTAGATACTGGTATTTGAGATCATGACGAAACTGAAACTGGCATCCTGGAATGTAAATGGAATTCGCGCAACGATAAAAAAGGACTTTGTTCCCAACATGCGGGAGTTGGGAGCTGACATTCTTTGCCTGCAGGAAACAAAGGCATCGGCTGAGGAGGCAAAGTCAACGCTTGAAGTACTGAATGAATACAAGATTTTCACAAACTCATCGAAGGCACGAAAGGGGTATTCCGGCACTGCCATTCTCACCAAGGAAGAACCCGTTCAAATTACCTATGACATTGGTTTAGATGAGCATGATCAGGAGGGCCGGGTGGTTACCGCAGAGTACAATCAATTTTTTGTCACCACCGTTTACACTCCAAACTCAGGCGAGGGTCTTGCTCGTCTCGACTACCGAGAAACGTGGGATGCAGCGTTTTTGAATTACATTTCGTGGCTTAATAAAAGAAAACCTGTCATTGTATGTGGCGACCTCAATGTGGCTCATCATGAAATTGACATTGCAAGGGCCAAAGAAAACTACAATAAATCAGCTGGTTACACGCAGCGCGAGATTGATGGATTCGAGAGACTTTTGAACACAGGCTTTGTAGACACCTTCCGTCACTTCCACCCGAAAGATGAACTTTACACGTATTGGAACTATGTGACCAATGGCCGGGCTAAAAATGTCGGCTGGAGGATCGATTACTTTTTGGTGAGCCAAAGAATCTTACCTGCTGTTAAGGCTGCCAACATTCACAATGAATACCACGGTTCAGACCATTGCCCCGTGAGTTTGGAAATTCAGTTTTAAATCGCCTTAGGAAACTCGCTCTATCTCTGCGCCTAGCTTTTTCAAACGGCCCTCAATATTTTGATAGCCTCGGTCAATTTGATCGATATTGGAGATCGTGCTTTCACCCTGAGCAGAAAGCGCAGCGATCAACAATGCTACACCCGCACGAATGTCCGGTGAGGACATGGTGATACCTCTCAGAGGCTGCTTTCTATCAAGGCCGATGATCGTGGCGCGATGTGGATCACAAAGTATGATCTGGGCACCCATGTCGATGAGCTTGTCGACAAAGAACAGACGACTCTCGAACATTTTTTGGTGTACCAACACAGTTCCTTTTGCCTGAGTGGCTACGACCAGGATCACACTCAATAAGTCTGGCGTGAGCCCCGGCCAGGGTGCATCTGCAATGGTGAGGATCGAACCATCAATAAAAGTATCTATCTCGTACGCATCTTGCGAGGGAACATAAATATCATCTCCTTTGACCTCGAGCTTAATTCCCAATCGTTTAAATGTCTCTGGGATAATACCCAACATATCAACACGACAGTCCTTTACAGTAATCTCTGATTGAGTCATTGCGGCCAAACCGATAAAGCTTCCAATCTCAATCATATCAGGCAACAGTCGATGTTCAGTGCCACCTAATTTACCAACCCCCTCGATGTTGAGCAGGTTAGAACCAATGCCGGTAATTTTCGCACCCATGCGATTAAGCATTTGGCATAGCTGCTGAATGTAAGGTTCACAAGCCGCGTTGTAAATCGTGGTCTTTCCCTTAGCGAGCACAGCTGCCATTATAATGTTGGCGGTTCCCGTTACCGATGCTTCGTCAAGTAACATATAACAACCTCTCAACTGAGAAGCGTCAATATGATATAGATTATCGTCAGGGTTATAATTGAATTTTGCTCCTAAATTTTGAAAACCCAGGAAATGCGTGTCAAGTCTCCTTCTTCCTATCTTATCTCCTCCAGGTTTTGGGATATTCGCTTTTCCGTAACGAGCCAAAATAGGACCTAGCAGCATGATGGAGCCTCGAAGTGCTGCAGCCTTTTGACGGTATTCAGTGGTGGTTAAGTAATCTACGTTTACTGAGCTTGCGGTAAAACGATAAGTGTCCTTAGATAGCTTCTCAACTTTTGAACCCAGGTCTTTGAGTAGTTCAATCAGTTTGTTGACATCAAGGATATTGGGGATGTTGGAAATGGTGACAGAATCCGTAGTGAGTAGTGTGGCGCAAATTATCTGAAGGGCTTCGTTTTTTGCGCCTTGGGGAATGATCTCACCCTTTAGCGATTTCCCACCCCGGATCTTAAATGAGCTCATTAATCTCTTCTGCGATGACGTTTGCCCTGATGTCTGCGGTTATCGTTGCGCGAGCCACCTCCCTGATTTTGATTTCTGTGCTTTTTCTTTTCGCGATACAGTTTTTCGAAAAGATTGTCTTCGCGCACCTTGTCAAGATTAAGGGTCAGCTTACCATCTGACATCAGTTGAATGTCTTTCAGGATCACGGAGTCATCGATAGTTTCTTTGTTCCAATTGCCATGGAAAGTCTTCATCAACTTACCGAGATAGATCACAGCTTCTTCCTGCTCTTTGGGATCTTCTTTTTGCAGCGCTTCGCTGATCAGCTTTTCAATGTTTTTGCCGTAATGCTTGTACCTCACCTTGCTTTGCGGATAGGTCATGCGTGCTGGCTTCTTGAAGACCACTTCAGGCTTTGGAACGGGATAGGGATTGTTCACATCAAGATTAAATCCTGCTATAATGTAAAGGTCATCCCAAATGCGCTGAGGATTTTCGAAAGCCTCCTTTACACTAGGTGCCAATTGTTTGATCAGTTCGATAAGAGTAGTAGCCATCTCCGTGCGCTTCTCCTTGTCTGGAAGAGTACGAATGTAGTTAACCAACTTCTGCACATTTCTGCCATACTCCTTCAGAATGATGGCCTCTCTTTGTGTGTTATATTCTGCAATCATGAACTATGGTTTCTAAATAATAATGCCCGATGCAACAGGCTAAAAGTACAATTTAATGGGAATCAATGGTGTTGTAAAACTATTTTCTTGATGGCACCTATTTGCACTTGGCCATCAGTTCTCATGAATTCTGAGTTTGGCAAAACTAAGTAATAATGTCTTTTCGCCAAAATCGTTGAAATTGATTTTGGCCTTGCGATTCGCTCCTGATTCGTCCATAGCGGTCACCACGCCAAAGCCAAATTTCGGATGCTCTACCTTCATGCCTTCCTTCAGCCCTGATGTATCGCTAGGGGTAAAATCGGCTGGAGTTTTGTATCCAGACTGCTTCACGACAGGTTGGGTCTTTACCGTTTTTCGCATCCCGCTGATAAAGCTTTTGGCAAAATTGGGATTGGGCAGGGATTCGATCGCCCCAATCCTTGCACTTACTTTAATGAAGCGTGCGTCAATGTCATCCAAAAATCTACTGGGTTCGCAGTTCTTCAACCGGCCAAATCGGTATCGCGTGAGCGCGTAAGACAGAAACAGTTTCTTTTGTGATCGTGTGATAGCCACGTAGAACAATCGCCTTTCCTCTTCCAATTCCGAGCGGCTCGAAAGCATTAGTTGAGAAGGAAACAGATCCTCTTCCAGGCCCACGATATACACATATTTGAACTCCAACCCTTTTGCCATGTGTATGGTCATCAGGGTCACCTTTTCCGGATCGTGATCTTTATCTTCATCCTGGCCAGTTACCAGCGATACTTCTTCAAGAAACGCACTGAGACTCTTGTCTTCCTTTTCCGGATCATCCACAAACTCCTTGATTGCGTTTAGAAGTTCTTGAACGTTCTCGTAACGGTTGAGACCTTCCACTGTCTTGTCTTCGTAGAGATCACGCAATAAACCAGATGACTTAGCGATTTCAGCCGCGGCTTCATAGGCATCCTTTGTCTCCAGTTCTATTGCAAATCGCTTGATGAGATTGACAAAGTTTTCGATCGAATTGGCTGACCTACCTCCAATAAAACTCGAAGCATTTTGAAGTACCTCCCAGATAGAGATTCCGTGGTCGTTGGCCGCGACAATTATTTTATCAACAGTAGAGTCGCCAATGCCGCGCTTTGGCAAATTAATAATGCGTCTGAATGCGGCTTCATCCTGTTGATTGATGGAATAGCGCAAGTACGCGATCAGATCTTTAATCTCCTTCCGTTGATAAAATGAGAGGCCACCAATGATTTTGTATTTGATGTTCATTCTCCTGAGCGCTTCTTCTAGGGCACGGCTCTGGCTGTTGGTTCGGTAGAGGATCACGAAATCACTGAACTTCAATTGATGCTGCATCTTCTCCTCGAAGATGGACGTGGCTACCAACTTGCCTTCTTCATTATCCGATACCGCTTTAATCAATTCTATCAAGTTGCCATCTTCATTGGCAGTCCAAACATTCTTAGGTAGTTGAGCTTTGTTCTTTGCGATTACACTGTTGGCAGCATCTACTATGGTTTTTGTCGATCGATAGTTTTGCTCCAGCTTGATAATTCTCAGATCCGGATAGTCCTTTTCAAAATTCAGGATGTTAGTTATATCAGCGCCACGGAAGGCATAGATACTTTGGGCATCGTCACCCACCACGCAAATGTTTTGGGCTACGGCAGCAAGCTTTCTGATGATGAAGTATTGGCACAGGTTGGTATCCTGAAACTCATCCACCAAAAAATATCGAATCCGGTGTTGATATTTATTGAGCACTTCCAGATGTTCCTTGAAGAGCTTATCTGTATTGAAGAGCAAGTCGTCAAAGTCCATAGCTCCGGACTTAAAACACCGCTGTGCATAGTTTCGATAAATATTTCCAATCTCCGGACGCATGTTGGAGGCATCATCGCCCACCAGCACCGGATTGTTCACGTATTCCTGCCACGAGATCAACCTGTTCTTGGCTGCCGAAATGCGATTGTAAACCACATTTGCTTTGTATTGCGTCTCATCCAACCCCATTTCCTTCACGATCGATTTTATGAGCGACTTGGCATCATCAGTATCGTAAATGGTGAAGTTGTTGGGGTAGCCAAGATGGTGCGCTTCTGCGCGGAGCATGCGAGCAAAAACGGAGTGAAAGGTACCCATCCAGATGTTGCGGGCATCCGAGCCGATCACACCCTCAATCCGGTGACGCATTTCTTTAGCCGCTTTATTGGTAAAGGTCAGCGCCATGATATTGAAGGGATCCACTCCCTTGTGTTCTATGAGATATGCTATTCGATAGGTGAGTACCCTTGTTTTGCCAGATCCGGCACCCGCGATGATCATGCAAGGGCCTTCGGTATTAATTGTTCCTTCTAACTGCGGTTCGTTGAGCGTCTGTAAGTAATCCATTCCACTAATCAATCTGCAATATAGACCCGTATGGGGTCGGTCTCCAAGTGCTTGCAGGCACAATTCCGAGCACTTTTGTCTAGTTGCTTCAACTTATGATTTGAGAATTTTACAGAGCAGTCTGTGACACTTATACTTACCGAAATTGTGCCCATCGAGCAATGATTTTTCTCCGACTTTCTAATTCACCAAAACAATATAACTTTGTTAAACCCCTTTTGGTTGGATCCACTTTTATCCTCACCGCATACCACAATCCCTGATGACGATTTGGTCGTGACCACGGGCGAGCCTTGGGTTCGGCAGAAGGTGCAGCTAATCCGCCAGCACCTCATCGCATTCACTACCGCATTGGCCAATCAGGTCGATGAAATCATAGTGTTGGATCTGTTTGCCAAAAATGGTCTCTACTGCCTGGGAGCCAAACGAGAGATATTTTCTGGAATACCGATCATGAGCCTGCAGGAAGACTTGCCGATAACTCGTTATGTTTTCTGCGAAAACGACCCGGAACAATTTAAGGCATTGAAGGTGCGGGTAAATAAATATTTTAGAGAAAAGAATGCCGTCTTAATGAACGGTCGACCTGACGAGTTGGTTGATAAATTGAAAATGTACATTCCGGAGTCGCGGAGGAGTCATAGGGTAGCTACATTGTGTATTGCGGATAGCTTTTCGTTGGAGCCGTCATTCGAGCTAATTAAAAGCTTCTCAGAGTATGGATTTACATTCCTGGTACCGTTGACATTTCATCTGGGTGCAAAAATTAATCACCGGTTTTATTTGAATCGGGAAAGATTGAAAGTGAATCAATTTCTTGGAGCAGGGGATAGTGACCACTCAGATTGGAATACCGACAACAACTTATTGTTTTACAAACAACTAGTTGGCAAATGGGAAAACCGCGTATCGGAATTGGGATTTGACTTTTCCTCCACCACACAGCGATTAGATTCCGGTTTGATGGAGATACCGACATACCAGATGTGTTTGCTGAGTAGTAAATATTCATCGAAAGCGATCCAGACCGATGCGTTGTCGGGTAGTAATATTCAGTTTGCTTTGTTTAATCAAAATTAGAGATGCTAAAAGTAGGAGAGGTACTGGTTTCTGACGATATCAAAGAAAAAGAGTTTGTCTGCAATCTTGAGAAGTGTAAGGGCGCATGCTGTGTGGAGGGTGAATTAGGGGCGCCTCTTGAGGAAGATGAGCTTCCAATCATGAAGGAGATTCAGGAGGAGATAAAACCATACCTGACGCGTGATGGTTTGAAGGCCATTAAACGACAGGGCGCATATGTGTTGGATGAAGATGGCGACTACTCCACGCCTACGATTGGAGGTCGCGAGTGTGCTTATGCAATTTACGATGAGCAAGGTATTCTAAAATGCGGCATCGAGCAGGCCTATCTCGATGGCAAGACAAAATTCAGAAAACCGATCTCCTGTCACCTTTACCCCATTCGCGTCACAAAGAAGAAAGACTTTGAAGCCGTCAACTATCACAAGTGGTCCATCTGTTCTGCCGCCTGTGCTCTAGGTAAGTCGTTGGGTATCCCGCTTTATAAATTCCTCAAAGAGCCTTTGATCAGAAAGTACGGCCGCGCCTGGTATAAAGAGCTGGTGATGCAAATTGAACAGGAGGATAAAAAGCCAGTGAAGAGAAACAAAAAAAGGTGACCGTTTGGCCACCTTTTTCATTGAGTTAAACTCAAATATTATTCAGCGACTACACTCAAAGTGATTTCGTGCTTCACTTCCTTGTGCAAGTCCAAAGTCACAGTGTAAGTTCCAAGCTGCTTCGGGCTGTCCTTCATGATTACCTTCTTGCGATCAATGTCGAAACCTTTGCTCTTTAATGATTCTGCAATCTGAATCACAGTGATGGCACCGAAAATCTTTCCGCTCTCACCGGCCTTGGTTCCAACTTCGATAGTCAAATCACCAATCTTCTCCGCAAGTGCTTGTGCATCCTGCTTCAGCTTCTCAGCCTTGTGCGCGGCCTGACGGATATTCTCCTCAATCATGGCGCGGTTTGACTTATTGGCTATGATGGCCATTCCGTTAGGAATAAGGAAGTTTCTTCCGTAGCCAGACTTCACCTTCACGATGTCATTCTTGTAGCCGAGCCCTTGAATATCTTGTTTTAAAATGATCTCCATATTCTTTTCAAGTTTTCGGTTATTTCAATGAGTCGCCAAGGTAAGGGAGGATAGCCAGATGACGTGCGCGCTTAACAGCTTGTGATACACGCTTCTGGAATTTCCAGCTCGTTCCTGTAAGTCTGCGAGGAAGGATTTTACCTTGCTCATTTACAAACTTCATCAAAAAGTCCGGATCCTTGTAATCGATATACTTGATTCCGTTTTTCTTGAAGCGGCAGTACTTAGGCTTAATCTCTGCCCGCTTGATGGGTTCGTTCATTAATGTCATGCAGGTAGCTCCTCCTTAGCAGCACGTTTTTCTTTGTTCTTTTTAAATTCTCCTTTGCGTCTGCGGCTGTTGTATTCTACCGCGTGCTTGTCAAGCGCGATGGTCAAAAAGCGCATAACCGATTCGTCCCTTCTGTACTCAGTCTCAAGCGTGTGGATAATTTGGGTATCTGCCGTAAACTCGATCAGGTTGTAGAATCCAGTAGATTTGTTCTGGATTGGATAGGCCAGTTTTTTAAGGCCCCATTGCTCTACATTGATGACATCGGCTTTGCCGTCAGTCAACACCTTCACGAACTTATCGACAGTATCCTTTGCCTGGTCTTCAGACAAAACGGGATTCAAAATGAATACTGTCTCGTAATTTTTCATTCTTGTGATAAGTTTTTAAAAATGAGGTGCAAAGATAGCAAAACAGCTATTTCTACAAAACACCGGATGCGTCTTAAATCGTAGTTTTTGGCCCGTTTGAGGCCTTTGGCGTCCTATTTTACGCTAAAGGACATTTGGCCCATCTTGTACCCATCGGTAAAAATGTCAACCGTATAGTTTCCTGACGCGTATTCGGAGCCCTTTTCGTAGAGGAAAGAGAGCTTTTGGCGAGTGTTGTCAAATAGTATCTCCTGGGCTGCCGTATAGAATTCTTCCTTGCCATCAAGCATAAACGTGCCCGATCCTTTGGCCACATCAAAGATCACCTGACCATTTTCATCCGTCACCTTGATCATGATTTTTTTGCCTTCTATAGGGGCTACTTTATTCTCAGCGATATTGAACTCCACTTTCAGCGTTTCAAGTTGTTTGCTTCTGAAGGGTGAAGTCCTTTCTCTCCCCCGACCATTCACAGACACTACCTGGATGTTTTCAGCTTTGAGTTGAGATGCGATAGCCACTTTATTGGCAAGTTCGTCTGAGCTTTTCGACAGACGATTAATAGAGTCGCTCAGTTCGTTCTGTTTGGTTTTTAGTGTTCTATTTTCAGAATATAACTCTTTGTTAAGCGACTTTAGCTTATCCAATTCTTCGTCCTTTAGTTTCAATAATTGCTCGTACCCCTCTACGCGATCTTTCAACTCCTTTATGTTTCGACTGGTGCGGCTTCTGGTTCTCTTAAGTTCTGCATCCACCTCTGCCTTGGCTTTTTGCAACTCCGTGATATCGCCACCTAGTTTTTCAATCTCGGAAATCTTCTCATTCAGCTCTGCCTGAATTTCATTCAGTCGCTGCATGGTCGAAGCAAGATCTTCTTCAGTAACTGCCAGTTGCTCGTTGGTCTCTACTTTCTCCTGGTAGTCGAGGTAGATCTTGATACTTTGAATAATGACTACAATGGAAAGCAAGGCAATGATAATAGCCGTTTTGTTGCTTGCTTTCTTAGGTTCGACAGGATTGGGTTTCGCCTCGCTCATTGTTCAATGTTTTTTCGGGGTGTAAAAATAGAGCTTTTCTGGGACTACTAGAGGGATAGCGTAAAATGTTGGCGGTTAAGGGCAGGATCGAAGAATAAAATACCACATCGATAAAGGTCAATACTGCCATATACAAGACTGTGATGGTGCAGCTCATTCCAGGCCTTTTCCATCTCGGCAGACCAATGAATATCGTCAATCACAAGTATGCTCTTCTCATTCATCCTGCGTACCAGCATGTTAAAGTACCGTAGCGTGGGTTCGTATCGGTGATTGGCATCAATCAGGGCGAAGTTGATCTTAGTAGTATTTTGAAGAAACTCAGATAAGGTGTGGTCAATATTACCTTCGATCAATTGCACGTTCTTTCTATCCAACGATTCGAAATGGGTAAGGGCGATGTTGATTAGTGATTTGTTTCCCTCAAAAGTGAAAATCCTGCAATCGGCTTTTTGTGAGAGATATAAGGTATTCAAGCCGATCGATGTGCCTAACTCCACTACATATTTAGCATCAATATAGTTGAGAATATTCAGGTAGAGCTGAGAGAGTTTCGTTGGACTTACACTGATCTGGGTGATGTCTGCCAATGATTTTTTCTGTCCGCCTACTGCTGATCCCGCGCCCAGATCTTCCATCTGAACTGGCATATTATTTAGCAGCAAGCGTTCCCTTAACTTCTCAAGTGCCTGGTCGCCCTTTGTTTTTTGTGCCGGCTTTATGACTTGTTTGTAAAAATCAAAAAAGTAGGGGGAGTGGATGGAATGTTCGTCTACCTTATTAAGCCAATGAGAAATGAACGATTTAATTCTTTGCGCTTTCAAGCGGGCTGTTATAGCGTCAGTTTGTTTCTCTCAACACTCAGTTGAGACGCAAAGGAGAAATCATGTGAAATTCGGGCACTGCCACTTCAAAACGGGCACCATCAACCACTCTCTCCATCAGGTATGAACCTACCATCTTGCCGATGCCTGATTTTAAATTGCAGCCCGATACGTAATGATGGGTTTGATTCGGTTCCAACACAGGTTGCTGACCTACTACACCTTCACCATCCACTTCGCGTGAACTAAACCCGGCATCATAAATTGTCCAATGCCTTCTTAATAACTGAATGGTAAACTCACTTTGGTTTTCTATTGTGATTCGGTAAGTAAACACATAGTGGTATTGGCTTGGGCTGGAGTAGGAGGGTTGATACTCCGTTTCCACGCTCACCTTAATACCTTGTGTTATTTCAGTTACCATTCAGTCAAAAATATCAATTTTTTCTATTTTACTCTCTTAATAAAAAGCCCAATAGCCAAAAATTAGTGACATGGGAGTGGACGTAAAAATTGCACAGTCATGGAAAGAGAAGCTCACGGATGAATTTGAAAGCCCTTATTTTCAAGAACTTACCGATTTTGTAAAAGCCGAATACAAATCTCATACGGTTTACCCTCCCGGTTCCGAGATTTTCAATGCTTTCGATAAATGTGATTTTAAGCAGGTCAAAGTGGTGATCATTGGCCAGGACCCCTACCATGGCTCCGGCCAGGCCAATGGCTTGTGCTTTTCCGTACGTGATACTGTAAAAATGCCGCCCTCCCTGGTCAACATCTTCAAAGAAATTCAAAGTGATCTGGGCAAACCGTTTCCTCCCACAGGAAACCTGGAACGCTGGGCCGAACAAGGTGTGTTGTTGCTCAATGCTACTTTAACAGTTCGAGCTTCCTCTCCCGCATCTCATCAGAACAAAGGTTGGGAACGATTTACAGATGCCGTCATTAAAAAGATTTCTGACGAAAAGAACAACATCGTTTTTATTCTATGGGGTGCTTACGCGCAAAAGAAAGGCGAGATCATCGACCGCACAAAACACTTCGTGATTTCGTCACCGCACCCATCTCCATTTTCTGCCGACCGTGGTTTCTTTGGAAGCAAACCGTTCAGCAAAACCAACGACTACCTTAAGAGCAAAGGTCTTGTTGAAATTAATTGGTAGTTCCCCTAGTCTGGTGAGTTTCGATTGACTATGGACCAAATGACTATGGACTATGGACTAAATACTATTGACTATCAATCAATCATCTTAAAGAATCTTCTCCACCTGATCTTATCGAAGAAGGAACCGTACTTGTCGATGGACAACCAGATAAAGAATGCTTTTCCTACAATATGATCTTCGGGTACAAATCCCCAAAAACGAGAGTCAAGTGAGTTGTGACGATTGTCTCCCATCATAAAGTAATAGTTTTGTTTGAAGGTGTATTGTGTCACCTGTTGACCATCAACCGTCAAGGTGCTGTCACCAATCACTACATTGTCATTATGATCATACAGTTGAATGGTCCTGCCGTAGAAAGCGAGCGTTGAATCATTGATATCAATAGTCATCCCTTTGGCAGGAATAGTAAGTGGACCGTATTCGTCAGCATTCCATCGGCTGTATTTTGATCTTGGAAAAATTCGCGGGTCAAATCCACTGTTCATTCGGTAGTCTTGTCCCACTGAAATAACATAAGGCAAGCTCTTCAGCTCGTTTACTTTTTCTTCCGGGATGTACATCTGATACACCGCCTTACCCTCTTCTGGTCGGCCCAGATAATTATAATCATCAGGATCAATCCCGAGCTTTATCAGGTTGCGTTCGTTGATCTCGTCCTTTGCAGTTACGAGATAACTGAACTGCATCTCAGGCGGATTAGGTTGCGCTTCATTGTTCACCACCAACTGACGGTTGACAACTTTCAGCACATCACCAGGCAATCCAACACATCGCTTGATGTAGTTAGTCTTCAGGTCGACTGGGTAGTCCTTCCCTTCATTCAAATCCCTTGGCGGAACATTGAACACTACCACATCGTTACGCTTTACCTTGCTGATGCCTGGTAGTCTGTACTGCGGAAGTTGGACCCAATCAACATAGGAAGGGACATCAGTAAACCATATTTTTTGATGTGTAAGCGGCACCTGCAAAGGTGTCTTCGGAGTGCGTGTGCCGTAGTGGAATTTGCTTACAAAAAGGAAGTCGCCAACCAAAAGTGAATTCTCCATGGAAGGAGTGGGGATGGTGTAAGCTTCCATGATCAACCAACGGATTAGCGTAGCGGCTACTACTGCAAACGCGATGGCTTCAGTCCATTCTGATACAGCAGATTTCTTTTCTTCCTCGAGTTCGTCAAGTTTCCCTAAATACTTTACGTCATCTTTAAACCCGATGTAAGGAATGTAAACGGGGCCAACGAAAATGATGAGGAACTGACTCATAAGTGAGTTCTTTCCAAAACATCTTAGCAAATCGAATAGCAACACATAAAAGGTGAAGATGTTGAGGATAGGAATGAATAAGTAAAGCACCCACCAATTGGGCTTGCCAATAATTTTGATCAGCCAGTATTCACTATAGATCGGAATTATGGATTTCCATCCTTCAATGTTCGCCTTCTCAAAAAGTTTCCAGTATCCAATGGTAATGCCTATACGGAAGATAAGCAGTATAATAAATATGGCCGTCACAGTGTCTTAAGGGTTAAAGCTTGCAAAGAAAACCATTTTAGGCGAAATCTTCAGGATTTTAGGAAATCGCTCATGGTGTAGATGCCTTTTTTTCCTGCCAGCCATTCTGCTACCATTACAGCGCCTAACGCAAAGCCATCCCGGGAGTGAGCGGTATGTTTTATTTCGATATCATCAATCGCACTAGCGTATTTCACGGTATGTGTGCCGGGGGTAGGGTCGATTCTTGAGGAGTTAATTTGAATCTCATCTTCGGCAGGCGAACCCATTGTCCACTTTGACTTTCGGTCGATTTGTTGAACTATGCCGTCTGCCAGAGATATCGCAGTACCACTTGGTGCATCTTTTTTTTGCGTATGGTGTATCTCATCAATGGAGACTTCATAGGCTGGATATTGATTCATTATCCTGGCAAGAAACTCATTCACTTTAAAGAAAACATTGACGCCTAAACTGTAGTTGGAAGCATAAAAGAAGGTTCCATTTTTTTCTTTGCAGTAGGCTTCAACCTCCGCACTTTTTCCCAACCATCCTGTAGTGCCACATACCACGGGAACATTTCGATCAAAGCAGGCATGAAGATTAGCAACAACAGCATCGGGTTGAGAGAACTCAATAGCAACATCAGCGTTTTTGATTTGGTCAATTTCGTTGGCATTGTTCAGGTCAATCTTTGCCACAACACTGTGGCCTCGTTTCAACGCAAAGCCTTCAATGGCCTTTCCCATTTTGCCATAACCAAGTAAAGCGATTTTTAAACCCATTAGAACTTTAGTTTAAGTGCGAGGCCGGTGCTTCTTCCGGTCATCGGGTTGCTTTCCATCATAGGCTCAATGCGAACCTGGAGTTGGGGATTGAGGTCAAATTCTTTGAGGTGCGCATCCACATGTGCATCTACCAATTGAAGTATGTACCAAAATCCGGTAACAATGGTGAAGAAGTCTCGTTCTCGTTTTGATTTACTAACAATGTTTCGAAGTTGCGACTCATTGAACCCTGAGACTGAACGCTCGATGTCGTCCTCTAAAATCTGAAAGAGTTCATTTTTGAATTTTAAATATCGGGCCTGATAAAAGTCGATGAAAAATATACCGGTGGCGAAACCGCCATACACCAAGGGTACTTTCCAATATTTCTTATTGTAGATCTGACCTGATCCTGGAAGTATCGCTGCGTAAAGAATAGCTTTCCTGGGATTGAATCGGTCCGCGTAAGTCTCAATCGTAATTACCCTTTTGCCGCGCTCCAAACGCAATGTGTCGGAAGAAATTGATCGGAGCGAATCCGGGTTTTGGGCATGCGCTGCAGCACACAAAAATAAAAAGATTACAAAAGCGATTCTTTGCATGGGCTTCAAGGATTTACACCTTGAGGATCTCCAATAGACGGTTAAGGTCCTCAATGGAGTAAAAAGGAATCTTGATTTCTCCCTTCTTACCGTCACTCTTCACATTCACTTTCGTGCCAAAGTGTGTGGAAAGGGTAGACTGTAGCTGTTTAATTTCTTTTGGAGGCCCGGCACTGACTTTATCAGCGGCAGCTTTGGAGCCTTCTTTGCCCGGAGAAACAAGTTGCCTCACGAGCTCTTCCACTTTACGCACAGAGAGATCTTCTGAAAGTATCTTCTTGTAAATGAAGAGCTGCGTATCCGGGCTGTCCACATTGATAATTGCACGGGCATGACCCATTGATATCTTGTTGTCGCGTAAAGCAATCTGGATATCGGGCGGGAGTTTTAATAATCTTAGGTAGTTGGTTACCGTTGATCTGTTTTTTCCAACACGCTCTCCCAGTTCTTCCTGCTTCAGATTGATTTCCGAAATCAACCTTTGATAGCTTACCGCGATTTCAATGGGGTTCAGGTTTTCACGCTGGATGTTTTCAATCAACGCCATCTCCAGCATCTGCTGATCATCAGCAGAGCGAACATAGGCGGGTACCGCTTTCAATCCCGCTAGTTTGGCCGCCTGAAACCTTCGCTCACCGGAAATGAGCTGGTATTGATTGGAAGAAAGTTTGCGAACTGTGAGTGGCTGAATGATGCCATGAACCTTGATTGATTCAGAAAGCTCTTTCAATGCCTCTGGCTCAAAATGTTTTCTGGGCTGATAAGGATTTACCGTGATTTCGGTGAGCAGTATTTCGTTTACCCCTGACGTTTGAGCCGGTACGCCTGCCTCTTCCAGTTTCTCCGACTCAGGTGTATCACTGAGCAGTGCGCTAAGTCCACGTCCTAAGGCAACTCTCTTCTTACTCATTTTGATAAACCGTTTTTGTTCAAGATCTCGTGTGCCAGATTCAGGTAGCTCACCGCCCCCTTACTCTCAGCATCATGTACAATGGCAGGTAACCCAAAGCTGGGCGACTCACTTAACTTAACGTTGCGAGGGATAATGGTGTTGAATGCAATATTCTTAAAGTGCGTCTTCACTTCTTGCACCACTTGGTTGCCTAACGATGTTCGGGAATCGTATAGTGTAAGAAGTATACCTTCTATTTCCAATTTTGGATTAAGCCGGGTCTGAATGATTTTGATGGTATTGAGCAACTTACCCAAACCCTCCAAAGCAAAATACTCACACTGCACAGGGATGATCACCGAGTCAGCCGCTGTCAGCGAGTTGATCGTAATCAAACCTAAACTTGGTGAACAATCGATAATGATAAAGTCGTAATCATTTCGCAGTGTCTCCAGCGTATCACGCATCCTTTCTTCCCTGCGCTCAATATTCACCATCTCCACTTCGGCACCTACCAGATCGATATGTGAGGGGAGGATGTGTAAGTACTTCAGATCATTTTGAACCACGGCCTTGTGTGCATCAATGCCATCCACCATGCATTCATAAATTCCCGTGGTAATCTCTTTAGGATTTAATCCAAGTCCTGAAGTGGAGTTAGCCTGGGGATCAGCATCGACCAGGAGCGTTTTATATTCCAGCACCGCCAAACTTGCCGCGAGGTTAATCGCAGAAGTCGTCTTCCCTACGCCTCCTTTTTGGTTTGCAATTGCAATTATCTTTCCCATGAATGTGTTACCCCGAACTTTGGATAAAAAAATCCCCGATCCTGATTTTCACGGGATCGGGGCTACAAATATAAGGTTATCCGGAAATGATACCGGATCGGCTCTAAATATTCTTTACGTCCGGCAAATGCTATTTTTTGCCCTTCCTTCTTGCCTCCTCACTCGCCTTCATCGCCTCCTGAAGTTTGTTCATAAACTTCGACTGCTTGCCACCACCGGCCTGAATTTTTTTCTTGTGATCCTCCATCACCGCCATGATTTTATCTTCATCAACGAAACGTTTGATGATCGCCTGCTGCGCAAAAGTCACGAGGTTGGAAACGAAGTAATAAAAACTCAATCCTGCTGAGAATGAGTTTAATACAAACATGAAAATGACTGGCATAAAATACCCCATCGACTTCATCGGCCCGGTCACGGAAGTCATTTGATTGTTTTGCCACGTATACACAATCTGAGAAGCCGTCATTAGCAATACAAATAAGCTAACGTGATCACCGTAGAATGGAATTGTAAACGGTAGATTAACAATAGAATCATAAGTCGAGAGGTCTTCCGCCCAAAGGAAGCCAGCCTGACGCAATTCTATACTTACAGGGAAGAAGTAGAACATGGCAAACAGGATAGGCATTTGCAGCAGCAGCGGCACACAGCCACTGAACGGACTCACGCCCGCCTGTTGGTAAAGCTTCATCTGCTCTTGCTGAATCTTTGCCATATCATCCCCGTACTTTTCCTTCAAGAGATCGAGTTCTGGCTTTAGCAACTTCATTTTCGCCATGCCCAGATAAGACTTATAGGAGAGGGGTGATAAAATCAACTTCACGATCAGCACCAGGATAATGATGATAATTCCATAGTTGCTGATATAGTTTTCCAGGAACTTGAAAATTGGGATAATAAGAAAACGGTTTACCCACTTGATCGGAGGCCAGCCTATGTTCAGGTTATCCTCAAATCCTGTGGTTACATCAGTTACGATCGAGTACCTGTTCGGACCAAAAAAGTATCTGAAGGTCGCACCATCAATAACATTCTGTCTTGGAATGAACAACTTCATTGAGGCTTCTTTGACTACGGTGTCAAAGTTGGGTACTGCTGTCCTTACCTCACCACCTGAAAATGGTTTGCCCGCGATGATCGCGCTAATGAAAAACTTCTGTTTGATAGAAGCCCATTGAATGGGATTGATGACGGACTCTGCTTCAGGGTCCCTTGATGTTTCAGAAATATGATCAAAACCACTTCCAACCTGGTAGTAGTTAACAGTTGTTTTGTTGCGGCTATCTTGCAGGTCTTTCTCCTGAACAGGGATCAGGTCATGCCAGTTGTAAGTCACCACATCACCGCCTAATCCCGTAAGTCCCTTCGTTTCAAGTTTATAACCAATCTCATATCCCGTGGCTGGAATGGAGTAAATGTGTTTTATGGAAGCAGTACCACCCAGGTTAGCGGTGTAGGTAACGAGCGTTGAGTCTCCTTGCTTCAGAGATTCGCCTTTGTAATACAGTTTGTACAAATCGATATCACGCCCTTCGTAATTTGTTAACAGGGAAAAAGTGTTGGTCTCAGGAGTGACGAGGTAAAGAGGCTCCTGATAGTAAGTCTTAAACTTTTTGAGTTCCACCTGTTTAAAAATTCCCCCCTTATTGCTGAGCGTTACAGAGAGATTGTTGTTCTCTACGGTGATGGTTCTTTCCGTTCCTGTCATGTACGCCCCCAGACTTCCATACTGCTGACTGAGTGCGCTGTCACTTTCTACAGGTGTTTCCAAACGCACCGTATCAGACAACAGCGCTTGTTCGGTGGTATCCATCGCAGTGATCTCACTTGCCTCGGAAGGAGACGGGGGTGTAGGCGAGAAATAGTTGAAGTAGATAAGTAATAAAACCGCTATTAATGTCAGGCCTATGGCTGAGTTTCTATCCATGATGGGAAATCTTGTCGCTTATGAATTCTTATGTGTAATCGATGCTTCTACAAACTTGACAAACAGAGGGTGCGGATTGAGCACGGTGCTCTTGAGTTCAGGATGATATTGTACGCCTACAAACCACGGGTGATCTTTCAGTTCCACAATTTCTACCAGCCCAAGGTCCGGATTCATTCCCACCGCGCGGAGCCCCGCCTCTTCAATTTGCTCAAGGTATTTATTGTTGAACTCGTATCGATGTCTGTGCCTTTCCTGTATCATCGGCTCTCCGTACGTGGCAAAAGCTTTTGTCCCCTTCTTGAGTTTACAGTCGTAAGACCCTAGCCTCATAGTGCCTCCCTTGTCAGTTATTTTTTTCTGCTCTTCCATCAGGTCAATCACAGGGTGCTTCGTTTTAGGATCAAGTTCAGTCGAACTCGCGTTGAGTTTCAATACGTTGCGGGCAAATTCAACCACTGCACACTGCATGCCCAGGCATATCCCCAAAAAAGGAATCTTGTTCTCTCTTACGTAGCGAATGGCTTCAATTTTCCCTTCCAACCCTCTCTCTCCAAAACCTGGAGCAACCAGTACTCCATCAAGTCCAGCCAATGTTTCTTTAACAGTCTCTTTGGTGATATCCTCCGAGCTAATCCATTTAAGGTTCACTTTGCAGTCATTATACGCTCCCGCGTGAATGAATGCTTCGGCAATCGATTTATAAGCATCAGGCAAAGACACATACTTACCAACCAGTCCGATGTTGACTTCATCAATTGGATTCTTAAGTTTACCAAGGAATACTTTCCATTGTTCAAGATCTGGTTCGTTTTTGTGAGACACCTTCAACTTCGACAACACGCGCTCATCCAACTTCTCTTTTTTCATCAACAGCGGCACATCATAGATAGTCTCCGCATCAATGGCTTCTATTACAGAGTTGAGGTGAACGTTGCAAAAAAGCGCAACCTTTTTTCTGATTTCGATGGGCAACGCCATCTCGCAG
>JAGQYM010000190.1 GCA_020436085.1 Cyclobacteriaceae bacterium
AAGACATATGATTCAACTGGTATGATTGATTCAAGCGCCAATCTATCTGCTGATTTTATTGAATACGCCCTTGCGCATTACCCTTCTCGGCTTTTACTCTATGAAAAAAGCACTAAATTCGAGTTTGACAGTGGTATCTATGGCCCATTCAGGTCCTGGTTAGACAGCTCAGGTCGGTATGTTGCGATAGATGGCGCATACCCAGACACAATGTTCTTTAGTAAAACAGACGATAAACTTACGCTTGATTTTTGGGTCATGAGATTATCTTATCATTATTCCGAATCACTTGAATTCTATACCGGTCATCACGATCTATATTCGTGGACTTACCAAGACTACAACTTGGGACTCGATGATTCCATTCGATTTTGGACTTCACAAATTACATATTCTCTGGAGTGACATTGTGGCCGTCGCATAACACGCGTATAAACCGTTCATTCAGCCGCTTGACTCTGTGCGTCAACAGAGTTAGATTCTCTTAAGTAGTTCACTTCTATCGTTTTGAGATATATTCTATGAAACAAGCG
>JAGQYM010000191.1 GCA_020436085.1 Cyclobacteriaceae bacterium
TAAAACAAGCATCACAGCTCCAATGATCAGAGGAGCAAGTCCTCCTGAAAAGAAGATCCCAGCTCCTGCAATGGCGATCATCAAAACTTCCTATAACCGGCGCTCCTTTTTAAAAACTTCGGCCCTCGCCGGAGGCGGTATGTTGCTTGGCTTCAGCTGGCTGGCCTCCTGCCAACCTAAAGCGGATGAAGCAGGATTGACCATGCCGGAAAAATGGTTCGATATCAATGCTTACCTGAAAATCGGAGAAAATGGGGTGGTTACCATTATGTCCCCAAACCCGGAAGGGGGGCAGAATGTGAAAACTTCCATGCCGATGATCATTGCCGAAGAACTGGATGTAGAGTGGAAGAAGGTAGTCGTGGAACAAGCTCCGTTGAATACCGACGCCTATTCCCGGCAATTTATTGGAGGCAGCCAGGCGATCCGGCAGGGTTGGCAGGGGCTTCGAATGGCCGGCGCTACCGCTCGGCAAATGTTACGGGAGGCTGCTGCACAGGCCTGGCAGGCCCCACTA
>JAGQYM010000019.1 GCA_020436085.1 Cyclobacteriaceae bacterium
AAAGACTATCCCTCTGCGCCATTAACGCCAATGGACTACAAATCAGGATTAGTATTAGTTTCCTTTTCATTACTGTGCTCTCATGCTTACTAATTCAACATAGTTTTCACCTCTGCTATTTATTCTTTGCAAGTCCCAAAATGGTTTATTCTGACCTAGCTTTTTACATACATAGTAAAAGCCCGGATAGCCATCAGAACCTCCTGAACTCCCATTGTAATTCTTTATCCATGCTGCATCGATAAATGATTTATATGTTCCGGTGGGATTCCCGCCAAAGTCATGACTGAAATTCTCACTATCAGCATGTGTGTAGGTAACATTTGTTGTGTTCCCTTCAATCTGATCCGAGTGTCCAACCACTGGACTATCAGGATTTGCTAGGTTCCATACGTTAACTCGGGACATGTTACCATTCATGTTCGTATTTACCATAGTCCATTTTTCACCAGTCAGAAATTGATACCCTCTGTCAATATTAGATTTCCAGTCCCAAAGTTCTTGAGCTGAAGGTCTTTGTTCGTTATTGAGCAAGTCAAGTTGCATCAATCCCCACCCATGAGGATCTCCCCATTTTGGTATCCCGTGTTGGAATCTATCATTCCAATTTTTTTGGAAATTTAATCCCGGCCAAAATTGCATAAACGAAGACTCTTGTCTAATTAACTTAGTTAGAAACCAAATACCATTATATCCTTGTTGTGTTAGGTAATTTTTGACTTGTTGCTCACTTGGGTTAGACCCTCTAATAAAAAAGATAAAACTCTCCTCTTGGTCCCCTGATTTACAGGTGACCGTTGCTCTCCCCCCCCTTATTCTATCACCAAAGTCAACATCCCACTGCTCGTTCGCTGCTACTTTCTTCCATTGATTTGCTGGGAAGAAATCGTTATCGTTTCTGATATCAACCTCAAATTCTATTTTCATTCTAAACTCAAACTCAGTTAGAGTCTGATCAAATACTCGGACACCAACTGTGACGTTAGGCATTGTTGCATCGGCAGTGTTTGAATCAACCGAGATCATAAGAAATTCATTTTCGCTAACGACAGTACTATTTGAAGAAATGAGTATTTCAAACTTCTTATGCCTAAAGAGGTAGTTCTCTAGCTCCGCTTCATTTTCCTTGGAGACTATTATTTCCAAAATGCTTTCTCCAATGCTTTGTTCAGGTATCTGACCTCCCCCTCTGGTAAAAACGTACTTTGTAAATGCACCTTCTATGCCATTCCAACTGTTTAAAACTGACTTATTTATTTGACCAGGATCTATAATTTGAGTTCGAGTAGTTTCCAGAGGATGTAGGATAGCCACGTTAACGGCTAAAAATTTAAGCTTGGAATCACTAATTTGAAAATCGACCCAGTTACCGACCTGTCCGTTGAAGATTACAATATCCAAATTTGGTTCCTTATTAATGTTTGCTCCCCTAATCTGGCTTAGCAGCAATTCTGCCATTTCACGACTCATATTTCCGGCTTCTAACGCCCCCTCCTCATCATCTTCAAACAACCCAAGAACAGCTTCAGGGTTGTGAATCTTGTCCCACTGCCATTTGTCGAGGCGGGTTTTGGCGGGGTAGTCCATCAGGTTTTCCGTAACACCTTGTGAGAGACTGTATTCACTGAAAGTGTGCTTCAGGTGAAACGCTCCATGACCGAGCTCGTGCGCCATGGTGAGTACCATATCCTGGCCGTTATGGGCATCTACGAAAATAAAACCGGCCTGTCGCTTGCGGGGCATGTAGCCGAGTTTGTTTTTGCTGGTGCTGTTCTTCACAAGGAAGAGATAATAAGTGTTGTTTGCCAAAGTATGATCTGCCGTATAGGCACGTAGGATCTTCTTCATATCATTCGTGTAGTTGCTCAACACGCCACTGCCTCCGTCATCAATATTGCCCTCATCAATACCACTCACAGAAAAGTCTTCTTGCAGCACGTCCGTCCATTCCACCACGCCCTGGCTGTATATATCATTGAGAGTTGACTTTACGGTCTCAACATCCATTTTTTTTGTTCCATTTACACTCGCCAGCACGAGGTTCTTTTTTTCAATACCATAGCTGATCATATTCAATTTTCCGGCCACGAGTTCAGCCTTGCTCGTATCTGGGTTCGGGTAAAAAGCCAGCAACTCGTCTATCTGACCGTCCGTTTTTCCCATTACATTCAATCGCACGGTCCCAGCAGTTTCAGCATTGGGCGTCAGGGCTTGAGCATCCAATCCGGTTTTGAAATTCGCTTTGGTTATATCTCCGGTCCCACGGGCAGCCACAGCAACATGATCTTCTTCTCCTGCTTTCAAAGCCTTCCACGCCACGTACTCTCCATTTTCAGTTTGCTGGTAGTTTTGGGCCAGCACAGTCTGCGGTAAATCCAGCCCGTACTTTGTATCAGTGGCTTTCAGAAAGTCTATCTTCAGGTTTTCATCAGTCGAATACTCTCGCTCTCCTCTCGCACCAGCCAGTTGTGCATCGGAGGCAGTGGTCTTTGTTACTTTTCCGTCTTTGTCTACGAGATAGCCGTTACCGGCTTCATCGGTGATCGCAACCGTCTTGCCTTGCCCACCTGTGGGTATGAGTACCTGGCCATCCCGAGTCTCAACGGTGATATCCTTTGTTTCTGGATGGACAGTAATTGTCAGTATAACACCCGGGATTGATATAAGCGTATCGGCCTCCGACAAAACCAATTCACTTTGCAATCCCTTACCTCCCCCTTCGGCTAGAGTTTTTTCTGATTCTACCAGGAATCTGCTATTCGCATCCCAAACGGATTCGATCTTGCCAGCTGTCAGCTGATAGCTGGAATTCACCGAGATATCCTTAAAAGTCACCCGCACCTTTGCGCTATTAAACCAGGGCACGATCGCCAAACCTTCACCTGAGAATCTTCCATTACTACCTGTTGCCTGATTCACCACCACATCAAATCCTCCGGCATGAATGAAATCGTTGGTGAACAACTCTCGCAGCG
Source organism: Cyclobacteriaceae bacterium (assembly GCA_020436085.1). Lineage (GTDB taxonomy): Bacteria > Bacteroidota > Bacteroidia > Cytophagales > Cyclobacteriaceae > ELB16-189. The sequence continues at coordinate 2,976 of JAGQYM010000019.1, forward strand.
GTGGGCTTCCATCCGGGGGAGGAACTGCATTCGGATCAGCACAAACAAAGGCATTGGGATTTTCAGCCAAAGTGTTAAATGTCCTGATCTCACTCTCCTTACTTTGATAAATATCACATTCACCAGCGAGTTGATATTCGTAAGTAGTGCCCGCCCGCAGGTTGGTGGAGTTATAATAGGACTGTTCGGTCCTCTCCGAAAACCAACGCGCACCCTCCTTCTGCTCTCTCAGTTTGATGAGATAAGCAGAGTTCTGTCCGTTGCCTTGCCATTTCATTCTGGCCTTTGCCGTACTTATATCGTCTGCCTCCAATGATGTAGGTGTCGGACATTCATCACCATAGATAAACCGAACAACTTCACTGTAGCCATCGTTCTTGAAAACATCTCTGCCACCGGTATCTCTGGCTCTCACTTGAAGCGCATACTCCCGTCCAAGTACGAGTGGAGTTTCGGCCGGGCCATAAACCACCATCGTTGACTCGGTTGTGGTTTCGAAGATTGGTCGGGAAGTCTTGATAGCATCAAACGGATTTCTACCCGCTGGCCAAATCTCAACCAACCTCACTTCATATTCTGTGGTGAATGCAGCGTTGGGTGAGCCTCTGTGCCGGGGTGTCCATTGAAAAACGATATTCTGAGGATTCAATGGTTTGATTTTTACATTATTTACCGGCAGATTGATGAAGGGCGGATCGTTGAGTATCATCCAGGCCGTAGCGCTACCTTTGTTTGACACCACTGTATTACGATTATAATCCAATACTTCAATACTGATGCGATAAATTCCCTCCGGAAGTCGTCCACCGTTTTTCTCCACATCGTTGGGATTCAGTCCCTGGAATACCAGATTTGAAAGCCGGAAGTAGTCAGCCATATCCGATCCGTAAATCAATTGAGGCACACCTCCCTGCAACACGATAGGAAGAGGAATATAATTGGGATTGGTAGTAATTGTAATGCCGACACCTTCGATCGTCAATCTGAGTTTCGTTCTGAATTCTGAAACAGTAAGGTCGTTGAGGATTACCTGAACGGTTAGTCTTTCGGCACCCGCATCTGTGTAGTCCGTGAGGAAAGGTGTATAGGGTGGAGTAAGTACCGGGGTAACGCGAACGGGAAAAGTTTGGGCAATTGTGGATACAGCCCCAACCGATGAAAAAATAACTACCATCAAAAAGAATGATCTACCCATTTCGTTTTGTCCTAGCGACAATCATATTTACCACACATATATCCTTCACCTAACTATTTCAATACTATTTTTCTCACAACCCTTTGTGTCCTATCTCCGACAAAAAATTCTCCCTTGGAATTAACTGCAATTCCATTTGGCAAATCAAACTGTGCTGCTAGCCATTCCCCATCTTCCCAACCGGGAATGCCACCGCCCGCAACCGTCCTCACATTATTATCCTTATCGAGCATTCTTATACTATTGTTGCTACCATCCACGATCAATAACTGACCCTCATTGTCGAATGCAAGTCCGTACGGAAAGCGAAATGTTGCCGAAGCTGCGGGGCCATCGTCTGACCCCTCAATACTACCGGCAATGGTCGTAACGTCTCCAGAGGGTGTTATCTTTCTAATTCGGTGATTTAGGTTTTCCGAAACAAACAGATTGTCGTCTGCGTCAATGACAATATAATTTGGTGCAGAGAACCGAGCTTCAGAGCCTGTTCCGTCAGTTGTTCCCATGTCCAAAGTTCCTGCGAATGTTGTAACCTGTCCGTTGGCTATTTTCCTCACGCAATTATTACCAAAATCTCCAACGAACAGATTGCCTTTACTATCTATAGCAATACCTGTCGGAAAATTGAACTGTGCATCTGCAGCTGCTCCATCGAGATAGCCTGCTGTACCCAATCCAGCTATCGTTGTCACCTGTCCTTCTGCTGTTATTTTTCTAACTCTCCCACCAGTACTCTCGGTGAAATAGAGTGTTCCATCGTCACCAAAACACAAACCTGTTGGTCGCCTTATGCGAGCGGTACTGAGATCTCCATCGACTGATGTCTCTTCGCCATTGCCAACCAAAGTCGATACATTTCCATCTGGGGTAATCTTCCTAATCCTATTGTTGGAACGATCTGCTACATAAACATTATCATTGGCGTCCACTGCCATACCAGTAGGGAAATTAAATTTTGCCGTGGCTCCAGGGCCATCCTGAAAGCCAGTAGTCCCATCGCCTGCAATTGTCGTTACTACTCCAATTTGCCAGTAGTCGAACACCGGCCCTTCATGTGAACCACCAAGTGTCTCGACTCTAACGACACCATCACCAGCACCTTCTGGCACACGGACTTCTACCTGAAAACTTTTGCGTGAAACTACCTCTGCCTCCTTGTCATTAAACCATATGGTGATTCCCGAACCATCCGGAGCCACATTATTGCCCATAACCGAAACCACTGTATTGTACGGTCCGAAACTTGGACTGAGTGATAAAATTGTTGGTGCAAGGAAATACTCGAACTCTGGACCACTGGCTGTACCAGCGGAAGTTGTGACAACCACCTTCCCAGTTAGCGCATCAAAGGGAACTTTTGCTACGATCTGTGTTGCTGTAGCCGAAACCACGGTGGCCGCCACTGAGTTAAACGTAACCTCATTCTCGGATAGCGTACTTGAAAAATTTCTACCTGTTATGATAACCTCTGTGCCTGCTCCGCCTCGCGTTGGATCAATAGATGTAATCTTAGGTGGCTCTAAGGGCGGAGTACCGGGCTCCGTGTCTTCGTTACACGCGTAAGTGATAACAACCAAGCCAATAATCAGCAACCAGTAAAATCTCTTCTTCATATTCTTTATTTTTATTTAATACTAATCCATTCATTATACTCCTTGACAATCTTCACCAAATCCTCTTTTTTAAACTCCCCATTCCTCACCCTCTCCGATAATTCAAGATGTTCCGAAACAAGCTTTGACACTCCGCGATTAAAATTTCCATATACTGCGTTGCCTGACTTCGTACCCTTTTTGAAATAAGGATAAGCAGCCACATACTTTTGAGTCGGATCACGAAAATCCTTTTCCACGGTGTACTTCATGTAAAGCGAAATCGGTCCGTCAAGTGTGCGCTTGTACATTTTGTAAACGGTCTTGGTAGGGTCTGTTGTCGTATCATCGAAGGCGATAAACGTTTCTCTCACCACACCCTGGTACGAATAGGATTGTATTCTATCAGCAGGCACCTCTATCGTCTCTCCGTTCTCGATTACGATGACGTGCTCCTGCATCCAGACAGAGTCACCGTACTGCATCACCTCTCCGGATGGGATGATGAATTTCGCGTCAACGGTATCACCATTAATGAACACGATGTAGTCCCGATAGTTGGGTTTCTCTGGCTCCTGTTTTTGGGCTGATACTTGAGGCGGTGGTGGTTCAGGAGGAAGTTCACCCACCATCAATCCGTTGGCAATAAGCCTCAGTCTGCGATCCTGAATTTCTTCTTTCAGGCGTGTGGCAGCAGTCTGTACAGGACGAGGTCCGTTTTTTACTAAATTGAGACGTTCATCAGCCGCATCCAATTCGTGCATCCCATATTGGGCAAGGGCTATGTTGTAGTGCAGCGTAGCTGCTACCTTTTCATTGATGCGCGCTTTTTTATCTGTACTGAACTCTTTTAAAGCACCTTCATAGATATTAATTGCCCCTGTCAACTTGTTTTTGAATTCCTCATCGATATATTCCTTCTTTTGATCCGCAGAGGCAAAACCTGCCATCATCAATGAAAAAGCTTTGTTCAAGTCTTCATATTCTCCTTTTTTATCCTTGACATGACCAATATTAATCAGACGAGGAGTAAACCCGAAGCCGTAGTTGCTGAAAAGCCAGCCTCGAATCTCTTTCCCCCTTTCACGCAACTGGTCACCTAATAATCTGTTTCGGAAAGAATAATCGTTCTCATACTCCTGCTGAATAGCAGTCTGCGAATTGTTGTTCTTAGGAAAGTACTCTGTAGTGAAGAAACCTGGAAGATCCTGTTCGGTCACCAGATCTCCATTTGTCAGCACTCGAATCTTTGCTGGAAAAGAGCATGTCAGCAAGTATGAGTACTGGTGAAAGGTTGTAGTCACACCATCCTTTTCATTCGTTGATGGTTGATCCCTAAGTTCTCTCTTAGTTACTGAAAGTGGACTGAGTACTAATTCAATCTGAATATCGCCACCAGCTTTCACCTTCTCATAACCCGGAAGTATCAGGTAATATAGGTCAATGGTATCCTTTTGTGATCGATCCAAAAATGATCCAAGCTCCTGTATTGAAACAGAGTATGTTTTCAACGACTTGTCCAGTGGATGCAGTGGATATCGATACATCGTGGTACGTTGCCACTCAACATTGATGTTTTGGGCATGGCTAGCCAGCCCAAAACATACCAGACCGACCAAAGTTAAGACCTGGCTTTTCACTGGTAACGCTCTGATTTAGGTATATCACTTCCGCGGTATGGATCCATTTTCTTAGGCGCAGTTCTTCCGAAAGGCGGAGCAAATGACTTAGAAATCTGAAACTGCTCTTTAGAAAACTTAAATATTCTTTCTCCAGAATATCTTTTGTCAACGTAATCCAAATAGCCATCTATCCCTTCGTTTTTAAAAAGAGAAACAAAATCGAATGTGGGGTCAAGCGATGCAATGTCAGGATACAGCTCTTCCAGAGCCTCAGAAAATTGTGGTTTAGCAATACTTCCCATGGAGGACTTATCGGCATAAACGAACCACGACAATTGCACAAAGTTGCCATTCTCGTCTATCTCAAAAATTTCTGAGCTTGCTGACACGTATTGAAATTCGCCCGTAGCATCAACCTGAAGTGTACCGTTGTTTTCTGTAACTGAAGATATGTCGGCTGCGATAGTTTTAACTTGTGATGGAATTGTTGGAGAAACTACTGTGTATCTTCTTGAAACCGACTCCAGATCGACATACCTCAGTGACGTTATAAACTCAACAGGGTTTAAGTCTGGTCTATAAACCTTGATCGGGTCTGATATCGGACTAGATAAGTCCCTAGTTAAAAAAGTAAAAAATACAGTATTTACATAGTCCCCAGCGATCGGAACCAGGGTGACGCTATAGCCCTCGCCAATGTGCTCGCCAACGTCCACTCCTATGAAGTCAAATTCAGTCAAGTCTCCATAGTCAATGTTTGTCGTTCCGCCAACGTCTGCCATGTCAATCTTAATACCCTGAGTCAAGGTTGATGACTTTTGATCAGACAAGATGACTGCTGTTGGGGATTTATAAAGATCAACGGTAATGGTATAGTCAGGACTCGAGCCGGTTGAAGATGAGAGCGCACCATCAAAGCTGACGATAGAGGGGGAAAATGGAGGGCCTGCTGGTGGGCCGGCCGGCACATTGCTAACTTGAATTGAGTGCGTTCCGATTGGGGTTCTTGCTGTAGGTGTGCCATCGTTCATTATGAAGTTTCCGCTGGGTAGCCCCGTATAACTTAAAATAAATGACAGTGCGTAGGTGTTCACGCCTAAATCCTGCAAAGAATACTGGAACCTGTGGAAAGAAAACCTGTCAGTTGGATCATAGCCTTCGGGAGTCGCGAAGCTCAACTTGTCCCCGTTGATCATTTCCTGGGTGTCTAACAATGCACCTGCTTCGTCCGTAACAAATATCCAGCCCCTTTCATCTTCCGGAACATATTCGGGTCCAATCAAGAAAGTAAATAGCATGTTCTTCACATCAACATTCAGTGATTTTTCCTCCTTATTTCCTTCAGCATCCTCTGCCACAATCTTTATCTGGTGTGTACCATCTGTGACTGTTTTCGTATCCCAGGATGCCTCAATTGGCGAGGTAGTAGCGCTGGCAATGGAAATTCCATCAACGAACACTTCCACTTTGGCTATTCCGGTTTCATCCGTTGCTTCTGCCTTAACTGAAACAGTCGCGCGCAATGGTTTGCTAATATCAGTGGGTGATAAAATTGTGATCACCGGTTTAGTCTTATCGGTTGGTGTGACGGGTGGAGCTTCTTCGTCTTCACATGACGAGAAGATTGCAAGACCAAGAACCAAAAAAAGTAAAAAGTGGATTTTCATATAAACTGCATTAATAGTTAACAATTATTTTATCGCTAAACTCAGATCTGGCACCAGAAGTGAACAGCGCTACGATCTGATAAGTATAGATCGAATTCATTTGAAGTTGTCGATCAATAAAGTCGCTGGACATACCATTTACTGTGGTGTATAGTCGAGTTGTCTCACCTTCCTTCGCTCGGTATATCTGATATTTTGCAACACTACTTTGAGTATATGACCACCGGAGTTTGATGAACTTGTTCTCGCGGTCTATCTCAGGTGAAGTGACCAGAACACGTGGTTTAACTGGGTTGATCAATCGAGCGGCCTCAATTGGTTCTGCGGGCACTGACTCTAATCCTGCCGCATCAATAGCTAATACAGTAAAACTCATTCGTGCGCCTTCGGGAATATCAGTCACAGAATAAGTGAACATTGAATCTTTGGAGTGTTCAACTTCGCCAGACTTATTCCATCTTATATCGTCCGCACCGCGTCCGTAGATGTCGTAGCGTACAACATCATCGCTACTGCTGGGTAGCCATTGGATCAATACGCCATCCTTTGAGGACTGCGATGGCAGTAACACCGGGGCAACTGGCGGAACCTTATCTGGCAGCCGCAATTCAAGAATATCGGACAAACCAGAATGATTTTGATTTCTATCGATCGCCATCACCTGATAAAACACCGACCGATCTAAAGTCTTCAGGCTAATGCTGTCAGTAAATAATGTGTCGGCAATAGGCTCAGTTGTTACCTGAAAAAATTCCTCACGTCTGTTATTACCGCGATAAACCCTGTAGCCATAAATGTCACTCTCACTATTCGGCAACCAACTGAAGGTCACAATCCCATCATCATCCACGGTTCCACCAAGTCCCATCGGTGCTGTGGGAGGGATGCTATCAATTAATTGAGACAACTTTTGAGGTGATTTATACTCCTCGCCTGTCACTGAAATCGCCACCACCTGATAGTAGTTGTTTTGTTCGGGGGCTTCATCGCGGAAGGTTCTGATAGCTGGCGAAATAACTTCTGAATTGACTGCAACTGCTTTGGACCTCGGTGATGAGGACCTCCTCACGTCAAATCCTTTTATTCCCCCTTCGGAAGATCGAGGAAACTCCCAGGTCAGGTCGATAACTTGATTATCCGGACTTTGATCATTTATGATATATGGAACTTGAGTTATTGCAACTACTCCTTTGCCACTTCCAACATCTGAAGGTGGTCCCCATTCGCCAAATGGAGTAAGTCCCCTCACTCGATAGTAAAATGTATCTCCCAAGTTTGGAAGTGAGTCGGTGGCATATTGATATCGCGACTCATCCCGGTCCTCGTTAGTGAGTGTAACCAACGCATCCTCGGTAATCGGTCTAAATTCTTTTCCGTCAGCAGAGCGTTCTACCTTGTAGGCGGTGTAGATCCCACGATGATAGGCCTGATTCCAGCGCATTGAAACCATTCCATCTGTGAACTCTGCTGAGAACTCCAGTGGTTTAGGTAGTTCATATTTCTCCGGGCCCACAAACACACTTCCTCTTATTGTATCAGCACCATTGACTGAAAGTACGCGCTATAGGTACTTCTCCCCCTTTCGAATATTCTTATCCGTAATTCGCAGTCCCGATGCTATGGACACCGGAACGGACATGTCGGCTGCAAAAAGGGAGAATGAGAAACGCATCTCATTCTCCTGTACTTTGTTGACAATCTGAAAAATATCCGCCCCCTGCAAATCCATTTCAAAGTCGCTTCCGAAATAAGCCTGGGCTGCGATTGCAGCATACTTATCAGTCTGCACAAGTGACTCCCATTCTTGTTCGTCCTTTGGTTTTATGACTATGGGATTCAGTTGTGACCGCTCCGCAGGCAACACAATCTTTTCGTCTCTCACCAGCGTATATCGTTCAACCCAATAACCATTTTTCACAGTATTGATCCATGCGTTGACATTGGTAGGCGCCCAACGAAGCACTATTGAATCAAGAGAAGGTCTCGCAATCACTTTTATCTCATCTTGAAGAGAATCGAGCTGCCCGAAAGCAAGATTGCCAGGTAGTGCCATCGTCAACACCAGTAACTCTTTCAATAAATATCTCGATACCTTCATCTCAAAATGCGTAACTATAAATCAGGGTGCCGGTGTACTCGATAAAGGAAGTGGGCCCACTTTCCGATGGTGTACTCCGGTTTACGGTCATTACACTTAATCCTAAATTGTGCTTCTTCACAATTGTGTAGTTGGCATTCGCTCGAACGTTCATAATTGTACTTTGTCTTTTGCCCTCAATCGAAGTCGTGTTGTGGGAGGAACTTAATGTGAGCCTTAGTTTTCGCTCCAGCAACGCCTTATTTATCGAAACTGTGGGGCCATGTGTAAGCAAATTCATCATGATTGCCTCGTTCTTGTTGAGGTTGTATGAAAATGATAGTGTCAGATTTGAAGGGACAAGGCTGATGGAATATGATCCGTTGACGTTATAGAATTGAGATCCGCTGTTTTGTTCTACTTGACTTTGTTGTTCCGCGGCATCCTGCAACGATAAATTAACAAACACAAACTGTCTCTGACGCTCGGTGGTCTTCAAACCGTAACTCGCACCCAGATTTACACTTTGAGTAATTTGAGTAAACTGTAGCGTATCGAGATTGTCAAATGGTGTGAGTTGGTTGATATCTACAAACTGAGAACGAATGTTGGTGAAAGATTGGAAATTAGAATAGCTGGCCGTGAGGGAAAGTCGTTCTGTCGGCTGATACGAACTGTTAATTGCTCCGACAAATCTTCGCATCGTGCTGATTTTCGTGTTGTCAAGATTGTCATGCTGAACACCAGCATTGGCACTAATATTCAACTTGCTGTCCAGCAAAGAGGTCGAACCGTTGACCGTGTAATTGACCAGGTCATTATTAAAATAATAAGCCCCATGAGTTCGGTAGCCAGGATCGATTCGTTCGTAGCCAACACCAACCGCATAGGAAGAACCAGAGTAATTAAATCCAACTTTTAAGGCATTGTAATAAGAGGTGGATGATCGTGGCGTGAATAAACCTCCAACAGAACCAAACACGGAACGACCTTGAGCCTCCACATCGCGAATGTCTCGCGTCAACGCACTCGAACCATATTCAAACTGAACCCCGAATTTTTCGAAAAGGCTTTTACTTAATGAGATACCTATTGCAAGGTTCTCTTCCGGCAAGAGTGAATTGTCATCTGGTAGTTGAGCCAAGGAAGTTAATTCATCCTGAGCATGAAATAAGGACAATTCTGCATAGTCATTCCCATCACGATACCCAGTCTTGAATCCAAAGCCATTTCTTTCAAAGGTGGGTCGCGTATTTCTGATAGTATCAGGCTCGACAGCACGCTGCAGTTGTCCATACATTGCACTGAAATGAAATTTTCCGGGTACCAATTCGACCCCTGCACCTCTAAATATGTGACCAGCCAGCGTATACGGTGAAAAGTTCATATTCGCGTAGCCAAAATGGCCAGTCGCCCATTTATAAGTTGGATGCAGCCCAAACTGATTAAAAGGCTGCTGAAATGATCTGTTCTGATTAGAAAGCGCAAATGAAAAGGGAATGCTCCACCCGTAGAGAGCCAGGTTGAGGTTGCCCGTCAGAAAGTAAGAATAAGGATCCCTGCGACTTTCAATTCCTCTTACTGCGTAGAAAATTTGGTTAACCGATAGACCCCCACTCACCTGAACCGGTTTGGCGCTGCCAATTGTTGATAAATCCTGGGCAAAAACCCCAGAAGGTAGAGCAACTCCAACGAGCAAAGACCAAACAAGAAACCAAATCCTTTGAGTTGCCAAACTACAGTATTTCCCTCCAATATAGGCATTCCCTATTAACAGAGATTTTCCATATTGGGTTTTTTCTTACATCAAAAGCATTAGACAGCGGGTATAAAAACCTGATTCCTAGCGTTTTTCCGGGGTTTTCAGGTGGCTAAATGGCAAAATCTTACATTTGGAACAGGATACCACCAGAGAACCATCATATGGAAATGGGTGGTCGTGAGATCGGACATGAGCGATTAGCTGATCCTTATTTGGGCGGCCTATCAAGCAAATCAGCCAGCACATTTTTGTCTTACGGCAGCGGATTAGCTACGCTGATCCGATGTGGGGTGGCCTTTCAAGTAAACCTGACTAGCGCCTATTCCTCTAGTTCTTCTGATAGATCCTTATCTTTCTGGTATACACAGAGGTGGCGTACAGCCTTTGGTTAGGATCCACCACAACGCTCGTTACAGTTGAAAAATCACCCTCACCAATTTTCTCAATTACATCGAGGGTCTCATCCGTTTTCGCAATGTATGATCCACAGGCAATGTAAATGTGCTCATCATCATGGGTGATGTCATAACAGGTAGTTCCCATGTCGACCTGGTATTGAAATTCCCCCGTCTTCGTAAAGACCTGAATAATGCTTTCGGACGACACAACGATGTAACCCTTAAAATAGGTTACTCCCCATACGTTCTTAAATGCCCCGTTGCCGGAATGCCCGGCAGGCATTCCCCATTTCAATAAAAAATTTCCATCCAGATCGAATTTCTGAATCCGGCTATTGCCAGTATCCACCACATAAAGATTGTTTTCATCATCGAGGCATATCTGCCTGAAATATGCAAACTGTCCGTTGCCCGATCCGGAGCTACCCCACTCTTTTATCAAAGCGGTTGTTGTACTATTCATGACCCTGATAATGTTATCACCAGATCGGGCAATTACTGCTTTATCGGTTGCCGGAAAGACCAGACCACGAGGTGAGAAGGTAGAGTAATAGACCGTCAGAAAATCTCCATCATTGGAAAATTTCTGAACCACATTTCGGTTGGGATCGGATACATAAATGTTACTCTGGTAATCGAGTGCCAGATGTTCTGGAAATAAAAACTGACCATCATTGGTTCCTTCAGAGCCAAACTCTGATATAAAATCATAATTCTTACCCGAAATATATCCAAAGTCAACTTCGCTGAAACCGCTGACCTCTGACTCCGAATGATATGATCTAACTTTATAGAATATCTTTTCATAGGGGGTCAAATCACTTCCAGCATCCGCAAAGGTGGCTTGGTCGGTTTGCGCAAGTAACTCGTACGAATCACTTGCCGAATTGAATTTAAAAATCTGGTAATTGCTTACCCCCGGAATGGCAGTCCACTCAAGCTTTATCTGTGTACCGAATGCCCCTTTGGAGACCTGAAAATTTATTGGCTTATCGAGAGTGAAGACGGGGCTTACGTTTGTGAATCCAAAATCGGCTTCGCTCAACTCACTGAATAATTCAGCAGAATTATAGGCCTGGACTTTGTAGTAAAGCTTTTCAGACATTCCGTTGCCCACAATATCCGTATAAGCAGTATCCGCCAATGTTTTGTATGGAAGATAATCGCCAAGCCCCTGATCAAATTTGTGCACACGATAACTGCTGGCTCCAACAACCGAATACCAAGAGAGTTGAACCTTATTTTCATAATTCCCTTTTGAGGCCATCAACCCATGTGGGATTCCTAATTTGATGGGCTTGGTCTCAGCCAAAAATCCATATTCAGGCTTACTAAATTCACTCGTTAGCTCGGGTGAATTAAATGCCTGGATCTTGTAAAAAACCTTCTTGCCTGGTATGCCTGTAGACTCATCACTAAACAACGTATCAGCTGTTTCGATAAGGAGCTCATAATCACCAAGGTTTGCATCAAGTTTATGCAATCGATAGCCACTAGCCCCGACAACGGAATACCAGGAAAGCTGAATCTTATCTTTATAATTTCCTTTTGAGGCCGTTAAACCAGGTGGTACTCCTAATGCAAGGGACTTTGTTTCAGCTAAAAACCCATACTCGGGCTTACTAAATTCGCTGGTTAACTCAGGCGAGTTAAAGGCCTGTATCTTATAAAAAACCTTCTTGCCCGGTGTGCCTGTAAACTCATCACTATACAACGTATCAGCTGTTTCATCGAGGAGCTCATAGTCACCAAGGGTAGAATCAAATTTATGTAATCGATATTTGTCAGCATTTGCCACTGATGACCATCTCAGCGCGATCCTATCGGCAAACAGCCCTTTAGAAATCTCTATATTCGTTGGAGGCGCCAAGACCAGCCGGTCGGGTTGCTCCTCGGAACATGAACCAAAAAGGACCGTTACGACACAAAAAAGTAGCAGAGATCGTGTTGTAGCCAAGATCAGATTTTTCAAATAGAAGTGGATACGAAAATAGCTAATTTCTAATTTTTACTCAAACAATGGTAATAAGGTTACTTTGGTTGCCCTTTTCCATGATTTTGTCTTTAACCTTTAGTAGCCAAACGGGATTTTCTGTCAATGGTAGCGGATTACCTACGCTGATCCGTAGTGGGGTGGCCTTTCAACCTCATCAGTCCCGATAAAATCTATGTTTATTTCCCGACAGCGGATTAGCTTCCGCTGATCCGTAATGGGGCGGCCTATCAAGCAAATCAGGCAGCGGCTGGCGCAGCCAGCACATTTTTTATACCAACCATAAATTTAACATGGACGGATTAGCTTGCGCTGATCCGGTGTGGGTGACCTTCAACCTCATCAGTCGCCCCGATAAAATCTATATTTATTTCCCGACAGCGGATTAGCTAACGCTGATCCGTAGTGGGGCGGACTATCAAGCAAACCAGGCAGCGGCTGGCACAGCCAGCACGTTTTTTATACCAACCATAAATTTAACATGGACGGATTAGCTTCCGCTGATCCGGTGTGGGGTGGCCTTTCAACCTCATCAGTCGCCCCGATAAAATCGGGGCTCTCTTTTTGTTTTTCTCCGCTTGGTCAAACAAAGTTTGACGCGCTACAAAAACAAAAGTCCCGACTTTGTCGGGACTGATGAGGTTGAGGTGCTGAGCGGATTCGAACCGCTGTACGAGCTTTTGCAGAGCTCTGCCTAGCCACTCGGCCACAGCACCTTATTATATTAAACTCTATTCCTTTCTCACCAATTCACTTTCCATCCACTCGGTGCCTCAGCCGAAGCTTTAGCGAAGGCTGGGCCACAGCACCTTATTATTTGAACGTTGCGAAATTAGGAAATTGAATCATTATTCTAAAAAAAGAAGGTGACCCTATAGCCACCCTCTTCTCTTCCTTTATCGCTATAGCATTAGTTCGCGTCTTCCCCTTTGCCTTTGTCGGCACTCATCTTCTCCTTCAGCGCACTCAAGGCCTCAAGGTCACCCAGGGTTGACTTTTCAGTCTCCTTGTTGATCTTGTCGATGGCCTTACCTTTAGAAGGTGCAGGGCGTTGCTTCTTCGCTGGCGCCTTCTCCTCTTCGGCTGACCACATCGCCTTGTGACTCAACACAATTCTGCGATCGTCTTTAGAGAATTCAGTCACTTTGAAGTCAAGCGCTTCGCCATTCTCGATCTTAGATCCGTCTTCGCGCACAAGGTTCTTCGCTGAGCAGAAGCCTTCAATTCCGTAAGGCAACTCCAGGATAGCTCCTTTGTCGTTCTTGTTGATCACTGTACACTTGTGTACCGATCCAATTTCGAATACTGACTCGAAAGTATCCCAAGGGTTTTCTTCCAGGTGCTTGTGGCTAAGGGCCAGTCTGCGGTTAGTCGCATCCAACTCCAACACCACTACTTCCATGGTATCCCCTACTTTGATAAACTCTGAAGGGTGCTTGATCTTGCGCGTCCAGCTCAGGTCTGATACGTGTACCAGGCCATCGATACCTTCTTCCAACTCGATAAACAAGCCGAAGTTGGTCAGGTTGCGTACGATACCCTTGTGACGGGTGCCTATCGCATACTTGGTGAGGATATCCTGACGTGTCCAAGGATCTTCTGTAAGTTGCTTGATACCCAGAGACATCTTACGCTCCTCGCGGTCGATGGTCAATACCACTGCCTCCAATTCTTCTCCTACCTTGATGAAGTCCTGAGGATTGCGAAGGTGCTGTGACCAACTCATTTCTGATACGTGGATCAAACCCTCTACACCAGGCTGTATTTCAAGGAACGCTCCGTAGTCGGCCACGTTCACGATCTTACCTTTTACTTTAGAACCTACGTTAATTTCAGCAGGCAATGAATCCCAAGGATGAGGCGTGAGCTGCTTCATACCCAAAGAGATTCTCTTCTTATCTTCATCGAAGTCGAGTACCACCACTTTCACCACCTGATCAAGCTTAAGCAGCTCGTCCGGATGGTTGATACGGCCCCAGGAAATATCGGTGATGTGCAACAGTCCGTCTACGCCACCCAGGTCGATGAACACACCGAAGTTGGTCATGTTCTTGATCACACCTTCCAACACCTGGCCTTTTTCCAGGTTGTTGAGGATGACTGCCTTTTGTTGCTCGAGGTCTTTCTCGATAAGTACCTTGTGAGACACTACTACGTTGTCGTTAGAGTAGTTGATCTTCACCACTTTCACCTCGATGGTCTTGTTTACATAAATATCAAAGTCGCGGATCGGCTTCACATCAATTTGTGATCCCGGCAAGAAAGCTTCGATACCGTATACATCTACGATCAAACCTCCTTTGGTTCTGCGCTTCACGAAACCTTCGATCACTGAATCGTTGTCGAGGGCTTTCTGCACATTTTCCCATCCCTTCACCAGTTTCGCTTTTCTGCGAGACAGGATCAATTGTCCCATCGCATTTTCGCGCTCCTCGATGAACAGGTCTATCTTATCCCCGATTTTCAATTCGGGCATATCTTTAAATTCTGCTACTGGCACCAGGCCGTCAGACTTAAATCCGATGTTTAGGATTACGTCACGGTCGTTGATACCTACAACAGTACCCTGCACTACCTCACTTTCAGCAACTGAAGTCACAGTGCCTGAATACAAGTTGGTAATTTGTTCGCGTTCGCTCTGAGAATAGCCTTCGCCAAACCCTTTGCGGTCGAATGCATCCCAGTCGAAATTGTCCAAAGATGCTGGAGAAGCCGTTGCAGCTTTACGATCAGCTACGTTGCTGATGATGCGGGCTGTGTCGTCACCTTCCTCTGCCTTGCGCTCTCTTTTAAATTTGGTGAGCTCATCCAGTTCATCAATTTCGATGTCCTCGTCACCTTCTTTAGATACTTTTTTGGCAACCGGTTTTGTTACCTCATCACCCGTTTTTTTAGGGGATTTGGGCTTTGAATCTGATTTCGGTTTTGTCATTTGTTGATTGCCCTGATTACATGAAACAGGTGGGCTGGCTGCTTCATTTTTCGTTTTACATGCTCTTTTTAGTCAAAAAAAGAGCCCCAGCTACTCAGCGGGGCTGCAAATGTATGAAAATTGATGAAAAAGAAGGCGTGTCCGCGCTAAAATCAAGGTATGTCCTCAAAATTGAGGGTGCCCTCAGCATAGGAGATCAGCAGCTTCTGGAACATCAGGGTATAGCGCGCGCTGGCGAAGTCTCCCTGCGCTCTTACGTGGTTTTGGTTCGACTGCGAAAGGGCAACGATGTCCGACACACCCAGATCATACCTTTCCTTTTCCAGGCTATAGGATAAGCTTGCCGCCCGAAGCTGGGTGTTGGTAGCTTCGTAGTTGGTTCTTGCATCGCGGTAATTTTGATGCGCCCTGATTACGTCACTCTTCACCTGGATCTCTGTGTTCTCGGTCTGCAGCTTCGAGTTCTCGTACTGCACACGGGTTCTCACAGCATTATTCCTGGTCTGGAAGCTACCAAAGATCGGAATGGTAAACTGCAGGCCGTAGGTAAACTGCGTATTGTCATCTCTGAACTGTTGTTCAAAAGTTCTATTGGTTGGGGTAAATGTCTCTGTAGGGTGAACGTAGTTATATCTTGATCCATACTGAGCGAACAGGCCCACGTTAGGGAAATAGGTTCCCTTAGTGGACTGGTATCCAAACTGGTTTGCCTTCTCAGTATAGCGGGCTCTTGCCAAGTCGCTTCTGTTTTCCAATGCGCGAGCACTGATGGTTTCTACATCATCGACTGAAATATCTTCAAGGTTCACATCCCAGTCGGGTTGTTCCAATTGGAGTTGAGTAAGTGGATCAAGTTGCAGTGTTTGCGCCAACGTAGCAAGATCGTTGCGTAGGGTGATACCTGCCCTTACGGCCAAGAGTTCAGCGTTCTTTACCTGAAACTCCTGATTGACCATATCCACCTCTGCCCTGCTACCTGCGGCTACCTGTTCCTTGATCTGCTCATAGGTTTGCTTTTGGGTTTCCACATTCTGCAACTGAATCTGGTGCAGCTCCTGATCAAGCAAACAAGTAAGGTATTGGTTTGCTACATCGCGAATAACATCCTGATTGGTGCGTTTCACGAACTCAAGTTGTGCTTCGTATTGGTTGGATGCCTGCCGATACGCATTGAAAGTGTTTAAGCCGTTGAACAGTGGCATAGTTGCATTGAGGTTGGCTCCAATGAAGTCAACCACTCCATTTACCACTTGTCCTTGCTGCTGGTTGAAAGAGTTACCATCGTTGCGTCCCGCGTTTCCTGTGATATTAACCTGAGGAGCCATTCCCAAAACGCCAGCCATCTTATTGACTTGTGACGAAATAAGGACATTCTCCTGCTGGTTCAGGTTGAGGTTTTTGTCAAGGCCCATCTTTACCGCCTCCTTGAAAGTCAAAGTCCTTGATTCCTGTGCCCACACTGAAGTGGTCATTATCAATGCAATCCCTACAACGATTAATCTTTCCTTCATATATACTTAGTTCTTTTTTACTTGCTCGTCTGATTCAACCGCACCATCCACCACACGCACTATCCTCTTTCCACGTTGTGCATTTTCTTCTGCGTGCGTTACCTGGATGATGGTCATGCCTTCATTGTTGAGTTGCTCGAAGATGTCCATGATCTGTTTGCCTTGCTCAGAATGCAGGTTACCTGTCGGTTCATCTGCCAACAATAGCTTTGGTTGGCCAATGATGGCACGTGCCACACCTACCAACTGCTGCTGTCCACCTGAGAGCTGTTCGGGAAACAAATCTTTTTTGGCCACCATATTAAAGCGGTCCAACAATTCCGCAACCATACTTTTCCGTTGGCTGCCACTTACTCCCTTATATAAAAGAGGAGTCTCAATGTTTTCATACACCGTAAGCTCATCAATCAGGTGATAGGCCTGGAAGATGAATCCGATGTAGTTCTTATGCATGTCCGACTTCTTGCGCTCCTTCATCTTGTGGACGGGTTCATCGAAGAAGTAGTATTCACCGGCTGAAGGTTCGTCCAGCATTCCGATGATGTTCATTAGCGAAGATTTGCCCGCTCCGCTGGGGCCCATAATGGTTAGAAACTCTCCCTGCTCTACGGTAAGATCAACACCCTTAAGAATAAACGTGCGCTGAAATCGTGAATCGACATACTTATCGATGTCCTTTAACTGAATCATGCATGATAATTTTCGTGTGACAATTAGCCAACAATAGTGCCAATGGCCTTTTTGGCATTTAGACGATAATAAAACGCTCAAGTTACATGATTAATCGTCCGGTTGCGAAAAAAGGTGTCCTATAGCGGACGGGGGTCAAAAGACGATGGGATGGAGGATGACATCGACCCTCCTGTTGAGCATTCGACCGTAGTAACTGTCGTTGCGATAGACCGCATTTTCGTAGTCCCAATCTTTGATATGGATGAAATGTTCTGGGATACTTTTGTCTAGCAAAATCTGGAAAACCGCCTCACTCCTCATTCGCGAAAGCCACTCGTTAAATTCTTTTCCCCCTATGGGATCGGTATGGCTGGTGAGCTGAATCTGGTATTTTTCCAGCAAATTGGGGATCGAGTCAAGCCAATTGGAAAGGTCGGTAGCCTGAAAATCGTCAACATAGTAGCTGCCTCCACGAAAGTAGATACTCTTCCGTATTTCATCTTGCTGGGCAAACGAGGGAGAGAAACATGCCAGAGCAAGCCCGATGAGTAGCATGCGAAGCATATTTCAATTTAACGAAGAAAAAGGAGAAGCGGATTAAGAAATCGTCACTTTTCCATTCCAGCGACCGTTGGCGCACCATAATTGAGCCAGGTGAGGGTTGCGTTACCTTTTTCAATAACAGATAGGATTAAGAGGTTGTCGTAGTCCGAATCTTTGAAGTCTGGATATTTTTTTTCTCCCAGAAAATAGTTGGCCACCTGCGGTGTGGTGTTGGAATGACCACATACCACCACTGTTTTGCCTTTGTGTTTGCTTAAGATATTGTCGAGGTCCTCACCGCTCATCGGGTTATAGTCCATCAGCGTCAGTCCTTTTTTCGCAGCCAATGGCTGAACAGTATTTCTTGTTCTCTTAAATGCTGTACTATAGATCGCATCGATGTCAGCAGCGCCTAGCAGTTGCGCCAAGGCGGCCGCTCTCTCCTCGCCAGCTGATGAGATACCGGGATCTTTGCTGCCATCCTCCTGACGCTCCGCATGACGTACCAGTATCAAGGTAGTGACCTGACTTTGTGCCCAGGCTGAGACACTGGTTAGTGCTAGTACGAAAATTATTATTGACTTCTTCATTTGAATTGATTTTGTATTGCTGCCGGAACATTACAAGCTTCTGTCTGTCGAGTATCTGACAGTTGAAATATCTTCCAGCCATCACTTCCCTTGAATAACTGAAATGCGTCAACACCACAATGATGAAAATCTTTGTTCAGGTAGAAAGCATACTTGGCCCACACCTGTGCCATGTTTCCATCGATATCAATCTTCACATCCCAAATAGGTTCGCTGTACACATCTGTACGTGGTGTGCCCATTGCAACCAAAAAACTTTTGAGATCGCCTCGTCTGAACCGGGGATTTCCCTCCTTGTCGAGACCAATGGTGGCAAAAGTTACATCATCGCGAAATGCTTTATGTACCAAAGCACTGTCGCCCTTGTTCATTCCATTAAAGAGGTTATTGATTGGTTCCATCACGGCTACTTCCTCGCCTTGTGCCATTGACAAAAATGATAGACAGGATAACAAAAGGGAAAAGGTGATAATCTTCATGCATTTATGGTTTATTGATACTCCTACGAAACCCCGAAAAGATGGTTTCTCATCTTCTTTCCGTGGCTTCAGCGCAAATACTGGGCCAGCGGGGCCTGATAGGCGTTTCAATATATAATCTTAATTTTAGGGTCACAAAATTAGACCACTATGAAGAGGCTTTGCCTTGTTCTATTGACTGTTGGCTTGTCATTACAATTGATGGGAAATACCATCGATAGTCTGGAGAGTGTGTTGGCTAAAGCTGAGGGCGACCTCAAGGTAAAGACGCTCAACGAACTCTTCCGTGCCTATATCAACTCTGACCCTGTGAAAGCCATTGGGTATACCCGGGAGGCATTGGCACTGGCGACTGAAATTGATGACACCAAAGGTATGGCGGCCTCTTATAACAACCTAGGTGTTTCCTATCGCAACCAGGGCGCCCTTGACAAAGCACTTGAATACTATCTGACCTCGCTGAATTTATACACCCAGCTCGACAATAAAGAAGGGATTGCCACATCCAAGAATAATATCGGTACCATCTATTCGCTCAAGAAGGACTATGGTCAGGCGATGAAGTATTTTGAAGAAGCCCACGATATGTTTAGTGAGCTTAACGACAAGCAACGCATCATTGGTACGATGAACAACCTTGGCAACTTGCACAGTGACCTCCAGTTATATGAACAAGCCCTGAAATATTATTCTCAGGCTTTTCAGGTGGCGGAGCAAGATGGAAAGCAGTTTTCAGATCCATTAAGCAACATCGGTAACATTTACTTCAGGCAAGGTAACCTTCAACGGGCTGTTGATTATTACGAACGCGCTTTGGCGATGGCCAAAAGCAGCAACAACCAGATAGGTGCGTTAAACATCACTGCCAACCTTGGCGAGGTATATGTTCAGGCTGGCCAGGCCGCCAACGCGCAACGCTACCTTGATGAAGCAATGTCGCTGAGCAAAAGCCTGCAGGCGTATATCTTCGAACCACAGATTCTGAAGAGCATGGCCACCAACTACGCCAAGCAAGGAAAGATGAGGGAAGCCTATCAAATGATGTTGAAGTACGACACCACGCGTGAAAAAATTTATGGCGAGGAAAGTAGCCGCAAAATCGCTCAGATGGAGATTGCCCTTGACCTATCTGAAAAGGAAAAGGAAGTAGAAGCGCTAAGAAAGGATGATGAAATTAAGTCTTTACAACTCCACAATACCCGTATGGTGATCTCTCTCATCGTTCTTGGCATTTTTATGATTGTTGCTTTTGTCAATCTCTTCTTCTTCAGGAAGAAACCCAAGAAGACCAGCATATCGAATGGATAGAAAAGAAGCCCGGGCCTTACTCGAATCCATGACTGAAAGTGCAAGCCTGTTACGCCACATGCGTACACTGGAGCTCGTCATGGAAGCCTACGCCAAAAAGTACAACGAAGATGAAAACGAGTGGGCCATAGCCGGCATGCTACATGATGCCGACTACGAAGCTTACCCCGATCAGCACCCCAACGTAATTGTGGGAAAGCTGAGGGAAATGGGCGAAGACAAAATCGCTCACGCCATTGCAGCTCATTACACCAAATGGAATGTGCCCTACAACAGCTTGCTTGACAAAGTACTACTGGCCAGCGATGAGTTGACTGGTTTCATTGTCGCGTGCTGTCAGGTTCGGCCCGAGGGTGTATCCACTCTGGAGCCAAAGTCGGTAATCAAGAAGCTTAAGGACAAAGGTTTTGCCGCCAAGGTAGAGCGGGACGAGGTGTACAAGGGTGTGGAAATGATGGGTGTGGAACTTAAAGATCATATCGCTTTTATCATTGACGTGTTGAAGGCGAACAAAGAAGAGCTGGGAATTTGAAAATTATCTCCCGTTCACAGAAAATTAACTGTAACGGGCTTCACAGATTCGAAGTTTCCAGCTAAATTTGAAGCAATTAAATCAATAGAACTATGTTCGAGCAAGTAGTAGGCGATGGTGCCAATTTGTTTATCCTCATCGTGGCTGTTCTGATCGGATTTGCTTCCGCTCTGGGCTATGTGGATTTCCAAAAGACAAAGAAAGAAGAAAAGAATGAGCACTGAGTTTGTGCCCCAACGATAAAAAGAAAGCCCATCGATTATCGTTGGGCTTTTTTATTTTGTCTTCAATTAATACTTATTCTGATCCAGTGTAGGGCGACTTGTAGATGTTCTGCCAATCGTCCCACTTCGTGTCCTTATAGTGATCGCCCCCAATAAATTTTATGATCTTATGGAATTCAGGTGCCTTTTGGTAGCCCTGTAATGGTTGAATCATTCGGAATTCCTCATCCAGAAATACAACTGTAGGATAGGCCAACTGGTTGTTTAATAACGCAGCCGCCAACTGATGATATCCCTTATTCCCTGATGGCACAAACTTGAAGGTGGTTCCATTGAATACGATATCCTCCTTCTGCTCGGCATCAAATTTCACCGGATAAAACTCTTCATTAAGTATTTTGGCAATCATCGGTTCGCTAAAGGTGTTCTTGTCCATCACCTTGCACCACCCGCACCAGTCTGTATACACATCGATGAAGATCTTACGCTTTTCAGTCTTTGAGCGCTCCACCGCCTCTTCAAACGTCATCCAGGTCACGGGGCTCTCTGAAGCTTCGCTGTAAGAAGCCTGATGAACCTGTGCTGATGCCTTGTTTGCAACCAGCATCGTTATTAGAGATAGTGCCAGGACTGAAATCTTCACCTTTTGCATATTCACAAATTTACCAGAAAACAGGTCTGTATTCAACAAAAGTTCCTCAAAACGCCCCATACAACAAACCTGCCTTAAACCTCAATTACAAATTCGGGTCCAATTGTAACCAAACGCAGGGTAGCGTGTACTAATTGTACGATTGAAAGTCACAGATTGTTCAGATTTGAACATGCGGCAACGGTGACCACCCTAAAATGCCGCAAGATGGTCGATTTCAACTGTGGCACCGGGTTTGGATATTTGATTAGCGTGAAAATGAAGTTTTCAAATAAAGACGTCCTTCTTCTCTTTGGCATTGTGGTGGCTGTAATCATCAGCCTGACTGTGCTGGTATTTCAGGACGATGCTTCTACTCCACCAAAAACCACCAGTAATTCGATAGAGCCAAAAACTAGTTTAGCTCCTTCCACTGACCTCCTTAAGAGAGCCATCGACAAAATCGAATTCAACTCATTGATTCGCTAACGACTGCACCGGATTTATTCTGGCTGCCTTTAATGACTGGTAACTCACTGTTAGCACCGCTATCGCAATCGAGATAATACCGGCAAGGGCGAATAGCAACGGATTGATGTTTTCCCTGTAAGGGAAGGAGCTTAACCATTCCGTCATTCCAAAATATGAAAGCGGAATGGCGAGCAGGAACGCCACTGAGATCAGGATGGAGAACTCTTTTATCAATAAGAGAATCAAACTCGGAGTTGTTGCTCCCAGCACCTTTCTGATTCCAATTTCCTTGAACTTAATTTCTGCGGTGAACATCGCCAACCCATAAAGGCCAAGGCAGGCAATGGCTATGGCAATAGAAGAAAACGCAGTGAAGATCGACATGAACCGCTCCTCCGATTTGTATTGCTGATCAAAGTCTACATCGAGAAAACTGTACTCAAAAATCTTGTCTCGCAAGGTGTTGTTAAAAACCGATTCGATTTTGTCGAGAGTTTGTGAGACGTTGCCTGTCAGCTTTGCAGAAAGGTACCCTACTGACCATGATTTGTTCATTACGATAATGAAAGGCTCTATCTCAACATTGGCAGACATAAAGTGGAAGTCTTTTACAATCCCAATCACTCTACCTTTCCGATCTTGCCAGGCCAGGGGTTGACCGATCGCCTCCCTGGGGTCTGTCCAACCTAATCTCCTCATCCCTGACTCGTTCAGCATAAATGATTGCTCGGCATCCGATGGAAAGTCTTTGCTAAACCCGCGGCCTTCGATAATCTCAATTCCATACAGGCCAACATAGTCCTCGTCCACACTCAAAAATCTCATGTCGCTCCATGCCGCATCTTTGTCCCAACCTAAACGAACCACATTGTTACCTAATTCCACACCGGGCACTTCTGATGACAGCGCAACGCTTGAAATACCCGCCACCTTCTCCAACTCGTATTTCAAGGTAGTGTAGTCGCGTTGGGCATTGTTTGCGAATCGCGTGGGCAAAGTCACGATGCGCTCTTTGTCAAAACCAAGATCCATTGACCTGATGTACTTCAGGTGTTGAAAGACAATCAATGTTCCTGAAATTAAAAAGATTGAGATGGTGAATTGAAAAACTACAAGAGACTTCCTGAGAATGTTACCCTTTGTCCCCGTTCTGAAATTTCCTTTCAGCGTTTCAACCGGACGAAATGCAGAAAGGAAAAATGAGGGATAACTGCCAGCCAGCAAACCTACCAGGATCGTAATTGTCACCATGGCGACCCATGCCATATTATTATTGAACAAGCCGAGGTGTTTGCCACTAAAGTCGTTGACTGTTGGCAAGAGAATGTAGCTGAGCCCCAAGGAAAGCAACATCGCAATAAACGCCATCAAGATCGATTCGCTTAAAAACTGCCCGACCAGCTGCTCGCGAAAGGCGCCAGCCACTTTACGTAGCCCGATTTCTTTGGCGCGCATGGCAGACCTGGCTGTAGCAAGGTTCATAAAGTTGATGCAGGCTATCACCAAAATAAAAATGCCAATGATCATGAAAATGTATACATAGGAAGCTTTGGAGTTCGCTTCCATCTCCGATCTAATATTCGACTGAAGGTGTATATCGACAAAAGGAATGAGAGAATACTCTTGCTTATAACCAGAATAGTCTTCCTGGTCGGCTATGTATTTCCTTGAGATGAATTTGATTTTATCCTCCAGAGCTGGAATGTTGACATCCTTCTCCAATTCCAAATAGGTGTAGAACGAGTAGTTCCACCAACTGTTGAGATGGTAGTTAAGCGTCTTGAGTGACTCAAATGATAGCATGAAGTCAAACTTGAGGTGCGTATTCGCTGGATAGTCCTTCATCACACCAGTGATTTTCACAGTCACAGTATCTTCAGGGAAATACAAAGTCTCGCCCAGCACATCTGTACGATTAAAATATTTCCTGGCCATGCTTTCGGTGAGCACTATTGTCAAAGGTTCAACTAAGGCAGTCTCGGGGTTGCCCGCTAAGAGCGGCAATGTAAAAACCTTGAACACATTGGAGTCAGTAGCCATCACCGTCTCATAGGTTCTCTCGTCACCACCAGGCTGCTGAATAACCTTGTTCTCTATCTTACGAAAACGAACGGCCTGCTTTATCTCCGGATAATCTTTAACCAACATCTCTCCTACTATGGGACCGCCCGCTGCATACACTTCAAACCCTCCGTTGTTGGGAAGGTGATAACCATTGTTAAGACGATAAATCACTTTCCTTTTCGAGTGATTGTGATCATACGTCAGTTCATCATAAACAAAAAGGAAAATGATCATGGCACATGTGATGCCGATGGTCAGGCCAAATACATTGAGAAGAGAATAGGCGCGATTTTTCCTAAAAGATCGAATGGCGATGAGGAGGTAGTTCTTTATCATAATCCTGAGGTTATGATAAGGAATACTCAGTCATCAAGAGATGGTTACATTCTCGTCTTCACGATAGGTGTAATAATGTAGTACTGTCTCGATGGCCTTTTTAATGGCGACATTAATGGGGAAAAACTGGTTGCTTAGTTCCCAATCGACCGCGCGCAGTTTCATATAATAGTCACGCATCAAAGGTATTGGGGATCCAGCTACTACTTCGCCATAGGCTGCCAGAAACTGACCAGGCTGTTCCGTCTTGATAACCTGACAGGTCACCAGTTCTTTGTGACCGTATTTGTTCATTCTGGCCGAGAAGCCGAACAGACGACAAATCAAACCACGCGTAGCGTAGGAGGAACAATGGCCATTAGCCAAGTTGGTATCCACGATGGCGCAAATTGAATTGTTTAGGTTGGGATTAGCCAACCATTCAATGGCTTTACCCTGTTTATAGAGTTGATAAGCAAAAGGAATAAACTCGAGAATGGTAGCCTCGATGTCGAGCTTAAGGCAGCATTTACCGCACCCGGATTTGCAGTGCAGCCCGGACGAATGCCTGAAGTTGGATATCTCTTCGTCCAGGGTGAGGTACACTGCCTCCACCTCCTGGACCAACTGCGTTATGTTCAATCAGAGGGTCAATAACGCAGCAAATATAGATGGGGCCTATGTCAGTTGATTTCGGGATTATGGGAATTATTTTTGGGGTTCCAGGCCTTCCTTTTTCCTCATTTTCCTAATGAATTCCGGGCCGAACGAAACTTTTTTGGCCAGAGGTGACTTTTCATCGGCCATACGCCAAAAAGGTGTTATCGACTTCAACGGCTTACCGGATTGGTATTCCTCGTAAGCAGCCTCGGCTACGATGCGCAAAAAAATCCCGCTTGTTACCGGGCAGGTGTATTCTGCACCGTATTCAATCGCCAGGTCGTTACGCATGGTTTGAATGGAAGACTGAGACCCACTTGGGATTTTCCGAACATAGCTATCCACTATTTTCGGAGTTGCAATCAACATTTTACTATGGGCTGGAATATCCGCAAACTTCTTGTCCGTTTCCTTAACTTCAAAGACCGCTTTGCCGTCAAGCTTCTCCTTCCAACTCTTTCGGCTACTGACTTTAACAGCCTTGACTGGTTTTTTAGTAAGCTTCTTTACTTTTTTTGAAGACTTCTTCTTATCCATGACCATCAAATTTAGATTACCTCATAGTGCAGCGACACCAAACCACTTGGGTAAGGCGTAGATGCAATCAGTTTGGTCTGAATTCGTTCATCGGTTTCAAACATGGCTTTGCCTTTTCCTAAAACAATCGGATGTACAGCCAGCAATAACTCATCAACAAGTTTATGGTTGAGAAGTGTTGCAGCAAGAGAAGCTCCACCAAAGAGCCATATATCTTTCCCTTCGCTTGCCTTGATCGATTTCACTTTTGAAACAACATCTCCACTTACCACCTCACAACCTGAAAATTCAGACACCTTGTTTGAGAAAACATAATTTTTCTTTTGTTTGAATGGGTTGGAGCCATCTCCCGCATTCATCATCATCTCATAACTCTTTCTCCCATAAAATACCGTATCAATACGGTTCATGAAATCCGTCATCCCATAATCATTGTCGGTGAAGCACCAGTCGTACTCACCGTTAGGCCCCTCAATCAATCCATCGAGGCTCATGGCCACGTTCAAAAGCACTTTTCTCATTGTCATTATTTATTTAAGACAAATTGAAACGGTGGAACTGACAACATTATGTCAGCAGTAAAGAAGAATTTAAAAGATTTTTAAGACGGATCAGTGAGCTCGTTGATCTTGGAGTAGTGCAGAAATAGTTCTTCAGCCCGCTTGTTCACCAGCGTTTTGAGTTCCTCTGGCTCCTCTATCTCCACACTAGTGCCAAACATGAAAAGCCAACGAACAGCATGCTCCAGGTTATCCATGAGAAAATCAACCTGAACTCTGTCGCCAAGGTCCTTCTCGTTGATCGACCCGTAGAATGGCCGGGATGAAAGACCTTTTTTATCGAAAGACAACCGCACTTTTATCAGTCGTCTGTTGCCATCCACGTCTGCTGTTTTGAAATATTCCTGCAGAGAAAGCAGATTCTTTCCGTCAAAATTATCTCCCGTCAATACCAGCTCTTTAATCTGATCGGATCTGAAGTCACGATACCCTTTGCGCAACCTGCACCAGCCGATCAAGTGCCATGCCCCGGAATAGAAAAATAATCCGATGGGCTCCACCTCGCGCTCTGTGATTTCATTTTTTGAACTGAAATAGGTGATCTTGAGCACGATCTTATTAGCGACTGCCTTTTGGATATCTGTCATGAAATGGTTGGGCAGTTCGGGGCTTCTCGTCCATTGACGATAGTGTACGTGTACTACCTCATCGAGATGCTCGAGGTGATCTTTTTCAGATTCCTTGAGCACGGCCTTGATCTTGTTCATAGCAGACTCAAAGGCCTGTCTCACTGATTTGTCGGTCATCTTCTCTACCAACTTACCAGCAAGTAACATTGAGCCTGCTTCCTCTTGATTGAACATAACGGGCGGAAGGTGATAGCCATCGACAATGAAATAACCTTTACCAGCCTCTGAACCAATAGGCACACCTGCCTCCATCAACGCTTTGATATCCCGGTAGACGGTACGAAGCGAAATCTCAAAACGGTCAGCCACTTCTTCCGCCTTCACAATGCGTTTGGTTTGCAGTTGAATAAGAATAGCGGTAAGTCGGTCAATTCTGTTCATCGAATTCCGTGATAGTAGGTAGTGCAATTTACCAGATCGAACTCAATTTTCATTCGATCACACGATGAACTCCGCGGGCTGTTTTTACGGGATAAATTTCAGGTTCGATACCGAACCGGTTTTTGTATTGCGAATACACGAACTCAGAAAAGGCACTTTGTTGATCTCTCGCGACCAAATTGATGGTGCAACCCCCAAAGCCACCCCCCATCATGCGGGAACCGATCAAACCAAAATCCTTCGCGAGATCTACCAGGTAGTCAGTTTCCACACATGAAACTTCATAGCGTTGGCTAAGTCCCTGGTGACTGGCATACATCAATTGGCCAAAAGCCTCCAGGTCGTCATTTACTAAAAACTCAGCTCCTCTCCTCACACGCTCCATCTCCTGTAACACATATTCACATCGACTAAAAGTAATCTCATCCATCTCGGCCCGAATCTCTCCTAATTGCTTCTGCATGACATCCCGAAGAGAATTAACCTGGCCGTATCGCCTATTGAGAATTTTGACGCCCTCCTCACAGGATTTCCTTCGGTCGTTGTAGGCAGAATCCGCCAGGCTGTGTTTTACTTTCGAGTCCACCAGAAGAATGCTAAATATCTCTTGCCTGAAAGGAATGAGCTGATGCTCCATTGAACGGCAATCTAGAAGAAGTAAATGGTCCGGTTCTGAAAACAATGAGGCGTATTGATCCATGATCCCACACTTCACACCGGCAAACTCGTGCTCAGCAAACTGCGCTATCTCCGCGATTTCCTTCCGTGTGAGATTGAGATCGAAAATTTCATTAAGCGAAAAGGCAAAACCACAACACAAAGCTGCAGAGGATGAAAGACCCGCCCCCCCAGGAATGTCTCCACCAAAAACACAGTTCACGCCACCAACTTCCTTTCCACGATTCTTTATTCCCTGAACTACGCCCTTGAGGTATGTTAACCATCCTTTTCCCGGATCGAGCTCATTGATTTTGAAAGTCTGTGATTGGTTAAGATCAAAGGCAGTAATTGAAAAATAATCTGTGCCGTTGGCCGAAATGACAAATTGTATTCTTTTGTCAATGGCAGCTGGCATCACTTGACCAAGGTTATAGTCGAGATGCTCTCCCAGTAAATTAATACGACCAGGAGCATTAACTACGATTGGCTCACCCTGATACTTTTCTCTGAAAACCGAGAGCAGCATACCAAAGCGCTATGATTTTTTGAAACTCCAACCCAGGCTACCCAACAATACGAGCAGCAATAGCCATGAGGAAGCGAGCACAACTTTGTCTCCAATCACATAGGCAGAAGGTTCAAATCGGAATTCTATGACATGTTTGCCCGCAGGAACCTCCAGCGCACGAAGGACATAGTCCGCTCGCAATATTTTAGCTTCATTGCCATCGATGGTCGCCTTCCATCCTTTGGGATAGTAAATCTCAGAAAATACAGCAAGGCCATTGGACGCTGACTCTGATTCATATTTCAAATAGGGTGGTTGCATCTCTTTGAGTTCAATGCGCGCAGCGCTATCGTAGCCAAATTTTTCCACCTGAAATTTCGAGTTATCAATCACCGCGGCTGTGCGCGTGTTGATGTCGCAGACTTTTGCAAGTTCTTCAGTCGGTGAACTCACATTCATGAGCTGACTAACGAACCACGCATTGCCGTTGGCTGCGGGATTGTCGATGATATTGTTCTTGTCTGGCCCGAACACGATGTACTTTGTATTGAGCATATTCAATACGCCATATTTATCAAAGTCCAAACCGCCTGTCTGAGCATCTTCAATAAACTCATCTGTCTCCCTGCTCAAACATGAGTCATACAAATCCTGATACCTCCGGATTTTAGCTCCGTGATAGCCTCCAAGTGAGTTGTGGAAATAGGAAGTGCGAGCCTCCTGACTAAAAGATTCCTGAAGGCTATACACGCGGTAGTAACTTTTATCTTTTAAGATTTCTTCGTCAGCAGCCGTGGGGTAAAATGTGCAGTTCTCTTTCTTTGATAGTTGGACGAATCGAAATAACGCCTATCCACAACGGACATATCGATCGCCACCATAAATATGAGGAACGCATAAAATCCAAATGGGGAAATCTTTTTGCGAACATCAAGGTATAGTAGTATGAAGACTCCAAGAATAAAGGAGAAGGATCGAATGGCATCACTACGAAACAGCTCCTTTCTATCTTCGCGCAATGCATTAGTAAACCATGCGGGCAATTGTCCTTCACCTTCTCTGAGAAAACTAGCCATTCCTGCAGAAAGTGCAGCAAGAAGGCAAATACCTCCAGTGGCCGCGAATGCAATTAGCAATTTCTTTTTGGTAGCGGGGTTGATGCCCTCATCAAATAATTTTTCCAATCCAAGCATACCGAGCAGTGGCATTGCAAAAAGTGTGATGACAATCGCAAAAGTTACCGACCGAAACTTGTTGAACCCCGGCAGGTAGTCGAACAAAAAATAATTGAGAACCTGAAAGTGCCTACCCCAACTGATCATCATACCCAATACGCTGACGGTCACCAGCCACCAAACATATTTTTTGTCCGCAAACACAATTCCAATCACAAATAGAAAACATATGATTGCACCACCGTAGTAGGGTGCAGTGTAAGCCTGTGGGCCCCAGTAGGCAGAGGTGAATCTTGCTAATTGGTTTGCTGTGTTGTTATCTCCGCTTCGCATCAAAGCCTGATAGGTGTTGCTCTCTTCATCCTGCACCAGGTAGTCAGAGCTACTACCACCATACACATTGGGAATCATCAAAGTGAATGACTCCAACATTCCACTGCTGTGAAAGAATGCATAGTCGCGATCGAGACCTCCTGTCCTCTCACCTTTGGATGCAAGCTCAGACTTTCCCCGTATTGAGAATTCTCCATACTCGGCAATCGCCCACAAAGGGCCAAGAAATGTTCCTACGGCAAGCACCACCGCAGGAATCAGAACGGCCACATTCTTAAAGAAATCCTGTATCGTTTTTTCTCGTAATGCAGCAATCAAGTAGACAATACCGTACACCAGCACGATCAACATCATATAGTAGGTGATCTGCAAGTGATTCTCGCGAAAGTGAAGTGACAATCCCAAAGCAGCAACCACAAACCCCATCAGTCGCTTTCCGGAAAAGGCGAGATGAATTCCTGCGATCACCAATGGCATAAATGCGATGGCGCCAACTCTGGCATTGTGCCCGGCTGCCATACCAACAATCAGGTAAGAGGAAAGACCAAAAGCCAGTGCACCCGCAATCGCAAGCATGGGCCGCACTCTGAAAACGAGGAGAAGAATATAATAACTAAGAAATGCCCAGTAGATATTAACGACCGGATGCGGCAGGCCAACAGAAAATATTTTTTTGATCGCTACAATGACTCCATTGCTCCAGTCCATGTTGACCAAATACGCTGGCATTCCACCAAACATTGAAGGCGCCCATAGTCCCTCCTCGCCAGTTTGTGAGCGATAATCTCTTAACGCTTTTGAAGATGCCTCCCACTGCTGGATATCTCCCTGACTCAGGGCTTTGTTATCGAAGAAAACTGGGTTGAAGAAGATGACTGTGACAACCAGAAATACAAGAACGGCCAAAAGATGAGGCAATACAACTTCTTTGAAATCAATTTTCTTCATGAAATCCCTTTTAGGATTGCAAAATAGGAAGAAATGACGCTGATCTCTAAAATATCAACTGTGCATAGCCCTTCAGCTGATAGGTTGTTAAGGTGGTCAGCATCGAGGGAGCAATTTTAACTTCTGGGGCCATTTTATCCTTATTGATTTCGCGGGCGATCAGCGATTGTCCACAGACTAAAATCCTGACGCCTGCCTGATCAAAGGCTTTGAACAGGGCGAGATTGGGGTTGTCAACACCGTATTTTCTATGATACTCTTCGTTGTTCATCACAGTGAAGGCTGCACCTCCATGAATCGCGAGCACGACATGAAGTTTTTCTTTGGGCACACCTGCCATGGCATGAAGATTCAAGAGCCTCGCCACATTGTTCAGTGCCCAATTCACATCTTCCGGCTTTTCGATGGCGCGAACCACCTCCACTACAATTTTATAATCCAGTGTTGGATCAATTTTTTCATCAGCATATGGAATCTCATAGACGCTGCCGTAATCTTTAATAATGGGATTCACTTGTTTCTGTGCAAATGAGCTGACAACGACCAAAATGCAAATACCGGTAACGAGAACTTTCATATCGATTTTAAAATTGAATTGACCAGCAAGATAAAAGAAGGATACTAAAATTGAGCGACTTAAGGATGGAAGAACGGAATCAGCCACCAATGGTCGACATCGACTCGGATACACCAACACCCGTGCCACGATTCTTCTCTGCCTCAAAACCATCTTTGGCCCGGTTGGAAAATGCCTGTGTAAGCGCTTGTCTGATTTGTTCATCAGTCTGACCCGTTCTCATGAGGTCGCGGATGTTGAGCACACCGTTATCATAAAGACAGGTTTTCAATGTGCCCTGTGCCGTTACCCGAATGCGGTTACAGGTTCCGCAGAAGGTACGGCTAAATGCGGCAATCACACCGATTGAACCCAGGTGGCCATTGATGCGATAGTTGTATGAGGTGGAGTTAGCTTCGTCTTTGAGTTTATCAATATTCGGATAAGTCAACTTGATGTAGTCCATGATCTTCCGATAGGTCCAGGTGAGTACAGGATAATGACTGCCCTCCCCGTTAAATGGCATTTCTTCAATAAACCGAACATCGATGTTTTTGTCCCGCGTGAGTTCAACCAGAGGAAGTATATCGTCAATATTTTTTCCTTCCATTACTACCGCATTTATCTTCACTTTGAAGCCGGCTTTTGTAAGAAGGTTAAGGGTATCCATCACATTGTCAAATTCATCTCTGCGTGTAATGGTTTTGAATCGCTCACGATCCAATGTATCCAGACTTAAGTTCACAGACTTTACTCCTGCCTCTTTCAATTGACCAACGTAAGGAGCTGTCAACACACCATTAGTTGTCAAATGAACATCGGTGATGCCGTCAATCCCGCTCACTTGATTAACCAGATCCATAAAGTCTTTCCTTACAAAAGGCTCGCCACCAGTAAACCTCACTTTTGAAACACCAAGTGGCGCAAGAATTGACATTAGCCTGGTGATCTCCTCAAATGAAAGCAGTTCCTTTTTGGGCAGATATCGAATCCCTTCTTCAGGCATACAATAAAAGCAACGCAGATTACAACGATCTGTAACCGCAAGCCTGACGTAACTTATTTCTCTACCGTGATTATCAACTAACATCGCAGCACTTTGCTTTCTAACCATTCTTTGCCTGTCCATGTTGTCCGACAGACATCATTTCAACTTTGATTTCTTCAAATTCGATCCTTTACCCGATCAATAATGGAACATTTTGATCACTTTCTGAGTATTGGTATCACTAATCGTAGATAAAAATAAGAAATTCGGCACGTTTTGAGCCGCAAATGGTAAACCTGCAACGATGAAGTGTACGATAAAAGCTTTTGGAATCACTAAAGACATCCTGGGTGGCAGAGAGGTGAATTTTGAAATGGACGGGAATAAAGTGGGAGATCTGAGGAATGCTTTGCATGGCAGATTCCCCGAAATCAAATCACTGAACTCTCTTTTTATTGCCGTAAACAACAACTACGCAGATGACAGCCACTTGTTAAATGAAACGGATGAAATCGCACTAATTCCTCCAGTCAGTGGGGGCTAAAACAGGTAACAGATTTACCAACAAATATCATTTGAACTCTTAGCGTCAAGTGGTATATTCATTCATCAATTCTTTGTTTCACGCCAACCTTTTATAGCCATGATTAAAATCACTGAGAAAGCCATCGATGTACAGAAAGTCATCGACACGGCCTCCAGCTTAGGTGCGGGGGCCGTTAATGTTTTTATCGGAACCGTGAGAAATACTGCCCACCAAAAAAATGTGGTTTGGTTGGAATACGAGGCCTACGAGGCCATGGCCGTTGCCGAAATCAGAAAAGTGATAGATGAGGCTGCAGCCAAGTGGGGTTTATTGGGCTGGGCGGTAAGTCACAGAATAGGCACATTGAAACCAGGTGAAGTAGCCGTAGTAGTGGCAGTGTCTGCTCCACACAGAAAAGAGTCCTTTGATGCATGCCAATACATCATTGACAATGTGAAGGCGAAGGCTCCTATCTGGAAAAAAGAAGTATTTGAAGATGGAGAGGAATGGGTGGACGCACGCCCTATGGCAACTGCTCACGACAACTGATTCGCATCTAAGAAATCTTCAGACTGATTAGAATTGTCCCATGACCATAATTCCCATGGTGACAACGGCCAACGCTATAACAAATCCGATCGCAAACACAATCGCCAAATCCCTGTTGATGTGGTTGACATGTCCGGGTGCTTTGTGTACTGTATTCATAATTACCTCCAACTATTAAACTATGCATAAAGCTAAAAAGTGCTTAGAGCAATTGCTTTTACTTTTTGCTCAACAGGGTTGAGATGTACTTTTTTTCTTTTGTTTTTTGATAGATGACACTTCATCAAAATTGGATCACTCGGCAGGTTGATTGCGTCATGTTCTGAAACTTAGACACTTAGCAACTTTGGGTAAAAGTTATTCATCTAACCTTTGTTCAACTTTGCCAAACACGAGTTAGGCATTGTGAAACACTGACCGCCTTGTAAGATTTTGTGAGGTTGGGGAATTTTATAATCAAAAATTCAACTACACATTGTAGCCTCTCCGATCATCGGGTGTATTAATATTCTGAAGCTTGTGTGCACCTGGAGAAGGAAGAATTTTGACGTCAGAAATACTTAAGAAATGACGCGGGCTCAAATGCCCTTGGCTTACAAATGCCCGCAGCTCGTCAGCGGCTTTTTTTTCCCAAATGGTTAACAGAGGTTCCGGTTTTTCACCGGTAGAATCAAAAAAGCAGGTCGCAAGTCTGGACTTGTCGCGACCTGCAATTAACATTTTGATAATTTCAGCATCAATGGCAGGCATGTCAATAGGCAGAGAGAGCCATGCGATGTCCTTTTTAAATTGAAATGCACTAAGAATTCCGTTGAGGGGCGTGGCAAAATCAAATTGATCGCGGATTGGGTTTTTGAACTCTTCCAAATCGGCATTTCGTCCAATTGAAGAAAAGACTTCTGCACAAAATGTATCAAGCAACTTAAAGACATGATCTTTTTGCGGAAGATCATGAAACACGATTGACGCCTTATCGCGCCCCATTCGCGAACTTTTGCCTCCGGCCAACACCAACCCGTAGATGTCCGCCTGTTTGTCCAATTTA
The DNA here is from genome assembly GCA_020436085.1 of Cyclobacteriaceae bacterium. GTDB lineage: Bacteria > Bacteroidota > Bacteroidia > Cytophagales > Cyclobacteriaceae > ELB16-189. The sequence continues at coordinate 37,609 of JAGQYM010000019.1, forward strand.
TTTTCTTTTAAAGTCTTTCTTCCCGCCACTCTTCTCCATCAACCTGACTTGCTCGATCGTGATGTCGTGAGACATGGCCTTGCACATGTCATAAATGGTAAGTGCCGCCACCGAAGCAGCAGTCAACGCTTCCATCTCCACTCCCGTTTTCGCGCTGATGGTTGTGGTGGCGTTAATAAATACTTTCTCTTTTTTCAACTCGATAGACACCTGACAGTCTTCCAAACCTATGGGATGGCAGAGTGGAATCAATGTAGATGTTTGTTTGGCCCCCATCACGCCAGCAATGATGGCAGTTTGAAACACGGGGCCTTTTTTGGTTATGATATCATCGCCCTTGAGCAAGGACGCAATCTTCTTTCCAACATGAACAATGGCTTGAGCGCTTGCGACTCTTTTGGTTGTCTTCTTTGCAGACACATCAACCATACTTGGGTTACCTGCCTTATCTAAGTGACTGAGTTTGGAAGCCATAATTAGTAACTTTACCTGTGTAGTTTCAAATTTATAAATATTCTATGGTTAGCGTTTCAGAGGCCTCCACGATTGTCAATGCCCATCTTTATGATCCATCTACTGAAAAAGTTGATGTGGCGGACTGTGGCGACAGGATACTTGCCGAGGACATACACGCAGACCGCGACTTCCCTCCTTTTAATCGTGTGGCCATGGATGGAATTGCAATTCAGCACGCAAAATTCAACGCAGGTAAGACCACCTTTGCCATTCAGGAAACAGCTGCGGCTGGCGAGCCTCAAAAGAGCTTGAAAAGTGATGAAAACTGTATTGAGGTGATGACTGGCGCCCCATTACCAACAAACACCGACACGGTGATCCGATATGAGGACATTGAAATAAAAAATGGCATTGCTGCAATACGTGAATCCGCAATCGAAAAAGGACAGAATATTCATCCGCAAGGCCAAGACGCAAAGAAGGGAGAAGTGATCTTAACGAAAGGCACCAGGGTCTCACCTGCCGAGGTAGCATTAATTGCTGCAGTAGGAAAATCTCAGATTGAAGTAAAAAAACTACCAAGAGTCGCCATCGTTTCAACCGGAAATGAATTGGTCGATGTCAATGAAGCTCCAAAGCCCCACCAAATCAGAAGATCAAACAGCTACGCACTACAATCTGCTTTTAATCGACATGGTTGCACAAGCACACGGTTCCATTTGCAAGATGATAAAGATGAAATCACTAACGGCTTGACGAAAATCATCGAACAACATGATGTGATTGTCTTGTCCGGAGGTGTGTCGAAAGGAAAGTTCGACTACGTGCCAGACGCGTTGAATACGCTGGGCATCGAAAAACATTTTCATAAAGTGCGCCAGAGGCCGGGAAAACCATTTTGGTTTGGAAGCAGGGGTAATAAAACAGTTTTTGCTCTACCTGGCAATCCGGTTTCTACCTTCATGTGCTTTTACAGGTATATCGAACCATGGCTATTTAACAGCTTGGGTCTGTCAGCTCCTGAACAAAAAGCACTGCTGGATGCTAACTTTGAGTTTAAGGATGATAACCTCACGTATTTTCTTCAGGTTACGCTTAAAAACATTGACGGCAAGTTAGTCGCAACACCAATACCCGGTGGTGGGTCGGGAGATTTTGCTAACCTGAAAGAGGTGAGCGCCTTTATGGAATTACAGGAAGGAAGAAAAATATTCAAGAAAGGTGAGACCTACCCTGTTTATTCTTTTCGATGAATATCCTCATCGCACCGGATAAATTCAAAGGCTCCCTTACCGCAAAGGAAGTGTGCGATGCGATCTCAAATGGATTGAATTCCAAATTTCCTCAAGCGGAAATCATCAATCTTCCCCTCGCAGATGGAGGTGAGGGGACTGCAGAAATTTTGACTTTCTTAAGCAAAGGTCGTATCGTCCCTGTTCGCGTGAATGATCCCCTTATGAGGACCATTGAGTCGTGGTTTGGTATCTCACCTGACGGAAAAACTGCATTTATTGAAATGGCAACTGCTTCGGGGCTCCAACTGCTGGCAGCGCACGAACGAGATTGTACGGTCACAACAACATTTGGCACTGGAGAAGTAATCATTCATGCGATGGAGTTCGGTGCCAAAGAAATTATCCTCGGGATTGGCGGAAGCGCCACGAATGATGCTGGAATGGGAATGGCACGCGCGATGGGGATTAAAGCTCTGGATGAAAACGGAAAGATTCTTGAAGGAAGAGGGCGCGACCTCATCGATATCTCCAGCTTCGATTTTTCGTGCAAGCACCCGAGCATTTCGAAAACTCGATTCACGGTGCTCACCGATGTTGGTAATCCTCTTCACGGACCTGATGGCGCGGCTCATGTCTACGCTTCGCAAAAAGGTGCCGATGAAAAACAAATCAGAATGCTGGATGACGGCCTAAAAAACTTCTCACTTGTCGCAGCTCGCAATGGATTTAATTCTGATTTTCCCGGAGCTGGTGCCGCTGGCGGCCTTGGCGCTGGAAGCAGATTTTTTTTGGATGCTAAAATTCAAAATGGAATCTCCTTTATCTCAGACTTCACGCAGCTCGAACAAAAAATAAAAGATGCTGACGTTGTTATCACTGGTGAAGGAAAAGTCGACCAGCAAACATTATCAGGAAAAGTGGTGAAAGGCGTTGCCGACTTTTGCCTAAAGCATAACAAGAAGTTCATTGTGTTTGCGGGCAAGTCTGACCTATCCCTGAATGAACTGAACAAGATTGGTGTTCACCAGTTGATCACTCTTTCGGGTGATGGAATCAGCGAATCTGTAGCTATTGCGGAGGCGAGAAGAATACTTTCAGAAAAAGCTAGTAAAGTTGACTTGTAAAAAAGGCTCTGCTGTTCGCAGAGCCTTAACTAATCAGCTATTCTTTGAACTTTCAATCCACTGATTGATTTTCTGTTCAAGTGTTTCCAGTGGAAGTGAACCTGAATCAAGTATTTGACTGTGAAACTTTCTGATGTCAAACTTATCTCCAAGCTCCTTCTCTGCCTTTGCTCTTAGCTCCAAAATTTTAAGTTGGCCCATCTTATAAGACAATGCCTGGCCTGGCATTCCCATGTATCGCTCGATTTCTGAAATAATATTTTGCTCGCTGGCTGCTTCATGATCCTTAGAAAACTGAATTGCTTGCTCGCGAGTCCACCCTTGCGAATGCATTCCTGCATCTACAACAAGGCGAATTGCACGATGCATTTCTGATGACAGCATTCCAAAATAGAGGTATGGATCTGTGTACAGGCCAAGGTCCTTACCCAATGATTCCGTATACAACGCCCAGCCTTCTGTGTAGGCGCCATAGTTCAGGTAACGTCTAAAGTCTGGCAGCTCTTTATTCTCAATTTTCAACATGATTTGGTAATGATGTCCTGGAATGGCCTCATGCAAAAACAAATTCTCGGTTCCTACGATGCTGTAATTCTCAGGCTCTGGTGAGGGGAAATAAAATACACCAGGGCGAGTACCGTCTTCCGAACCAGCGTTATAGTTGGCTGCTGTTGTTCTCTCACGGAACGCCTCAATTCTTCTCACCTCAAAACCTGCCTTTGGAGCTCTCTCAAAAAGCCTGGTCAGGTTTGGTTTCATTTTGTCATGAATGGCGTTGTAGTAAGCGATAATATCTTCTCCGTTTTTGAAAGGCCGAAGCTTTAGATCGGTGCGAAGGCTTTCGAGGAATGCTTTCAAGTCTCCTTTGAACCCAACTTCTTCTTTCACTTTCTCCATCTCCGCAGAAATTCTGTCCACTTCGCTGAGACCTAACTTAAATATTTCATCTGCTGTTTTATCTGTCGTAGTGAAATAGCGAACGAGGTAATCATAATACTCCTTACCCCCTGGTATACCATCGATACCTGAACTCTCTCTGCAAGCGGGTAAATATTCAACTTCAATGAAATCCCGCAGACGCTTGTTTGCCGGAACAACGCTGTTTTCAATCTTGTCCTTGTAAGCAGCCGTCAGCCGGCTTTTATCCTCTTCAGAAAAATCGGCAGGAATATTTTTTATTGGAGCGAAATACAACAAGTCTTCAGCAGGGCCGTGATCGAAGTTGGCAAGCTGCGGAATCACTTTCACAGTTAACGCTTTGGGAATCACATAACCGGATGCCATACCCTTGCGCATATTCACAATGGCAGTATCGCACCAAGCCACATAACCATCAAGTCTTGACAACCAATTTTCATAATCTTTCACCGTTTTGAATGGTTGATTGCCGGTACCGCTACCGAGCTGCGCCACCATCAAAGTGAGAGACCTAATTTGAGAGATTGGCATAAGGTAATCCTTGAACTGCAATCCTTCAAGACTGCGTTCACATTCGTATGTGAGCAAATCGTAACTCAATTGATCATCTTCCGACAACTTGCTACGGTCGATTGACGCCAAGTGATTTTGATATTTTTCATAGAATGTTTTTTGTTCCTGACGATAAGCCTCTGTGATCGTATTGGGTAGCCGATCGTTGTAGCGATTATCTCCGGCACTTGTAGCCCGAAGTGGGTTAAGGCGAAAACTCTCGGAATGATAACTGACCTTAAGGGAATCGAAGGCAGCTTGATTTTTTTGAGCAATTTCTTGGTCAGATGGTCCGCAAGCATAGAGGAGCATCAAAGCAGGAATAAGGAATGAGAGCGTTTTTTTCATGTTTCTTGAAAATTTTTGAGACTCCGATTTATATAAATTTCCAAGTAAACCGAAGACCTTTTACACAGACCTTTTAATTACCCTCCAAACCGTTATTTGAACCTGTTTGGTTGACCTGCCTGTTACCATTAAATTTGTGGCCCCTAAAAATCGGAGATACGCATGTTTGACAGTTTAAGCTTAAAACTTGAAAAGGCCTTTCAAAACCTTAAAGGCCAGGGAAGAATTACGGAAATCAACGTAGCCAGCACCATCAAGGAAATTCGAAAAGCTCTGATTGATGCTGACGTTAACTATAAAGTCGCGAAGGAAGTCACTGATGACATCAAGACCAAGGCGATGGGAATGGACGTGCTCACGGCAGTCTCCCCGGGCCAGCTGTTGGTAAAAGTGACTAATGATGAGCTCACCGTTTTGATGGGTGGGCAAAGTGAAGACATCAAACTGGAAGGGTCACCGGCAGTGGTGTTGATAGCCGGATTGCAAGGTTCCGGTAAAACAACTTTCTCAGGAAAACTTGCCAGCTACCTGAAGCGTCAGGGTAAGCAAGTAATGCTCGCTGCTTGCGACATCTATCGTCCTGCCGCTATCGATCAGTTGAAAGTGCTGGGGGAACAGATTGGCGTGCCTGTTTATGCCGAACCCGAAAATAAGGACGCAGTGAAAATTGCTAAGGCTGCGATTGATCACGCAAAGAAAAACAGCGCTAACATTCTTATTGTCGATACAGCAGGTCGGTTGGCTGTGGATGAGGAGATGATGAATGAAATCGCTGATCTCAAAAACACTTTGAAGCCCTCCGAGACACTATTCGTTGTTGACTCGATGACTGGTCAGGATGCTGTGAATACTGCAAAGACATTCAATGATCGTCTGGACTTTAACGGAGTCGTGCTCACAAAACTCGATGGTGACACACGCGGAGGTGCTGCATTATCAATAAGGAAGGTTGTTGATAAACCGATCAAGTTCATCAGCTCTGGAGAAAAGATGGAGGCGATCGAGCGATTCTACCCCGATCGTATGGCAGGCAGAATTCTCGGCATGGGTGACGTGGTCGGTTTGGTTGAAAAAGCTCAGCAAACCTTTGACGAAGAAGAGGCTCGAAGGCTCAATAAAAAGTTTCGTAAGAACCAGTTCGATTTCAATGACTTCCTTTCTCAGCTTGAGCAGATCAAAAAAATGGGAGACATGAAAAGTTTGCTTGGCATGATACCCGGCATGAGCAAAGCAATGAAGGATGTGGACATTGATGACAACTCTTTCAAACCTATTGAGGCGATCATTCGCTCGATGACCAACGAAGAGCGCGAAAACCCGGAACTTATCAACGCAAGTCGAAAAAACAGGATTGCTGTTGGCAGTGGAAATAGCGTTCAGCAAGTAAACCAACTGTTGAAGCAATTTGACCAGATGCGCAAGATGATGAAGACCATGAACAAGATGGGGGGCGGAAAGAGAGCCCTTTCGGCTATCAATCCATTTGGCAGGTAGCCGACATTTTTTACAGCCGGCCGCAAAAAGTCAACCGAAAACAGAACCATCGGCCGCAGGTGCCCGTTAACCATTTTAGTTTACAGGTTATATTAGATTTCATACTAAAAAGTGCCCTTGGTCGGGCACTTTTTATTCAACTAGATTTAAACCAACCCAAATAATTACTATGAACAAATTAAGCAGCACCCTTTTATTGGTATGCACAATGGCCATCGGTGCGTTTGCACAGAAAGCCATGCCTAGTCCGCCAGCTAAGGCTGAAGGCAAGATTGACGGAGTTAGCGTTACTGTTGACTATCACCAGCCTTCCGCAAAAGGCAGAAAAATTATGGGAGGCCTTGTGCCCTATGGCGAAGTGTGGAGAACCGGAGCTAACGCTACGACATCAATAGAATTTAGTGCTGACGTAAAAGTAGAAGGACAAGCATTGGCGAAAGGAAAATATGCTCTGTTTACCATCCCGGGTGAAGATGAGTGGACAATTATTTTCAACAAAACAATTAAGTGGGGTTCATACAGCTATAGCGATAAAGATGATGTCCTGAGAGTTAAGGTTAAGCCTTCTAAAACTTCAAGCATGGTGGAGACCTTTAACATTGCAGTAGAAGGCGGCAAGGTGGTGCTGAAGTGGGAAAACACTCAGGTTGCCTTTGCTGTGTCTAAGTAGATTTGTTACTGCATTTAAAAAGAAGACTGGTTGAAAGCTAGTCTTCTTTTGTTTTTAGCCCACAGGTACCTTTTGTCTACCTCTTGTACACCACAGAAATCACTGATTCTGCATCTCATTGTCGTTGTTTGCGTTGTCTAACGGACAACTAAAAGGAAATGAAAAACGAATTGACAATCATCACCAGGGATTTCTATCACCTTGGTGCTACTGAATACCTACCCCAAACAGCGAACGGAATATCCGTAGTGATCAACTCCGCCATGGCAGTGAAACAACAATACTACTCCGACTTCGCAACTTATCTGACCGAAGAAGGGTTTCATGTTATCACATATGATTACAGGGGCATAGGTCGATCGAAAAAAGGGAGCCTGAGAAAACTTGATGCAAGTCTCCTGGATTGGGCTGGCCTCGACTACGAAGCAGTACTTCAATATGTGAGAGAGACATATCCAAAAAATACAGTTTCTGTTCTGGGACATAGCATTGGCGGACAACTCGTTGGATTCTCGAGTAAGTCTGAGCTAGTGGACAGGTTTGTATTCATTGCATCACAAACTCCGTATTGGAAAAATTATAAAACGAGTACCAAACCCAAGCTTTGGATACTTTGGTATCTTTTGATCCCCGGACTTTCAAAAACGTTCGGCTATTTTCCAGCATCGAAATTAGGTTTGTTTGAAAACCTTCCGAAAAATGTTGCACTACAGTGGATGCGATGGGCTCGTAATAAGACGTATGCATTCCCAGAAGTTCAGAAAGAGAAAACAAGCTTCCAAAAACTGAGTCAGCGATGTCTGGCATTAAGTTTTGCTGACGATCCCTATGCCCCGGAACTAGCCACAAAAGATCTGCTAGCTCATTACAACTTGCTAAATACGCAACATCAACACCTGCATCCGGAAGATATCGCCATGGATTCGATCGGGCACTTTGGTTTTTTTAGGAAAAGGTTCAAAAACACACTTTGGCTCAGCACCAAAGAGTGGTTGGAGAAAAGAAATCCTGGTCACAGAATCGCAGTTTAGATTGGTATTGTAAATCGGGACTAATCAGCATATTTGTAGAGCATCAAAAACCTACTGACATGCTGATTTTGGGTAGATCGGACCGGGTGGACTTGCCCGGCCTGGGACTGACCGACATTCACGCCAAAATTGACACCGGTGCTTACACGAGCAGCCTGCATTGTTCCAGCGCGAGAGTCGTAGACGGTAAACTCGAATTTGTACTCCTGGACGAAGAGCACCCGGAATTCACAGGAATGAAGTTTACTTTCGATGAGTTTGATCAAAGGGTAATTAAAAATTCATTTGGAGAAGCGGAGATGCGGTATATCATCAAAACCACGGTTCGAATTCACAAGAAAACTTACCGCACGCAATTCTCACTGAGCGACCGTGATAATCTTAAGTTTCCAGTTTTACTAGGCAGAAGGGTTCTGAAAAAAAGATTTCTAATTGATGTCTCAAAAACGGATATTTCGTATAACGAAAAGGAAAGCAACTCTGCTTCCAAAAATTAATCTCATCTTTGAAATTCAAGTCCGGTTATGAAGATCGCGATCCTTTCCCGAAACAGTAAACTTTACAGCACCCAACGGCTAAAAGCGGCTGGTGAAAAAAGAGGTCACAATGTGGAGATCATTGATCACATGAAGTGCGTGCTCCTCATTGAGAAAAAAAACCCCATGGTGTGGTACAATGGGAAAAAGCTAGACTATTTTGATGCTATCATTCCACGTATCGGTGCCTCAGTCACATTCTATGGTGCGGCTGTGGTTCGCCAATTTGAAATGATGAAAGTATTTACCTCCACGGAATCGCAGGCGTTAATCCGTTCGAGAGACAAACTCAGGAGCCTACAGATCCTATCACGGGCCGGTCTTGGATTGCCAAAAACAATTTTCATGGACTACTCCAAGGATACTGAAGGTGTAATTGAAGCAGTCGGTGGCGCTCCGGTTGTTATTAAGTTGCTAGAAGGAACACAGGGATTGGGTGTGGTGCTTGCAGAGAACAAGAACGCGGCAAAGTCGGTGATCGAGGCATTTCACGGGGTGAAGGCGAGAATCATCGTACAGGAATTTATCAAGGAAGCCAAACGATCAGATATCCGCGCTTTTGTAATTGATGGCGAAGTGGTAGGTGCGATGAAACGCACCGGAAAGGAGGGCGAGTTCAGATCAAATCTTCACAGAGGTGGAACCTCAGAAGTCTTCAAACTAAGTAGATCAGAAAAGAGTACAGCCATTGCTGCAGCCAAAAAAATGGGACTCGGTGTAGCCGGTGTGGATATGCTTCTTTCAAAACGAGGCCCACTGATTATCGAAGTAAACTCATCACCCGGACTAGAAGGCATCGAAGGGGCGACCGGAGTTGACATTGCCGGCAAAATAATTCAGTATCTTGAAAAGAATGCAGGCAAGAACAGAATCCAAAAAGACAAGATTAATGCCTGATTCATCAACAGTAAGTAAGACGGGCTTCTCAGCATGAAGAATATCAAAATTGCAGGTCATGAAATCAGACCTGGTGAATCAAAAGAAATAGACATCAAGATTGCGAGGCTACCTTCTCACACGCAGATCGACACACCCATCTTTGTCCATCGCGCAATAGAAGATGGACCCGTGCTGGCCCTTATGGCAGGAATGCACGGAGATGAAATCAACGGTGTTGAAATTGTGAGAAGGATTTTAGACAGTGACCTCAATCGAGCAAAGAGAGGAACAGTGGTTTGCATGCCGATTGTCAACGTCTACGGTTTTCTCAATTATTCACGCGAAGTTCCAGACGGCAAAGATATCAACCGCTCCTTTCCGGGAAATAAATCCGGATCATTAGCGAGCAGGGTGGCCTATCACCTGATGCGCGAAGTAGTGCCTTACATTGACTACGGTATCGATTTCCATACAGGTGGCGCTGCAAGAACTAATTACCCCCAGGTAAGATGTGTAATGGCGGATGCCACGAATGTCGAACTAGCCCAAGCATTCTGCGCACCCTTCACTATCGACTCCCCCTTTCGCCCCCACTCACTTCGCCAGGCTGCAGCAAAGAAAGGAAAAAACATTATTGTGTATGAAGGCGGTGAATCGGTTAGGTTCGACACACAAGCTATTGAAGTTGGACTTGCAGGAACACTACGGATCATGAAACACCTGAAAATGATCGACTGGGCACCTGAGCCAACGGAGGAAAATAAAATAGTTTGGAATTCATCATGGGTGCGAGCGCGAACAGCCGGACTTTTTCAGGCCAACATCCGTTGTGGTCAACTCGTGGAAAAAAATCAATGGCTAGGCACCATCACTGATCCTTTCGGTGAATTCAAAGAACAAATCAAATCACCCTCCACAGGTTATGTTGTCGGGCTCAACAATGCACCAGTAGTAAATGCAGGAGATGCACTTATGCACATCGGTCTTGATGACTCGTGCAAGATTGTAACCAGAGACGAGGAATAATTTTTAGAAGTCTGGACAAGGAATCACAAGCTTATCCTTAGGTGGCTTCCTCGGATCACGTGTCGACCAAGAATAAACCAGGCTGAATTCATGTGCTCCTCCACTGCCTGGTCCTAACTTAGAAATGGTGTAGTCGTAGCTGTAGCCAATATTAAGAATATCCTTTGCTCCCTTCTTTGTAAATCCAAGAAGCAATACCAGTGATTCATTGTTGGCAAAGTTGTTGAGTTTCTTGAATGGTACTCCTCTATACCATAAACCCACAATCAACGGTTCCAACGTTAGATAGGCACCGATGTCCATTTGATCAAACTCACCTTGGTGCCTATACTGCAGTGCAGGTGCAATACTTCTCTCGGAAGGCCTGGCATAAATACCAGAGCCAACCACACCAGGTCTGAAGTGAAATTTTACTCCGGTGTGAATTGAAGTCTTCATCGGTAACTTGCTTTCCTCCCCTATCAATGATTGATTGGGCTGCGTGATATGGTGAGTTGCTACCCCCAACCATGCCCGAGGGGTATAGAATAATCCGCCAAACGACAAGTCTGGGAAAAATTTGTTTCCGCCAGCGTTCAACGCTTCGGCTGAAGTAGGACTGATAATATCTCCGGTTGCCGGATCAAATTGATCACCGAAGGTGAGTTTATCAAAGTTGATTGATCGGTTGTATAATGCCACCTGCACTCCGGGTCTGAATGATAGCCCTTCAGTAAGTCGAATATCATAAGAGTATTGCGCTGCAAGGCTGATAGATGATAACCCAAGAATGCCTTCACGATCCCGAGTAAGCATGACGCCCACCCCACTGTTTTTATCTTCTATATATGTATCGAAGAAGGCAGAGATAGTGGTAAAGTTGGCATCAATAGCTGGCCACTGATTCCTATAGTTGATTCCAAATCTCGCCTGACTGGTTGATCCTGCAAATGCAGGGTTCAAGTATAAGGGCGCAGCATAAAACTGTGAATATTGTGGATCCTGAGCAGTTACTTGATTGTGCATCAACAGGATACACCCAACAAAGAGCAACAGTTTGTACAACAACTTGGGGGATTTACATCTCTCCATTAAAGCAAATTAAAACGTTTATCCCTATTTATAAAAATGAAGCGATCAAACGGGTTTGTGGCTTTCGCTACTTAACGATTTTTTCAGCCAAAATGTATACTTTAGCAGGGGTTAGGCGTTTTAAATTTTGTGTTGAAAGCATCAGGTAATAGGTTGAATGAGTAACGCGCATTATGGATAGTAGGATCTCGGCTTCAGCAATATCAAAGTACCTTGTTATAATATTCATTGGCTGTTGCTCCACCGTAGTAGCGCAGGACCTGACACGCAATAATTGGTACTTTGGTAATTCTCCCAACGGAATAAGATTCAATCGCTCTGATAACAGCGCTGAACAAGTCACCAATCAGTTCACACCTTTTGGTACCGGAGGCAGCGCAGTAGCCACTGATCCTGGCAATGCCAATCTTCTTTTCTATTCTGATGGCGCTAATGTGTATGATGCCTGTCACATGTTAATGCCAAATGGCAATGCACTTAACGGAAATAGTGCAGCTAACCAACCTGTTGCTGTTAGCTCAGTCCCTGGGCAGCCGGGAAAATATTTTGTTTTTACAAACTCCGCAGACTTTACCACAGGTGGAGGAATCAGCCGAACAGTTGTAGATATGAATCTTTTTGGCAACGCGGTTTTTCCTTCCCCAGCCACGGGTGACGTTGAATCAAAGAATGCCGCTATTGCAGGACTACCCAACCGGTCAGAGGCGATGATTGTTGTGCCACACTCCAATGGCACAGACTTTTGGTTGATTACCCACGAGGTAAATACTCAAAACTATGCAGCCACACTAATCAATGCAGCCAGCTATGCCGGAACATTTAACACAACCATCACAGCAGGATTGGGACTGCCAATTACTGTAGCAAATTTTGCGTATAACGCATCGCTTGGAAAAATTGCTGTGTCGCCACAAGGCCCTAACACCGATGCGTTGATTATCAATTTTGATAATACTGCTGGCACATTTTCCTTTGACCGCTATATTTTCAACACAGGGCTTGCCACTGCAGGCAATCAATCCATTTACGATATCGAATGGAGCTACACCGGTCAATATCTTTACGTGTCAAGACATGGTGAGGCTGGCGTCAATGCAAACCTCTTTCAATACGATTATTCGAATCCATCCATAACACTGGCAAGTGTGTTGCCTGGTCCTATCTTCAGAAGCTTCGGAATTCAAGTGGCTCCAGACAGCGCGATTTATCATCTATATCAGGAAACATCTGGTGGCCCATTCCTGCTAGGACGACTAACAGATATTGATTCGGTAGCTGCAGATGTCATCTACGAAACGCTCGCATTCGACAATTCAAATGTAGACGCCACGCAGTTTCCATCTTTCCTTCCCGCAGAAGATGTGACCCTAACAGTGAGCTTCACAACAATTGGTAGCTGTCAAAATGCACCAACTACTTTTTTTAGCGCAGTAAGCCCAGCTGCCGACAGTTTGGTTTGGGATTTTGGCGATGGTAGTGGAGGGAGAGGTCCGAGTCCCATTCATACTTACGACCAGGCACAAACTTTTAATGTCACACTCACCGCCTTTTACCGGGGACAAACACAATCAGCATCACAACCGGTTACCATCAATGCCTTCCCGCTTCAACTCCAATTGGTGCAAGACACAACAGCATGCCGTAGCGAATTTCCTCCTCCACGGGGAACTGCATCTCCCACGCAATTTCAGGTCACGGCATCAGTTTCAGGTGGAACGCCCACATCCGCCATCTGGTCGAACGGAGACAATGGTTTGATACTTACGCCCGATTCCGCTGGCTATTATTACTTGGTTGTTACAGATGCCTCAGGGTGTTCGGCTTATGCAGGTGTAAATGTAAGAGAGTACGGATTGCAAGATCAGCGTGCCAACATCTGGTATTTTGGTAATAGAGCGGGAATTGATTTTAATCCACTTCCGAACCCACCAGAGCCACTTGACGACAGCGCAATGGATGCTCCTGAGGGCACTTCGACAATCTCTGACAGAAATGGTGAAGTAATTTTCTACACGGATGGAGATAAAGTGTGGGATCGTGATCACAATGAAATAGCCACAGGTATTGGAGGAGATCCGTTGTCAGCACAAGCCGCACTCATTGTCCCTGTTCCAGGAGATGAAACTCTTTACTATATTTTTACCACTCAGGCAGTTGATGGAACATCAGCCAACGAACTCCGCTATTCGCTCTTCGATCTAAAACTAAATGGCGGTCTGGGAGCAGTGACGCAACAAAACACATTACTTTTTGCAAAAAGTACCGAACGTATTACCGCCAACGGTACCTGGCTGATTGCTCACGAATATGGAAACAACACATTCAGAGCCTACCCAATCACTGCCACTGGTATTGGCGATCCCGTGTTCTCAAGCATAGGATCAGACCATTCCTTCAAAAGTGCTCAGCAGGGAGAAGGATACATGAAATTGGGACCGAGAGGCAATCTCGCTCTTGCCCTCTCCAATCCGGGCACCAGTAATTTAGTGGAGTTATTTACACTTGTTGACTCAACTGGTCGGATCACTAACTTTCGTCAGATTGACTTGGATGAACCAACAGGACAGGTTTACGGTATTGAGTTTTCACCGGGAGGCAACAAGCTTTTCGCGACACTGAAGGGCTCACCTGCACCTTCTGCCGTTTACGAATACTTCCTTGATTCACTTGAGCGTCCATTCCTGAGAAATGTTACTTCAGAGCCAGCCCAAGAACTGGGCGCTATTCAAGTTGGTCCAGATGGTCAAATATATATGGCCATCAATGGTAGCAATGTTTTGGGAACTATTCAGGCAGTAGAAGATACTACGCAAATCAGTCCGATCAACTTCTCGGGTTTCACACTAGCCGCTGGTACGAACAGCAGACTTGGTCTGCCCAACTTCGTGCAAATAGTTTCCAATGCTGTTGGCGGTCCTGACTTCGACTTTGCTGGAGTGTGTTTGGGACTACCTACTGAGTTTACAGGCGTTCCTACTGATGCAATCGATGAATTTCAATGGTTCTTTGGAGATGGAGCAAGCGATACGCAGCCGAGTCCGGTTCACACGTACGCCTCTGCCAGCACGTTTACAGTCACAATGAACCTTACCAATCGATGTGGGCTGAATGTGAACGTGGTCAAACCTGTGACGATAAATCCAACACCGGCAGCCCCTACCATACCGGGAGCCTCTGCACTTTGCTTTGGCCCGGTAACGCTTGACGCGAATACGAACAATCCCACTGGTTTCACCTATCTCTGGTCCACAGGAGAAACAACCAGACAAGTGACCATTGATGAGCCCACGCTTCTGTCGGTGACGAACACGGACCCCAACGGTTGTACTTCAACTGCGCAGACCATAGTGGTGGACAACAGGCCCCAGTTAGAACTCGGACCGGATATTACGATTTGCGAAGACAATAATACTCCAGCGCTTAATGCCCTCAACCCTGGAGCGACCTATGCCTGGACAATCAATAGTGCTCCTGCCGGCACAACGCAGGTACGAGCAGTAGACGCAAGTAACCCTGGTGTATTTACCTATCAAGTGGTCGTTACCGATCCCGTCACTACTTGCGCGATTACAGAAACAAAAACGTACACTATAAATGTTTCGCCACAGTTCACACTTTCAGGAAATCAGCCAAGCTCCTGCGGAGCTTTGGATGGTGATATCACGCTGCAATTGAATGTTAGCGCACCACCAGCTGGACCTTACTCTTATTTCCTAACCGGTCCCGGAGGATTTAATAGCCAGGCAATTGACCAGACTGCACCGACAACGTTTACTTCGCCATCAACTTTAGGCGCAGGCACCTACTCTGGAATTGTAACAGACCAGATTTCGGGTTGTACTATTTCTCAGGCGTTTGGGCTTAGCGATCCGGGAACATTTACAGTGTTAATTGCAAATACCGATTGTGACCCAACAGTTATTACTGCATCCACTGGTGGAGCCCCGCCAGCGGGCCCGCTAGATTATCTATTTACTAATGGGTCTACTGGTGAGAGTTTTGGCCCACAAACGAATAATCCGATTTCACCGGCATTTACTGCAGGTAGTGACGGGAACTATGTAGTCGAAATTTTTGATGCAGCATCGGGATGTCGTGTAACAGGAAATCAAAACGTGGTTATTACGCCAAAACCAATATCGTTTGATATCTCAGGAATCTGTACCGATCCAGCAGTACTTACAGCTTCATTACCGTTTGATCCTGCATCTACCTTCGCTTGGACAGGCCCTGGTATCGTTAGCGGGGGAGCAACCAACAGCATTTCACTCAATACCAGCGGAACTTACCAGGTCACTGCCACAACCTCGGGAGGATGTGATGTCGTTGATAGTTATGATGTAATATTTGACGGAGGTATCACGCCAACAATTGCGCAGTCCAATGCATGCGCTCCAACTGTTCTGCTGACAGCGTCTCCATCTGGTCCTTATACCTATCGATGGTTCAGAGGTGGTGTATTCCAACCTACCTTATTGGGTCAACAAATTTCTTTGGGAACCTCAGACAATGGTTCAAACTTCAATGTTACTATAGTCAACACAGTGAATGGCTGTAACTATCAATCTCCCGTACAAACAGTTGACGTTATTGGTCAGGTTACTGCAAATCTGACCTCAACTCCGGCTTGTGATGATGATCTTCCTTTTACCTTGACAGCGAGCTCGGTTGCCACCGGTGTTTCCTTTGCGTGGTTTTTCAATGGTACCTCCATCCCAAGTGAAACCAATGCTACCTTGAACAGAACCGAAGAGGGAACATACCGTGTCGATGTATCAAAATCTGTGTGCAGTGCTTCTGCACAAATTCAGGTGATCAAGGCTCCAGTGCCTGTAGGTTCGCTGCCTAACCGCGTAGTGATCTGCGATGATCCTGACAATAATGATCCTACAACATCACAAGTCGATCTTGACCCCGGTAGCTTTAGTGCTTACCGCTGGTTCAAAAACGAATTGACACTTGGCAGTACAAGTCAGGTATTCACTGCCGACAGCGAAGGTTTATATGCCGTAGACATTACTAACTCATTCGGCTGTGTAGCTAGAGATGAAACAGAAGTGCTCAGTCAATGCATTCCAAAACTGGTAGCTCCCAATGCATTCCGGCCTACGAGTTCAACTGCCGCTAACCGCGAGTTCTCAGTATTCTCGTTCTTTATCACTGATGAGTTCCAAATTTTTATCTACAACCGATGGGGTGAATTGGTGTACCAGTCCAACGACCGTTACTTCAAATGGAATGGAACGTATAACAATTCTGGTCAAACGTTGCCGGGTGGCTCTTACGCCTATGTAATTAAATACGTCAGCTCTTTCAGACCGGAATTGGGAGTTCAAGAGAAACATGGCGGGGTTGCACTCATAAGATAGCCTTCCATCGGCTGATTATCGCATCCAACTAAAATAAAGAAGGCATCACACCAGATGCCTTTATTTTTTGTGAACGTTTGCTTAAATATGTGTAAGCATTAAAACCTGAACTAGTTATGAAAAAACTACTGATACTCCCTCTGTTTCTTGTTTTGATCACCACCATCAACACAGAGGCACAAATTTTTAATACTTCACTTACCCTCACCGTTAGAGACGAGCTGGGAAATACTGTGGAAGGCGCAACTGTACAGTTGTATAATACCGAAGCAGATTATCTCGCTGAGACCAATATTTTTGTTGAAGGTGTGACAGACAAAAAAGGGGTTGTCAAGTTCAAGAAACTAGAGGGCAAGTCTTACTATGTATTGGCAAGAAAGGATGATATCAACAATGCCGGTGGGGGCGAACAAATTGGTCAACTTGAAGAAGGTAAGTTCAACAAGGCCACGGTCATCATTCAATAGGGTTATTTGGATGTAATTAGCATCACGCCAAAAGCCACGACCACCATCCAAAATTTATAAACTGCGATTGCCGGGATCATTATCACCTGAAGGTCCATCAATACTGCCAGTAGCACTATTATTACAGCAATCGCTCGAAGCACAGAACGTGTCTTGTTGCTCATTTTTTAATTCGGGTTAAAATCAGAGCAAAATAGATTTTAGCTTTGAAAAAATAAAATGGCGACAAAAGGAATCGACATATCTCTTGCCAAGGCATACCTGGAGGCTGACGAATTGGTGGCAGTGCCAACTGAAACGGTTTATGGTCTCGCGGGAAATGCACTTCACGCCAAGGCAGTTGCGAAAATCTTCGATGCTAAAAATCGACCATCTTTTGATCCTTTGATTATCCATGTGCCCAATGCTGAGCATCTTGAACGATACGTTAAAAAAATTCCGAAACAAGCTGAGCAACTCATCAACCATTTCTGGCCCGGACCATTGACAGTGGTGCTCCCTAAAAAGGAGATAATACCGGATCTGGTGACAGCCGGATTGGACTCTGTTGGTGTTCGTTGTCCCGATCATCATCTCACGCACCAGTTACTCCGTCAACTTGACTTTCCGTTGGCGGCACCAAGTGCAAATCCTTTTGGATATGTTAGCCCGACCACCGCAGTACACGTGGAGGAGCAACTTGGGGCTAAAATTCCATACATACTTGATGGAGGGCCATGTAAGGTTGGCATTGAATCAACGATTATGGGATTCGAAAACGACAAACCGATTATATATCGAAGAGGCGGAATCTCTAACGAGGCCATCGAGCGAGTTATAGGACCTGTAGAATCCAGACTTCATTCTACATCTAACCCCAAAGCCCCAGGTCAGCTTCAGAGTCACTATGCTCCCCGAAAACCTTTCCTGCTTGGAGACATTGATCAACTACTAACAACTGTAAAGGGAAAAAAAGTAGGCATTCTCAGATATAAGAAATCGCAGGATCCGGCTGAAAATGAGATAGTCCTCTCTCCCACTGAAAACATGGCAGAAGCTGCTCAAAATTTATTTGCAGCATTACGGCAACTGGATGCCATGAACATTGACCTCATCATCGCTGAAAAAGTGCCTGACATAGGCATAGGCAAGGCAATCAACGATCGCCTCACTCGAGCAGCTGCCGCCAGCAGTTAGTAAGACTTCACAGAAATTGCTGAATACAATTTTTCTGGATCGTACAACACGCCTTCTTTAATTACTACATCTACCTTTCGGATATCACTGATATTGTTGACAGGGTTTCCATTCACCAGAATCATATCGGCAATTTTCCCTTTTTGAATTGAACCCAGTTGGTCCAGTTTATTCGCAACCTTTGCCCCATTCCAGGTGGCAATCTTCAGCACTTGAGCGGAAGGAATACCAGCTTTCACATATAGCTCAAGCTCGCGTTGGTAAGCAAATCCAGGCATCGCATCTGTGCCTGCAACGATCGTAATTCCACCGTCATACATTTCTTTGATATACCGGAGGCATGCTTCATAAGATTTTTTGTACAGTTCTTCTTTCCCGTTGGCTGGAAGCCCTCCGAATGACTGCACTGATCGCTGCGAAGAGGCTGGCAATCTGCCTTTGATGGCAGCATACACAGGATTCACTTCACCAGGAACACTAGTGAACATTTCTTCAAAAATCGCCACGGTCGGGTCGCTCACAATGTTGTTCTTTTTCATCTTCGCAAGAAATGATTTGAATTCACTGCTATTGAAGTCAAAATTGGCTGCATTGTCTGCTACCAGTGTGAACCGCTGAGGCGTGCGTGTGTCCTTATCCTTACCATAAAAATTTAAAAACAGCATGTTGATGTGCTGTATCTCGTTGTACCCTGCATCAATTGCTTCACTCGCTGTCATGTAAGCAGGAATGTGACCACTTACGCGCATATTATTTTTCTTTGCTTCTGCTGTGATGGTCGAGACCCACTCCGGTTTAATTGAACTGTAAAGTTTTATTTGTGGGTAACCCAGCTTCGCATACTTCTTTACACTCTCCACGCCTTCCGCTGCAGACGAAATAATTTCTCCAGTTGGACCAGCATACGGTCCAGCTCCGTCAATAAATCCACACATAGCTGATATACGAGGACCCACCAGCTGACCGTTATCAATTTGTTCTTTGGTTTGCACCAGCGAAGTGGTGTTCGCCATATCGCGCACATTAGTAACACCAGCACCAAGGTGAAGCATACCATCTGAGGGGCCAGAATAATGCACATGCATATCCCACATGCCTGGCATCAAAGTCTTACCTGACCCATCAATAACGGTGTAACCGCTGGGAACCTTAACAGCACTGGTTTTTCCAACGGCTGTAATCTTTCCACCGGTCGTCAGTACAGTCATTCCATTTTGCATTACCGCTTTCTCTGAATCAAAAAGATTGACATTGGTGACAGCAATACCATTCGGTTTTGTTGAAAGTGTTGACGGCCATTTTTCAAAATAGGCGTCTTCGACTTTCTTCTGTTCTTCGTACAATTTCATTCTCAATGACTCATAGCCGTTCCGGATATTTGAATACCATTCGCTCACATCTCCAACATGATCATTGTCTTCATCCGCCCAAGTGTAGTTTGGTGTCAGCCCCAACCCTCCAATTTCACACAAGTAGAGTTTTACCGGTTTTCCATTGTTATCAAATGTGTAAGCTTTGTGGCTCAAAAGTTCGGCCGTTCCACCCGGCAGCACGTCAACTTTTTTATTGGAACTTAGTACAAGTGCTTTGATCAGGTTTCCACCGCTGCCATTGATCGGAGTGTAGAACGCCAGCGTGGAAATTGACTTTGACGCGTCTTCAGATTCATTCTTCCACGTGGCTTTTCCATTTTCATACCTGAATGATTCTGTCACCTCATTTTTTAGATAGTTCTTTCCGTTGGCATCAAGAAAAGTCAGGTATCCATTGCTATCCTCTTTGTACCTCGTATGAATCTCTGGTCCCCGCCCCCTGTCATTGAACTCATAGAAACTCTCCTTAAAACCATCCGCTGTTTGCCAAATTTTCTGAGATCCCGCCTGGCGGTCCCCGAACATTATGGTGTAACGAATAGTGTCACTTTGCGCAGATAAATGGGTTGCATTTAATACCAGTGCGCAAATCAGAATGAGGAGTGATAGTGATCGCATACGATTGAAATTTTTGTACGGTGGGAAAGTTATAATTTTCAAGGTGATAACCCTACGGTGATTTGATTAGTTGTTATCTTAATTCTTCAAATTAAAATATTTCATATGCCCAAGTTGTTGGTATTGACCGGTGGCGGAGACTGTCCGGGATTAAACGCAGTGATACGAGGAATAGTAAAGCGGTCGCAAAAGGAAAAAGACTGGGAAGTGTACGGCAGTATCGAAGCATTCAATGGAGTGTTTAGGGAACCAAACGAGCTGGTAAAACTCACCAGGCGGAGAATTGCCGGAATTCATGTGAAGGGCGGCACCATTCTTAAAACAACCAACAAATCCAACCCCATCAAGTACCCGGTAGAAATGCCTGATGGCACGATTAAATTCGAGGATCGTTCCGATGAACTGGTTACAAAACTCAAAAGACTAGGCTTCGATGCAGTAATCAATATCGGTGGAGACGGTTCTCAGAAAATATCAAAGACTTTATTCGATAAAGGGATACCTATAATCGGTGTGCCAAAGACGATCGACAATGACCTGTCAGCTACCGACATGACTTTTGGGTTTCAAACGGCCGTTCAAATTGCGACTGACAGTTTCGACAAACTTGTCACCACCGCTGAAAGTCACCATCGCGTGATGATCATGGAAGTAATGGGAAGAGACGCTGGATGGATAGCACTGTACGCAGCAATAGCTGGAGGTGCTGAAATATGTCTCATTCCGGAAATACCCTATGACTTGAATAAAGTACTCAAACGCATCGAATCTCGCTACAAGAATGGCAGAGGGTTCGTGAACATTGTGGTGGCTGAAGGCGCAAAACCCAAAGACGGAGCTGCCACATTTTCAAAAGCAGCAAAGGGATCGGAGCATGTCAAACTAGGTGGAGTGGCTTTCACACTCTCGCATCAATTGCGGGAGGCAGGATGCAAAGCTGAAATCAGGGAAACAGTATTGGGGCACATCATTCGAGGAGGAACTCCGATCGCATTCGATCGCGTGTTGGCCAGCTTGTTTGGCGTAAAAGCCTTTGAGATGGTTTTGGATAAAGAATTTGGAAAAATGGTCTCTTTCAAAAACAACGACATCACCACGGTATCTTTGGAGGAAGCCACTCGCAAATACAATTTTGTTGACCCTGATTCTAACCTTGTAAAGGCAGCGCGAGGACTCGGAATAAGTTTTGGCGCCTAGGCATCAATTGCACAATGTTATTATTTTCGCATCCGACTTTGATCAAAGCATTATGAAAACTATCAACGACATCAATTTTTCAAATAAAAAAGCTCTCATCCGTGTGGATTTCAATGTTCCATTGGATAAGAAAACGTTTGCAGTAACAGATGACAACCGTATCCGGGCCACTATTCCAACTTTGAAAAAAATCCTCAGCGATGGTGGAAGCTGTGTTTTGATGTCGCACCTGGGTAGACCGAAAGAAGGGCCTGAAGAAAAATATTCACTCAAGCACACGATCGCGACAACTGAAAAACTTTTAGGGACAAAGGTGCATTTTGCAGGCGACTGCATTGGGGCTGAGGCAGAACAAAAAGCTACTGCTCTTAAATCAGGTGAAGTTTTACTGCTTGAAAATCTTCGATTTCATAAAGAGGAAGAAAAGGGTGATAATGACTTCGCTGAAAAACTTTCTAAGCTAGGTGATGTGTATGTAAACGATGCCTTTGGCACAGCCCATCGCGCTCACGCCTCTACAACTATTGTCGCTCAGTTCTTCAATGAAAAATGCGCTGGTCTGGTAATGGCTGCGGAGCTAGAGAATGCTAAAAAAGTTTTAGAGAATGCAGAAAAACCGTTCACAGCAATTATGGGCGGTGCTAAAATCTCGGATAAGATCTTGATCATAGAGCAACTGCTTAACAAAGTAGATAACCTCATCATTGGAGGTGGAATGGCATATACATTCTTTAAAGCCATGGGCGGAAGTGTAGGAAACTCACTGGTTGAAGCTGACAAACTCGAACTTGCCAAAGAATTGATTCAAAAAGCAAAAAGCAAAGGTGTCGAATTACACCTGCCCATAGATTCAATCATCGCAGACAAATTTGATGCAGATGCCAACACTGACACTGCTATCAATCACGGAATTAAAGACGGCTGGATGGGGCTTGATATCGGACCTCAAGCCAGAGAGGTTTTTAGCAAGGTGGTTCTGGGATCAAAAACGATTTTATGGAACGGACCGATGGGAGTATTCGAAATGAAAAAATTTGAGGGTGGAACGAAGACAATTGCTGAAGCAGTTGTGAAGGCAACTGAGAACGGTGCCTTTTCTCTCATCGGTGGTGGTGACTCTGCCGCAGCTGTGGCTAAATTTGGGTTCAATGATAAGGTGAGTTACGTTTCAACAGGTGGTGGCGCTCTGCTCGAATACTTCGAAGGAAAAGTTCTTCCTGGTGTAGCCGCTCTCGGCTAGCTTACCACCCGAAGCACCCAGTACTCATCATATTTGATTTCATTGCTGTCGAGCATTTCACGAATTACGTCAACGAGCAAATCGTGATCGTCCGGATTTACTGCTTTCTCCAGTTCATCTGAAGTCATTGCCTTTTCACGAAGAAGGACGAGAATCTGATCGTGATAATCTTTAACTGCCAGCTTATTTTCATTCTTTTTTCTATCAAGGCAAACATCGCAAACTCCGCAGGTACCAAAAGTTTCTTCATCAAAATAAGATTGAATTACCTGCGTTCTGCAGCGGTGTGTCTGCAGTACATAGTCGATCATCGACTCCATTTTATCCAGCGCCAATTTTCTTCGCTCTTCCAACTTTGCATGGTCAACCGGCAATCGCTGAGCATCCTGTCTTGCCAACAAAAATGTCATTTGCGGCTTATCCGAAGCCGGCTCGTAGTGGAGAAACTGCATTTTGTGAAGTTGCTCAAGCGCTACCTTCGTTTCCTGAAGCGACCATTTAATTGAGCGACCGATTGCGCTCTCTGAGATGTTCACGAAAGCTGAAAATAATTCTGCCCCATACATTCTCAATAACGATTTGATTAAAAGATCAAAGTGAACGTTGGCAACCTGAAATTCATAAAGCTTCTTCTTATCTACCTGAAAGTGAACACGTGATGGCCGATAAAAACTTTCATTTAACTGAATCAACCCTTGTTCTTCAAGTTTCTTTATCGCTGCG
Source organism: Cyclobacteriaceae bacterium (assembly GCA_020436085.1). Classification (GTDB taxonomy): domain Bacteria; phylum Bacteroidota; class Bacteroidia; order Cytophagales; family Cyclobacteriaceae; genus ELB16-189. The sequence continues at coordinate 61,112 of JAGQYM010000019.1, forward strand.
AACGTGGTGAGTGGGCCTAACTGATAACGCTTTGTAAATTCATTGATATCAAAATCGAAACTCTCACCCATTGCACTACCTTCAGCCAACTGTAGATAGTTTGCAATCGCCTGGTATGTATTCTTTAAAACGTTAACCGAAGGCTGACCTTCCGTTACTTTATCTCGCAAGTTTTTTACATCAATAGGATGATAAATAACCACAGCATACGAACGGTGACCATCTCTTCCAGCTCGACCAGCCTCCTGATAGTAGGCTTCAAGCGTTTCAGGTAAATCAAAGTGAACCACAGTTCTAACATCACCTTTGTCGATGCCCATGCCAAAGGCATTGGTAGCCACCATCACTCTTTTGGCTCCATTTATCCACTGCTTCTGATTCTCACTTCTCTGCTGAGCTGTTAATCCCGCATGATAGTAAGTGGCAGCGATGTTACTTTTTGAAAGCCAATTTGCAAGTTGCTCCGTTGCTCTTCTTGATCGCACGTACACTATTGCCGACCCGTTTACCTTTTGCAGAACCTGCAATAGAAGCTTGTCTTTGTTTTCGGTTTTCCTGGCAACGAAAGACAAATTGGGTCTGGCAAAACTTTTCTGAAAAAGTTTAGGCTCTCTCAACTCAAGCTTTTCGGCAATATCTTCACGCACTTGTTTCGTTGCGGTGGCCGTTAGCGCCATAAACGGAACATCTGACTTAGTTTCTCTCAATGAAGAGATCAACAAATAGGGAGGTCGGAAATCATAACCCCACTGTGAAATACAATGCGCCTCGTCAATTGCAATCAGGTTTACTTTGATTTTTTGAAGGCGTTCACGAAAAAGATCCGTTTGAATCCGTTCTGGCGACAGATAAAGGAATTTGATTTTGCCATACGCGCAATTATCTAGCGTGATATCTAACTCACTACGACTCATCCCCGAGTGTATCGCAACAGCCGATATGTTCCTTCGCTTTAGCTGTTCGACCTGATCTTCCATTAGCGCAATCAAAGGGGTAACAACCAAACACAACCCTTCAGTCATCATAGCGGGCACCTGAAAGCAGACCGACTTGCCTCCACCGGTTGGCAACAACGCGACAACGTCATGCCCGGCCAACACCGCCTCAACGATTTCTCTTTGTGGAGGCCTGAAGTGATCGTAGCCCCAATATCTCTTTAATACTTGATCAGCAGTCTCCAAGCTTACCTCCTACCAAGAAAGTTTTTCTTTGTTCAGGAACGCAGCAATTCCACGTTTGCAGTCTTCTGTGGCACGCGCATTTGCATTCATTTCGGCAGCATAATTAAGACCCTCATCAAGAGACATGGATTGAACCTCGGCAATCATCTTCTTCGTAAGCTCCAATGACTTAGAGGAGTTGCCGGTAACCAATCGTTGAGCAAAGGCTCTAACCTCGCCTTCAATTTTGTCTGATTCCGCAACAAAATTTACCAATCCCATCGACACCGCATCATTACCTGTGATGAGTTCTCCACCCAGCAGGAGCTGCCGGGCACGCTGTTCACCTATCTTTCGCAACAAAAACACCATTACGATCGCGGGCACAAATCCAATTCTAACTTCAGTGTATCCGAGCTTGGCTTGGGGCACAACAAAAGAAAAATCACACACAGTAGCCAGCCCACATCCTCCGGCCAATGCGTGCCCTTGAATTTGCGCGATCACTACTTTTTTTAGGGTGTATATCTGACGAAATAGTTCCATCAGGTGCTTTGAGTCATCCAGGTTCTCCTGATGTGTATTGTTTTGCAATTTTTGAAGTGACTCCAAATCTGCACCGGAACAGAATACATCTCCATTGGCCTTTAAGACAATTGCTTTCACTGATGAGTCTTGTTCCGCCTGGCTCAATCTCTCTTTAAGTGCCGACACCAACTCTGAGTTCAAAGCGTTCTTTTTCTCAGGCCGGTTAAGCGTTAGAAAGCACACTCTGTCACTCACTTCATACAATACATTATCCATGTTTAGAAAATTTTAAGAAATGCACCCTCGTGAAGTACAGAGTGCACCCGATCATTGTCCTCACTGTTTAACTGATATGCAATATAGGGCGAATAGGTGCTATCTAAAATCAGCTGATCAAACTGAACAACATCGGTGATCTCTTCCAACTTCCGAAAAGCATTATTACCCACTACCAGATAATCAAGTTTCAGACCCGTTGGCGAAGAGCCAATTGGACCAGATAACACGCCTATCGTTTTACCGTTTTTAAAATAAACTTGAAGGGGCCGTTTCGATTTATCTACCACCGTTACATCGATGAATCTTACTTCCGAAACCAATCTTGTTGGCCTGATATGAAAGCGAATTCTCTCAGCATCATTACTCAATACCGAGTCACAAACAAATCGAGAAGTTCCCTTAGATATCCATTCGATGGCGCGATGTCCTGGTATGTTGTAAACTAAAAATTGATCCTGACGAGCCGCAATTTGAAAATGCGACCATTGAAGCAATGAAAACATAAACGCGCAAGAAAACGCACCCAGTAAATAATAAAAGCTTCTGCGATAGCTCAACAGCACTAAGAAAGCGATGACGCCCATCAACAACCAACATTGGGTCGTGTTGATATAAACGTTTTCCAACAGACTATACGGTAGACTTTCAAATGTGAATACTCCATAGTTCAAGATCTTGATTGACCACTGAAGCACAAACGCAAACACATCGGAAAGAAATGGAATTGAGTTTGACGCCAGCAACAAAAGGCTTGTAACTAAAACCACAAAGGCCCCCGGGATCACAAATAAGTTTGACACCAGGAAATAGACTGGAAACTGATGGAAGTAAAGAAGCCCCAACGAAAAGGTTGAGAGCTGTGCGGCAATGGATACACAGGAAATATTCCAAACCCAATCCACAAGGCGATTTGACGGCTCAATTAATTGATACAAGGGCCTATGTATCGAAATAATTCCTAGAACTGCGAGATAGGATAACTGAAACCCAACCGACATAATTAAGTAAGGATCATAAATCAAAAGAATAAATGTAGATCCGGCCAGTGTGTTGTAGATACTTGTTGATCTTCCAAACGGTTTTGCCAGAGCAATGAATGAAAACATCGTGACTGCTCTAAGTACCGAAGGAGAAAGACCAGTAATAAATGCGAAAGACCAAAGTACTAAAAGAGTCACAATCGCGTTGACCCAACGTGCCCAAGAGAGACTTTTGATGGGTCGCAACAACAAAATCACAATTCCATAAAGAATACCAACATGCAACCCCGAGACGGCCAATACATGCATCGCCCCACTTGATGAATAGGCATTTCGGAGATCATTGTCTATTCCGTCAGTCACTCCAAGTGTGAGTGCCAGAGCGATCGCATTGTCTCTTGCTTCGGGTATTCGTTCTTTAATTACTGCCGTTGCCCATGCCCTGACTTTATAAGAATAGAATCTTAAATCTTTAGCCGCTGACCCAAGCTTCACGACATCTCCAGGTTTCACGAAATCCTGATGATAAATATTCCGGAAGCCCAGAAAACGTCTGAAGTCAAACTCGTTCGGATTGGTTGGGCCTTTCAAAAGATCCGGAGCACCACGGATCAAAATATTATCACCATAAAAATATTTTCGTTCAGATTGGTCTTTACGAATGTAGACCAGCGCTTTACCGGATACTTCATTCCAGTTTGCACCATCGAATACGGAGTTTATTTTCACTTCATACTTGAATGACTTCTCTTTTTCTTCGGGAAGTTTGGTAACGGTAGCTCTGTAATGGAATATCGGCCCTTCAAATTTGGAAAGGTGCCCCGGCTTATTCCATTGTGTGAATTGTAAAACATGGCAAAAGCCAGCAACTCCGATAGCAGTCAACCCAATAATGCCAGATATGAATCTTCCTTTCTTACCGGTAAGCCAAACACCTACATAAAGAATGACAAGAATTGAAAAAGTAAGAAGTGCATTGGAGATAGAAACAATTTCAGGCTGGTAAATCCCCACAAGTATCCCCACAATAAAAAATGCGGCAATGCGGACCATTGTGTAGGGGACCCAGCGAAACATGGCTTAATTTAAGCCAAAGAAATTCCTGAATCAATCCGATTTGGACGGAGCCTTTCCGTAGGCCTCAATAATACTCTTTACAAGTCGATGTCTAACCACATCTCGCTCGTTAAGTTCCACAAAACCGATTCCTGGCGTCTGATTTAATATCCTAACGGCTTCCTTTAGCCCGGAACGTTGGTTGGACGGCAGGTCAATTTGGGAAGTATCGCCAGTGACGATCATTTTAGAGTTGGGACCCATTCGGGTCAAAAACATCTTCATTTGCATAGGCGTGGTGTTCTGCGCTTCATCCAGCAAAATGAAAGCGTTGTTTAATGTCCTTCCCCGCATATAAGCGAGTGGAGCAATCTCGATGATCTCACGCTCCATATAATATCCCAGTTTTTCAAAAGGGATCATGTCATGCAGGGCATCGTAGATTGGCCTGAGGTAAGGATCTATTTTTTCTTTCAGATCTCCTGGCAAAAATCCAAGATTCTCCCCAGCTTCTACAGCCGGACGAGTGATAATGATTTTTTTTACCTGCTTGTTCTTCAAAGCTCGAACAGCCATCGCAACAGAGATGTATGTCTTGCCCGTTCCCGCTGGCCCAAGTGCAAATACCAGATCGTTGTCTTTAACCGACTGCACCAACTTCTGTTGGTTAACGGTCTTTACCTTAATCGGGGTACCTCTCGTGCCGTACAGCAACAGTCCGTCCGCACTCTCGTCCGAGACATACTCGTGTTTCTCTTGGGTCACATACCCCTTCACATTTTCTTCAGTCACCCGACCATACTGGTGAAAATGCTCGATCAACGAATTAAGAATGTCGGTAATCTGAACGATGTCTTCCTTTTCTCCCTGCACTAAAATCTCATTGCCGCGGGTGACGATCTTACTTTTTGGGAAAGAAGAGGCGAGTTGATTTATGTTCTTGTTTTCAACACCGAGGAAGTCGATAAGAGAGATGTTTTCAAGTGTAATGGTTTTTTCGATCAATGAAGTAAAGTGGTTGAAATCTTCTATTTTTGAAGTTAAATGTAATAAAAAGTCTACCTAAAAAACGAGTCGGGTAGGAATTGAGTTCGCGCTATGGCCATTGTTACTCTCCTTACTGACAGCGGAAAAAGCGACCACTATGCCGGTGCGATCAAGGCAGCCATCCTCAAGGTAAATCCGGGCATCAGCATCATAGACATTAGTCATGAAGTAGCAGCATGTGACATTGCGCATGGGGCTTTTATTCTTAAATCAGTATTTCGTGAATTTCCAAAAGGCACTGTTCACCTGGTAGGTGTGGATACCGTTGGCAATCCGGGGGATAATTTTATCGCACTTCAACTCGAAGATTACTTTTTTGTGGGTGTTGATCATGGGTTATTTGGATTGATCAGTGATAAGAATCAGCAGCAAGGTGTGATTTTAAATACCATCAATGCGATTGAAACGACATTTCCCGAACGAGACGTATTGGCACCGGCCGCAGCAAAATTAGCAAGCGGTGTAGCCATCACTAACCTTGGCAATCCACTCACAACATTCAAGAAGATGATCAACCGTCATGTGAAAGCGACACGAAGGCAGATTGCCGGTCACGTCATCAGGGTAGATCATTATGGAAATCTGATTACTAACATTCCCAAAACGGATTTCGATATTTTGAGCAAGGGGAAAAACTTCACAATACAGTTTGGCGGAGAGAAGTTCAAAAAGATTCACACTAATTATAATCAAGCGGAGCAAGGCGATTGCTTTTTGATATTCAATAGTCTCGGCTTACTTGAAATTGGCATCTATAAAGGAAACGCAAATGAACTACTAGGGCTTGAATATGACAGTCCTATCAATATCACTTTTGAAGAATAAATATGCTCATACGAATTGTAAGAATGCATTTTACCGAGGCAGGGGTGAATGAGTTTATTGAGATCTTTAATCAAAACAAAGAGGCGATCAGAAACTTTCCAGGGTGTTCTCATCTTCAATTGCTGAAGGATGCCGAAGATCCATTTTGTTACACCACCTTGAGTCACTGGGACGCACCTGAGAGCCTGGAGAATTACAGAAAGTCTGCACTGTTCGGCAGTGTTTGGGGTCGTGTAAAAACATTGTTTTCGGAGCGAACACAAGCGTTTTCGCTGGAGAAATATATCGAGCTATAAATTGCCAGAAATTCAAAGAATGGGCATATTTGCACCCCGTTCGCAAAAGTATCTGCCTGAGTGGCGGAATTGGTAGACGCGCACGACTCAAAATCGTGTGTCGCAAG
>JAGQYM010000001.1 GCA_020436085.1 Cyclobacteriaceae bacterium
CGCGCATTAATTCTTATCCAAAACAATTGCCGGGATGTTCTTCTCACGGAACATCTGATTATATGCTGCCACGTCCGTGTTCATGATCTTCTGAAGGTCGGACTTGTACGTTGCCCATTGCTTGTCGACATCGCTGCGCCTTTCCATCACTCCTTGTGTAAGTGCAGGCTCGTGGACATCCGCCACGCCCAACAACTGAAAGAATTCTGTATTCAATTTGCTTGGCCAATTGATTACATCCTGACCGTTCTTCTGTCTCGTTTCAATCACATTCGCTTCCCAATCCGTCATTTTCTTAATGAGTGCTTTGCCTGCTTCAACTACCGACTTCATGCCTTCATTGTTCTTCAGCATTTCATTATATGATTCAATTTGTGTTCTCACCTTACGCATTGAAATAATTGAAGTGTGAATATCCTCGATGGTAGCCTCTACATCAGAAAGAAACTTTTGCTGCATTGACCATTCGGCAGACGTGGCATTCACGCGTGGATCGGAAATGATTTCGATATCAGTTTCCGATGACTCACCTTTGTAAGTCAGTTTCGCTTTGTATTTTCCGGGTGCTACCTGATGGCCCTGATAATTTCCATATACATAGGCATTGGGTACGTCTTTGATGTTTTCTACTCTAAAGTTCCACGCAAATCTATTGACGCCTGCTTCTGAAGGCAGTACCTGCGGGGCGGGCGGCCCGCCCGGATAAGGCTTGAAGCTCTCGTCTTTCTTGTTTGTATAAGATCGGATTACTTTTCCGCCTGTGTCAAAAATTTGTAAGGTGACTTTATTCGTATCCGCTTTTTCTTTTAAATAATAATCGAGGATCACACCGTTCATTGGATTCTGACCAATGCCGGGAGGAACTGGCATCCACGGAGGAGAAAAGCTTGAGTAACGATATGTTGCCTTTGGCTTGTAAAGTTGTGCCCCCGCATTGCCAAAAGATCCTTTTGATTGCTGAATAGCTGCCAGATCATCTAAAATCCAAAATGCACGACCAGCAGTTGCAGCGACCAGATCATTACCCTGAATGATAAGATCCGTTACGGGAACAATAGGAAGATTGAGTTGCAATTTGTTCCATTGTTGCCCTCCATTAAGCGAAACATAAAAGCCTCTCGCTGATCCTGCGTAGAGCAAGTCTTTCACTTTCTTGTCCTCACGGATCACTTTTATAAAGTCATCGTTCTCTACACCATTTCCAATTTTTGTCCACGTCTTTCCATAGTCAGTTGTTTTGTAGGTCATGTTGCTATAGTCATTAAACTTATAGCGTGTAGCCGAGATGTACGCTGTTGCCTTATCAAATGGAGAAACCTCAATAGAGCTGATTAAACTCTCGGGAAGCCCGGGAGGAGTTATATTTTGCCAGGACTTTCCTCCATCTCTGGTGACATGTACCAAGCCACAATCACTGCCAGTATAAATCACTCCTGCCTCATGTGGTGATTCAATCAAATAATAAATCGTGTTATAATTCTCACCACCTGCACCCTCGTTTGTGAATGGACCCCCGCCTTCACCTTGTTTGGTAGTATCGTTGCGCGTTAAGTCAGGACTGATCACTTCCCAATTCTGTCCCCAGTCGGTTGTCTTGAACACTACGTTACCAGCATGATAAATTGTCTTTGCATTGTGAGGCGAGGATACAATTGGTGCATTCCAATTGTACCGATACTTCATGTCTTTCACCTGATAGGCCAAATAACTCGCAGGATACTGACGCACATCTTTACCTTCCCTTGTGTTTACGTCCAGCACTTCAATATTACCCTGATAGCATCCACCCATTAAGAGTTCAGGATTGTTGGGATCAAAAACGATGTAAGCACTTTCACATCCTGGCCCCGCGAACCAGTCTCTTTCAGTGATGCCCATTGAGTTGGTTCGACTAGCAATCACCACTGAAGAGTTGTCTTGCTGTCCACCATACACGTGGAATGGAAATACATTGTCCACGTTCACGCGATAGAACTGCGCAGTGGGCTGGTTGTCGAGCGTACTCCACGTGGCTCCTCTGTTGTAAGAGATTTCTGCACCGCCATCATCACCCAGAATAAGATTGTCATTGTTGGTTGGATTAATCCATAGATCATGAGTATCGCCATGACCAACGCGCACATTACTAAAATTTTTTCCTCCATCTATTGATCGCATTACCGGAGCATTGAGCACGTACACTATGTCTTCATTAATCGGATCTGCAAAGACTTCCATGTAGTACCAGGAGCGTGAACTGATATCCTGATTGTTACTTAACAGTGCCCACTTCTTACCTCCATCATCAGAGCGATAAAGCCCGGACTTCGCTTTTTCTGTCTCAACAATTGCATAGACGCGGTTTGAATTAGCTCGCGAAACGGAGATCCCCATTTTACCCAGGTCTTTGGGCAGTCCCTCTACAATCTTCTTCCATGTTTCTCCTTCATCTGTTGATTTCCACAGGGCTGATCCTGGTCCACCACTTTCCACTTTCCATGGGTAGCGCCTGTGTTGCCATGTAGCCGCATACAGTATGCGGGGGTTGTTCATGTCCATGCTTAGGCTTGAGACGCCCGTGTTTTCATCTACATAAAGTGTTTTCTTCCATGTCGCTCCTCCGTCTGTTGATTTATAAACTCCACGATCGGAACTAGGCCCATGCACCGGACCTTGGCCGGCCACATAGACTACATCAGAATTGGAAGGATGAATAACTACATCTGATATGTGTCGGGTTTTTTCGAGTCCGATATTTTTCCAGGTTGCACCCCCATCAGTCGATTTGTAAACACCATCTCCATAAGAGGTCATGACGCCACGCACTGCGTGCTCACCCATTCCTACATAAATCACATTGGGATCGGACTCAGACACTGCGATATCTCCGACAGATCCGGTTTTAAAGAAGCCATCTGAAATATTTTTCCAACTGCTGCCAGCGTCCTCGGTCTTCCACACACCTCCACCGGTATAGCCTGCATAGTACAGCATGTTGTTTCCTCTCACTCCAGAAACTGCATTGGAGCGACCTCCCCGAAACGGGCCTATGTTTCTCCATTTTAATCCTTTGAAGAGATCGGCATTAAAACTGGCGGTATTTGTTGTGGGCGTGGCTTTGCTTTTTCTTTGGGCAAACGCGCCAAAGGAAATCGCCATTGCGACTAAAATAAAAAGGGGAATTCTTCTCATGGTATTCAGGTTTGGACTACCCAAGTACCTAAAAGAAAAATTCCCTTCCTATCCTAAATTATTTGAAAGGCTTACCCTGTTTTCGTTGCTAATTATTCAGCATCGAATCGTTTGTGTCTACGTTTAGCAGGGGTATGTCTTTGGAGCGAAAAATTTCGTTCAATTTTTTCACTTCCTGGTTGATAATCTGATTGTACTGCTGCCTGTATCCTGACCAGTTTTTCTGCAAATCGTCAAAACGGGTTTTATACCCTTCTGGCACACGCGGATCGTGTGTATCGAGGTTATTGCGAATAAGGAAGAACTCAGAATTAAGCTTCGATGGCCAATTAAGGGCGTCCTGAAAACCTTTCTGTCTCTCTTCAAGAATATTTGACTGCCACTCTGATATTTTTTTTGACAACTCTTCTGCAGCCTTTACGAGATCAGTAGCATTGTCATTGGACTTGTATTGATCGCCTATTGTCTTGAGTTGCTGATCTACCTTTCTTATCTTATTCACTGCGTCATGCACTTCTACGATCGCATCCTCGGCTTTCTTAATGAGTGCTTGTTGTTCGGTCCACGCAGAAGCACTTACCTTCAATCGAGGATCAGCCAAAATTTCTATGTCAGCCTCGGAGGTTACTCCATCGTAAGTCATTCTGGTTTTGTATTTACCTGGCGCAACTCTGTGTCCGTTGTAGTTTCCTTCAAACACGAAAACTCCGGGCACATCTGGTAAACCATTTGTTCTGAAGTCCCACACAAATCTGTTCAACCCTTTATTTGAAGGAAGCACGGTCGGCTTCGATGGCCCTCCCGGGTAGCTTTTGAAATCCTTCACTTCCTGATTTGTATAATTTCGAATCACTTGCCCCTGTGCATCCAAGATCTCAAGGGTCACCGTTTTATCGGTCACTTTTTCTGAAAGATAGTAGTCCAACTGAACTCCTTCTGGTGGGTTTTTTCCGACACCATGTTCTGTAATTAAATAGAAGCCTGGTGCTCCAAAGATTCTATACGTTGGCTTTGGCTGAACTACTTTTACCTTCGCACTTCCAAAATCTCCTTTAGATTGCTGCAGTGAAGAAAGGTCATCCAAAATCCAAAAGGAACGACCAGCAGTAGATGCGGCCAAATCGTTATCGCGAATGATCAAGTCTGTAACTGGAACCACTGGTAGGTTGGATTGGAATTTCTGAAAAGAAGCGCCCTGGTCAAACGAGATATAAAATCCACGTTCGGCTCCGGCATACAATAGGCCTTTTGTTTTCAGATCCTCGCGGATCACACGAATGAAATCATCTTTCCCAATCCCGTTACCAATCTTTGTCCAGGTCTTACCGTAATCTGTAGACTTGTAGGACATGTTCGAGTAGTCGTTGAATTTATAACGGGTAGCTGCGAAATAAACTGTTCCCTTGTCGTGCGGGGATACTTCGATTGAATGGATCATCGTCTCGGGCATATCTGGAGGGGTAATATTTGTCCAGGTTTTACCATCATCGCGTGTCACGTGCATCAATCCGCAATCGCTTCCTGTGTAAATGACTCCTTTCTCTAATGGAGATTCCGCTACATAATAAATGGTGTTGTAGTTTTCACCGCCTGCACCTTCGTTTGTAAACGGTCCTCCTCCTTGCCTTTGCTTGGATTCATCGTTTCTCGTAAGGTCCGGACTGATTGGATCCCAGCTTTGTCCACCGTTATTGGTTCTGAACAATACGTTACCTGCATGGTACATGATCTTAGGATCATGTGGAGAGTTAATGAGCGGTGCGTTCCAGTTGAAGCGGTATTTCATGTTTCTCGGTTGCTCTCCAAGGTTAGTGGAGGGATACTCCATGATATCCTTTAGCTCTTTCGTGCTTACTTCCTGACGGCTAATTGTTCCTTGATAGCAGTCTCCATATAAAACGGTTGGATTGTATGGATCATCAAAAGCGATGGCCGCACTCTCGCAACCGGGTCCGTCAAACCAATGTTTAGTTAGAATTCCGTATGTGTTGGTTCTTGTTGGTATTGCTACGGAAAGATTGTCTTGTTGTCCGGCATATAACCAGTAAGGCACCTGGCGATCTGCACTCACGCGATAAAACTGCGATGTAGGCTGATTGTTGAGTGACGACCAAACTTTTCCCCAACTGAATGATATACATCCACCGCCATCCTGGGCCAATGCAATGTTTTTGTTGTTGGCTGGATTGATCCAAAGTTCATGGCAATCCCCGTGAATATCATTTAGATTGATCCATGTTTTTCCACCATCTATCGATCTCATGATAGGTGCATTCAATGCATACACCACATCTGCGTTTTGTGGATCGGCAAATACCTCCATGTAATACCACGAGCGGGCTGTGATGATTTGATCATTACTCTGTAGCGACCATGTTTTGCCGGCATCGTCAGAGCGATAGAGTCCTGATTTTACTTTTTCAGCTTCAATCAATGCGTAGACTCTTTCAGGATTCGCTCGCGAAACTGACAAACCTATTTTTCCCATTTCTGCCGGAAGGCCGTTTGAAAGTTTTGTCCAGGTCTCGCCAGAGTCAGTTGACTTCCAAATTGCAGAACCGGGGCCACCACTTTCCACTTTCCAGGGATAGCGCCTGTGCTGCCATGTTGCGGCATACAATATCCGTGGATTGCTCATGTCCATACTCAAGCTTGACACGCCTGTATTTTCATCTACGTAAAGTGTCTTCTTCCATGTAGTGCCTCCGTCAACAGATTTGTAAACCCCCCGGTCGGCACTGGGACCGTGCACAGCACCCTGCGCACCGATGTACACAACATCGGGGTTGCTCGGATGAATAATTACATCAGAAATGTGACGGGTTTTTTCCAGGCCAATATTCTTCCAGGTCTTACCGGCATCTGTTGATTTATAAACTCCATCACCAAACGAGGTCATCACACCACGCACGGCATGCTCTCCTGTTCCCACATAGACCACATTTGGATCAGACTCACTTACCGCGATATCTCCAATTGACCCAACTCCAAAAAATCCATCTGATACGTTTGTCCAGTTGTAACCTCCATCAACGGTTTTCCACACTCCACCACCAGTATAGCCGGTATAGTAGGTCATTGGATCTCCTATTACACCAGAAATCGTATTGGCGCGGCCACCACGATAAGGGCCAATGTTTCGCCATTGCAGCGCAGCGAAATTGGAAACATCAACTGCACTTGACGCAGCAGGTGGCGCAGCCTTGGATTTGCGTTGAGACCAAACTGTTGTGTGCAATGATGCAATGACAACGGTCAAAAAGAGCAATCGTATCATGGGAAAATTTATTTTGCGAGAAGTACGCAAAACTTCAAGAGTTTGCAAAGGGGAATTATGCAAACAAAGAGGGGCTAGCGGGTATTCAGCTCACGCATCGCCCTCGCAAATTTAGACTTGATTTCACCTAGCCTATTGTGCCTATTTTTCTTTACTACCCACTTGCCGCTAACTATCGTTCCAAAAAAGTGATGGGCATCGGCAGAATAAACAAGGGCCGGCACGAGATTTTTTAGACTGGTTGAAGACGGAAGTGGTGCCTGGCCATCAACAATCACAGCATCGAATGAGCCACCGATTTCAAAATTGTTATTTGAACTTATGCCCATCGCCTTTCTTCCAGATTCAATTTCTTCATTAATCATATAGTGTCCAGCGTCTCCACCGAAAGTATTGCGAGCATGCGTAACTAGTCGTTGTCTATAATCAATCATCCGAAATTCCTCCAGCGGATTCAGCCCAATGTGGCTGTCGGTACCAATCGACCAACGCCCTCCTTTATCCACGTATTCCTTCATTCTAAATATGCCATCACCAAGATTCCCTTCTGTGGAGGGACACAACACCACTTGAGCTCCTGATTTTGCTAATAGATTCAGTTCATTATCATCCAGGTGTGTGGAGTGTACAAGGTGAAATCTTTCATTCACCGGAAGATTATCCAACACCCATTGCATCGGTCTCTTTCCACAGTAACTGAGGCAGTCATTTACTTCTTTCTTCTGCTCGGCTACATGGACGTGAAACGGCAGATCCTTCGGTCCGTTGTCGAATGTGGTTTTGATGTCAGCTAGTTCTACCGCGCGAAGGGAATGGACGCTAAAGCCAAGACTCGCTTTAGTGTAATCCTTTACAGAGTTTTTAGAGCTCTCCAGTAATTTGAAGTAAGCATCAACGGTGGGTGAAATAAATCTGCGTTGTCTTGGTTGTGGGTCTTGCCCGAAAGTTCCTTTCTGGTAAAATACGGGCACGAGAGTAATGCCGATTCCTGCTGTTGCGGCAGCGGCCACCATTCGATCTCCCATTTCCGAGAGATTTTCGTACGGCTTTCCGTCTTTATCATGATGGAGATAATGAAACTCGGCAACGTGCGTGTATCCATGTCTTAACATTTCGGCATATAACATGGCAGCAATCGCCTCTGCCTGATCTGGATCAACGGATAAAGCACATTGATACATCGCCTCGCGCCATGTCCAAAAATCATCATGCGTACCAACTAGATGATTTTCTGCCAATCCTGCCATGGCATACTGAAAGGCGTGCGAATGTGCATTTTGAAATCCGGGAATTGCATAACCGTCCACTGAATCGGTAGCAAATCCGTCTCGTGGTGCTTCTTGTGACAAGTATTGTATTTTTCCATCGCCATCCACTCCAACATATGGCGAAGCGAGCCAACCTTCGCGCTGGAGGACAGCCTTGAATTTGTAATAGAAAAGTCGTGATGATCTATCAGTTGAGTCCATCAATCAGATTTTCAAAAGTGTGCATCAAAACTTTTCTCATTTTATCCGCGCGAGTGTCATCAAATTCTAACTCTGTGTCATTCATGTACATCACCTTGCTCATTTCCAATTGCAGAGCGTGTTGACTCTCCATTGGCAGCCCAAAATTTCTTGTGATAAATCCTCCCTTGAAAGGATAGTTATGTTTGACCTCGTAGTCCCCACTTTCCAGTCCTTTCAATGCTGCCTCTATCAAACCTGGTGACGCGGAAGTGCCATCGGCATCGCCAAGAATCAAATCAGGAAATTTTTCTTTATGAATAGTCGGCACATGCTGCCTGATGGAGTGGCATTCCCACAACAATACTTTTCCGAACTCGTCTTTTAAATTTTTGAGGAGCTCGCCAATTTTTTCATGATACGGGCGGTAGTAATTCTCAAGCCTACGTTCAACTTCATTTTTTGAAACCTCCTTTCTATTATCAGCATAAATAGGTTTGCCAAAAAAATCGGTGGTTGGACAAAGAGCGGTGATTATTCGACCATCATTGTACAGTGGTTTGCTTTCAGGGTCGCGATTAAGATCAATCACCCAGCGACTATAAACCGCGTGAATCATGGTGATACCCATGTCGGACGCGAAGTTGTAAAGATCGTGCACAAACCAGTCTGTATCATCCGGTTGCTTGATCATTTTTTGATCATACTCACAAGCGATCTCTTCGGGAAACGAAGTGCCGCAATGAGGGACGCTCAATAAAATCGGTACGCTCTGTCCTTTCGGCTCAACGATGACAAATGGACTCGACATGTCTTTAATTTTTCTTCTTCTTTCTCTTCTTCACGTCCTCACCGGCAGTTGGTTTCGTTTGCGGTACAGGTTTTCTCAATTGTTTATTCAGTTTTTGCAATGAGTCTTGTAGCATTCTCACCTGCTGCTCTGACTCGAGAAGTTCATTTCTATAAAACTCTGCTTCTGATTGGCCTAACCTGGACTTCAGCTTCATGATTCTAGCGTAAGACTCGTCTATTCGTTCTTTGGGAATCGTTCCATCTTTTACAAAACCCTTGATAATTGTGTGAACCCGCTCAACCGTTCGGGTTTCACTCCCTTCAATGTTATTCGAAAAAGTCAGGATATCTACACCCGCATTCACAGCCAGCTTGATCGCCTCCTCAAGGCCAAAGTGTTTTGTAATGGCGTGCATCTGCATGTCATCCGAAAACACTACTCCATCAAAATGAAGTTGCTTTCTTAGCAGGCTGTCAATCATCCGCCTGGAGAGGGTGCCTGGTAATCCTTTGTTGTCTAAATTTTTATTTACAATGTGCGCAGTCATGATTGCATCTACATAGCCAGATTCAATCAATGAACGATAGGGCGTCAACTCTTTTTCTTGCCAAGTTTTCGTTACATCGGCTATTCCGAAATGTGTGTCGGCTTTTGAACTTCCATGCCCTGGAAAATGCTTCAACACTGTGATCACCTTGACTTGTCGATGTGCCTTGATAAACTCACGCGCATACAACGACACGGAATCCTCGTTGCTTGAAAAAGATCTTTCCGTTTTTACAATCACAGGATTGGCGGGATCTATAGCTACATCCACTACTGGTGCAAAATTGACATTGATCCCTAGTCCAGCTAATGTTGTCGCAGTTGTTTGCCCATAGTATCTGACGGAATCAATTGAGGCGCTCATCGCTGCAGCAGTGATGGATCTTGGAAATCCATATTTCTCTTTCAGTCGGTTCACTCTTCCTCCTTCTTGATCAATAGAAATAAAAATGGGAATAGGCGCTACGGATTGATAGGCCCATGCGAGCTTCTTGAATTGAGCGTATGAGTCTTTAGAGGCAATATTCTTCTCAAAAAAAATGATTGAACCCGCCTTGCCATCCTTAATTTCTTTCAAAGTCAGATTGTCTACTGTTGTTCCCGGCACGCCAATGAGAATCATCTGGCCAATTTTTATGTCGAGACTATCCATTGGCTGCGCAACTGAAAGCACTGTGCTTACACAAAACGCAGCAACAAAAAATAAACTTTTAGTATTTCTCATGCACTTCCTTTAACACTGCCTCCATTTGGCTTCTGATTTTCCGAGTTGGTACGGTGTAATTGTTATTCATATAACTGAAAATCAGCAGTCGATTCTTCTTTGTTAAAATGTATCCACTCAAACAATGATTGTTGCTCAGCGTGCCTGTTTTGCCATAAATATAGGGAGTATCACCCTTGTATGCATTCTTAATGGTTCCTGCCACACCGCCAGTTGCAAGCAGTGGAAATAATCTTTCGCGCGGCATCTTTTCATAAATTTTTTGCCACAACCGAACGACTGATCTTGGTGTAAACAGATTATAGCGAGAAAGTCCGCTTCCATCCACCCATTGCGGTTCATCTGGCAGATCGAATAAAAAATTCTCCTTGGCATGTTCGATTGCTATCTCTGACTTTAAGGTATCGCTTATCACCCCCGCACACATCAGCAATAAATGCTCCGCGATGAAATTGTCGCTTTCCTGCATCATTACTTTATACAAACTATCGGAAGGCAAACTGTAGACTACATTGACTGAAGTCGGAGGTGGAATATCGACAAGTGCGACTTTTCTTTTCAAGGTATCTGACAACAACGCTACCGTCATTTCAGCAGATGTCTTAAAAGGAAAAACCCGTGTAAATTTCATTGAGTCAATACCTGGTGAAAAGGTGAACTGATTGTCATCAAATCCTCTTTCCAGTTCCGGCTTCTCTTTCCGACTACCACGAACAAGATGTGATTGAAAATAAGATGGTGAAGCCTTCACGTTTCCGGTGATCGTGTCGGTAAATATTACAGTATTGCCATACAATGGAAGGGCTGAGCGTTCCGCAGAATAGCCATAGGGATAATCGTCCCAGGCCCAACCGGGCCCGAGAGCGGTTGCATCAAATCCAGACTTTGAATAATAGAGATTTGACGGATGAGTTTTCAAAAACTGAAAAACCCGGTCAGATTTAGATACCTCCTCATATAAAAAAGAAGGATCACCCGTGCCCCAGAAAATCAGCGAGTCGTTTTGTACGACATACCGCAAACCTGGAATCGAATCTCCTAAAACCTGAAGGCTGGTATAAAAAGTGAAAATCTTTGTGTTAGAGGCAGGAGTGAAATATTTGTCTGAATTAAAGTCGGCCAGACTTTTGTGTGAACCAGGATCGTAAAGCAAGAATCCAATGTGTTCATTGAATTCTTTTTCGGACTGAATCAGACTTTTTCGGATACGATTGCCAGGCGCACATCCGATGGCAATTACAAAAAATAACGGCAGCGCCTTCCACACTTTTATGCCCACGCGCTAAAATATCGTTCCTTTAGAACTTTTCTGTGATGTGTCTCATGTCCCGCAATAATGAAGCCTTGCGACACCACTGAAAACTCTACATTGTTGGCAGTCCCCTTTCTTGACATCATCTCCGGAGAAAAACCAGCGAACATATCGATGGTTGACGCACGTAGGTGTACCATTTCACTCAGGATACTTTTCATATCTCTGCCCGATGCATTCGATTCTGGCGTGTAAGTATTCTCATCAAATCCTGATAGAGCTGTTTTGTCATTGCGTGCGAAACGCAAAGCCCGGTACATGAAAATACGTTCCACATCAATCATGTGACACAGGACTTCACGAACTGTCCACTTACCTTCAGCGTATTGAAAATCTTCCTTGTCTTTTGGTATCGCATGAAACAACTCTTGTGATCGGTGTCCTGAAACACGAAGAGCCTGTAACAAATCACTTTCCTCTATTTGTTTCACATAGTTCTTATAAAAATG
Source organism: Cyclobacteriaceae bacterium (assembly GCA_020436085.1). GTDB lineage: Bacteria > Bacteroidota > Bacteroidia > Cytophagales > Cyclobacteriaceae > ELB16-189. The sequence goes on from JAGQYM010000001.1 coordinate 11,721, forward strand.
AGGAACGGTATCAAGATTCAGCAACATGCAGATAAAATTTTAATACTTAGAAGTCAGTAAACAACGCATCGGGAAGTTGTTCATCCACTTTTACATTCTTAGGTCCACCCCCATCCGACCGATCTGCCGAAAGAATTATCGAACCGTATCGTTGATAGTTGTCCCACGGCCTTGTCCACGAAGCTGAATCCTGACTTGCATCACGATAATACGACCAGTATTTCACGAGCTTTTCTTTGACATCAACATACAGGTCATATTTGTTCTGTGGTGTGTCTCCTACATTTTCAAACGTAAGCTGCAGCACATTATAGTAATTGTTATTCACCAACGTGTCCTCACCCATGTACTTGATTGTTACTCCGGAGTCTTTCAGCTTAAAAGGCATAACTAGCCAGTAAGAGTCATTGATCCATATACTCTTCGCACGATCAAGCATCTTCTTAAGCGAATCTGGCTCTGTTAGTTCCTGACCTTTCGTTTGTACCCTGCCCTCCATCGAATTGACATTCACGAGATACGTAGTACTGTCAGGCATACTCTCTATTCTTACCCTTCCATCTTTTTTGTCCCATACAAGATTTCTTCTGCCGAAAAAATTCCAGGAAATGAACCGTGTATTGTCCCAGGCCTTGCGTCCGCCCATCGCTATCATGATACTATCCGCAAGTTCCATGGCAGCGGGATCCGAATCCTGAAAATTAAATCCCTCTGCAGGCGGATTCAGGGTTGGATCTTCGTTGGAGGTTTCTTTTGCTGGTTGACAAGACCAGAAACAAGCCACTAGACATGATAGTATTATCAGTTGCTTCATATTCTTTGAAGGAGGTTGATAAAGTGAAGTTAGGCAAATTAAAACGAATTTAAGGCAGCCTATCCTTAAGGTTGATCTTCATCTTTTTGATGTCGTATTTGCCCTCAGATGCCTCAACCATAAAGTTCCGCATCTTGTATTCAAGCGGAAGAATCAGAAGGGCAATAAACACCTGAATGAAGAAGTCTAAAACCGGAGTAGTCTGAAGCGGAATAAGTGACTCGGCAGTATTTTGCATCAGCTGGATCAACATAATTATTGTTAGGATCGACAGCAGTTGACTGATGTGGCGGTACTTGTTGTTTGCCGCACTCAGTCGCAACGACAAGAATACCAAACTCGCGAAGAAGACAAACTCAAGACCATAAAACCAGGTTTGTTTCCAATAAGGTGGAACAACACGAAAATCGACCGACTGTAGCTCCGAGATTTTACCGAAAAGGTCTCTCGACTGTATCCTGAGTTTGTATTTACCTGGCGTAAGGAAAGGGAAGTTTACAATGTTGTTAGAAGTTGACCATTCGGACCAGTCTTTGCTAATGCCGTCAATCATGTATTGGTATTCAATTGCCAATGCATTGGTATACTCAGGTTGTATAAACTCGAAGGAAAGTGCACTCTCCTGTTGGTCGACTGCTATCAACTTGCCTGGCGAAAGTTTTGATCCGGAACCTCTCACCTCTTTTAAAAAGAGCGGATAGTTGTTGAGGTTTCCTAAAAGATCCGATTTCGTAAACTTGTAGAGCTCATTCTCTGATGTGATCAACCAAAGGCCGTTGCCATCATCGGCCATCGTGAGAGATCGGATATCCGGAAACAGTCCAAGCCACTCGAGTTTGAGGTTATTCTGCAAATTGTAATCCACAGTCCTCCAGCGATGTCCATCGTTGAACCAAAACGTGCCAAGGGATGTGAAGTATTTTCTCGGTCCGGGTAATGAATCGTATCTGGTGAATTGGTGCTTCACCACATCATATTGATGAAACGATCCTGACGCAGCTACAAATACCTCCGTACCCAACGCAAAGCCCATTGTTTCATCCAACACCGGTTCAGCAAATGGCACCGATGATACTGAAGTAACCTGCTTGTCAAGTAATTCAACCTTGATTACACCAGCTCTACCGCACAACCATATATTCTGAACATGATCTTCAAAAATATTTCCAACGTAATCTCTTAATGTATCCAGCAAGTGTGTCTCTTCCCAACCGTTTTTTGCCGGCTGCAATGTTCTTATCCTATCATTGTACGTGCTCACCAACATCTGCGAAAGCGTAGGCGAATAAAAAACTGTGCGAACCGGCATTCCCAGCAATTCCTCTGCTTCCAGTCCATTGACTTCAAAAACACCACCCACCCCTGCTGCAATCAATCTTCCGTCCATTTTGATGAGATGAGTGACCTTTCCGCTTATCCCTTCTACTTTTTTGTATGCATAGTCAAGAGATTGCAGAACCTTCCTGGTCTTCTTCTCCACCACCTTTTTTACATCTTCTTTTTTGTTGTCGCTTTTCTGCTCCGGTTCTTCGTCCTTATCTTTTTTCTTCAGAAAACCGAACAATCCCCTTCTGCTTTTCTTCCGCTCCTCCTTTTCCTCCTCTGCAGTCATCTTGCGATAACGCGTCACGTAGTAAGTTTCTTCACTGTAGATTTCTTCCTTATTCAGTTTGAACAACCCCACTGAAGTACCGACATAAACATTGCTTGCATCCGAGTACGCACTTAGGAGATTACCTGACAATCCAGGGTAATGATTGTAAGTTCTGAAAGGCAGATAGGGAGCGATCCTTGTGAAGCCGTAGTCGTGTGCGACCCACACGCCTTGATTTCGATCGGTCATCATCGCAAAAACTTCATTGTCGGGTAGGCCGGTGTAGTAGTTTATGATTTGTTCAGTCGCTCCGGTTTTCGGATTCAAAAAAACTACCCCACCACTCAACGTACCCATGGCAACGAGATTTTCGTTCACCCACTTACCAGATACAATCACGCTGGTCGACAGATATTCTGAGTCTTCAGGCTTTATCTCTGTTCCGGTCTTCCCATCATAAGAGAAAATTCGGCCCGAGGATGTGCCGATCAAGAATCGTTGCTGATCACTAAGTCGGCTGGAAAACAAAATTTCATCGCTACCCAAAAACGGAAGAGCAGCTTTGCTTAGTGATTTGCTCTTTAGTTGAAGGAGGTTTGAATTAGAATCGGTGACATAAATTTCTCCCGCAATTGAGAACAACCCCGTGAACAACACTCCCTCGGCTGCAATTGAAATCTCAACGGTTTGAGTTTTGGAATTATAGCCAAACAAGTTTGCATCATTAATAAAATAGACGACTCCGTTCAGGGAAACGCACTTAAAAATATTTTTTTGGTTGTTAGCACTCGCAACGCCTTGATATGCCAGGTTGTTGTCATCGTCAAGTGAGAGCTTACCGAACCCTGTCAAACCGCCAACGTAAAGTTCATCACCTTCTGATATGGCCAGCGAATAAATAGCACCGGGCGCTTCGATCACATTCCAATTGCGTCCATCAAACTCTACGACACCAGACTTGTTGGCAAAATAAATTACACCTCTACCGTTTTGAACAATGTCAAAACTCAGGTAGTCAATATTTTCATCGGACGGTGAATGGTGAGAAAGGAAGTAATTCCCCGACTGTCCCCAGGCCACCTGGGAAGAAATGAGCAACGCAAAAATGAAACCGCCAAGAACTCTCATACTGCAATCAGGGCACCCAAGATACTCATTTAGAATAAAAAAGGTGAGATCGCTGGTCTCACCTTTTTACTGGCCTTTTCTTAACTCTTGTTAACGCGTGATAAAAATAAAATCACTTCCTGGAGCATTGTCTCCAAACTCACCGATGCGAGGCTGAGGCTTCCACATTGGTATTTGTCGCTACTTGAATAGACTTAAGAATTCATCATGAAGCGGCTGAGCCCTGCCTCAAGACCTAGCTGCAAACTATTTATTTGCGAGCGATTACTTATGTAGCACCATTACCTTTTCGCGTTTTGCGTCTGCTCCACTACCAAGTTGTAAGAAATATACACCCTCCGTTAGGTCGCTAACATCTATTGACATAAACTGTTGGCCCACTTCAAAGTTTGAAGCTCTTGAGACGACACCCAGTTGGCTTGTAAGATGAACCAAAATTCTTTCGGACGCTGGTGCCTGTAGCGTTACTTCAAGCTCACGGTTCACAGGGTTCGGATAAATTGTAACGTCATCGAGAACCACTAACAGCTCATCACTAGTGACATCGTCTGATGCCGCTATTCTAGGCATCTGACCTCCTCCGCCTCCACCACTGCCGCCTCCACCACCTCCACCACCGGAGCAATAGTCTACATAGTAATAAGCTGTAGCCGAACATCCATTTTTGGTTACGGTCACCGACCTGGTTTGTCCCGCCTTTGCCTGAACCGTAATGTAGGTCGAAGAGGAGTAGTACGGTGGGGCCGGTGGCCAATAATAAGAACTTCCCGATGTGGCATAAGCAGTAAGGCTAACTGTACTCGAGGAACAAGTGTTCCCTGCCGATTGATATATGTATACTGAAGGCGTTGGGTTCACTGTTACATATTTACTCGCTGTTGATGAGCAGCCAGACGAATTATAACCAGTTGCATAGTACCAACCTGTTGAGTAGGCATATTTTGTCGTTCCAGATCCACTAACTCCTGGTCCGCTCCATGAGTACGAGGTTCCACCGCTTGCGGTGAGTGACACATAATTGCAACCGCTTGACGCACCTGAAATTGAGATTGATGGGCTAGAGTAAATTGTTACTTGCCTGTCCACTCTGGTATAGCACCCGTTTGAGTCATACCCCCAGACTGTGTAAGTATTTGTTCCCAGTGAGCTAACAACTTTATAGTTACCAGATCCACTAATTCCAGGACCACTCCACAAATAACTAGTACCTCCACTAGCTGTTAAAGTTGCAGAGCCACATGCAGAAGTAGGTCCACTTACGATTATGTTTGGAAGAGAGTTTACTGAAATGTTGACGGCAGTGCTAGTCTTCGAGCAATGGGTTGTAGCGTCAGTTACTGTGACATAATAACTTCCTTGAGTAGATATTGGGATAGACTGAGCCGTTGAACCGTTAGACCATAGGTAAGTGTAGGATTGCGCATAACTAGCAGTAAGATAAACTTGCCCCCCCGCACAAAATGTTGTACTACCACTCGGAGTTATCGTTGCGGTCGGCTCTGGATTAGTTGTAACACTAGTTACCGGACTTGTCTTTGAACACCCTTGTGAGTTGGTCACTGAGACGGAGTATGAGCCCGCACTGGACACAGTTATTTCCTGGCTCGTAGCTCCGTTGTTCCACAGATAGGAAGATCCAAAATTTGCAACTAGAGTGACACTCTGGCCGGGACAAAGTGCTGTATTTCCTGATGCTCCAATCGTTGCTTCTGGAATTGAAATCGAAATAGGAATAGTGTTAGAAATCGCAGTGCAACCACTCACAGCATCGGTCGCGACAACCCTATATTTTTCATTTGATTCTCCCACCTCAATGTGAGGGCTTACCGTCCAACTGATGTTTGACCCTGTCCCACTTATGGCTTCTTGAGTATTGACAAACTGAAACCCACCCAAGATTTCAAAATGCCATTTTTGAAGCCGATAGGTTTTACCTACTTCCGACCCAGTCAGATTTAATGTCACACTGGATTCATTGCAAATTGACATCAGCGAACTTGTCAAAGCAAATGAATTCGGACTGTTGTTTATAGCAGCAGAGCCGTTCATTTGGCATGTAACCCCATTCTTCTCCCCTTCTACGGTATATATACCGCCTAATAATGGGGACGTCCAACTAATAGTTGATCCTGTTCCAGATTTCGAAGCAACGACAATTCCGTCCCTTTTCAATCGGTAGTTCACGCCACTCTGTGATCCGTTCAGTGTCAAGGTAGTCTCAGCACCGCAGCTGCCATTGGCAGTCAAGAAATAAGACTGGCCAATTTCTTCAATCGTGACAACGCCATCCTGTATTACTGTACAAAGGCTATTCCTTGCTTCGACTTGGTAGGTTGATCCGTCTACCATCCAGATTAGTGAAGCTCCAGTTCCATTTTGTGGGGAACTATAGACCGGGGTACCAAGGATTCCACCTTCTGGTTCGTATAACCAATACTCCACTCCAAGTTGTGACCCACTCAACATAATTGGTGCTTGAGTTCCACAAATGGTAGCGTTTCCACTAACTACATACTCTATTGGTCGTTTTATTACATTGATTGTTTGATATATAATTCTTTTGCATCCAGTTGTTGGGTCAAAACTTTCAATAGAGGCCGGTCCATTTGATACGGTCCAAAATAAAGTACTCCCATTTCCAGTTTGAGGCTGACTCGTAATCCCGCTGCTGTTTTTAATACTATAGACTATTCCGTTATGCGACCCTTGTAGATTTACACTTGTAGACCCGCACGTTTGACTGGTTGTTATAGTGGGAATAGGTGTAATACTGTAAAAATCTATTGTTACCTCGCCTGCCATTATGCTTGAACATCCTGACCCATCAATGGCAATAACTCGATATTTTTCGTTCGTCTCCCCTGCACCGATCTCTGGGGTTACAGTGAAATCTATTGCGGAACCAGTCCCGGGTAGAATTATGCTGGTATTTTCAAATTGATAGGAAGTCGTACCAAAGTCAAAACTCCTTTTTTGAACTTGGTATGATATTCCTGGTTCTGATCCTGACAGTGTTAATAGCGCATTGGTCGTGAAACATATAGTGGCATCGCCTGTCAAACTGAAATTGCTCAATGGTGGGTTAATCTTGACAGTGTCTGCCATGTATCTAATGCAACCACTTGTCGAATGCGTTGCTTTCACCCAGTAATCGCCTCCATTACCAATATTAGCCCAAATGAGTGACGAGCCTGTCCCTACCTTAGCTGGCCCGTAGATATCCCCATTCCTAATTAATTGATAGCTCGAATTGGAATCAGATAACAAAAGTGTAATTGTCGAGCCAACGCATAAACCGCTCGAACTAACACCATAAAGACCGGAAGCAGCCAAAGTGTTGATCTGGACAGTCCCATCCATTCTTCTAACACAACTCCCCTTCGTTGCATCCACAACATAGCTATCCTGATGTGAAACTGTCCATGTAAGTGGGCCTCCAGTTCCGGATACTGTTTCCCCTTCTTCGTCCGTATAGCCGGGGGGAAAAATTCTATAAGAAAAGAGTTGATATGAAACGCCAATTTCCGATGAAGCAAGGGTTATAATTGTACTAGCACCCTGACATATCGTTGCGTCTCCCGATAAGGTTTGATATGTAGGGCACTGAGCAGCCACATTCGAATAGAGTAAAAAGCAGCCCAATAACGTAATGCAGGTTTTCATAAAATGAAATTTTAATTAACCTAGCTAAAATATTAGTCTGGACAGGGCACTATGTAAGGTTTATCCAAAAATGCACATGTCTTCCGAAATGTCCATTTAAATTTTTGAAAATTGTGAGGTGGCTGGAACGTTGGTGTGAAGTTCCATGTAATAAAAGTCCTAAAGGACCTACCTCGCAATAAAAATGAAATCGCTGCCAACAGCATTGTCACCAAAAACACCTGAACGAGGCTGTGGCTTTAGCGTCTCAACAAATGTGTTGATCTCGCCTGTAGTTAAAATCAAATCCCTTCCCCCTCTAGTACGAAGCGCTTCTAAAAATTTTCTGGCGAAAGGAGAATTCATACCAGGCCGTCCATCTGGAACATATTCTTTACCGCCTGAAGTCAGATACCTGCGGGTTTTGTTTACCAGTTTACGGTTGACCATTTCCGATTGAGTTGCCTCCCGGTAAACCTCTTCATCCATCATCCCTCTGTGCGCAATGGCATCATCAAAAGTTCCGCCAAAACACACGTCCATTGTCAAATAGATGTGTTCGCATGGAATGTTATTGATAATAGAGCGAAGACGGTTATGTGACAGATAAGAAGTCTTCGCCACATCATTGGCCAATGACTCGCGCGTTACCACAAAACCCTCACCAAAGGTCTCATCATATTGGCCATGCCCGGCAAAGAAGATAAACAATTGATCAAGCGGTTTGTATTTCTTCTCGGAGTACTCTCTGATTTTTGTTAGGATCTCCGCCTGGGTCCCGTTCTCCATCACCTCTACCTTATAGCCATAGTTTTTCCTCAGCTCCTCGGCAATCATACGCCCATCGTTGATTGGGTTTACCAGGTCTGGCCAATTGTCGTAATCGTTACTAGTAAATAATATAGCGTAGTCCGTGCGATCCAGTTTTGCAGCATCAGCGAGAGCAGCAGAGCCAACTCTGATGATCCGGTTGCTCAGTGTTTTAATACCGTCAACATTCTCAATCTGGATTTCAATGTAGTGACTTCCCTCCTGAAGGGTTAGCGTGCGATCAACCGATACTTTCAACTCCTCACCGGGTTGTGGCGTTGTAACAGAGGCACCTTTGATTTCAGACTCGGCACTTTCCTTGAGTGCCATCGTCACTGACTTAATACGTTTCTTGCAGGCAGCCTCAAATGCAATCCTCACTTTGGTACTTTCGGAATAGAGGTTTTCGGCCAAAGGAGCGATCCATGTAATGGTAGGCACAAAAGATGACTCAACCAATTTAGCCGGATTAGAATAGTCAACGACAAATTCATTGCTACGGCTTGTCACATTTTGTGCAAAAGCGAAGCTTACTGATAAAGTTTGCGCAAGAAGAAGTAGAATTACATTTTTCATAGCACAGTTGTTCAATTATCTACTCACAATGACTTTTCTGGTTTCCATTTGCTTTCCTGCAGATAGACGATACGTATACATGCCACTTGGCTCGTTCTCTACATTCCAGTCCACGGAATAAAATCCTGGTGCCAATACATCATCAACGAGATTGATAACCCTTCGTCCCATCATATCAAATACGTCCACTTTAACTGGCAGATTGGCTGATCCTGATATTGTGAATCCGATGCTCGAATGGTTACTCGCAGGATTAGGGGTGGGAAATCCCAATGAAATACCCTCTGGCTTTATTTTATCACTCAAGTTTTCACCGAAATAGATTTTAAGTCGTGAGGATATTTTAGGATCCATAACGTAGTGATCGTTATTGCGCATGTCGACCATTTGCTGGGTTGCTGGGTCGTACAGCACCAATTCCTTTACGTTGTCACCCAACAAATCCGGACTCCAAAAAATTGTGGTTTCCATAGCCTTGCTCGAAATCACTGTAAACTCCCACTCCTGATCTTCAGCCGTAGGTACCATATCACGGCTAAATTTGTTCATGAAATGTTCCGGATGACTAAATGCAATCTCGAGTTTGTCCTCAATCACAGGAGGTGCTAAATCATCAAAGTCATCATAGGAATATTTTGCATCGGGATGCATTCCAATCCCCCCAAGCAGAAACTCAGTGTCACCTTGTTTTAGAGTAAGAGGAACTAACCATTCAGGTTTATCCAGGTCGGAACTTAATTCAAATCGCTTTGTCCTACCTCCGGTAGCAGAGGTCTTCATTTTTATCGGCACCTGTTGTGCTTGATCTGCAAACACAAAGCCGCCACTAAAGATCGCCATGTCATTGCCGTCTACATACGCTCCATTTTGGTAAACCTTGAGTGCTCCTACTCCAGTCAGTCCGGAAATTGACTCATTCCAACTCGCAGTTACTGTATAGGGATTGCCAATCAAATTCCATCCCGCGGTCAAGCCAATGGAAAAAAGATTGTCTTGACTGTTGCTCGGAGACTCAGCACTTCCAAATTTGATATTGGCCCCATTGCGCGCGATCATGAAGTATCCCTCGCCTCGGGCCACGGAGTTAAATCCGTTAGGATACTCAATCCATGCCTCAGGGCTATTCTGGTATTTCAGAACTCTGTATTGCGTTCCATCCGGTTGTCCAAGTTCATCAAACAAAACACTGATTTGATTTGAAGGAAGGTTTTCAAAAGGCACACTCCTGATCTGAAAACTATTTACGGATGAGCCAGCTGCAATGGAGAGCGTGGTGTTGGTATCGTCAAATTCGAGCTTGATTTTATGGTAGCCAGTGGCAGGCTCCAGGGTTGTGTTGTCGGCTGCGTCCTTCGCTTCCAGGTAAAACTCCATGCCCATATCATCGAAGAATGATTCAAGAAGCGGAAATTCATAGGTAGAAGCTCCCGTGGCAGTTCCGAATACCTGCGAGAATTGTGTGGCAGTCGTCTTACGGTAGTGCATCACAAAGGAGGTAACGGCTTTATTGTCACTAGCTATCGCATTCAATTTCTGTTGTGTACCAAAGCCCTTTGGGAGCGAGACGTAGTCGTTTGCATTGAAAGTGATAACTGGGAATGTCAAATCTGGGGGTTCTACAGTTGTAAATGACCAATCACTTGGCGCTACAGCTAAGCTAGGATTCTGATATTGATCCCTGAACGCACCGTCATCCACACTTATAAAATACTGAGTCTGGTATTCAGTACTGGAATTTAGGGTATATGTGAAGGTATTGCCACTTACTGCTCCCGTAGTTACATTAATTGTTTGAAGAGGAGTTGCTGATTCGGATCCTTGCCTTACTCTAATAAATTTTCCAGCAACAGGTGTCGCGGGCTCATCCAGTGTAATGCTTATCGTGCTGCCAATTGGGGCGGTAGTACTGTTTGCTTCGGGTGAAAATGTAAACGTTGGCCCGGTGACATCCTCAACAATAGTGAGAACTTGATTGATCGCTACGTTATTTAACGTTTGGACAATTCCACTCGGCCATTTAATTTCAATAACATCCGCAACTGAAGCACTGCCCAATCCAAAGTGAGCAATAAGACTGTTTGAACTACCATATCCTGTCCTCGATGCGATTTCTCTAGTCTGTGATCTGGAAGGCGTATTAGTGGTCACTTTTATTCTGGCTCCAATAGCAGAACGGTTTGATTGAGTCCCTACAAGTTTTAGCTGTATCCAATTCCTCGTACCAGAATTCACCTGGGTATTTCTAAATAAAAGATTAGGTAAATCGACACTTGATGTAATCCCCTTAGCCGGATAGACATCCAAAAATCCGTCCCTGTCATAGTCAGCCATGGCTACCCCAAAACTTTGGAGTAATGGATTAATTACAATCTCGTTGCCACTGTACTTTGTGAAGTTTCCATTTCCATCATTAAAGAAAATCGAATTGGGGCTATCCGCGATGGATCCATTTGAGACGAAGAGGTCGAGATCTCCGTCATTATCAAGATCACCAAAGGATGAACCGAATGTTCGATAAGTGTTTTCGGCTACTGGGCTGCTCGTAAGATTTGTAAACGTACCATCTCCATTATTACGCATCAGTATATTCGGTGAAATAGGGTTATTCAAAGACGAACCAATAAACAAATCCATATCACCGTCATTATCGATATCACCCCAACTGGTAGTTCTGGCGAAAAAAATATCATCTGTAGCAAACACCGAGTTCGTGATTTTCTCAAATGTTCCATCACCTTTGTTTTTATAGAGCCTTATACCTCCGGGCTGATCAAAATTAACGGTGAACAAATCAGCAAGTCCATCATTATTATAGTCGACCGTATTGGCATCTCTCGAATTGGATATCTCATTAACGACTGGACCCGTAGTGATCTCCGCTAATCCTCCGTTTTGATTATTTCGAAAAAGCAAATCTCTCAGCTGTGCGGGCGTGGTGTTGGTGTCTTGCCCTACAAAGACGTCTATGTATCCATCATTATCCAAATCCATAGCTGTCGAACTTCTAAAGGCGGTAGAGTAGTTGTCCGTGGACGGGACAATTGTTTTAGTGAACTCCCAATTGCCATTATTAATTAACAGTAGATCCGGTATGCCATTTCCGCTTCTGGTAATGTACACGTCTAGCTTTCCATCATTATTAAAATCAACAAGATTGATTCCCCTACTAACACCCGTATTTTCGTTGATCAACACCGCAATATCTTTGCGTTCAAAACCTCCGTTACCAAGATTTTTATAGAATACTGGAGGAACTGGTTGAGTCTGGCTATTGGTAAACGAAGGCGATGCAATGTCTTCAAAGCCATCATTGTCCAGATCACCCCAGGAAACTCCTTGTTGGTTCTCAAAATTTAAGGATATATCATTCTCAACTGGTCTGAACAATACGGTTTGGAGAGTAATTGACTTCACCACCGATGTGGCAGATGTCCCCGAGGAGTTGGATGCCTTCACACGATAATAATAGGTTGTGCCTTGCACCAGATTTTTATCGAGGTAAAACACTTTGTCGTACGGAAGAGTTGCTACTTCTTGGTAATCACCGGGGGTTGTTGCTCTTTCTAATATAAAATTCTGAGCAAAATTTACCTGATTCCAGTTTATAAATGCCTCCGTTGGTGAGTAATTGTACACCTCAATTTCCGGTATATCTGGAATCGGATCACTAGCATTCAATGTGAATACGGTCGTGCCCTGCAAGGGGGGATCATTGAATGGAGTAGTCTCCCATTTCAATGTCAATGTCTCGGTTGATGGGTTCCATGTACCTCCATTAGTCAGGTGAAATCCATTTTGAGCCAGATAGACAACTCCACAATTTTCATCGATAATTGCAGATCGATTGGTGTTGTCAATGCCGAACACATAGTTCTCAATGATAAAAGTATTTATGGTGCCGAAGCGCAGTTTGATTGCAACATTGGAAGCAGAAAATGGACCAGCACCTCCGGGTGCGGTAAAACCCGCATCTGCGGTTGCCACAGCTGTCCAACTGCGGTTGTCAGGAATATCCGATGCACATTGAGTTGGATAGTTAATTAGTAACTCATTGGTATACTCAGAATCACCAGCGCTGTTTATCCCTTTTACCCGCACATATTTAGGAAAGCCCGGATCCCCAAACACAGGATAGTCCCATTTCCCCTGATTGTTGGGACCAAGGAAGCTAAATCGATCAAGTTCTGTGTACGAAAAGTTATTCCCATTTGACTCTTCGATCACAAATGACTCTGTATTGAAGTCATCTGTTTCGTAGTCCCAAACTATTGTTGCCTGATTATAGGTGGTTCCTTTAAGAACCAGGTTTGTCGGGGCAGGAGGTACAATCACCCCATTAACACTCTTATGAACTACCGATCCTTTGGTAGCAAGATAAAGGTAGGTTTCAAAGCCATTACTCGTACTCAATGGTTTTTTTACCCAAACCAAATCATTGACAAACGCTTCTTCGTCAAGTAAATTTTTACTTGTCCAAGTAGTACCACCATCTGCGGAGATTTGAAATTTACCGGGGTCATTTCCCATGGTGAAAATGTCCTGTTCGCTATATGCCCAGATTTTTACAGCCCGAAAACTAGAAGCCCAGCTGACGGTCGCGAATGAAGTGCCTCCATTAGTTGATTTCTCTAAAGATGTCAGGGACGACAAAACCATAAGCACATCATCGGCAATCGTAAAATCAATAGCATTCGGAGCGAGCTGCGTAGCCACAGATGAACCATTCGCAATTTTATAAATGCGGCTATCATATTCTCTTATATACACATTCCCTGTAGCATCCACTAATATCTTATCGTAGCCACCGGAGATACCTGTTATGGCAGTTTGGTTCCATGTTGCACCAAAATCATCACTAATGAGAAGGTTAGTCCCCTGAAGAGTATAAAGATCATTACCTAATACAGCCATCGGTGCATCATACCAATCTGTGCTTCGCACACTCCATGTCACTGATTCGTTATCAGATCTTATAATCCCATCCCCATAAGCAATTATTGAGTTGTCACCCATTAATAACATACCTCTTATATAACGATCGACCGTGCCCGCAGCAACCAAATCCCAGGTAGCCCCATCATCAATCGAAATCTGGTAGCCTCTACCATTGCCAGGCACCAAAAGGCGTTTTTCATTTGGTGTGACAATAATCTGTCGACCGTTGAATGACCTGATCCCATTGTTGGTTTCATTCCAGGAAACTCCTCCATCCATTGATTTGTATACTCCGAATGAATTTCCAACCTTAAACAGCTCACTGGCCGACTTGGCTGCAAATGAAATAATCTCAGTAGGTCTTGCATAGTCAGTTCCACTGCTCCAGGTAGCGCCTCCATCCCCCGAGCTAAACATTTTATTCACGTCATTATTGAATAAAAAAAGGCTCCCCTGGCGGAAGTAAATTCTGCCGCTAAAATTTGTCTCTACCAAATTGTTTTTGACTGAGGACCAAGCAGATCCAGTTGTCGATATTTTGTACGGCCCAACATTAGTAAGGGCATAAAGGTTATTTGGAGATGCCTTGTCTAACGCAATCCTATACTGGAATGCTACTATTGATGGAAATCCGGATGAGCCAGCATCACTCCATACATTTCCGTTGCTGGTACCTTTTAAAATGCTTTGAAAATATCTGGAGACAAAAATTGATTCTGATGAATTTACTTCAAGTCCCGTGATTTCATTGCCAACAGGGTACAAGGTGGTTGAAAAAGTCGCGCCACCATTTGATGATCGCAAAATGCCATTAAATGTGGCTAAATAAATATCACCGTCAGGCGCAACTCTAATTATCCTCCCATCACTAAAAGATGTTGTAATTGTAACTTTGGACCAGGAAACCCCATCGCTAATTGAGGTGTAAAGATTTGCAAATGTGACAGCATAGATTTTCCCACTTTCATCCACTTCAACATCTCTGATCTCTCTATCGAATTGATCAAACCCACTAGTTACTCTTGTCCATGAATCGCCATCATCGGTCGAACGAAATAAACCATCTCCAGTAGCTGAGAGCAAAGTACCTGTTGAAAGACTTACAACATCTCTCACATCTCCACCGAATGGGCCATCACCGGCCCAAATGGTCTGTCCGTAGGCTGAAACCCCACAAAAGAAAAAAGCGATAAGGAATCTAACTTTGATCATAGTCATTCGGAATCAATTCCCACTTGGAAACGCTGGATAGGGAAGTTCCTCGTCTGGCTGAGGACCTCCTTCACCGCCACTTCCACTTAATCCCACAACTGCACCACCAACCACGGCCAGTGGCACAATTACTTTAATTAGCAATGGTAGTTTTGGCACTACCCTAAAATTTGGTGAGTACACAATCCCTGACGGGTTTTTGGTATCGGTGATCTTGATTCTATAATCATCGCCTTTCTCTGCATCTGAAGGAATGGACAACGAGGACGAGCCAGAATTCGGGTGGTTTACTTCACCAGCAATTCTCTGCGTTCCTTTGAATAATTCTATGTTGATGGGATTCGTGTTACCAGGACGCCACGCAATCGGATACGATTTCCCTCTTCTATATTTTTTGTTGACGTTGAATTGCTGAAACTTAACAATAGGGGTGAATACCTTTCCGCGCAACTCCACTGCTACCTTCCCCTGGTAGTTACCCAACTCATCCGCCAGATTCCAGGTGACCTTCTTGTCTTTTCCCGGTTTCACCTCGTTTCCAATGTCACCTTTTACCCTTAATAGTGCTGTAGAGAAATTGTCTCGGTTAGAGTACAGGTCGAGAATATATTCATTGTTTGGATTGGAATCCTCCAAATCGTAATGAACGATTACGTTCTGACCAGCAATTTCGATGTCTGTTATCTGTACATTCTGCGCACACAAAGTGATCGGCAGTAAAAGACCAATCAGGCAAAAAGTCCTCATAGACAGGTTGTTAGGATACTCAATGTAAGAAATTCTATTTAGATACCCAGAATCCTATCCCCCAAAAACGGGTAGATTAACTAATCCGGCTCCAGTTTACGGCCGTCTTCTTAAGCGATTCAATCTGCTGTTTTACCACTTTGTGTTCGGGCTTGGCCAGTTCTGGGTCGTTCTCCAGGATGCGAATAGCGGTTTCGCGAGCCACTTTTAGAACTGCTGCATCCTTGCCGAGGTCTGCGATCAGCAAGTCAAGTGCACCACTCTGCTGCGTACCCATCAGGTCCCCGGGACCTCGCAGTTTCAAATCAGTTTCTGCGATCTCAAATCCGTTGTTGGTCTTCACCATCGTGCCCAATCTGATTTTCGATTCGGCACTCAGCTTGTAGTCCGTGACCAGAATACAATACGATTGCTCAGCACCTCGTCCCACCCGGCCTCGCAACTGATGTAATTGTGACAACCCAAATCGCTCTGCACTTTCGATGATCATCACCGAGGCATTGGGCACATCTACACCTACTTCGATCACAGTAGTTGCTACCATGATTTTAGTCTCACCTCTCACAAAGCGATCCATCTCAAAGTCCTTGGCCTCTGGTTTCATTTTACCGTGAAGGATACTCACCGGCACGTCAGGGAACGCTCGCACGATACTTTCGTATCCATCCATCAAATGTTTCAGGTCAAGTTTCTCGGATTCTTCAATTAATGGATACACGATATAAATCTGCCGGCCTGACTTAATCTGCTGACGGATGAACTCGTTGATCTGTAATCGATGCGAATCGTATTGATGCGTAGTCTTGATAGGCTTCCTCCCTTTCGGTAATTCATCGATGACAGAAATTTCCAGGTCGCCATAGAGCGTCATGGCCAGTGTGCGTGGGATCGGTGTGGCCGTCATCACCAACACATGAGGATAGGCCTCTTTGTTTTTTTGCCACAGCTTCGATCGCTGCGCTACACCAAAGCGATGTTGCTCGTCAATTACTGCTAAACCCAATCGGTTGAATTTCACTTCATCTTCGATGAGCGCGTGTGTACCAATCAGAATTTTTAGCTCTCCGGTCTGTAGTCGATAGTGAAGCTCATTCCGCGCCTTTTTTTTTGTCGATCCTGTGAGCAGCGATATGGAAATATCCATCATGTCAGCATATTTCTTCAGATTGTTGTAATGCTGCTGCGCGAGAATTTCTGTTGGCGCCATGAGCGCGGCCTGTGCATCACTGCCAATAACCAATAGCATACAGATAAATGCCACGATAGTTTTGCCGCTGCCAACATCGCCCTGTAGCAACCTGTTCATTTGTTTACCCGACTTCATATCCTGGTAGATCTCTCGAATCACCTTCTTTTGAGCCTCTGTCAACGGAAAGGGGAGATGTTCATCATAGAACCTCGTGAGGATTGACGTATCATTAAACACAAGTCCCTTGAACTTCTCCTGACGCACCAGTTTCATTTTGATAAGTCGCAGTTGAATGAAGAAAAGCTCTTCGAACTTCAGGCGGTTTTGAGATTGTGTAAGCCACTCATGCG
This sequence comes from Cyclobacteriaceae bacterium, assembly GCA_020436085.1. GTDB lineage: Bacteria > Bacteroidota > Bacteroidia > Cytophagales > Cyclobacteriaceae > ELB16-189. The sequence continues at coordinate 28,718 of JAGQYM010000001.1, forward strand.
ACTGTGGGAAGTGGATATGCTGAAGCGCCTCTGATTTGGAAATGAGTTTAAGTTTTTTTCTCAAATAGTCGGGCAGCGTTTCACGAACATGTGGGAGCGCCACCGCCAACAGATCCTTTTCAATCTTTATTAAAAACCTATTGTCGAGATATTTATTTCTGAGCTTTTCACTAAGCGGATACACCGGCTGAAGGAAACCTTTCTTTTCGCTCGTGTTGGTAACGGGTTCGATTTCGGGATGCGCTATTGAAATCGTTCGTCCATAGCGGTTGGGTTTTCCAAATACAACGTATTCAATGCCAGGTTTGATTTTATCTAACGTCCAGTTGATTCCCTGAAACCATACGAGCTCAAGTTCACCCGTCTCATCTTCGAAGTAGGCGACCAATCTCTTCTTTCTTCCCCCTCCCATCATTTCAAATCGCAGTATCTTCCCTTTGATTTGAACATGAGGCATCGTCTCATTTACTTCCTTAATGGAATAGAAGCGAGTGCGGTCTTCGTAACGAAAGGGATAGTGCTGAATAAGATCTCCGAAGGTGTGAATCTTCAGTTCCTTTTGCAGCAACGCTGCCCGCTGTGGACCAACGCCCTTTAAAAACTCAATGGATGTGTCGAAGTAATTGGCCAAAACGAGGTATTCACTGCAAAATAGTATCAATGACGCAATCCTGCACGATTAACCTCAATCACGCTTCCACTCAAGCGTATTGATTAGTTGCATGATGTCTTTTTTGACATACTCGATAGCAGGTCGCAAAGAATCATTCTGAACTTTAACATTAAAGTATAGCGCTCCTCGCAAAAAATTATTCACTGAGTCTGTCATCGTAAACTGAAACTGGCTAGGCACTTCACCTTCAATCTCAGCGATCACAGCTGTCTTTCCACTAGGTGTTCGCGTAATACTTTCATCAATGGCGTAAGCTTTAATCTGATGCTTAGCGGTAAGCGTGTAGGCATCATTGAGATATTCTTTTAACAGCTCTTCACTATGCTGTAGTCGCTTGAAGGTAACGTGAATTGTAGCCTTCAATTCGGGATAAGAAATCTCCACCCAGTGCTTTTCCCTCACCCAGGAAGTATCCTTAAGCAATGTAGCATGTGTAGAATACTCAAAGGCGTAGGGCAATGAATCTGGTAACGGCTGATAGGCTGGTTCAGGCAGTACCAGTCGGTTATAGCCCTTTGGCTTTGGCTGATAATCAGTCTGGCAAGCGCTTGCCATCATTAACAGCACTAGACACAACGATAAATATTTCACTGTTAGTTGGGAGCCTGGTTAATCAACACACGAACTCTTTTGATCCGTTTTTTGTCCACGGATACTACTGTAAAAACAAATCTATCGTGAACAATCTGGTCCGCCACTTTTGGCATGGCACTGTTCAATTCCAAAATTAAACCTCCGAGAGATTCACTTTCACCTTTCACAGTATCAAACGTGCTGGAATCTACTTCAATTGCTTTGCAGAAATCGTGAAGTGAAGTTTTGCCTTCAAACACAAATGTATTGTCATCAATTTTGACAAAAGGTACGTTCTCCTCATCAAATTCATCATTGATATCTCCGATGATCTCTTCGATCAGGTCTTCAAGTGTTATCAATCCTGAAGTGCCTCCGTATTCATCGACCACCACAGCCATGTGCACTCTTTTGTTTTGGAAATCTTTGAGCAACGAATCAAGCTTTTTTGTTTCAGGAACGAAAAGCCCGGAACGAATTAGTTTCTGCCATTTGAAGTTTTCATCCTCATCTAAAAAAGGGAGCAAATCCTTGATATATAGTACGCCCTCAATTTTATCTAGCGATTCTTTGTACACTGGTACTCTTGAAAACCCGGAGGAGTTCACCTGGTCCATTAACCCTCTGAAGTTGATATCGAAGTCCACAGCCGAGATATCCATTCTGGATTTCATAATCTGCTTCACGGTAAGTGTACCGAAGTTCACGATCCCCTTCAGAATGTCCTTTTCCTCTGCTGTAGTTTCGTCATTCTCTGTAGTTAGTTCCAAGGCCTGATTCAATTCCTCAACGGTTGTGGTGTATCCTTTTTTCTTAAACCGTTTTTCCACCACGTTCCCCATTTTCAATAACATCCAGGAGACCGGAGAGCAGACTTTTTCCATGACGCGCCACACGCCTCCCATCAATCGAGAATAAAAGAGATTGCGCTGTGTGGCATACACCTTTGGGATAATCTCGCCAAAGAAAGTAATGGCAAATGTGACGCTGAACGTAACAAGGCCCACGATAATCTCTGTAGGGTTTCGTGTCGAGGCCAACTCCCACATCATAAATGTTGATAAGGTTACAATCGCCACATTCACAAAATTGTTCATGATAAGGATGGTAGCCAGCAACAACTGCGGGTTGCGTAAAAGCTCTACGATGTTCTTGTCTTTTTTGTCTTCTGACTCACGGCAGCGATCCAGATCGTCAGCGCTTAACGAAAAGAAGGCAACCTCAGAGGCTGAGATCATGGCGGAAAAGAATAGCAGCAATGCAATAGCAATGAAACTGGCTATTAAAAAATAGTCGGGGGTGCCGGAAAGCAGATCAGCCAGAAGGGTGCTACTCGGAGGTTCGTCTAAACTGGAAGTTTCCAAAATTCGGTGTTGGGTCCAACATCAAAAAGGCAGATCATCCGATGAGTCAGATGGTTTGTAGTCCGCGCCACCCTGCGAGCTTGGTGCGGAAGGAGAATATTCTGGTGATCCTCCACCTGATGGTTTGGTACTCAACATGGTCATGTTGTCGCCAATAACTTCAGTTGTATAACGTGTCACGCCCTCCTTCTCCCAGGAGCGTGTGCGAATTCTTCCTTCGATATAAACCATGTCTCCTTTGTGCAAATATTTGGCGGCAACGTCAGCAAGGCCTCGCCACAAAACGATGTTGTGCCATTCCGTGATTTCCTTTCTTTCGCCCGTAGTCCTGTCTTTATAGGTTTCAGAAGTAGCCATGGTAAAGTTGGCTACAGTAGCTCCGTTTTCGAGATGACGTACTTCAGGATCTTTGCCCAATCGGCCTACCAAAATCGCTTTATTTACTCCAGACATATTTTATTTATAGAATTAATCACTTGCTCAACGTCTCAATCGAGAACAACCGGAGACCCAACAATCAGGTCATTTTCAACGGTGAGAATACAAAAGTACCAATTTCTCCGGCTAGTCTAAAATGCCACTTTCGGCAAGAAAACGCGAGATAAGAACGGGTTTAGGCAAGTTTACCAATTGTTTGCGACTGTACAGTTTCAAACCCAGCGCTTTCAGGGATGCATCCGTTGTCTTCTTATTTGGCAAATCCAACACCCGAAATTGCGCGGTAATCAATTGATGGGTGAGCTGATGCTTTAGCGTTAATTTTTTCCCTACTTCAGTCCCTTTCAACTTCAGCTTTGAAAATGCTTTGTTATTGACACCATTCCTTTTCCCCTCGATAAGAAAGAAATCATAAAGCCCATGCCAGATATCCTTCTCTGTCCTTGGTTTCATCGCCAGCTTGGTGCCTACTCTGAAAGCATAGTAGTGAAACTGCCTGCTTCTGACTTTTACTTTCTTAATCTTCACTGGCAGCACGGTTTGCGCCTCGTGTTTTCTGGCAAAACATCCCTTATTGAAAATACAGGAATCACAATCCGGTGACTTTGGTGTGCAGTGCAATGCGCCAAATTCCATCACGGCCTGATTGAATGTACCAGGTTGAGAGCGATCAATAAGCTGATTGGCTTTTTGTTCAAACTTCTTCTTCCCTGCTAAGGAAGCGATATCATGATCAAGTCCATATACACGGGCAAGTACCCGAAACACGTTCCCGTCCACCACGGCATGTGGTTCGTCAAAAGCGATGGAGGAAATAGCCGCAGCCGTGTAGCTGCCTATGCCCGGTAGTGTCACCAATTGATGATAAGTCTGGGGAAACTGCCCCTTATGTTCATCTCTTATTACCTGGGCACAGCGGTGCAAGTTGCGCGCCCTGCTGTAGTAGCCCAGTCCTTGCCACGCGCGAAGAACTTTTTCAAGCGGAGCATTGGCTAATGCACGCACGTTAGGGAACTCCTTAACAAATCTTTCAAAGTATGGAAGGCCTTGCGCTACTCTTGTCTGTTGTAGAATAACTTCTGACAACCAGATCAAATAGGGGTCGCGGGCTCTGCGCCAGGGCAAATCCCGTTGATGTTCCAGGTACCAGGTTATTATTTTTTTAGAAAAATCTCCTCTGCTCATTCACTACGTTCAATCCTTGCCAGTTTGCATTTTGAGCACTTTTCGAAATCGATTGCTCCGAAAGATGGTCGCTTTTTAATTCACATCTAAGTGATTATCAAAGATTTCATTTTGCGATTGATCTTTCTGGATTAAATTTGCCGTCCTGAAAATTTTGGAATTCTAACCAACACCCACGTGACCAAAGCTGACGTAATCGCTCAAATAGCAGAGAAAACCGGAATAGATAAAGCCGATGTATCTCATTCCATAGAAGCGTTCTTCAATATTGTTAAGACCTCTATGGCTGGCGGACAGAACATCTACATCCGTGGGTTTGGAAGTTTTGTCAACAAGAAGAGGAAGAAAAAAATTGCGCGTAACATCTCTCGCAATACTGCCATCATTATTGACGAGCACTATATCCCAAGCTTCAAGCCTGCCAAGATTTTTGTGAACAAAATCAAGAACAGCGATAAGGTAAAGCAGGTTGCTGAAAAATAATTTCCGGTCGTCTATAGTCACTGGCCTCATCTTGGTTTCAATTCTCACACGCCCGTGACATTATGCTAAAAATCCGAATCATACTAATTGCCGTAAGTGCCCTGCTCGTGTGGCTGATTTTTCTATTGCCCAAGTCAGTAGTAGAAAATGAGGACCTGATGGAATCCAATGAAACTGAGGTGGCACAGGATGACCCTCACTCAACCATACCTGCTACTTTAAGAGAATCCATTAATTCCCTGAAAGCCCAATACTTAGCGGTATCGGAAAATGAAAAAAGTGCTATCTTTGCCGACTCTTTGGCGAGCCTGTATGCCCAGGCCAACCAATTTGACAGCGCAGCGTGGTTTGCTGAGAAAGCCACAACGTTCTTTAACACCAGAGAAAGCCATTTAAAAGCTGGAAACAGCTACTATGATGCTTACACTTTTGCGCTTGACGCAAAGAAGCAAAATGAAATGGCTGACAAGACAAGGGAGTATCTGGGAAAAGTATTGGAGGCCGAGCCGGGCAATCTCGATATAAAGACCAAGATTGCGATGACTTACCTGAGTTCACAAAACCCAATGCAGGGGATCACGATGCTCAGAGAGGTTTTGGAAACAGATCCAAAGAACGAACAGGCATTGTTCAACATGGGAATGTTATCTATCCAATCGGGCCAATATGAACGAGCCAAGGAGAGGTTGAAAGAACTGATCTCCTACTACCCAAATCATATCCAGGGTCATCTTCTGCTGGGTGTTGCTTATATGAACACCAGAGATAAGGACAAAGCCCGGGAGCAGTTTGAACTTGTAAAAAAATTGGATTCGGATCCAGCTGTGCAAGCTGCAGCTGATTCGTATCTGAAGGACTTAAAATAATGTTAAACCAATCCTCGCCTGGCGAGGAGAATTAAAAAAATTAGTATGCCAAGCGGAAAAAAGAGAAAGAAGCACAAGATGGCAACTCACAAGCGCAAGAAGCGCCTGAGAAAAAACAGACATAAGAAGAAATAACATCCGATCGATGTAGCACATTAAACATCTACAGTTTTGAGTAATGAACTAATCATTAGCGCAACTCAAAACGGATGTCGCATAGCACTTCTCAAGGATAAGCACCTTGCGGAATTTCATCAGGAAGAGGAAGGAAGCAAGTTTGTAGTTGGTGATATTTATCTGGGCACCGTAAAAAAGGTGGTCCAGGGTCTAAATGCAGCCTTCATTGATATCGGGTACGAAAAAGATGCATTCCTGCACTACCTGGATCTTGGAGCCCAATTTGGATCACTTCAGAAATTCACCAAGCTAGTCCGCGCAAAGAAGATTACCGGAGGCAAGTTGGACAGATTCCAGCTTGAAAAAGACATTGACAAGCACGGGAAAGTATCCCAGCAATTGTCCAAAGGTCAAGTGATTCCGGTGCAAGTGGTTAAAGAACCAATTTCCACTAAGGGCCCGCGACTTTCGTGTGAGTTATCCATCCCAGGTCGATACCTGGTTTTGGTACCGTTTAGTAATACGGTAAGCGTATCTAAAAAAATTACTAGCAGCGAGGAACGCAAACGCCTTCTTCGCCTGATTCAATCTATCAAGCCTGAAAACTTCGGGGTTATCATCCGCACCGTAGCCGAGAGTAAGGAAGTAGCAGAATTGGATAAAGATCTTCGCAACCTTGTGAAGACCTGGGATGACGGAATCAAGAGATTGGTGACCGCCAATCCCCGTGACAAAGTCATCGGTGAGATCAGCAAAACATCATCTATCCTTCGGGACGTTCTTAATGAGTCGTTCGACAACATCCACGTTGACGACAAGAAAATATTTGAAGACGTAAAGTCTTATATCCACACCATCGCTCCTGATAAGGAGAAGATTGTAAAGCTTTACACCGGCAAGGCTAAGATATTCGAGCACTACAATGTTGAGAAACAGATCAAGTCTGCTTTCGGGCAAACTGTGAGCTTAAGAGGCGGGGGATACCTGATCATCGAACACACAGAGGCGCTTCACGTGGTGGACGTCAACAGCGGTAATAAATCAAACCGCGAGGAAAACCAGGAAACTACTGCACTGTCTGTTAACATCGAGGCGGCCAAAGAAGTGGCAAGGCAGTTGAGACTTCGTGATATGGGCGGCATCATCGTGGTCGACTTCATCGATATGCGGAGTTCTGAAAATAAGAGACTGCTGCATAAAACCATGAAGGATGAGATGGCCTCTTCCGATCGTGCGAAGCATACGGTACTGCCATTGTCGAAGTTCGGGCTGATGCAGATCACACGCGAGCGTGTGCGCCCTCAGATGAACATCGCGACCAAAGAGGTATGCCCGACTTGCAACGGTACTGGTACGATTACCGCGTCCATTCTCGTTTCTGATACCATTGAAAAGAACGTAGAGCACCTGCTGGTAAAGCAAAATGAGAAAAAGCTTGTCCTGGCAATTCATCCATATCTCTACGCCTTTTTTACCAACGGCATTATCTCAAGGAGAACCAAATGGTTCTTCAAATACAAGCGCTGGGTAGATCTGGTGCAGGATACTTCTTTAGGGGTTACCGAGTGTAAATACCTGAACAAAGACGGTGAGGAAATTGAACTAAGTCAGGCAACGGCTGTTGCCTGACCCTTAGTCTGCCATCCTGTCATAATTCCACGCCTGTGGAATAATTTTTGAAAAAGCCCAGAAGTCAAAAAACATCAACCATGAAGGAAAAAGGGACCATATCAATCCATACCGAAAACATCTTCCCCATCATCAAGAAGTTTCTTTACTCAGACCATGAGATCTTTTTGCGTGAATTGGTGAGCAATGCGGTAGACGCTACACAGAAATTAAAAAAACTGGCTTCTCTCGGTGAATTCAAAGATGAGCTTGGAGACATCCGTATAGAGGTAAAATTCGATAAGAAGAAAAAGACCATTACCGTGAGCGATCGCGGTATTGGAATGACAGCAGAAGAGGTAAAAAAATACATCAATCAAATCGCGTTCTCGGGAGCTGCTGAATTTGTCGAGAAATTCAAAGACAAAGGAGACGCGAAAGATATCATCGGAAAGTTTGGGCTTGGATTCTATTCAAGCTTCATGGTTGCCGATAATGTTGAGATCATTACGAGATCGCACACAGCTTCGGAAGGTGAAGCCGCCAAGTGGACATGTGATGGTTCGACTGAGTTTTCCATCGAGCCTACTACAAAAAAAGAAAGAGGAACTGACGTAATTCTTCACATCAATAAAGACTCGGAGGAGTTTCTCGATGAGTGGAGAATAAAAGGTATTCTGGAAAAGTACTGCAAGTTCCTGCCTGTTGAAATTAAGTTTGGCACCAAGGAAGACAGTGTAGAAGATGGCGAAGACAAAGACGGAAAGAAAAAATACAAGACTGTAACTTCCGACAGGATCATCAACAATCCGGAACCACTTTGGGCAAAGTCGCCCAACGATCTCAACGATGAAGACTATCTGAAATTTTATAAAGAGTTGTATCCATTCTCAGAAGATCCGCTCTTCTGGATTCACCTCAATGTGGACTATCCTTTCAACCTGACCGGAATTCTCTATTTCCCTAAGGTGAAAAACGATTTCGAGCTTCAGAAAAACAAAATTCAACTCTATTCACGCCAGGTGTTCATCACCGATGAGGTAAAAGATGTTGTTCCCGATTTCTTGATGTTACTGCACGGTGTGCTTGATTCGCCAGATATTCCGCTCAACGTTTCTCGCAGCTATCTGCAGTCAGATTCCAACGTAAAGAAGATCAGTCAGCACATTACTAAAAAAGTGGCCGACAAACTCACAGACATGTATAAGAAGGATCGGAAAGAGTTTGAAAAGAAGTGGGATGACATCAACATCTTCGTGAAATATGGAATGATCAGCGATGAGAAATTCTATGAAAAAGCAAAAGACTTTGCCTTGTTGAAAAACGTAAACAACGAATACTTTACATTCAACGAGTACAAAGAAAAGGTAAAGCCAACTCAGACAGACAAGGAGAAGCAGTTGGTTTATCTCTACTCAACAGATCCAGGCAAACAGGACACATACATCCAAATGGCCAAGGACAAGTCATACGATGTACTGTTGATGGATGGTGTTTTGGACAGTCACTTCATCAGTAACCTGGAGCAAAAATTTGAGAAGACACAAATAAAACGCGTAGACAGTGATACTGTTGACAAGCTAATTGCTAAAGATGAGAAAGTAGAAAGTGTGCTGTCAAAAGAAGAGGAGGAACAGGTGAAGACCATCTTCGAAAAAGCAATTAACAATACTAACATGACGCTGGCTGTTGAATCTATGTCGCCAAACGATCTGCCTGTGACGGTGACTATGAGCGAATGGATGAGAAGGATGAAAGACATGGCCAAAACTGGTGGTGGAGGAATGCCCTTTATGGGCAGCATGCCGGACAATTATAATGTCTCAGTGAATGCCAACCACAATGTGATTCAAAAAGTATTAAAGGCAGAGACTGAAGAGCAGAAAGTTAAGTTGGCAAAGCAAGCTTACGATCTTGCGCTGCTTTCACAAAATATGCTTACCGGAGCCGACCTCACCAGCTTCATAAAAAGAAGCGTTGAGCTGGTTTCGTAAGAAAAAGTTAAACTGAATTAAGAAGGCCTCCTCGCGAGGCCTTTTCTTTGTCATCGATGTTAAAATATAATTTTGGTAACTTCGTTGTGAAGAAGAAATGAAAAAGAAACTGGCATTCATAATCGCGATGTTGTCCCTGCAGGCGGGCCTTTTTGCCCAACCTAATGAGGAAGCTCGTGTCGTTGAGGGTCAGTTTACATTTGAAACAGATAAGCCTTTTAAACTTCTCGAACTGGACGAAGATATTGACGAGCCCATCGTCACCAAGAAAAAGAAGCGCAAGAAGAAAGTATTCTACGGCCTCAAAACCAAAAAAGGTTTTACGAGAAAGGGATATGGAGACAGGGTGGTAATAGAGTTGTTCTATTATTTAAAAACCCAAGACAAGCCAAATCAATTTGTTCGCGACATCTATTGGTATGACTTCACTCGCAGGGAGATCAGGAAGACAAATAGCTTCGATCCGAGCAAGGGTGTGCTTCTTCATGGGCCTTACAAGCGAATGCAGGGCGACCAACTTCTGGAAGAAGGAATCTACTACAAGGGCACCAAGCATGGCCGCTGGATGCAGTACGACCGACAAAATCTTTTAACAGACAAGGCTAAGTATTACAAGGGCTGGCCTAAGGAATCACTTGTCGTTTACTATGACCCCGCGGAACGCACAAAAGTAAAAGAGATAATTCCGGTTGAGTTTGGCGAACGCGAAGGATACTATTATCAATTCCATGAAAATGGAAGCATTGCCGTAACTGGTGAATACAAATGGGATAACAAAGTGGGCGAGTGGATTGAGAACTATCCCAATGGACGGAGAAAAAAAATCATCATCTTCCCCGATGATCCATTCGACCATGAACAGAACCCATTCATCCGAAGCGAGTGGAATGAAAAGGGTAAGGAAGTCTACAGCAACAGAAAAGGCCAGTAGTCACGTCCTCCACCTCCTCGATTATTTCAGCTAGCGCATTTCCAAAACATTGGATAGATTGAAAGAAAAAATCCATTCTAATGAGAAAACTTCTACTCGTGGTTGCAGTCTGCCTGAGCGTACATGTCTTCGCTCAAAAGATCACACCAAATAAAAAAGCGATCATTCAATCGGTCGATAATCAAGCATCAAAACTTACCAACATCAGCGACCAGATTTGGGCTCACGCGGAGATTGCATTTCAGGAAACTGAATCCAGTAAGCTGCTTGCTGACTATGCTGAGGCCAACGGCTTTAAAGTTGAGAGGGGCGTAGCAGAGATACCAACAGCTTTTGTTGCTACCTATGGCAGCGGAAGTCCCGTGATTGGTATCCTTGGAGAATTTGACGCGCTTCCTGGGATTTCACAAAAGGCAGTGCCGCACAAAGAGGCTTTAGAACCAGGCAAGGCTGGTCATGGATGCGGTCATAATTTGTATGGAACGGCAAGTCTTGGCGCTGCGGTGGCAATAAAGGAATTGATGGCGCAAGGAAAATTGAAAGGCACTGTAAAATTCTTCGGCACACCAGCGGAGGAAAAATTCTTCGGTAAACTTTGGATGGCCAGAGCGGGACTGTTCGATGATCTTGATGTGTGCATGGACTGGCATCCGTCAGCAGAAACCAAAGCAGCAGTGCAGAGCACATTGGCGCTCGTTGACTTTACTGTCGAGTTCTACGGACAAACCGCACACGCGTCTGCCGATCCCTGGAATGGAAAAAGTGCATCTGACGCCCTTGAGTTGTACACAACAGGCATCAACTACTATCGCGAGCATATCAAGCCAACAGTTAGAATTCACTATCACATACAGGATGGCGGTCAAGTGGTAAATGTTGTTCCTGACTACTCAAGGCTTTGGGTACGCGTGCGCGATACAAAACGCGAAGGCATGAATGAAGTGTACGAAAGGGTGAAGAAAATGGCTGAAGGCGCAGCGATACTCGCAGATGTTGATTACAAAATTTCGTTGGTATCTGGTATCTATGAAATCCTGGTGAATAGAGCTGGTGGCGAACTGATCCAAAAAAATCTGGAACTGTTAGGCCCGATTAAATACACTGAAGAGGAAACTGCTTACGCGAAAAAGATTCAGGAGGCTACTGGTAAAAAGCAGGTGGGGCTATATAGTAAAGTGGAACCCCTTGAAGAAACTCAAGAGAATCCAGGTGGCGGCTCAACTGACGTAGGCGATGTAAGTTGGATCGTACCTGTGGTAAGAATGGATGGAGGGACTGCTCCGATCGATGCACCATGGCATTCCTGGGCAGTGGTAGCCTGTGGTGGTATGTCTATCGGCCATAAGGGAATGGTTCAAACTTCGAAAACGCTGGCCATGACGATGGTGGATTTATTTGAAGATCCGAAAAAAGTGGAAGCTGTGAAGACTGAATTCAAGGAACGAAAAGGTGATCATGTCTATAAGGGACTGATTCCTCCGGGACCGCCTCCGATTGGCAAACAATAAATTGATCTAATAAAAAGCATCCTCGAAATGAACAACTTCGGGGATGTTCTTTTTAATGGTGATAGAGATTATGTCATAGCGAACATTGCCTTCCCAATTCTTTTCGAAAAGATAGTGATCAGCGCCCTCCAAAATTTTCTCGGCTTTCTTATCGTCAACAAAATCCTCTGGATAGCCAAAAGCTTCTGAAGTACGTGTCTTCACTTCAACGAAAACAATCCAATTATCTTTTTGAATAATTAAATCGATTTCGGAATGCTTGTAACGATAGTTGTGTTCTAAAATGACATAACCTTTCTCCTTCAAGAAGTCCGCAGCCACCTGTTCCCCCAGTTCTCCCTTTTTGATTTTATCGGTCATGCCACTACATTTGATCCCTTAAGTTAAAGAGAAATGAAGAAACTGATCGAGGGTTTCACTCGACAACTCAGCGATGCGCTGAAGATTGGACAAGCGGTTGACTTAGTAAGACCTGGCAGTGACATTCGGAATATCCTGATCACAGGGATGGGTGGATCCGGTATTGGAGCCAACCTCATTGAGTCACTTACCTTTGGTAGAGTGCCTATTCCAATTACAGTTTGTAAAGGATACAACATTCCTCAGTTTGTTAGCCCGCACACTCTCTTCATTGCTTGCTCGTACAGTGGAAATACAGAAGAAACACTTTCTGCAATACAAAAAGCACTACTTAAAAGAGCGCATATTATCTGCATCACATCCGGTGGCAAAATGCTGGAAGTGGCAAAGGAGTACAATCTGCACTATATACAGATACCAGCTGGCTCGCCAAGCCCACGCGCTATGCTGGCTTATCTCATGATCTCGTTGTTGTTTGCGTTATATCATACCAATCTGATAGGTGCAGCTTTTATTAAAGAGACCGAGAACGCCATTGAGTACCTTGATCGTGGAGAGAAAGCAATTCAAGCTCAAGCCGAACTGATCGCCAAAAAAATCAGTGGTAAGTTGCCAATCATCTATTGCGATGGAAGGTTGAATGCCATGGCCGTGCGATTCCAGAATCAACTCAATGAAAATGCAAAGCATCTCGCGCATGTCAACACCTTTCCTGAGATGAATCACAATGAGATTGTGGGTTGGGTGAACCCCCAATCCGTACTTACACAATGCCAGGTCATTTATCTCTATACCGATCATGATCATGCCCGCGTAGAGAAGAGAATGGAAATTTGCCGTGACATCTTTGAGAAGGCTTCGCATCCAATCATCGACATCGTGGCGGAGGGAGCCTCTCTGCTTGAACAATATTATCACCTGATTCACCTCACTGACTGGATCTCCTACTTCCTCGCTCTTGAAAATAAAGTTGACCCTGACCCAGTTGAAGTAATCGACTTCCTGAAAGGAGAGTTGGAAAAAATAAAGTGAACTTAACCGCAACGCGTCTCACAAAATTCATAGACCTGGGAGTAATCGATTTTGCAAAAGCCTGGGACTACCAAAGTGATCTATTCAATAAAATTCTGGAGATTAAGAAGGGGAATCGGCAAGACGAGTCAAATCCTAGTCTGACGGAAAACTACCTTCTCTTTTGTGAACATCCTCACGTCTTTACTTTAGGCAAGAGCGGAGATGAAAAAAACCTGCTGATTGCAAAAGAAAATCTCGATACGATCAACGCTACATACCATCACATCAATCGGGGTGGTGACATTACTTATCATGGCCCGGGGCAAATCGTGGTCTATCCTGTGATAGACATGGAGAACTTTTTTACCGACATTCACAAATACATGCGGCTATTGGAAGAGGCCGTGATACAGACGCTTGCTCACTATGGCATCGAGTCGGACCGAATCGCGGGACTAACGGGAGTGTGGCTTGAAACAGAAACTGATCGTGCGCGAAAGATTTGCGCGCTAGGCGTAAAGACCAGTCGGTGGGTAACCATGCATGGCTTGGCTTTTAACGTCAATGTCGACCTAAGCTACTTTAAATACATCGTGCCGTGTGGCATAGCCGATAAAGCGGTAACCTCTATGGCTGCGGAACTAGGAAGCGAACAAAACCTCTCTGAAGTTAAATCCGTTCTGAAAGAGAAGATAGCCTCCATTTTTGAGATGGAGATTGTAAATTGAAGGATTGAAATCCAAAATCTTATTATCACTTGCCGGTCCCTTTATTCTTGGGACGATCTTCTACTGGAGCTCGTACAAACACGCTGAGTTAGCACAGACAGAAAAACAGAAGGGCGTCTGTTGGGTAGGTGGAAGAAATATGATTAGCAAAAGTGATTTGCTTTCGCTTGCTCAAAACAATATTGAGTGGATATCACAAACTCCTTTTGGCTGGCAGTCCAACGCTGGCTCTCCTGGCATTAAAATGAATACAGATTCCGAACACGCGTGGTGGGGTGAATCTGATCAGGGAATAACTGAGACAGCGAAGATGGCTAGTGAATTGGGAGTCAAGAGTGTGTTGAAGCCGCACCTCTGGGTAAAAAACGGATGGCCGGGCGACATTGAGATGAAGAGTGAAAGTGATTGGACACAATGGTTTGACAACTATTCAAAATTCATTTTGCACTATGCCCATCTCGCTCAACAAAATCAAATCGAAATTCTATGCATTGGCACTGAACTAAAGGGAACAATACAGCATGAAGAACAATGGAGGACGATTATAAAGTCAGTTAGAAAAATTTACAGTGGCAAGCTCACTTATGGAGCCAACTTCCATGAGGAGTACGATCGTATAAAATTTTGGGATGACCTTGACTTCATCGGCATACAGGCTTACTTCCCGCTTTCAAAGATGAACAAACCGGGAGTGAACGAGCTGGCAGAAAGCTGGACGAAACATGTGAAGGACATTGAAGCGGTACAGAGAATATATAACAAGCCGGTGATCTTTACAGAAATCGGATATCGAAGTACCGAAGATGCGGCTATTGAACCTTGGAAGTGGCCACAGGAAAGTATGAACTCGAGTATTTGTGAAATTACACAAGCTGCTTGCTATCAGGCATTCTTTGATACGGTTTGGAAAAAAGATTGGCTGGCTGGTGCTTACTTCTGGAAATGGTATCCACAGCGAGGTAGTAGATTTCATCAGATTGATTTCACACCTCAAGGCAAACAGGCAGAACAAATTTTATCTAAGAACTATGGTAAGTAAATGATCAACGACATTGAATTCCCGGAAGTAAAGAACGTGACGGTTGCAATCACCAAAGAAGATGGCGAAAATCCCTGGAAAGTTTACCTGATAAACAAGAATCAATTTCCAATTGAAAACACACTTGTCTCCAGCAAAGGCTATGGAGAAAAAGAGGGCGAGAAACAGAAAACCTCGGTTCTCCGTCACTTCTTGGAAACAGTGCCTCCGAATAGTTCAGCGCTAATTGAGCCAATTGATCCAGCCGTATTCCACCTTAACAACGAGTATTGGGTGAGTTACTACATTGGAAGGGAGATTTATGACAAACGATTTGTTTTCGTGCCAGACACAATTCACGAAGACAACCTCACATTCATCAAAGAACTGGATATGGAGGGCGTGCTCCATTCATAAATACTTGTAAGCAGAGCCAGTATTAAGGAAAAGTATTTTTTCTGAATGGTCAATTATGCCTTCTGCTAATAACTTCTTCAATGCTGGCAGCAAAGCCGCGCCCTCAGGACAAATCAATAAACCTTCATTGGCTGCAATCTCTTTCATCGAGTTTTTGATTTCGTCATCAGTTACATCCACTGCGGTTCCGCTGGATTCGTGAAGGACGTTGAGAATAAGTTTTTCTGCGAACGGATTGGGCACAGCAAGTCCGTTGGCAAAGGTTGCATCGCCTTTGTAGGCTGACGAATTGGTTTGCTTGCCTTCCCACGTACGTACGATCGGATTGCAAACGGCAGATTGAACAGCGATCATCCGTGGAAATTTTTCTCCAATCCAACCTAACTCCCTCATTTCGTGAAATGCTTTCCACATACCGATCAATCCTGTTCCTCCTCCAGTAGGGTAAAGGATAACGTCCGGTAGTGTCCAATTCATTTGTTCAGCAATCTCGTATCCCATTGTCTTCTTGCCCTCAAGTCGATAAGGCTCCTTCATGGTTGAGATATCAAAGCAATCTTGTGTAGCCTTAATCTCCGCTACTTTTCGTGCACAGTCGCTGATCAGCCCATCCACTTCTATCAAGTCTGCACCAAAATATCTGCATTCCTTCTTGAAGGCTTCGGGTGTATGACGGGGCATCACAACTATGGCCTTCATCCCCGCTTTCGCGCAATAAGCACTCAAGGCCCCGCCAGCATTTCCCGCGGTTGGAATGATGCAACATTCTACTCCAAGTTCCTTTGCTTTCGATACGGCCATGCTTAGACCCCGCGCTTTGAATGATCCCGTTGGATTGAGCGACTCATCTTTCATGGTTAAGAATGAGAGTCCCATACTTTTTGCAAGTCGGTCCAATTTCAAAATTGGCGTCCACCCTTCGCCAAGCGACACGATATTCTCATCCTCAAACACTGGCAACATTTCGCGATAGCGCCACATTGATCTTTCAGTCGTGTCAATTTCAGCCTTGGTAATTCCATCCAGTAGTTCATACTGCGCTAGCAGCGGGCTCTTGCCGCATTCCTCGCAGTCAGCGAAAGTTTGGAGCTCATCGACAGGATAGATTTTGTTGCAGGCCGAGCAGGCCAGAAACGAGACGAGGGATTTTTTTTCTTTGACTACCATAAAAGAGTACTTCAATTTTGAAGTCTCTAAGGTATATCAGTCGTTATTCCGTGGCCAATATCAATTCTTTATCCTTTATAACTTAATGTTATAATGAGATTTGGCAAATTTTATAAAGGAGGAATTGAGTCCCCGGTTCTCATCTCCATGGCGCTGCACAAAATAGAATTGACGGGTAATTGCGAGGTCCTCAACAAAAACCCTTACTAATTCCCCTGCAGCCAGCTCTTTGACAACGGCCCTTGCGGGAAGAAATCCAAGGCTGTCGTCAGCAAGAAGAAAATTTTTCAAGGCCTCAGTTCCACCTAGTCGCATTGTAATTAGAAGCTCAGAGAGCTTGATCCCTTTCCCGCTCAAGGCGTGCTTGAGAGCAGCCAACGTGCCACTTCCTCTCTCCCTTAGCGCAATGGGAATCCTCTTTAGTTCAGAAATCTGAATCTTGGGGCGTTTCGCCAGATCGCTTCGTGCCGAACAAACTGGCACCACTTCGTCCGTTAAAAAATGCTCACTCTTTACCTGACCTATTTTATTCCGACCCTCCACTATCCCCAGGTCTATTTCGCGATTGAGAAGGGCATTCAACACACTTTCGCTGTTTCTGTTAAAAAGACTAATCTTAACATCCGTGTACTTCTTTCTAAATCCGGACAACACAGGCGGGACGATGTACAGCGCAACAGTAGTGCTTGCCCCAAGCTTAAGTTCTCCTTTTACATTCAGTGGATCTCTAAACGAATTGAGTTCCACTTCCAACTCACGTTCCATCTCAATACCTCGCAAAATAAAATCGTACAGAATTGCTCCCTCTTCTGTCAGTCCTACGCTGTTACCTTTCCTCTCAAACAAACTCGTTTTGTAGTCCTCTTCAAGTTGGCGGATGTGTTTGCTGATAGCCGGTTGACTTATAAAAAGTGCCTGACTCGCCTTAGTAAAACTCAGCTGACGAGCAACCTCGAAAAAAACCTTGTGTTTGAATGACAACATCCAGGAGTAAAAATAAAGTATTATAATTTCAGAAGGCTCTATGGGGTTGGGGCCTTATTCAGCTAACTTACCACGATGAACGCAGAAATGAAGGACATCTTGTTTCTTGATATTGAAACTGTCGCAGTTTCGGAATCTTATCAGAGACTGGATGAGAGGTTGAAGGTGCAATGGGCCCGAAAAGCAAATTTTTTCAGGCGAGAAGAGAACCAGACTGACGAGGATTTGTTTGAATTACGAGCAGGTATCTATGCAGAGTTTGGAAAAATCGTCACCATCGGTATTGGTATGTTCACTGAAAGTGATAGCGGTGATCTGGGGCTTAGAACAAAGTTTTTTTCCTCGCACGATGAACGACAACTCCTTACAGAATTCAAATTATTAATCGAAAAACTTGGCCCCAACACGAAGCTATGCGCTCACAATGGAAAGGAATTTGACTTTCCATACATCAGTCGCAGGATGTTGGTCAATGACATTTCACTTCCTGAGGCATTGAACCAAAGCGGAAAAAAACCATGGGAAATACCACATCTTGACACGATGGAGATGTGGAAGTTCGGAGACTTTAAGCACTACACTTCACTCGATTTGTTAGCCACGATCTTTAATCTTCCAAGTAGCAAAGGTGTCATGGACGGAAGTCAGGTAAGCGAAGTGTACTACAAAGAGAAAGACCTTGACAAAATCTCGACTTACTGTATTGGCGATGTTGTCACGGTGGCTCAGTTGTATTTGCGCATGAAAGGTTTGCCTCTCATTCCCCAGCATCGTATAGTACAAGCACCATGAGCAAAAAGAAATTTAAGAAGGTAAAAGAGAAGCGTGACAAGAAAGAGAGGGGCTCTGTACACTCAAAAATTTTGTCTTTACTCGATGAAGATGTTGACAAGGCTTTCAGCCTTAAGCAACTGACCAAAAAACTAGGGCTTAAGAAAAAGACTCTGATCTCCGATCTCTACGACATCCTGGATGAATTGGAGGATGCCGGAAAATTGCAGCAGCTAAGCAATGGCTTGTACAAGAGCACAAAAGAAACTTCCGGCAACGTGGGAAAGGTTGACCATGTCAATCCCCGATTTGCCTATGTCGTGGTGGGCAATGGTGAGCCTGACATCTATGTAAAATCGAGAGACCTAGGATCTGCTGTGCATGGTGACACTGTGGAAATTAGTATTTTTTCTTCCCGTAAAGGTGCAAGCCCGGAAGGTAAAGTCACTAAAATAGTAGAGCGCAACCGGACCAGATTTGTAGGCCGGGTTGAAGCTTCACCCAACTTTTCGTTCATCATTCCGGACTTCAAAAAGATCTATACAGACTTCTTTGTCTATGCTAATGAACTCAACGGAGCCAAAACGAATGACAAGGTTGTGTTTGAGGTGACACGATGGGCAACACCCGAGCGTAATCCTGAGGCAAAGGTCATTGAGATTTTAGGGAAGACCGGTGAGAACGAAGCAGAAATTCACTCCATCATGGCAGAATTTGATCTGCCGTTCCGATTCGATCCTGAAGTACTGAAAGAGTCGGAAACCATTGCCGAGGAAATTTCGAAAGAAGAAATTAAGAAGAGACGTGATTTTCGTGAGGTACTCACTTTTACTATCGATCCCGAAGATGCAAAAGACTTCGATGATGCCATCTCTTTCAAAAAATTAGACAACGGCCATCTCGAAATTGGAGTTCACATTGCTGACGTCACTCACTACGTTACGCCCGGCACCGTACTCGACAAAGACGCCTTCGATCGTGCGACATCAATATATCTTGTTGATCGGACTGTACCCATGTTGCCTGAGCGGCTTTCCAATCAGCTGTGTTCATTGAGGCCAAACGAAGACAAGCTTACTTTTTCTGCCGTTTTTGAGTTGGACGATAAAGCGAAAGTGCACAGCGAATGGTTTGGTCGCACTATCATTCATTCTGATAAGCGTTTTACTTATGAGGCGGCCCAGGAATTATTAGAAGGTGGTGAAGGGGAATTTTCGAGTGAGCTGAAACTGCTCAATGGTATCGCAAAGACGCTTCGCAAAAATCGTTTTGCACACGGGGCGGTAAATTTTGAAACCGCGGAAGTGAAATTTAAACTTGATGAAAAAGGAAAGCCGCTGGCGGTCGTTCCAAAAGTTCGGAAGGATGCGCACAAGCTGATTGAGGAATTTATGTTGCTGGCAAATCGCAGTGTTGCCACACATGTTTTTCGGATGAAAAAAGGAGAAGAGAAAAACACCTTTGTTTATCGAACACATGACAATCCAGATCCTGATAAAGTGGTTGACTTTGCCCAGTTTGCAAAACAATTTGGCCATAAGATTAACCTCGAGGACTCCGCAATCTCTCGTTCACTCAACAAATTGATGGACGAGATTGAGGGCAAACCAGAACAAAACGTACTTCAGCAGCTTGCTGTTCGCGCAATGGCAAAAGCAAAATATACAACCGATGCGATGGGCCACTTCGGGTTGGCATTTCAACACTACACGCATTTTACTTCTCCAATCAGACGCTATCCAGATATGATGGTTCATCGTCTGCTTCAACACTACCTCGATGGCGGCAAGTCAGTCAATAAAAAGGATTATGAAGAAAAATGCATCCACTCCTCTGAAAGAGAAAAGCGCGCAGCGGATGCGGAACGAGCGTCCATCAAATACAAGCAGGTCGAGTTTATGAGTATGGCCGCTGACAAAGTCTACAAAGGAATAATTACCGGGGTTACTGATTTTGGTGTGTTCGTAGAAATAATTGAAACCAAATGCGAAGGAATGGTTCGCCTTGCTGATCTCAAAGATGACTACTACGAATTTGATGAACGTAACTTTAGAATTATCGGCAGAAGGCGAAAGAAAATTTATCGTTTAGGCGATGAGGTAGAGGTGAGAATCAAAAAAACTGATGTTGACAGGCGATTGATTGACCTTGCATTTGAAAACTAATTGTCTTTAGTAGAAATGACTTCTCAATATCTTGGTTGGATAGAATCTGAAATCCGTAAGCAAAAATACGGTAAGGCGCCCGCCTCACTTTATGACCCCATTCGATACATCATGTCTTTGGGCGGCAAGCGACTTCGACCCCTGCTGGTTTTGCTGGCTTACGGCTTGTATAAGAATGACGTAAAAAAAATTGTTCCACTGGCAACAGCAATTGAAGCCTTTCACAATTTCACACTTCTTCACGATGACATTATGGATCAGGCTCCCCTCAGAAGAGGAAAGGAGACCGTGCATGAAAAATGGAACGTCAATACCGCTATCCTATCGGGGGATGTCATGCTTGTCAAAGTCTATGATCAACTGTTGAAGTCACCCCAAGGAAGCTTAAAATCGGTTATTTCAAAATTCAACAATTGCGCGGCAGAGGTTTGTGAAGGCCAGCAATGGGACATGGAGTTTGAACTTATGAACACCGTATCTGAAGAAGATTACATAAAAATGATCCGACAGAAAACGGCCGTGCTTCTTGGATTTAGTCTTGAGTTTGGCGCCATGTTGGCAAAAGCTTCCAACAGCGATCAAAAGGCACTTAGAAATTTTGGTATTGATATCGGCATCGGATTTCAACTAAAAGATGACTGGCTGGATGTGTACGGCAACAACGAGAACTTTGGTAAGCAGGTGGGTGGAGACATTCTTTCGAATAAGAAAACCTATTTGCTGATTATGGCATTGGCCAAAGCAAAAGGGAAAGACAAAGCTGAACTCAATCGATGGCTCTCAAGCAGAGCCAGAAGTAGTGAAAAAGTAAAGGCGGTAACTGCCATCTACGATAAACTGGGTATCAGTGACAGCACTGAGGAAAAAATTAATTCCTATTTCTCCCGTGGGTTCGCGCAACTGAAAAAACTCAAAGTCGCAGAACACCGAAAGAGCCCATTGTACGAGTTTACATTGCAACTTATTGATCGCATTTCTTAATGCAAGACAAACCGGAAACTCAGCCAATCCATCAAGCGTTTTTCAATTCTGAAACGGGGCAGCCATTTGCAACATGCCTGATGTGCAACAATGAACTTAAAGATACGCAGTATGTAATCGAGAAGGCTTTCAAAAAGCATCCCAGTCACAACCTCACTGAAGTCATCTTCGAATATGCGATGTGTGTACAATGTGCCACAAAAATGCATATGGAACTTTCGGAAGAATCGCGTAAAAGAATTGAAGAATACATGGCTGCTATGCCTCGCGGTGATCGAAACTTCACTTCGATTGAAGATGCCATTAGTCATTGCGCAATTAAAAACTCGCTCGTAAATGATTCGACCGAGTACTCAATCTATTGTCTATGCAATGGAAACGAAATGGTTGTTGGCGATTTGCCGTATGCACTCAGCGGAGAAGTTCAAGATGAGATCATGCAACTTCTTTCGGCTAAAAGTCTTGATATTCTTGATGACTTCATCGGCAATCACTTTTCAGGCCCACCAGAAGTGCGTGAAATTCTTCGAAGAAGACCGGTTTTGATTTAATTTCTCTTGTAGTAGTAGAGCTTTGCAGCTTCGTCATCTACGCTTTCACTGAGTGTGTAAAAGCCACTTCCGTCAAGCGTCCATGCAATCGACTCTCCCTGTGGCTCAGGTGAATAGTTCAGAGTTGTTGCTTGAAGTTGAATTGCTTGTACCAAGTTTAACGAATCACCTGTATTCCAATAGAGAATCTCATCGTAGGTCTTCATAAGAATTTCCTTTCCACCAAACGACACATCAGCAGCCACCACATTGTGATAAGGAAGCGTGACCACTTTCTGCGGCACAATGGTGTCGCCATCAATTAGTTGATTGAACGGCACGGAATAGACTGATACGTTTTCCTCTCTTTTGGAAACAAGATACAAATCTCCGGTAGTGTGATCGATTGCAATGGCTTCCATATCCCGCGCTCCATCCGGAAGTGATACTACCATTACCTGGGTATGTTCAATAGAAATCTTCTTATCCTCGGTCATCACTGGCTCAACAAAACGATACAAATATTTAAAGTCATACTTCGCCTCATTGTCCCCTACCTCGGCTACATAGACAAACATCTCGTCTGAACCAGGAGCCTTACCAATAGCAATATCCTCCCAATCTCTGTTCTTAATTTTTTCAAGTTTGCAAGTCAGCACCACTTCTGCCTTGTCATCAATGAGATAGACCTCTGGTTCGTTACCACTATCATTGATTACCCATAAGTGACCGGCATTGGTTACACTAGACACGAGCCCTGATGCTTCCTCAAGTTTCCTGGTCACTTTACCCTGACTTACACCTTCTGCAAATAATGCGGAATTGTCCTGAGCCTTCTTTTTACACGAGAACGCAAAACTAACGATGACCAGAACTGGCAATAGTCTGAATACTTTGATAAGAGCTATTGTGGTCACCCGATAAACAAGCTCCGATGCTGTGGGTAAAGAATGCATGAAAATGTTGATCAATGTTAAAGAATGTACGCGTAAAGTTAATTATCGTTAAATCACTTTGATAAATCACCAAACATGTAATCTATTTACTTCAGCGCACGTAACAGGTTATAAATTCAATTATGAGTAAACTCTACTTTCTTGTCATCGTTCTGTTTTACAGCTTAGGTTCTTGCGCGCAAGAGCAACAAAAGACCATCGATACCAAGGTGCAGAAATCTATCATAGACTTCATTGCCAAACAATATAACAAAGACTATGTATTTCCTGAGGTGGCCGAAAAAATGGGCAAATTCATTAATTCTCAGCTTGCCAAAGGTTCATACGCCAAGATGACCCCAACGGCCTTTGCCACTCAACTTACGGAAGACATGAGGCTTATAACAGGCGATAGACACGTTATGGTTAATTATGTGGTTAAGGGTGCTGATGACAAGCCGACCAATAGCATTAGCGATTTCCAGAGTCGATTTCCAAACTACGGGTTTCAGGAGGTAAAGGTGTTGGATGGCAATATCGGCTATATCGACATCAGAATATTTTTTCCGGTAAACAATGATCCAAAGTCAAAGGAAACCGTCCGGTCGAGTCTGGCCAAGCTTAATGGAGTAAACGCCTTGATATTTGACGTGCGAAAATGCGGAGGAGGAAGCGCGGACATGATCAACTTACTGATTTCGTATTTGTATCCTCAGGACTCGATCATTCACTTAAATACCTTTTACTACCGTCCCACCAATGCCACATACGATTCTCACACACTTCCTAACGTTGATGGAGAGAGATTTGAAAGAACACCAGTGTATGTACTGACAGGGGCGAGAACATTCTCTGCCGCGGAAGAGTTTTCATACGATCTCAAAAATTTAAAACGCGCAACACTTGTTGGGGCGAGCACAGGAGGTGGCGCCAATACCGTTGAACCCAGAAAAATCAATGACGACTTTGAGATGTTTGTGCCAACCGGCAGGGCAATTAATCCCATTACCAAAACAAATTGGGAAGGTGTTGGCGTAAAACCCGATATAGAAGTAGAAGAAGGGATTGCCCTGAAAACAGCACAAATGCATGCCGTGATGCAGTCGATGGCAAAAGAGAAGGATTCAAAAGTTTTGGAGCAATACAAAGCATTGGTGGAGAAACTTAAAAGCAACTGATCCGCCACAACTCAGAGTTACTTAATTTTGACCCTTCAAGAAGGGTCCATGACAAGAGAAAGCCAGGCAGAAGGAGACGAACTCAATGACTCGGACGATGAGCTATTTGAGCACTATCGCATCGTTGCCGACCCCAAGCAAAGTTTGATCAGGATTGACAAGTTTCTCAATGCGCGGCTACCCAATGTAACCCGCACAAAACTTCAGGCTGGTATCCACGAGGGCTTTGTAAAAGTCAACGACAATGCAATCAAACCGAATTACAAAGTACATCCTCATGATGTGATTACCGTTTCCTTACCCGAGCCGCCAAGAGACACCGATGTAAAGCCAGAAAATATTCCGCTCAATATTGTCTTTGAAGATGACTACTTGTTAGTAGTGAATAAACCAGCTGGCATGGTGGTACATCCAGCATTTCAAAACTGGAGTGGTACGCTAGTAAATGCACTGGCTTATCATTTTCAAAACTTACCGCAGATGCCCGGTAATGAAGGTCGCCCAGGCCTGGTGCACAGAATTGACAAGGACACCTCGGGTCTGCTGGTAATAGGAAAAACCGAAGCGGCATTAACAGGGCTAGCCAAGCAATTCTTTAATCATAACATCGATCGAACCTATTGGGCATTAGTTTGGGGCGAACCTGATCCCGAAAGCGGGACAATCAATGTGAACGTTGGCCGAAGCCTGAAAGACAGACGTCTTACCGTGGCTTTTCCCGATGGTGATCTGGGTCGGATAGCCATTACCCACTACAAAACACTAAGAACATTGAGGTATGTAAGTCTAGTTGAGTGCAAACTCGAAACCGGGCGAACCCATCAGATCAGAGCGCACATGAAATATCTTGGCCATCCGTTGTTCAATGATAATACATACGGGGGAAGCGAGATCGTAAAAGGAACCATGTTCTCAAAGTATAAGCAGTTTGTAGACAACTGCTTTAAGATCATTCCGCGCCAGGCGCTTCACGCAAAAACGTTGGGATTCGTTCATCCTATTACGAAAGAGATAATGAGCTTTGACTCAGATCTTCCTGACGATTTTAAAATGGTAATAGAAAAGTGGGAGAATTACGTGAAGTACAACTAGCTACTGATCTACGATGTCCGAGATCTTGTACTTTTGAATGATGTAGTAGAGGAAATTAAATGACAGTGCGTCATCTTCCTTTTTTTCAGCGGTAGCCTTTTTGTTGTTTTTATTCTTAGAGGCCTGAATCGCTAAGGAATCTCTTTGAATACTTTGAATGGTGCGAGAAGGACGATTTTCGTGTTGATCATATATCAGCGCCTTATCTTCATGTAGATTTAGCTCTTGATAACTCGGCTCTTGAAAATTGTAATTGGGATATCCGTCTTCCTGCGCATACGAATCATAAGAGAGTAAGGTCATACCCCCAGCCATAACAACTGCCAGAAAAAAAGATTTCTTACCTGTCATGTTCGTCTCCCTTGTTTTAGCCAAAACGTGGCAAAATTGGGATTGTTCCACCAAATTATGAAATTTTGGTTATGATAACATGGGAAGAGTTCAATAAAATAGACATTAGGGCAGGCACGATTATCAAGGCAGAACCCTTCCCAGAAGCCAGAAAACCCGCTTTTAAGGTGTGGGTCGACCTCGGTCCGGAGCTGGGAATCAAGAAATCAAGTGCTCAAATCACCAAGAGATATGAACTTGACCAACTACCGGGAAAGAGGGTAGCCTGCGTGGTCAATTTCCCACCCAAACAGATTGGGCCATTTTTATCAGAAATATTGGTCACCGGCTTTCCCGATGAGGATGGTCACGTGGTCCTGACCACCATTGATAAAGATGTACCTAACGGAGGCAGACTATTTTAGACATGCTTAAGTTTTCGAGTCTGAATTCAATCGTCAGTGGCTCTACAATTCAAATGGCCAAGGACGAAGCCATTCAATACCTCATCACCGACAGTCGAAAAGTTCTGGCTTCTCCCAAAAGTTTATTCTTCGCAATAAAAGGCGTTCGCAACGATGGTCACGAGTTCATCGCCTCACTTTATCATCAGGGAGTCCGACAATTTATTGTCGAGCGTAAGCCTGAGTTAGCGAATTATCCGAATGGAAATTTTTACCTGGTTGAATCGGCTATTACTGCTCTACAGAAAATTGCTGCCCACCATCGGGCTCAGTTTAATTATCCTGTAGTAGGCATTACCGGAAGCAATGGAAAGACAATTGTAAAAGAATGGGTTTATCAACTTTTATCCCCCGAGAAAAAGTGCGTTAAAAATCCAGGAAGTTACAATTCTCAAATTGGGGTGCCATTGTCTGTTTGGCAAATGACAGAGGACCATGAACTCGGAATTTTTGAGGCGGGGATATCCCAACCCGATGAAATGGCTTCTTTGCAAAAAATCATCCAACCCACAATTGGGATATTTACCAATATTGGTTCTGCCCATGCCGAAGGTTTTAACTCTATTCAGGAAAAAGCTAGCGAAAAGGCCAATCTATTCAAGGATGCTGAAACCGTAATTTATTGCAGTGATTATCCTGAAATTGAGGAGCAGTTTGCGGCAAAATCCAGACTGTCCCAGAAACTGCTTGCCTGGGGGCAAAAACCGGGCTCAAATATTTTACTCGAGTTCACTAACGATAAAATTATTCAAATTTCAGGGGCTTTGGGCAACCATAGGTTTGCCCTCCCTTTCCAGGATTTTGCTTCAAAAGAAAATCTCATTCATTGTATTGTGCTGTTGATTCACCTCGGTTGCAGCGATGAAGTAATTGACTCTAAAATCAACCAATTGCACTCTGTGCCGATGCGGCTTGAGTTGAAACAGGGAATCAACAAATGCCAAATCATTAATGATGCATACAACAACGACTTGGGAGGTCTCCGAATAAGCCTTGACTTTTTAAGTGGTCTCAACAAACCAAAACGGACGCTGATACTTTCCGATGTCCTTCAATCGGGCCTCACTTTGGAAGATCTTGCTGCGCAAATTGCTGAGGTCGTAAGAGACACTGGCATTCAAAAATTCATAGGAATTGGTTTTGGATTTTACTCTCACCATTCTCCGTTTGATCAACTTGATATTGACAAACAGTTTTTTCTTACGACAGATGATTTCATTCGCGATATCATTTGGAACGACTTTCAGGACGAGGCAATCCTGGTAAAAGGTGCGCGCGTTTTCGAATTTGAAAAAGTGGTGCAGCGCCTGCAGAAAAAAGTACATGGCACAGTGATGGAGATTGACATGAATAGTGTGGTACACAATCTCAATTATTTCAGGTCTCTCCTTCAGCCTGGTGTCAAGCTGATGGTAATGGTAAAAGCATTTGCCTACGGAAGTGGAAGCCAGGAGATTGCCTCGCTTCTGCAGTACCATCGGGTAGACTATCTGGGGGTCGCCTATGTGGACGAGGGAGTAGAACTCAGGCAGCATCACATTCATTTACCTATCATGGTAATGAACCCAACCGAGGACACCTTTCAGGCTCTCATTGACAACAATCTTGAACCAGAGATTTACAGCCTGTCCTTATTGAAGTCATTGGTCAGCTTTCTCAACGGCCGGCCGATAGCCATACACCTTAAGGTAGATACTGGGATGCACCGACTGGGGCTGGAACAGGATGATATCGCGGAAGCACTAGACTTGCTTTCCTCAAATTCAAACATCCAGGTTGCATCGGTCTTTTCGCACCTGGCTGCTTCAGATGAAGCCAAACACGATGAATTCACCGTTGCCCAGAGCAATGTCTTTGAAAAAACGACCCAGAAGCTTGAAAAAGCTCTGAACCACAGCCCCCTACGCCATATTCTTAACTCCAGTGGCATCCTTCGACACCCCGGGTTGCAATATGACATGGTGCGACTGGGTATTGGACTATATGGAATTGACCCATCTGGTGAACTGCAGGACAAACTAGAGCCCGTGGCTACTTTGAAAACTGTTATTTCTCAGGTAAAGACTATCAATAAAGGCGAGACCGTAGGTTATGGGAGAAGAGGTAAAGCAGAGCGCGAGCTTCGAATAGCAACTATCGCCATTGGGTATGCCGATGGATATAATAGGGCTTTCAGCAATGGTATAGGATGTGTCCTGATTGCCGGGAAACGTGCCCGAGTGATCGGTAATGTGTGTATGGATATGACAATGGTAGACGTGACCGAAATACCCGAGGCTTTAGACGGTAGCGAGGTTATTCTCTTTGGCCAGGAGTTGCCAATCCCTGAGGTCGCTCAAATGATTAATACAATCCCCTACGAGATTCTGACCAATACCAGCGAGAGGGTTAAGCGGGTTTTTTATGCTGAAAGTCTCTGATTTAACCGCATCCCAGGTTTTTTTTCAGATCGCGATCAGGTAGCCCCCCATAGTCCAGCTTATTCCCGGAATCGACAGCATGAACCTCCCCTGAATTTGAAGCCGAGTGAGCCTTCTCGGTGTGCTTCTTTTCGCTCTTTTTACTCCCGTGTTTTGCCAATTTCCTCTTCATAACTATCAAACAACCAATCCAAAATCATGGTTTATCATACCTCAAACAATTATCTTCACGCAGTTTAAATTTAATCTAAATAAAAGTGAGGGCAAACGGCAGAAGCGTAGCGCAGATGGTGCCAGGAGAAACAGCGGTGATTTCAGGTTTTATTAGTAGCGACCTTTCAAATCGACTTTTGGAAATGGGATTCCTTCCCGGATCTGTGGTTAAGTTCAATTTTAGTGCTCCGCTAGGAGACCCGATTTGCGTCAGCATCGCGGGGTATGACATCACCATTCGCATGGATGAAGCCGCTATGATTGCCATTCTAAACTAAAGCCTGCCTGGAACTGTGAAAAGGCTAAAGATAGCGATAGCAGGGAAGCCCAATTCTGGAAAGTCATCACTCTTCAATCAACTCACTGGTTTAAATCAGAAAATAGGAAATTTCCCAGGAGTTACTGTCGACAAAAAGACAGGGGTCTGTGAATTGGATGCACAAACTATGGCCGAGGTCATTGATCTTCCAGGTATCTATAGCCTCTACCCCCGGTCGCTTGATGAAAAAATCGTAACTGAAATTTTTTCAGATAAGAGAAACACTTTTTACCCACATAAGGTGGTGCTGGTTGCGGACTCCACCAACCTCCAAAGCTCGTTACTGCTGCTCACCCAATTAATCGATCTTCGACTACCGGTTGTTTTGGTGCTCAACATGGTCGATTTGGCTGCAAAATCAGGGCAGAATATTGACGTTAAGAAACTTGAGCAGATGCTTGACTTGCCAGTCGCGTTGATCAACGCGCGCAACGGTCAGGGACTGCAGGAACTAAAGCAACTTCTTACCAAACCTGTATCAGTTTCAAGCCGATGCGTGTATGAAATCGATCCTGAAATTAGTCAGCCTGTTGAGAAAACAAAAAGTCACTTCAACCTTGAATCAAACTACGAAGCTTACCAGTATCTGCAGCAAGTAGACAACCTCGGATTCTTAAGTGAACCAGAAAAAAATATAATCAAGGAAATCGCATCTCAGTTCGAATTCTTTCCAGGTAAATACCAGGGTGCTGAAACAATCCTTCGCTACAAATTCATTCAGGATGTCTTAAGCAAAGTGGTTGTCAAAAATGCTGACTCGGATTGGAAAAAGCTTTCGCACAGAATCGACAAAGTACTCACGCACAAAGTGTGGGGGTATGCTATTTTCTTCAGCATTCTCTTCCTGATCTTTCAATCCATTTTTGCCTGGGCCCAGCGCCCGATGGATATGATAGATGCCTTGTTTGCCAACCTTAGCAATACGTTAAACGGCATCTTTCCTGAAGGTCCTTTCTTCGATTTAATCACGCAGGGTATCATCCCAGGCACTGGCGGAATTATCATTTTTGTGCCTCAAATAGCGATTTTGTTTGCCTTCATTGCGATCCTTGAGGAATCGGGATACATGGCTCGCGTAGTGTTCCTCATGGATAAAATCATGCGCAAGTTTGGCTTAAGTGGAAAAAGTGTTGTTCCACTTATTTCCGGATGGGCTTGTGCCATCCCAGCTATTATGGCTACCAGAACAATTGAAAACTGGAAAGATCGATTGATTACTATTTTCGTCACTCCGTTGATGAGTTGTTCGGCAAGGTTGCCGGTGTTTGCCATACTCGTTGCACTCATCATCCCCGAAGGAACGTGGCTAGGGTTTTTCAACTTACAGGGACTGGCGCTGATGGGGCTTTATCTGCTGGGCTTTATTGCAGCCATTCTTTCCGCGATCGTGATGAAATGGATTGTAAAGGCTAACGAAAAAAGCTTTCTTATCATGGAACTTCCAACGTATCGTATGCCTAAGTGGTCGAACGTGGGCTACACCATCGTTGAAAAAACAAAAACGTTTGTCTTTGAAGCAGGTAAAGTCATTCTTGCCATCTCCATTGTCCTGTGGTGGCTAGCCAGTTATGGCCCATCCAACAGCATGAGTGGTGTCGATGCCCAGGTAAACCGGGAAATTTCAGAAGGAAAAATTACAGAAGCTGAGCGCGAGAACCAGACCATGGCCTACAAATTGGAACACTCGTATGCAGGCATTATCGGAAAAAGTATTGAGCCAATCATTAGCCCGCTCGGTTATGATTGGAAGATAGGCATCGCACTGATCACATCATTTGCAGCGAGGGAGGTATTCGTAGGCACGATAGCCACGATCTACAGCGTAGGCAATACAGAAGATCAAACCACAATCAAAAGCAGACTCAAGGCCGAAAAGAATCCTGAAACCGGAGGACCCCGATTTACATTTGCCACCGGCTTGTCGCTACTTATATTCTATACTTTTGCTATGCAATGTATGAGCACGCTTGCAATCGTAAAGAGG
This sequence comes from Cyclobacteriaceae bacterium, assembly GCA_020436085.1. Classification (GTDB taxonomy): domain Bacteria; phylum Bacteroidota; class Bacteroidia; order Cytophagales; family Cyclobacteriaceae; genus ELB16-189. Next base: position 59,528 of record JAGQYM010000001.1, read on the forward strand.
GAGACCAACGGCTGGAAGTGGCCAATGTTGCAACTCACTTATATGACGGTTCTGGCTTATACCTCCGCGTTACTCGTATATCAAGTTCTTTCTTAATTCAGCCACTTTTAATAGCCGCAATTCTGGCTATATTTATAGCCTACGATTTCTATGAGCCAGAATAAAAACTATCACTTGGGTATTTTATACCTCATCCATTTGCTTGTAAATGCGGATGGAGTAATTGATGAAAACGAAAGCCGAGCTTTAAGGAAGGTTAAGGATTACGAACAGATTCCCGAAGCAACACTCATTGAATTTGAAAAGAGTGTACTGGATAAAAATGAAAAGCACATTTATCAATCTGGCATTGACCATCTGAATCAATGTACAGATGATGAAAAACTTGATGCCTTTGCTCACCTGCACAAAATGTCAGAAGCGGATGGCCGGGTTCATGTTAAAGAAGTCAGGCTGCTGCTCTACTCCATTCGGATGGCGAAGATTGAATTCAATGATGTGGTAGCCAGATCCAAAAGTATGGTCTATAGCTAAAATCCCTCCTGGTCCTGAAATAATCGGTATTTTTGCGGCCAATGGAACCAAAATTCTATCAAAAGGACTTCAAGCTTGGTGTTTTAGGAGGAGGTCAGCTGGGGAGAATGCTCATTCAATCTGGCATCGATTTTAACATCACTTTTTCTGTCTTAGATCCTGATGCCTCAGCCCCCTGCCATCAGATTTCAGAATTCACACAGGGTAAGCTCACCGACTACGAAACCGTGATGGCTTTCGGTGAAAGTTGTGACCTTCTTACCATCGAAATTGAAAACGTCAATACGAAAGCCTTAAAAGATCTTGAAAAAAAAGGAAAGAAGGTTTTCCCGCAACCTGATATCATTGAACTAATTCAAGATAAAAGAACCCAAAAGGAGTTCTTCCAAAAGAATGGCATCCCAACAGCAGAATTTATTCTTACCGAAAATCGAAACGAGGTAAAGTCAAACGCCTCATTCCTGCCGGCAGTAAACAAACTAGGCAAAGAAGGTTATGATGGGCGAGGTGTGCAGGTATTAAGGGATGCCAACGATCTTGATAAGGCTTTTGACGCACCGGGGCTTTTGGAGAAATTGATCGACTTTGAAAAGGAGATCGCGATTATCGTTGCTAAAAATGAATCAGGGGAGGTTACAACGTTTCCCCCGGTTGAAATGGTCTTTCATCCTGAAAAGAATCTCGTTGAATATCTTTTTGCACCAGCTAACATTTCACAAAATATTGCTGCAGATGCCGATCGTATTGCAAAAAAGGTAATCGATTCACTGGGGCTTGTCGGAATTTTGGCGGTGGAAATGTTCGTGACGAAAGATGGAAAAGTATTGGTAAATGAAGTTGCCCCCCGTCCGCATAATAGTGGTCACCAGACCATAGAAGCTAATGAGACTTCGCAATATGAACAACATTTGAGAGCTATTCTCAATCAACCCCTGGGAGCTACCTCCATGCGGTCTCCGAGCGCAATGGTTAATCTCTTGGGAGAAGATGGATATACTGGAGATGCAAAATACCAGGGAATGGAAGATGTGCTAAAACTTGAAGGCGTGCACGTGCATCTTTATGGAAAGAAAATAACCAAGCCCTTTAGAAAGATGGGGCACGTAACAATAGTGGACAAGGACGTGGAAAGTTTGAATAAGAAAGCCACCTTTGTAAAGGACAAACTCAAAGTGATCGCATGAGCAAAGCATCTGTAGGCATCATCATGGGAAGTAAATCCGACCTGCGTGTGATGAAAGAAGCCGCGGACATCCTCGATGAATTGGGTATTTCCTATGAAATAACGGTTGTATCGGCACATCGCACGCCAGAACGGATGATGGAGTATGCAAGCAATGCCCGTAGCAAAGGGCTCAAAGTGATTATCGCTGGAGCTGGTGGTGCAGCACATCTTCCCGGAATGGTTGCTTCAGTTACTTCTCTTCCTGTCGTTGGGGTGCCGGTTAAGTCTTCCAACTCAATTGATGGTTGGGATTCGGTACTCTCCATTTTGCAAATGCCAGGTGGGGTGCCTGTTGCCACGGTGGCGCTGAATGGTGCAAAAAACGCTGGAATTCTGGCGGCTCAGATCATAGGCGCTCACGACAGCCAAATAGCTGCCAAACTAGACGCCTACAAAGAAAACCTCAAAAAAACGGTTTTGGCCTCAGCCAACGAAATGGAGAAAGGCGATTGGCGTGATGCCATTCAGTAGCTCGGTGGATAAAAACTATTTTTTTCAGTAACTTTTCAGATTCATTCTAATCCAAAAACGGATGAAGCCGCGCGAAAAGGGCTGGTTAAAAGAATATCTGGATTTCCGCAAAGATTTATTGGGTGAGTTGACGACTAAAAAGATACGTTCATCACACCCGGAGCATTCCCTTTATCGAGTAATTCAGCCCACTGGCCTCATGTACGGCCATGCAGTTGAAGTAATCGATCACCCGAACCGTGAGGACTGGGATGACAAGGATAAGATGAAGATCCTGCTCGCGGAAAGCCTTATCAGTAGCTCTCTGCTGTTTCACGACAAACCCATAAGAGATCCGGAGGAGCTCTCCAAATTAATGTCGAAGACACTGGATAGCATTGCGAAGTTTTACAACAATGTGTTCCCAGAACTGGCAACTTCTTCAAAGACTTTCTTCGGTAAAAGAAAATCACCGCTTGAATTAGCTGAGAAAATTCTCGACAAGCGAATTGAAAGAACCTCCGAGTACAACGGAAACTTTTGGACACAGTTTTTTCACAACAGCCTTCTTTTCCTCGACATTTTCATTTTTGGCCAGTGGATTCACACAAACGCTGATCGAATAGTGTCTGACTTTTTTAAGTATGAGAAAGAAGAGTTGCGATTCTCTGTGGTGAAGATCATTGCAGCTGCTGCCCATGCGAACACGAAGATCGAGTTCGAAGAACGGAAGCTACTGGAGTTCTTTTTACAAAGTGCCGGACTCTCTCCTGAGAAAAAGCGAGAAGCAGTGGAGATTTTTGAAAGAGGAGTGGAGATTGAAGAAATCAACTTGCCTACAAACAATTCATGGCTATTGAAAAAATACTTCCTTGAGATGGCCATCCTCACCATTTGGGCAGACAAGAAAGTTGAAGACGCAGAAAACAGATTTCTCGAAAGATTTAGTGAGAGTCTTGAATTTCATGAAGATGATCTCGAAAACAGTATGATCGCCATCGAAGGCTTTGTACTGGAACACTGGGAGGAGCTCGGATACCTTCAAAACCGACAAGACTACAACGAGGTGAGTGAAAAATTCATGAAGCGACTTTCAAAGCTTGCTGAAACTCATAAAACCAGAATCGTTAGCGAAGTACGCGAAAGCAAAAAACTCATGGAGCTATTGAGGAAAGCGAAAAGCAACGAGCTGAGTGAGGAAGAAAAGCATCAGGTACAAGAGATGATGTTCGTAGTGCTAAAGACCATTCCCACGTTCGTGATTATTTCACTACCCCAGCGTTTCCTTACGCTGCCAGTGCTAATGAAAATACTTCCGACTACGATTTTCTCAGAGAGCCTGGAGGGCTAAGCGTCTAGTTCTTCGGATTTCTCCCTCTTAGGTATGATCACCGAGAAGATAATAGACATGGTGAGCGTAATCAGGATTACCGAAAAGCTTAACGTGACTGGCACATGCATGTCAAAGATCTCAAGCAGCATCTTAGCACCGATAAAGAAAAGAATAATTGACAAACCCTTTTGTAGTAGATAGAACTTGTCAATAATACCCGCCAGCAGGAAAAACATTGCTCGAAGACCAAGCACAGCAAAGATGTTTGAGGTATAAATCAGGAACTCATTTTGCGTAATCGCAAATGCTGCAGGGATAGAGTCAACCGCAAAGATCAGGTCAGTAGTTTCAATCAATACAATAACAAGGAACAGTGGCGTGAACATCATCTTTGGCTTCGTGATGATGAACTTGCCTCCCATATCATCTTTGGTCATCGGTAGGTACCTGCGACAAAGACGAAGCACCGGGTTTTTTTCGGGATCTATTTTCTCATCGCTATCGCCAAAATAAATCTTGATCCCTGAATAGATCAGGAACACTCCGAACACATAGAGTATCCAGTGGAATTGGGCGATCAGCAGTGCTCCAACGAATATGAAAACTCCACGGAAAACAACTGCACCTAATATTCCCCAGAACAGAATGTTGTGATAATACTCTTCCTTTACCGCAAAGTATTTTAAGATCAACAAGATGACAAAAATGTTATCAACCGAAAGAGCGTACTCGGTAAGGTAGGCTGAAAAATATTCAAGAGCTGCATCGGATCCACTGTCATCATACTTATAAACCAGATACCCAAAAGCAGTACTAACGATTACCCAAAATATGGATTGGTACAGGGCTGACTTTGTCGAGATTTTGTGCGCTGTTTTGTTAAAAACGCCAAGGTCGATAAGGAGAAAAAGGATGATAACAACCGCAAACACTCCGAAAAGAATAGTCTCCGCCTGACTATGATTTCTGAACAGTGAGAAAAGGAGCATTTGGGCCGTTTTTCGCTATTTTTTGTGGTAAAAAAGAGGTGATTATCGCTCTTAATTGAGACTGGTAATCACCTCTTAAAAGTTTCGTAGCTGCAAATATAAACTAATCCACAAAACTTACACGTGTGGGTAAATACGGTCCGGGACTGAAAGGAAACCGATCAATTTTGTCTGCATGCAGAACATGTCCCCTGTATCAGAAGGTTGACCTCCGCAGCACGATATCCGGTAGGCAATGCAATGACTGGAATCTCCACTTCGTCAAGACAACTGGTTTGTCCGCACTGCACACATTTGAAATGAACGTGGTCGTGATGATGCTCTTCCGTGGAACATAGGTTGTTGCACAACGCGTACTTCAGACCACCTGTGTCATCCAGGATTTTATGAATTATCCCCTTGTCGAGAAAGGTTTTAAGTGTACGATAAACAGTTACCCTATCGAATGAAGTAGAAACTTCGTGTTCGATGTCCGAGTAAGAGAGTGCATGCTCATTCTTTAGAAACAGGCCTAGAATGGTCGTCCTGCTGATGGTGGATCTAAGTTTGCTATCCCGCAATATTTGTCCCTGTAGGCGCCTCATCTGTCTCGAACTGCAACTTTAGCAAGTTACTATAAATACCATTATTGAGTGCACTTAGTTCACGGTGCGTGCCTGATTCCGCGATCCTGCCATCCTTAATTACAAATATTCGATCGACCTGCCTGACCGTGCTGAGTCGGTGAGCAATAACGATAGTTGTTCTCCCCTCCATCAAACGCTCCAACGCGTTTTGCACAAGCCGTTCGGAGGCAGCATCCAGTGATGATGTTGCCTCATCCAGAATAAGAATCTTTGGGTCTTTGAGAATTGCCCGAGCTATCGCAATACGCTGACGCTGTCCACCTGATAACTTAACTCCTCGGTCACCGACCAGCGTATCAAACTTTTCCGGGAAAGACAAAATGAACTCAATGGCATTGGCCCTTGTGGCCGCTTCTTCAATCTCTTTATCTGATGCCTGCGGATTGCCATAGGCAATGTTCTCACGAATGGTGCCACCAAATAAAATCACCTCTTGCGGAACAATTGCAATGTTGGAACGGTACGCTGTCAAGGGGTAAAGATTGATATCCGTTTCGTCCACAAGAATGTTGCCTTTCGTCCCTTGATAAAAGCGGAGCAATAGGCTCGTAATAGTAGATTTTCCTGAACCACTCGGGCCCACCAATGCGATTTTTTCACCTGGCGCAATATGAAAACTCACCTGATGCAAAACTTGAACGTCTCTTCTCGTAGGGTATGCAAAGTCAACATTGGAAAATCTAATGTCTCCCTTGAGTTTCAGCTCGTCCTCATCCTTTCCTCTTTCATCCCCTTCCGACAAAATTTCCAATACACGCTCCGAAGCTCCGATGGATTTCTGCAGCTGCCCATAGATGTCTCCGAGCCCTGCAATAGAACCTCCGATAAAAGTGGTATACAATACGAACGAAAACAGTTCTCCAACGGTAACATCTCCAGATTGCACAAGCAAAGCACCATACCACGACACTGCGACTATACCCCCAAACAATGCCAAAATTGTAAAAGAGATAAAGAGGCCTCTGTATTTTGAGGCGTGCAGCGCAACACGCACAACTTCTCTCAATGACTTCTTGTAACGTAGTGTTTCAAACAACTCGTTGGTAAATGCCTTGACCACACTCACGGACTGAAGCGTTTCCTCCACAATAACATTTGCACTTGCTAGTTGATCTTGCGTTTTCCTTGATAGTTTCCGGATAAACTTTCCAAAAATCAAGGCGGCCAATACCAATAGCGGAAAGGTCAATAGCATGAACAAGGTCAACTTAGGTGTGAGAACAAATATGACGACCGTGCCGGCAATGAGCACCACGATTTGTCTTAGCAACTCAGATAGCGTTACCGTGAACGTATCTTGCAAGGTGCCAACATCCGATGTAATGCGACTGATGAGCTCTCCGATTCTTCGCTCATCAAAGAACTTCATCGGAAGCCAAAGCATTTTTTCATATAAAGACAGGCGAATGTCAGCGAGGGTTTTCTCACTTACAATGGCAAATGTGTAAACCCGGATGAATGAAAAGACACTCTGAACGAGAAGGATGCCGATTAAAGCAAGAGCAATATGGTTGATGCTCGTTAAAAAGAATCCCCCCTTTCCTGAGGCAACATCGAGCAGTTTACCTGCGAAGTAAGGAAATGATAGCAGAGTAACACTCGACAACATCAGGCAGACGATTCCAACAGTCAGAACCGATCGGTAAGGTTTCACGAACCTGAAGATTCCGATCAGCCTCGCGAATCCCTCTTTGGTAATTTTTGGTTTGTCTTCTCCAGACCCGGTATCTCGCTTCGCCACCTATGCCGCTGTCTTCAATAGTTGATTTTAGATTCTATCAAGAAGTTCACACTATCACGCAACATCATCTTTTGAACGCCTTGAATGCTGTAGCCAGTCAATGACAGTTTTGACTGATGTTCTTCAAAATGAAGTATCAACTTCTTGGATGCAAAAAATAAGGCATTCTGATCTGTAATAACTGCTTCAATTTTGCGCAACTTTTCTATGTTGTCCTGATAATAAACGTCAAGAGACTTTACGGGAATGTTTCTCTCCGTACTAAAGCGTTTGATTTTTAGATTGCTGCGACTATCGTCCAATCCTTCCTCAATACTATAAGCATCTTTGTAAATCGGCTTGTTGATATTACCGATCTGGAGAAAAGCATCAAGTTCATTCGCCCATTGAGCACTGTCAGGCACAAAAGATGATATATCATTTGCTGCCCCGACCTCTGCTTTCTTTTCAACCGAAGCTCCCGACTTCTTCAGTATGTCAATTTGTTGATCAATGAGTTGATCGATCTCAAAAAACGGATCTGTGTTTTTTGACTTCTCCGCACATCCGATCACAAAAAATAATATCGCAAGAAATCCTACTGCCTTCATCCCTCAATCAAAATTTCTCCGGTCATCTCAGCGGGCTGTTGAACTCCCATTAGTTTTAAAATGGTAGGGGCAAGATCGCCAAGCTTACCGTCTTTTACCTTTCCCTTGTAGTCAGATGATACAATAATACAAGGTACCAGGTTGGTAGTGTGTGCAGTATTCGGAGTACCGTCATCATTGATCATGATATCCGCATTTCCATGATCTGCGATAATAATTGTCGCATACCCATTCCTCAACGCGGCCTCGGTCACCGCCTCATTGCACTGATCTACTGTTTCACAGGCCTTTATGCCCGCACTGAAAACACCGGTATGACCTACCATATCCGGGTTGGCAAAATTCAGACAGATGAAGTCAGCAGATTTTTTCTCAAGCTCAGGAATAATCTTGTCACGGATATCGTACGCACTCATCTCTGGTTTAAGATCGTAGGTAGCCACCTTGGGGGAGGGGCACAAAATACGCGACTCTCCGGGGAATGGCTCCTCACGTCCTCCTGAAAAGAAAAACGTAACATGAGGATATTTTTCTGTCTCCGCGATGCGAATTTGTTTCTTATTCGCGTTTGCCAACACCTCGCCTAGCGTGTTATTCAAATTATCCTTTTCAAAAATCACCTTCACCCCTTTGAATGAGTCATCGTAGCTCGTCATGGTGACATAATAGAGAGGCAGTTTCTGCATTCCAAATTCAGGATAATCTTCCTGGGTCAATGCCATGGTGATCTGGCGACCGCGATCTGTTCTGAAATTAAAGCAAATGACAACATCGTCTTCCTTTATAGCTGCCACAGGCGAACCGTCAGAAGACGTTAGTACAATCGGTTTAATAAACTCATCAGTAACTTCCGAAGCATATGATTCCTCAATTGCTTTGATGGGATCGGTGGCCTTCTTTCCTTCCCCCTTTACCAGCGCATTGTAAGCGAGCTTCACACGCTCCCAACGCTTGTCACGATCCATCGCATAATATCGCCCAACAATGGTCGCCAACTTGCCACACGTTTTATTCATATGAGCGATCAGGTCTTGTAAAAATCCGAGTCCACTTTTTGGGTCGGTGTCGCGGCCATCCGTGAAAGCGTGAACAAAGACATCCTTCAATCCCTTTTGATCTGCAATTGAGCACAGCGCTTTTAAATGTTTGATATGCGAGTGAACGCCTCCGTCAGAAACCAAACCAATTAAATGAACTGCCTTGTTACGCTCTTTAGCATAATTGAGAGCATCGTTCAAAATCGAATTCGCATCCAGTTCCTTGTCCTCAATAGCTTTGTTTACCCGTACAAGATCCTGATAAACCACCCGGCCTGCGCCAATATTCATGTGACCTACTTCAGAATTTCCCATTTGCCCCTCAGGAAGACCTACTGCCAGACCTGATGCCTGCAGCTTACCATGAGGGTACTTTTGGTATAAAGAGTTTATATAGGGTGTTTTGGCGTGGTCAATTGCTGATACCTTTTTATTGGTAGCAATTCCCCAACCATCCAAAATCATAAGCAAGACTCTTTTGTCCATAACTCAACAAATAAGTGGCAAATATAACCCCACAAGACAGGATAATTACTGTTAATCACCTCAATTACATCTTTAACAAATGTTAGGTTCTTCGTTTGTCCTGTTTATTTTTTGGGATGTCATTTAATGGCATAATTTTGGTCAGATAATATATATCATGAAGAATAGAATACTGTTTGCAGGAGTACTTTGGATTGCGCTTTGCGCTTTCGCCCAAAGTTCATTTGGACAGGAGGCTATATTTGATCCCATTCGTGACGTTATCAAAACCGGAAGCGCGAAGGAGATCGCAAAACATTTAAATCAAAACGTAGAAATTAACATTGAGGGAAACGTGAATACCTATAGTAAGGCGCAGGCCGAGTTTGTGTTTCGCGATTTCTTTAAGAAACATCCACCGACCAGCTTCAACATTGTGCACAAAGGTGCGTCAAAGGGTGGCCAGCAGTTTGCCATCGGACGATATGTGAGCGATAAGGACAGCTACAACGTGCTTATGCTGGTGAAAGAGGTAGGTTCAGTGCACCTCATCCACGAAATCAGTTTTGTAAAAGAATGAGGCCATGGTACGTCACGGATGAAGCCATAGATCATTTCATTCATGCAGCGTTGGCGGAAGATATTGGCGAGGGAGACCACTCTTCTTTGGCATCAGTTCCGGAAAAAGCAACCAACAAGGCCGCTCTTCTTATTAAAGACGATGGCGTTATTGCCGGGCTCGAATTGGCTGAATCCATTTTCAAACAGTTTGATCCTTCCTTAAAAATTACTTTTAGTAAAAAGGATGGAGATTCAATAAAAAGAGGAGAAACTGCCTTTGAGGTTTCTGGCTCCGCCCGATCTATTCTTTCTACAGAAAGGCTAGTCCTCAATTGCATGCAGCGCATGAGTGGCATAGCGACTTACACACAAAAGCTATGCAAACTCATTGAAGGCACACCAGCGAAACTGATGGACACCAGAAAGACCACACCAAATTTCCGTTTGGGAGAAAAGTGGGCCGTGTACATTGGCGGTGGTGTGAATCACCGCTTTGCGCTATACGACATGATCATGCTGAAAGACAATCACATTGACATGGCTGGTGGCATTGGCAACGCAATCAAAAACACGAGAGAATATATTGCATCAACAGGTAAATCATTGAAGATTGAGATCGAGACTCGCTCGTTGAAAGAAGTGCAGGAAGTGGTGAGCATTGGTGGCGTTGACATCATTATGCTCGATAACATGGATGTGTCCACGATGCGGCAAGCCCTGGATTTGATTCAAGGGAAATTTAAGACCGAAGCAAGTGGTGGCATCACCGAAAAAACACTTCGATCCGTAGCAGAATGTGGTGTCGATTATATCTCTATTGGCGCATTAACCCACTCTGTGAGAAGCCTCGATTTAAGTCTGAAAGTGGTCGAATAAACTTTCACACACGGCCTAAACTGGCTAATTTTGCCCACCATTTTAAAGATTGAGCTGATCCCATGATCGTAAAGACAAAAAATTACCGCCTCGAAAAAGGTGCTTACATAAAATTGGCTATGAGGAACATCCTGAAACAGCAGTGGTGGGTGTGGCTGATTGTGGCTGCTATTTGTCTCGGCTATGTGTGGATCGCGAGTATCTGGTGGTTCATTGGCGCATTCATTGGCGCAGCACTTTATCTCCTCTTTTGGTGGGTTCAGTTTTATGGTGTGACTCAATTGGAGCAAGGCAAGATGTTGTTCGAAAGATTGTCCTACGAGATCAACAGCCAACAAGTGATGATCAAGGTGAGTCCCCGCGAGGGCATGCCCATGAAGTGGGATCAAATCAAGCGAGCATCAATTGGTAAAGACTATTTTTTGTTGATGGTGAATAAGGCACAGTTGATTCACCTCCCTTTCAAAATTTTCAACACCGAAAACGAAAGGAAGTTTGTCACCAGTATTCTAAAGACTAAAGGATTCGTTAAGTAGTTCGTTGTTGATTTACTAAAGACAAGTTGCCACCTTTGGTCGTGGAGCAAAAACGACTTTCGCCAGAACAGGCTCTTCAAAAAATTTATAATTACTGCGCTTACCAGGAGCGTTCGCACAGAGAGGTAAGAAACAAACTCTATACTTACGGCCTTTGGCGTAACCAGGTAGAAGACCTCATCACTCGACTCATTACGGAAGGATATCTTAACGAGGAGCGTTTTGCCAAATCATTTGCCGGTGGAAAGTTCCGAATGAAGAAATGGGGCAGGGTGAAAATCACTCGGGAGTTGGAAGCCCACGGCCTTACCCCAAGGTGTATTCGCCAAGGGTTAAATGAAATTGACGAGAGTGATTACCAGCGTACCCTTGAGTCGCTCATCACCAGGAAATGGGAGGCGACAGAAGAGCCAAATGCCTTCAAAAAAAAGGATAAAGTGGCCCGCTATGCGATTATGAAAGGTTACGAGTCTGACCTCGTTTGGGGTATTATCCGGGAGTTCGACTCCGTTTAATGTAGTTTGTCAGACAATTGTCAATGTTTGACAGAACCGAAGGAGTTCATTTACTCGTTAGTTGACTAAAATTGAGCCAGAGACAAGGTGCACTGAATCTCAATCAAGAAATCAAGCTTCATGAAAACAACCATTGCAACCATCATCTTAATAGTGTTGGCACACAGTTTCTCTTATGCGCAAGCAGAAGCTAGCCGCACGAAACATTATAACACCAAAAAATCATTGGCGATTGATGGCTATGATCCGGTGAGTTATTTTTCTAATAAAGCTGAAGAAGGAAAAGAGAGTATCACCTACAATTATAAAGGCGTGACTTACCAGTTCGCCAACACGACAAACCTCAACAAGTTCAAGTCTAATCCTGATCATTACGAGCCCTCTTACGGAGGCTGGTGCGCTTACGCCATGGGCGAGTCCGGTGAAAAAGTGAAGGTCGATCCGGAGACGTTTAAAGTTGTGGACGGCAAACTCTACCTGTTCTACAATTTTTGGGGAAACAACACACTAACGGATTGGAACAAAGACGAGAAAGCTCTAAAAACAAAAGCCGATCAGAATTGGAAAAAGATCGTGCAATAGCCTGATTACAAAGCCCTTTCATTACATTTTAAAGTATATTTGCCGTTTGAATCTTCGAAATATGCAGCTTATAAAGGCATCTCATTCAATCCTGTCTCAGTTGGCAACAATCACCGAACAGATTGAAGAACGTGACTTTACCACACCCTGTCCTTCTCTTGGTAACTCCAGCATCGGGCAACATCTCAGACACACTTTGGAATTTTTCCTCTGTCTGGAAGAAGGGTGCAAAAATGGCGTTGTCAACTACGACAAACGGGCGCATGATAAATTAATCGAGTCGGATAAATTCATCGCCCTGTCTGCCATTCAGCGGATCAAGACTTTTGTTGCTGATCACAAAGAGGATTTCACTTTACAACTAGAAGTTGGTTACGAACTCGACAGTGAAGCCAGCGTTTCCATGGGCACCAACTACTTTCGTGAACTGACTTACAACATTGAACATGCTGTTCACCACATGGCGATCATGAAAATCGGAATCAGGGAAATCGCCAAGTACATTTCTTTGCCTTCCGACTTCGGGATTGCGGCTTCCACTATCCGCTACAAGGAAGCCACCATGACTAACGCGCGCTGATTGCGGGGATGACTCTTGTTGATCGATTCCTCAGGAGCAATTTCCTTATCAAACTGAGGAGTTGGGAATACTGGCCTTTCGGCATTGTGCAAGCGCCAATTTTCATCTACTGGCTGTGGTTGTCTGCTAAAGCACGATCATTTCTCTTTTTCTCAGCCTCCAACCCAGGCATCCTCACAGGGGGTATGTTCGGAGAATCAAAATTTGAAGTGCTCAATAAAATTCCCGATGAGTACAAGCCTAAAGGGTTTCTCGTAAAACATGGCACACCTTCTCACGAAGTGTGGCAACAAATTGAATCAGCTGGCTTTAACTATCCCATCATCTTCAAGCCCGATCTTGGTGAACGCGGATGGATGGTGAAGAAGATAAAATCAAAAGAAGAAGCAGAGCAGTACATCGCAAAATGCAATTGGGATTTTATTGTTCAGGAGTACGTTCATCTGCCTTTGGAGTTCAGTGTGTTCTACTCGCGTCATCCGAATCAATCTTCAGGGAAAGAGTGTCGTCAGTCACCATGAAGAAAATGCTCACCATCGAAGGAGATGGAAAGCGTTCACTTCAAGAGCTCATTCTGTCCAAAGACCGAGCTAAGCTTCAATGGGAAGTCCTTCAGGTAACTTATGCGAATCGGCTCAATGAAGTGCCTGCTAAGGGAACGACTATAGAACTGGTACCCATTGGCAATCACTGCCTGGGCACTACCTTTCTAAATCACAATCACCTTATCACTCCAGAACTCTCCGCTTCGTTTGACAGGCTAAGCAAACAGGTAGATGGGTTTTATTTTGGTCGTTACGACTTAAGAGCCGCTTCGTTTGAAGACCTTGAAAAGGGAAATGTGAAAGTAATGGAGCTCAACGGTTGTGGTGCAGAGCCATCTCACATCTATCATCCAGGTGCTTCTTTCTTCAAAGCCATGGCTGATCTGTTCGTGCATTGGCGAACGATTTATTCCATTAGCGCAGCGAATCACAAGAAGGGTGTTCCGTATCTTTCGCTAAAAGAGGGTATACAAATTTATAAACGCTTTAAAGCAGTTACTACATCGTAATGGATCTGATCTGGGTCTTTCTCCTTGGTGCATTCTTTAGTTTCATAGGATCCATCCCGCCCGGCACGCTAAATCTCTCTGTACTACAACTTGGACTGGAAGGTAAGGTTAACACCGCGCTGCGTTTTGCACTTGCCGTCTCTATTATCGAATACCCCTACACGTGGATAGGAGTTCAGTTTGAGTACTGGATCACTTCCTCACCAATGATTATCGATAATTTTCAATTGGTCACTGCAATTGTGATGGTCTCTATCGGTGCTCTCAATCTTTGGTCAGCTGAAAAACCAACGAATTTCTCCATTAAGTTTAACGACAGTGGTTTCAGGCGAGGATTGATTTTGAGTATTCTCAATCCAATGGCTATTCCTTTTTGGATTGGAGTTACGGCCTACCTTAAAGCACAAGAATGGATTGACCTTTCCTCGGTAGCCCTCCTACACAGCTACGTCTTTGGCACATCAGTGGGCGCCATGGTGCTGCTGACGTTGTTTGCTTTTATGGCTAAGAAGCTGGCAGGGTACGTAAAAAACAACCGGATTGTAAAACGTGTACCTGGTTTCACCTTGCTGATCTTAGGCATTTACGCCTTTATCAAATATCTGACTTAGATTATTTCAATTTCTGCACTTCTTTGTAGCGGAAGCAATCCATTACATGATCATTCACCAGGCCGCAAGCCTGCATGTGCGCATAAATCACCGTTGACCCCACGAACTTAAATCCCCGCTTCTGCAAATCTTTGCTCAAAGCATCTGACTCCTTTGTGGTTGGCCTTATCTGTTTCAGGTTTTTCAACTTGCCGTCAATCGGTTTTCCGTTTACAAATTGCCAGATGTACTTGTCAAACGACCCAAACTCTTTCTGCACTTCCAGAAAACATTTCGCATTGTTTACAGCTGAATGTACTTTCAGTTTGTTGCGCACAATTGCCGGATTCTGGAGGAGTTTTTCAATTTTGGCAGGTGTAAATTTTGCCACCTTCGCTGGATCAAAATCAGCAAACGCCTTCCGATACCCGTCTCGCTTTTTCAAAATCATCGACCAACTAAGGCCAGCCTGAGCACCCTCTAAAAGCAAAAATTCAAAATGAGTGCGGTCATCATGAACGGGCACGCCCCACTCTTTGTCGTGATAATCAATGTATTGCTCGAATCCGAGACACCACGTACACCTGTTTTTTTCTTTCGCTGGCATAGATATCGGCTAGATGTTTTTGGTAAAAATCGTAACTTTCTTTCAAACCAATACGCGCATGAAGATTTGGCTCAGTGTTGTGTTTCTTTTTTTTCTGCTTGATGCAAGTTGTCAACAATTGACCAACTCCGTCAATTTGGGTGATCTGAATGATGGATTTGGCAGCGAGTCAAGTGAGTTGCTGGCGGCCAAATACAATTTAAAAATAGACCGCTACCGCCTTACTTCACCGAGATTGATGCAATCCACTACAACTGCAACCGATCGTCAGGCTACCACCTATTGGACCAACGCCATTACAAGTCAATCTTACGCAAAAGGAAAAGTAGGTACCTTCTACTACTGGGACGTGCAGGGCAACCTTCGCGATATGAAGGGCTTCATTGACATTGCAGGGAAAAACAAGCGCGGTCTCAAATTGGTCTTCCCCTGGCGATAACTCTCAAATTTTCGAAACCAAAAATCTATATGAAATACATCATCGCAGCTATCACCCTTGCTTTTGCAAATACCTCACTGGCTCAAAAAGTAGACTACGATAAAAAAGTGGAAGAACTCGGCATCCAGTTGATCGCTCCAACCAAACCGATAGCCAATTATGTAAAGGCAGTGCGCACCGGAAATCTCCTTTTCCTCTCTGGTCACGGTCCCAGCAAAGCTGATGGCACCAGCATTACAGGCAAAGTGGGTGCAGAGATGACGATTGAAGAGGGCTATGCAGCAGCAAAACAGGCTGGCATTTCACTGCTCTCTACCATGAAGGCGGAGCTGGGAAGTTTGAACAAAGTAAAACGCGTAGTGAAAGTGCTAGGCATGGTCAACTGCACGCCTGAGTTTGGTGATCAACCTAAGGTAATCAACGGCTGCTCCGATTTGATGGTGGCAGTGTTTGGCGACAAGGGTAAGCACGCACGCTCTGCCGTGGGCATGAACGCACTGCCCAACAACATCACGGTTGAAATAGAAATAATTGTTGAGGTAGAGTAGGCTACAACGCCTGCTTTATATCCGCGATCAGATCTTTCGCATCTTCTATCCCTACAGAAAGTCTGACCAACTTATCGGAGATACCCGCCTGCTTGCGCTCCTCCGCAGTCAATTTAGCGTGCGAAGTTTTTCGTGGTGAGTTGATCGTACTTTCTACCCCGCCAAGGCTCACTGCTTTTCTTATGAGCTTCAATTTTTTCATAAATTTGTCCGGATCGCCTTTTACTTCGAATGACAACATACCGCCAAATCCTCCTGTCATTTGTTTTTTTGCAACAGCATGAAGTGGATGCGTCTTTAATCCCGGATAAAATACTTTGTTCACTTTCGACTCACTTTCTAAAAACTTAGCGATGGTCATCGCGTTGGCATTCTGCTGGTTTACTCTCAGCACGATGGTCTTCAGGCTTCTCTCCACCAGATAGCAGGTCTGTGCATCCAGGCTTCCGCCAAAATGCATAGCACTGCCTTTGATTTGGGCTGTTAGTTTCTTTGACGAAACCATCAATCCACAGCACAGGTCGCTGTGCCCACCGATATACTTGGTACCACTGTGTGTCACGATATCGATACCAAAGTCCAAAGGATTTTGATTTACAGGAGAGGCAAATGTGTTATCGATGATCGTGATGATGCCGTGAGCTTTGGCCACTTTGGCAACACCTTGAATGTCTGTGATTTTCAGCAGCGGATTGGAAGGTGTCTCTATGTAGATGACCTTGGTTTCTTTACGAATGGATTTTTTGATTTTATCGGGTTGCGCATCTACCATTGAGTATTCGATGCCATAGCGGTTGAGTTCATTGAGAGCCGCGTGATGGGTACCTCCGTATAAATCACTTTGGAACACAACATGATCTCCAGATTTCACCATGGCAAGTAGGGAAGTCATGATAGCCGCCATACCCGAGCTGAACACGATTCCGTCCTCAGCATTTTCCAGTGCTGTAATTTTCTCTACTACCGCAAGCTGGTTTGGCGTATTGTAGTACCTTGGATAGCGCACTACCTCATCATAATCATATGCGGATGACGGATAGATAGGGTTGACGATTCCTCCATGTAGTGGATCGCCTTTTGAACCCGCGTGGACACTGGTGGTTAGTTTGGAGTGCTTATTCTTCATATGCTGAAAGATACTTGCATCAAATATAAAATGTTACTTCCAGCCGTTGTGAGTATTAATAAATATAAAAAGTCTATAGTATGGCAACAGATGGAATTTCTCCCGACACTGGCGAACCGATCAGTGGGGAGACCGCCAAGAGGTGGATCGACAATTACAAAAATGCTAATCCCGAGCCGGACACAAAGATCGCTTGCTTTTATGGCGTCAACCGGATCAATGAAATCCTGGCACAACCGGATTGTATCGGCATCCGGAGTTACTACGCCATTGACGACAGCGGAGTAAAACAACTTGTGCTGGTCGGTGTGAACCCGGAGGGCAATAATATTTGGGATTTGACCGCGACTTTGCCGAATGAAGGGGGTTTGATTATGGACCGGGGAGGTCTGTGTCCTCCAATATGCCCCGACAACTAAAATTATTTAGTCACATTGCGAAACCAATAGGCTGAGAGATATTGACTCAGGCTTTAGTATGGAAGTATCTAATTTTATAGCTTACTTCAATGAGTCTTGAGATTGTCTTACTCTCACTAGATGTTTTGTTGTGGTCTTCGTTTGCTGTTGCGATTCTTGGAGCCTTTCGATGGAGAAATCTTGTTAGTAGCCTGAGGATTTTTGTATTGGTCAAAATTACTTCCTTCTCGTGCGATCTTGGCTCTAAAATTCTCGTAGCATATAAAATCACACCCAATCATGCAAGCGCATTATATCAGATTATAGAACTAGTGCTGTTGCTGTGGATGTATTATGTGGTGTTCAACGATAAAAAAATCAAACTGTCCTTCACTATAGTAGGCAGTGTCTTAACGGCATTTGGAATCGTGAACTGGCTTTTCATACAGAAGAGTGAAGGCAACACCTACACATTTGCGATTGACTCTTTTGTAATTCTGATCACCTCGCTGTACTATTTTTATTGGTTGGGGTTTCGAAAGCCAAAGCAGGACAGCCAAAATTCGAATGCTTCTTTATTCTGGATCAATTCAGGTTTGGTTATTTATCTGTCAGCCACTCTACTGCTACTAATAGCCGCAGAGTACATCATCAATGTATTGAAGGACGACTTCATTATTTTCTGGACCTATCACAATATCATGGGCATCATTGCCAACCTCTTCTTTTTTTATGGGCTTTGGATAGGGGGCAGGAGAGAGACAATCGTCAATCCAGATCGGAAACTTTAATTAACGTCTCTAAAATAACATCACGAAAAGGTTGATGATCTGTTAGCTTTGCATCGATTGGTATGGTAGTATGGAACTCGAGACTTATTTTCTCATTACGTATACCCTGAGGTATACCTCGCTGGCAGTTGCTCTCATTGGCTTATTTCGTTGGAGCCGACTATCATCTCCACTAAAAATCTTTACGATTCTCAAAGTCTTGTCATTTCTAAGCGATTTCGTGGCCGGAGAGGTTTTAAGGCCTCAAAAAATTATACAAAATCATGCCAGTTCCGTTTATCAGATGTTCGAACTACTCCTTATTCTTTGGATGTACTACCTCGTCCTAGCCAATAAAAAATTAAGAATTCCTTTTACAATAGGCGCGATTCTTTTAACGCTTTTTGGGCTTATTAATTGGATTTTTATCCAAAAGGCCGAGATCAATTCTTATACTTTCACAATTGATTCACTGATCCTTTTGGTTGTTGTTATCTATTATTTTCACTGGCTAGTCGCAACAGAAAAAAAATCTCTATCCATTAACAACTCGTTTTATTGGGTTAGTACCGGACTCGCCATCTATTTCTCAGCAACCATACTCCTGTTTGCTGCTATTGATTACATCAAACTCACAATGATTGACAATCTTATTTTCTTTTTGGCCTTTCACAATATCATGGGCATCATTGCCAACCTTTTCTTTTTTTATGGGCTTTGGATAGCGGGAAGAACTAAACCGGATGCCCCAAGCCCCGCGTCCTAAAATCTTGGCCTTCTTATTAATTTGAAATTTCTGCTTTACCTTGCACTGAGCAGCAATATTTTCCATGACCGATAATCCGGATACCTACTTTGTTCTACTCTTCGTGGCAGGCACCGCAGTCATGCTGCTCATGGCCGTGGCCATCGTCTTGTTTGTCATCTTCCATCAAAAGAAGATGATGAAGGAAGAGGTGAAGCAGCAACGCATGGAACTGGATTATCAAAAGAAAATGCTGAAAGCCGCCCTCGAGTCGCAGGAGAGCGAAAGAAAGCGCGTGGCCAAAGACCTTCACGATGACGTGGGCATGATGCTGATGACCTTAAGGGTGAATTTAAACGATCAGACCAACAACGGAGTCTTGGAAGAACTCAGACAACTCGTGGATGAAACACATGAGTCGGTGCGGAGAATAAGCTGGGACCTGATGCCGACTACTATTGACAACTTTGGTTTGTTTCAGTCCGTCCAGGAAATGTGCGACCGCCTCTCCAGGAATGGAAAGGTGCAGGTGACATACAGTGAAACAGGGCAACGCCAAACTCTGGATAAAGATCAGGAGCTATTGCTCTACCGGATTGCTCAGGAATCAGTAAGCAATGCTTTAAAACACGCTCATGCGCTCAAGATCGAAGTTCGATTTGAGTGGATCGATGACTCTTTGAAACTATCTATTCTGGATGATGGAGTTGGGTTTGATTTCCCTACCCCGCATGCAAAAATTGATGGTCGTCACGGTCTTGGCCTCTACAATCTTGAAAACCGTGTCGCCTTGCTGGGCGCATCACTGGCTTTTGAAAAAAATGATCCTACAGGCACTATTGTGTCTATCACTACCCCACTTAGCACGCATGAGCCGCATTAATGTCTGCATTGTAGACGATCACAACCTGTTTCGCAAAGCGCTCACAAGGTTACTTAAAACGTTCTCGCGTGTAAACGAAGTGACGGAAGCCGAGCATGGCAAGGATCTTATTAAGCAAATGAGCAAAGTCGCCCCCGATGTCATTCTCCTTGATCTCGAGATGCCCATCATGAATGGCGTGGAGACCGCGGAGTACGTCATCCCCAAATACCCCGACACAAAAATCGTGGTGCTTACCCAGCACGACAGCGAAAAATATATGCTGCACATGCTGGAGATGGGCGTGCATTCATTCCTCTTTAAAAACGCAAACCCTGACGAGTTGGAACGCGCGATCTATTCTGTGCACGACAAGGACTTTTACCACAATGACCTGATCTCTTCGGTGATGCGCAAGAGCATTGCGCTTCGGGCTGAGAAGCCTATGTTCTCCAAAATAGCCGAACTAAGTGAGCGCGAAAAGGAAATCTTCAAACTGATATGTGAAGAGCTTTCACTCAAAGAAATTGGCCAGCGGTTAAACATTTCTGAAAAGACCATCCACTCACACAAGGCCAACATCCAATCCAAACTTGGTGTGAAAAATACCGTGGGCATGATCAAATACGCCTATGAAAACGGCATGCTGAAGTAATTTTCATCACTTTCTGACTTTGGGGAAATCCCCAAAATTTTAGGAATATTCCTAAAGCACCTCATCACAAAACGGCCAAATCAGTCTAAAAACAAGCTTTTTCTGTTTTGGCGCTCCAAATCTCAAATCCTTCCGAAACTCAAGAATTGATTTAAGCCAACTTCAAATCAGGTTTAAGAGCGATGAGTGATTTGAAGAAGGTCCTAGTGGTCTACCGGCAGGATGCGGTAAGCACAGACATAAAGAAACAATTCGATCGGGCCGGCTGGTATGTTCATTTGGCTCATAACGGACTAGACGGTCTGATGGCTGCTCGAAGGGAGAGTTATGGATTGATTGTTTGTGCTATTGACCTGCCGGTGATCACAGGCATAGAGATGGTGCGCGCAGTTCGAAATTTCTCCTTCAACATGACTACGCCAACTGTGTTTGTCGATTTGGTTGGAGGAGATGTCTACGGAGACATTTTTACAAAACTGAATGCACACGTTATCCCTCCCGATAATCTGACGATCTCCTCTTTGCTGATCGCTGCCGACACACGACCAGCAGCCAAAGTAATTACACTTAACCGGCAACGCTCATAGTATTCACTTAGACAACAATCCAATGTACGCTGACATCCATTGTTATCCTGGCAAAGTAGCTTACGACTCACAGGCGGTGGCAACGGGTGGTCCCGATCAAAGTTCCACAGACCCGTGGCACATTCCACAATCTAACCTGGAAGATCAGATCAAAGGCCGGCAGGCAACAGCTTACAGTCAGTGCGATCTGGTGAAGAGCACCCATGCACGAGTCAAGTTGATGTTTGCTGCGCTTTATCCAATTGAAAAAGGCTTTTTCTATGGCAGCAACGGAGGACGTATCACCAAAAAAATAATGGGTGAATACTTCAGGCGATTTCATTTTGAAGGTGAATTGTCTGCCAACGACTGGCTGACGCGTCAACTGCGCACGCAGCCTGGCCTTGAAAAAATTAAACCTTCTGAATTACACTTTTTGCAAAACCGCCTCACGCGATTACCGCTTGATCGAGTGATGTTTCTTCAGAATGGTCACTACGACTACTTTGAGGAGCTCGTTCGCGAATATCGTTTCTACCTGAGCAAGGCTGGTGAAAAAACCATGACTCCGGAAAAGCTTCGCCTTGAACCGAAAGGACCGCGGCAGCGATGGGAAGGAGTATATCAACTGGCACAAAACGGCTCAGATGTGTTGTACCGCCTTCGTCCGGACAACGATGATGTGGTAATCGTTTTAACGCTTGAAGGTATCCACGCTCTGGGCGTGGGAAACCCAGAAGATGAGTTTTTGGGCCCCGGTGAAATGCCTCGCGATGTGAGCATCGGTCGTCTAAAGAGCCGCATCCGGCAGCTTAAGGGTGAAGAGAGCCTTGAACACAGCACCATTAAAAAGTGGGAGCACTGTCCTTTCTTTATCACCTTCGCGCGCCATTTTAACAATACCCTTTGCGGCCATGCCCATAGTCTTCCATCTCTTTCACGCTACCTGTATGACCAGCGTAAAAATATGGACAAAGGCATACTGAAGAACTCTGCCTTTGATGTGATGCTGGAACTTCTCGGCCTTGATAATGAACTGGAAGCTACCGGGTCAAAACGAATTTTGATTGACATTAAAAATATGAGTGCAGCTTCCCGGCAAGACTTCTACCGGAGAATCATCAGACCACACAATCGAAGGCCTGAAAACGCGCTTTCCAAGATTCCAGTTATCGCAAGCCATGTGGGATACTCAGGCATTGACAGCCTTGAAACTCTTGCATTAAACGCACATGCGGGTAAGGAAGACGATGACTTTCAGATAAACGGCTTTAAGGCATGGAATATCAATCTCAGCGATGAAGATGTAATCGAAATACATGACAGTAGAGGTCTCATTGGAATTTCCCTTGATCAGCAACTGCTTGGTTTCTACCAACGGTCGTGGATGACAAGTCTACCTTTTGTTTCGGCTGAAAAGAGGAAAGCAAAAAATCTGTTGGCACGTACGTTGGAACAATTCATTCGAATTCCTTTCGACTACAATCTGCCCGACCCGATGAAGATATGGGACATCCTTTGCCTGGGCACTGGATTTGATGGTGCTAACAATCCACTCAATGGCTATGCCACCGTGTTGGAAATGAACCGGCTTGAAGATGACCTCACTGAGATTCTTGACCGCATGAAGCGTGAACAACCCCGGTGGTTTGGATATCACAGTGGTGAAACGCTTGCTCGAAAAATTTGCTTTGAAAACGCCTATGATTTTGTAGTGGAACATTACCGATAACTGATTGACCGATGGATACTCAACTAAAAATCCTGATCCTGGAAGACTCCAAAGACGATGTGCTAATGGTAGAGCGCACGCTGAAGAAGGAAAAGATACAGTTTTCACTTCATCAGGTAGATGACAGGGATGAGTATGTAAAAGGTCTTAACTCTATTAAGCCCGATGTGATCCTGTCTGATCACACATTGCCTCAGTTCAATTCGGTTGAAGCGCTGGAGATCTGTCAGCGAATTGGCGTGAACGTACCCTTCATTCTAGTGACAGGGACCGTATCCGAAGAGTTTGCTGTGACATGTCTGAAAAACGGGGCTGACAATTATGTGTTGAAAGGAAATCTCAGTCGGCTCCCTATGGCAATTACCGGAGCACTTCAGCAGCGCGAAGCCGAAAAAAATCGGAAACACGCAGAGAAATCTCTTCACAAACAGAATCAGATGCTGATCAAAGTAAATCAGGAACTTGACCGGTTTGTGTACAGTGCGTCTCACAATTTGCGTTCGCCACTGATGTCTATCCTCGGACTGTTGAACATCTCACGAAAAGAAATTCAAAATGGTGACGTCAGTCATCTGCTTGAATATTTCGACATGATGAACGAAAGCATCGACAAACTTGACAATACGTTGAAAGAAATTGTCGACTACTCAAAAAATGCCCGCATCGACATCAAGGTCGAAAAGATCAGCGTTCGTAAGTTGTTGGCTGAATGTCTTGAAAAACTTAAGTTCCTGGAAGGCGCTGATCAATTTAAAACAGAAGTTGTCGTTGATGGTAGCGACATCATTTACTGCGACAACTACCGGCTGAGTGTAATCTTTGTCAATCTCATTTCAAACGCAATTAAATACAGAGACATCAACAAAGAGGAAAACACTTTGAAAATCAGTGTAAAGACAACCCCAACAAAAACCTCTGTAGGTCTCACTGACAACGGAATTGGCATTTATGAAGATTACGTTGACAAAGTGTTTGAGATGTTTTATCGTGCCTCGGATAAAAGCAATGGGGCAGGGCTTGGTCTTTACATTGTGAAGGAGACTGTCGAAAGACTCAAGGGAAAAATTTCTATGGAGTCTGCAGTCGGAGTTGGATCAACAGTTGAGCTCGAATTCCCTTACGGAAATACAAATTCCATTAAGTAGTTTGCTTGGGTCAAACTGTATTTGAAGTTTTACTTTAAGTCGGTGACGTATTTGGAGGTATTCTTTAATTCTCAGGAATCGATTCCATGCAGAAATATTACTTCAGTGTTGTTTTTGAGTTAATAGCCTCATGTGCGGTTGAACTTCAACCTGTTATTTTCCGTTATTAGTAGCATAAAACCACTACACCAAAATGAAGAGTTTACCCAAAATCGCCATCCAGGCGTCATTGGATGAGCTTGACGGATTACAGGCTGAGCAGGTTCTGCTCTACATCAAAGGCCTTCTCAACAAACCTCGTAAGAACAGAGACTATTACGAGCTGAAGCAGGAAGCCATGAAAGAAATTCGTCAGGCACTCGACAGGGAAAAGAGCCTCGAGCTCCTGGCTTAAAAAAGCCACCAACCCAAAGGTAACAGGTATTTGAAAGGTACCTGAGTGAATCTTACTCCCCCTTTTCGTCCGGTTTTATCGTAATGTTATCAGAAGATTACCCAATCAATGAGTAAGAAGCGGCTATCAACTTGCCTTAACCAGGAACTGTTCTAAGTCTTTCAACTTGAGAATGCCCTCGTAGTAGGCTTTTCCAAATATCACGGCATAAAGGCCAAGGTCATCCAGTCTTTTGATATCATCCACACCGCGAACACCTCCACTAGCCAGAATCTGCAAATCAGGAAAGTGTTCACGAATCTCCTGATAATAACTAAAGGCAGGTCCTTCCAGTACACCATCCCTTGACACATCCGTTGACTTCACATACTTAAGGCCGTCTTCATAAAAACGCTGTATATGATCGAAGAGTGTGGTCTCCGATTTTTTAAGCCAGCTTCTAAACGCAATGTGTTTGGTCTTGATATCCGTCACGTCAGCACCCAGTGTAACTTTTTCCCTACCATAAGACACCAGCCAGGAAGAAAAGAGCTGTGGATTGGTAACTGCAATACTGGCCACCGTCACATGTTCTGCACCATATTCAAATGCTTTACCAATATCTCCGTCAGTAGACACGCCACCGGTAAAGTCGATCTTCAGGCTGGTGTACGCAGCCATAGCCTCCAGCACGTGATAGTTTTTAGGGGTTCCTTTTTCAGCTCCATCCAGGTCCACCAAATGAATTCGTTCGATGCCGATGTCCTCAAACCGCTTCGACAAATCCAACGGATTTTCATCATACGCCTTCTCACTGGAAGGATCGCCCTTTCGCATCTTCACTACTCGTCCACCTCTTATCGCGATTGATGGTATTACCTGAATCATTCAGCAGTCGTTAAAATTTTTTCGCAAGAAACTAAGATACAACCTCGTTTTCAAAGATTTGCCAAAAGATTAAAAATTTGGATTAGGTGGCAATGAATTTGCATTTAACTTTAAATAACCAACTTTCTGGCTGATGAAACCTTTCTTGATTTGCATTTCCTTGTTTGGCTTTATTTCAATCCATTGCACTGGACAGGCACGTTTTAGAAAACTACCAGCAAACATTAATCACCCAGCCATCAACCTTTCTTCTCCTTACATCAGTTTTGATGGGGGCTCATTGATCTTTATCTCCGACAATTCGGATGAAAATCAGCTTACCATGTTTTACACAACCAAGAGAGATGCAGTTAACTGGAAGGACCCTGTTATGCTTCCCCGCACAGTGAACAATCGCCTTAACTTCTTAAATGGCTTTGCATTAAATGCAGACGGCAAGACACTTTACCTTTCCAGCTTGAAGTCGGGGGGATTGGGAGGCTTTGATTTGATCGTGAGCCAACTAAGAGGCACCACATGGTCTGAGCCAATCAACCTGGGACTTCCTGTAAATTCCAGCAGTCATGAAGCCTGTCCGTCAATTTCTGCGGATGAAAAGACATTGTTTTTTATGCGCTGCGAGAAGATGGATCAGAAGTCTGCTTCAGGCTGCAAAATCATGATGACAAAAAAGTCGAGGTTGGGCAAATGGGAGGAACCCACCGAACTACCAGATTTTATTAATACGGGCAATTCACAAACCCCTCGAATATTGGGTGATGGGGAAACGCTGATATTCTCCTCTGATCAATTTCCCCAAGGCAAAGGAGGCATGGACTTGTATATGACGCGTTGGGATGGAGATCGATGGGGTAAACCTGTGTCACTCGACTTCACGAATACTGACAAGAACGACCAATATGTTAGTGCGGCTTCACTTGGTCGCTACTTGTTGCGCGATCAGCCAGGGCCACGCACATCAGAGTTGGTAGAAATTCTATTCCCTGATGAAGTTAAACCCAAGGCAACGCTAAAAATTGAAGGAATGGTGGCTGGATTGGAAAATCCTGCTTCCCCCTACATTTCGGTGTATGATGTCAGTACACAAAAAAGAGTGTTAAATGACAGACCTGAAAAGAGTGGGGCGTTTACTCTGTTTCTCAAGGAAGGGGCCAGTTATGATCTTTCCATAGAGCCTGAACGTGAAACCTATACCTACTATTCCAAGATCTACGATTTATCCGGAGACAGGATTCCACAGCTTGACAAAGTACAGGTGAGTTTACAGCCGGTTTCCGCAGGAGTTGAAATAGATTGCAACATCGAGTTTGATGCCGGCAAGGCTACCTGCTCGAAGGCTTCTCAACTGGAACTCAAACGTCTTTCAAGAATGACCAAAGGAAATCCAGCAAGAAAGTTTGTTATTGATGTAACGCTGTATGGGTACGTGACTGATTCCATTCAATCAAGTCCCGACCTGACGGAAGTGATTGTGGACACCCTACGATTCAAGGTCGAAAAGCAAGTACCGGATACCGTGCGCATCGACTCGCTCGTAACTGTACTCAATCGATTGGATTCTTTGCACAATGTAAACCCTGATACCGTTACCGTTTCAGATCAAATGTTCCGAAATCAAATCGACTCAATGCGTAACAACGCATTCATGACCATAATGGTGGACTCGATAGCGATAAAGAAAACGTACCACAACAACAGGACAGAGGCACAGGCTAAAGCAATTAGTAACTACTTGGTTGAGGATGGAACTGACGCCAGTAAATTAAAAATCACATATAAGGCCATACCTGAGGCTGACCCAGACAAACGAAGGACTGCGGTAAGAGTAAAGGTGGAGTAGATTAAGAAGCGATAGTAATGGGAACAACAACTACAGTTTTGTCCCATAAGAGAATTAATTCAAGGTCCTCGCCAACTTGTTCAATTGAAATGGTGAATTGCTCAAACTCTTTGTCGTGCGATAGCGAAGGTACTTCAACAGTGACCACATCATTGTCAGGACTTCTGTTGGCTTCGCCATTGAAATCAACACCCCACTGACCCACCTCAGAATTGAACATCACCTTCCAGTTTTGTTCACCAGGAATTGTCCACAAGGAGTAAGCTCCTGCCTTTAGGGTCTGTCCCTTAATGTTAAGATTCTTATTCGTTTCAAAGATGCTGGCTTCATTGGCGCCTGTTCGCCACACTTTGTTGTAGGGCACCAGTTCCCCAAAAATCACACGTCCCTTTTTGTAGGGCCGATTATAAAACACCGTCACCTTCACACCATTTTGATTGTATTCAGCAGTTGCTTCAGGGCTGAATGATTTGGTGTAGTAAAATCGAATATAAGCCAGCACACCCACGATGATCAGGAAAAGAACGCCCGTGATAATCAGGAATTTTTTCATGGAAGCAATATTTGTGATTCGGGGTGAAGTGCCATGGGGTCCAACCTATTCATTTTTAACTGTACCACATAGGAAATGGTTACGGGATCAACTTTTTTTTAACCAAACGGTGGAAATAAGGCTATGTCACTTAACTTTACCCTTGAAAAGTAACAATATTATGTCAGCAATTTCAGTTGTTATCGCCCTTTTTGTCCTCGCTATCATCTCTCCGTGGATCTTCCCCAACAAGATGGTGAGCAAAAACGAGCACGACATAAAACACTAACACATTCTGGTGAGGCCCGTCCTCTTATGAATGTCTGTGTCTTTTGCGGATCCAGCATGGGGTCAAACCCGATTTACAAGGATACCGCTAAATCCTTCGGTCAAGCGATGATTCAATCAGGGTGTTCTCTGGTATATGGTGGTGGAAACATTGGCCTGATGGGCGTCATTGCCGATGAAGTAATGCAATCTGGTGGAAAAGTTATAGGCGTAATCCCTGACTTTCTGATGAAGCGGGAGGTAGGGCATACCGGTCTGAGTCAACTGGAGATCGTAAGCAGCATGCATGAAAGGAAAAAGAGGATGGCCGATCTGTCCGATGCCTTCGTAGCCCTTCCGGGCGGCTGGGGTACTCTTGACGAGCTTGCAGAAATTCTCACCTGGAAACAGCTCGGGCTAATCAACAAACCCATTGGCCTGTTAAATGTTAATTCCTTCTTCTCTCCTCTTTATCAGCAAATGGAAAAGATGGTTGAGGATGGTTTTCTTCGTCAGGATCATCTTGACTCGTTCGTTGTCGAAAAAATACCCCAAAATCTGTTAGCTCGGCTTGGAGCTCCTACCGTTTAGGGAGATTATCTTCTAATTATTTTTCAATAGTTTTAAGAACCAGAATCTGCCTATGCGCAAATTTCTACTGTCTTTTATACTGGCTTTCTCTTCCACACTTTGCGTAGCGCAATACTATGGCTTCAAAATAGGGTCGGACAGAAATAAGGTTGTAATCCCGGTCGAGATTCTCAACAATATGGTTGTCGTGCCGGTCGTGCTCAACAACCAAATACCGCTGAAGTTTATTCTCGACACCGGTGTGAGAACCACTGTGCTTACGCAAAAAACCTATAGCGACATTCTCGGTCTTGATTACTCAAAAGAGATTGTGGTATCCGGGCCAGGCAATGAAAAATTGGTTCACGCCTTTGTGACTGACAATGTGACGTTTGATCTCCCCGGTGTTCATGGAAAGGGTCACTCCATGCTTGTACTTGAAAAAGACTATCTCGAACTTCGAAATTATCTCGGGGCAGAGGTACACGGCATTTTAGGTTACGAATTGTTCAGCCGCTTCATTGTGCAGATGGATTACGAACGAAAGAGGATAATCCTTTATCTCCCTGAAAGATTCAGAAAAAAAAGACGGTATCAAACGCTTCCCATTAGCGTGGAAGACACCAAACCCTTTGTAAAAGTCACCACGAGAATGAACGCTGAGACTTCGTTGAATGCAAAACTTTTGATGGATACAGGAGCCAGTCACGGTTTAATTCTTGATCCGGAATCAGAAAAACGAATTTCCGTTCCTGAGAAAAATTTGAATTCGATTATCGGTCGGGGACTAGGCGGAGAGATTACAGGCAAGATAGGAAGGATCGATGCGCTCGAGATGGGCAAGTATAAAATAGAAGACATCATTGCCAATTTCCCCGATCCCAATAGTTACATGGACACATTGCTCACCAAGTCCAATATTTACCGCAATGGGGCAATCGGTGGAGAAATACTAAGCAGGTTCAGCGTCATTTTTAATTTTCCAAAAGAAGAAGTGTACCTGAAGAAAAATTCGTCTTACCGCAAGCACTTCAACTATGACATGAGTGGCATCACTGTAAAGGCAATTGGAGCCCGCCTGAGAACATACGAAATCACAAATCTACGGGACGATTCTCCGGCAGACCTCGCTGGCTTACTTGAAGGAGATCAGATCATCGCCATTAATGGATCGATGGTCTTCAACATGGATCTCAATCATGTAAACGGATTTTTTAATTCAAAAGAAGGTAAACGGGTTTCCGTAGAGGTGGAGCGGGAAGGTAAACGGATGAAGTTCGAATTTCGCCTGGTGAATCAGATCTGATCAGCTCGCTGTGCAAACCGTCTGAGTTGCCCCTTACGTTTTCTCAGAGCTTTGTAAAGATACATTTGCGTTCTCTTGAACTTTAGCGAATTAGTGAGTGCCGTATACAACGAATCTCCGTTGATATTCTCCTTTAGAATATAATCCATCACGCCAACGCTGAAAACTTCCTCATAGTTGGAGTTTTTGAGAATTGCTATTGGAATGTCTTTCGTCTTCTTGTCTTTTCCGAGAAGCCGGACCGCATTCTTGAGTTCAAGCTTTCCGATATTGTCATCAATGAGAATATAGTTGGGACGGAAACTCACCAACCGTTCCAAGATAGTCTTGATGTCAAATGCGATTTCTGTGAGGATTCTTTTCCCGGGAACGTTTTTGATGTTCTCGAACACTTTGCTTAGCTCGATTGGATTGTTACCAATGAGCAGCACGTTCAAATTCTCAAACCCCTGCTTTCGTTTTACTTCCACTTCCATAAAACCAACCTTGTAGACGACAATGAATTCTCCGCAACTCCAATACGGTAACCCTTGCTCAAATGTTTATGTTTATAACGTCAAAACTGGAAAAAGTATTAATTCTCTTGTCAACATATTTTCCACAACGCTGTTTTTGATTTAAAAATCAATTTCCCAAGTTGAAAAATATCACGGTCATAGGGGGAGGGCTTGCTGGATTGATCACCGCCATTCAACTGGCGAGGGCCGGTGTTGAAGTTCAACTATTTGAAAAAAAGAGGTATCCTCACCATCGTGTATGTGGCGAATACATTTCCAACGAGACTATTCCTTTCTTAAAGTCACTGGATCTATTCCCCAATGAATTCAACCCGCCAAACATTACCCATTTACAACTCACATCGGTAAATGGAAAAGCAGTGATCCTTCCACTAGACCTTGGGGGTTTTGGAATAAGTCGCTACACCTTTGACAATTGGTTATTCGAAAAGGCCAAAGAAGCTGGTGTCGCTTTGCATTGTGATCAAGAAATAGCGGAAGTAAGTTTTGGTGACAATCAATTTCATCTAAATCTAAAGTCAAACGAAAGCATTACAACAACCGATGTTGTGGTTGGGGCTTTCGGAAAGAGATCACGCCTTGACCGCACTTTGCAGCGGTCGTTTATTGACAAAAGGTCTCCGTATGTTGGAGTAAAGTATCACGTCAAAACTGATCATCCTTCGTCACGCATTTCGTTGCATAACTTCAAAGACGGATACTGCGGTATCAGTAATGTGGAAAAGGACAAATCAAACTTATGTTATCTAACGCATCGCGAGAACCTGAAGCAAGCCGGTAGTATAGAAGAAATGGAGCGTCAAATCCTTTTTCGAAATCCTTTCTTGAAGAGAATATTTGAGCAATCGGAGTTTTTATTTTCTGCTCCCGAGACCATCAATGAAATATCATTCGAAACGAAAGCACCCGTGCATAATCACATACTGATGTGCGGAGACTCAGCCGGAATGATTACTCCCCTGTGTGGCAATGGGATGGCAATGGCTATTCATTCTTCTAAAGTACTTGCTGAATTGCTTATTCCATTTTGCAAGAGTGACAATGCTTCCAGAGAGAAATTAGAGCAAACCTATCGGCAACAATGGACCACACTCTTTGCGCAACGGTTGTGGGTGGGCAGGCGATTACAAAAGCTTTTTGGATCTACTTATGCCTCTGATTTTGCTGTGAATCTGGCGAAATTTGGAAAGCCGATCGCCCAATACCTCGTCTCAAAGACGCACGGAAATCCGTTCTAATTTAGAATCCTCCCTTAATGGCTTGGATGACCTGAGTTGAATCGAGAAAGAAATAGATGAAGAATGCATTGAGGCACAATGAGGAAATAAAATTCAGGATCATCGTTTTCTGATAGTCTGCCTTGGTCTCGTCTTTAATAACCATGAAAAACCAAATGAAAAAAAAGACGACAACAGGTCCCAGAAAGGAAAGGAAATACCACGCGTACTTAGCGCCATGATATGCAAAGAAGTACCAGGCAAAACCGCCCGTAGCCAGAGCAAAAAAAGCGGCTGTAAACAAAAATGTGCCTTTAATACCCAACATTATGCTTATCGTCTTATCTCCCCGTTTTCCGTCCTCTTCGTGTTGATATATCTGCGTCATCGGATAGTTGCCAAGCAGCATAACACTGGACAACAGCGCAGGCGTAAGCACCGATGAATTCATGATGCCCGTAAACCCAAACGCGTTTATTCCTTCGTAGCTCATCAAAAAAGTAAAAAACCCCTGGAACAGGCCGATCACCAACCATCCGGCAATTGGATATTTCTTGAGCCTTATCATTGGATGACTATACGCTTTCGAAACCATGCCGTAGATGAAAAGCATAATGGCGAAAAGGACACTGATTTTTAATGCCAAAAAAATAGCCAACCCATCCATTAGCAGTGAAACGTAATACAGCAGCTTCGAAACGGGAGGCGGGTTCTTCAAACCGCCAATACTTTTCTCATCCTTATCGAAATAACTATTGTAACCGTTGCTCGCTGGATACAACAAAAAGTGAATGATTAACAATGACCAAATAATTCTTGGCTCAGAGAAGTTTGGGGAGACACCCAGCGCAAAAAGATAGACCGGTAATAGGAAAAACGAAAAAGGAAAACGAAGATGAAGCAGAACACTCTTTGCCAACATCACATTGAACTATTTTAACCAAGATAGCCTTTTTTGGTTTATATTGATAAATGAGCTTCATCACTTCAATCGGTACGGCTAACCCCAAACATAAATTTAGTCAGCATCAAATTGCAGACTTTATGACAAGGGCCATGGGATTATCTTCTGATGAGGCGCATCAATTAAAAGTGCTTTACAGAGCGAGTGGAATCGAAACCAGATACTCTGTTCTTGAAGATTACGGGAATGAAAATTTCTCGTTTTATAAAGACAACGAAGATATGGAGCCTTTTCCCTCTAGTAAGCAGCGAATGGAGTTGTTCCGAAGGGAGGCTACCTCGTTGAGCAAACAATCTGCCGAAAAATGCCTTTCAAATCTGACATTAGACAAGAGTGAAATCACTCATTTGATCGTTGCGAGTTGTACTGGCATGTTTGCTCCAGGTCTGGATATCGAACTAGTCCGCGAATTGGGGCTACGATCGAATGTAGAAAGAACCTCGATCACGTTCATGGGTTGTTATGCGGCCTTCAATGCCATTCGAGTTGCCAAGTCATTTTGTGCTCAAGATCAAAACGCGAAGGTGTTAATCGTTTGTACAGAACTTTGCAGTATTCATTTTCAAAAAGAGAACAACGAGGACAACATATTGGCCAACGCACTTTTTGCAGATGGGTCTGCAGCTTTAATGGTGGAAAGCGTTACCGCCCGAAAGCCGGCTTTGAAAATCGAAAAGTCATATTGCGACTTGGTTCCAGAGGCGCAAAAGGAAATGGCATGGACCATCGGTGATTTTGGATTTGAGATGAAACTTTCTGCCTACGTGCCTTTTGCAATAAAGTCAGGGATTAAAAAATTGACCGAGTCTCTAATGGCAGAGAACAAAATCACTCGAACAGACATTGGTTACTTTGCGATTCATCCTGGTGGGAAAAGAATTCTCGAAGCAATTGAAACAGAATTGGGTATGAAGAAGGAGGACAATGAATTCGCCTATTCCGTGCTTAAGCAATACGGCAATATGTCTTCGCCCACTGTGCTATTTGTTCTCCAAAAAGTATTCGGTCAATTAGGCGCCCGTGATCACGATAAAAAGATCCTCAGTTTTGGCTTTGGCCCTGGCCTCACACTTGAAAGTCTGATTTTAACAATCCACGTTTAAATGGGCAATCGTTTTTCTCAGCGCTCTCAGCACATTGAAATCATGGACGATCTCAACTGTCAGGGAGAGGTTGTTGAACAAACGCTTCGCGAGTTGGAGGTTATTAACAGATTATTGGGAGGGAACCACGTTACTATCAACGGTATCCAAAAACTTCTTAGTGACAACATTCAGAATAACAAAACGCTAACGATTGTTGATCTCGGATGTGGTGGAGGCGACATACTAAAAGAGATCTCGCGATGGGCAAACAAGCATAACATCAATGTGAGGCTAGTTGGCATTGACGCCAATCCATTCATTGTGAGGTTTGCTGAAAACAACTGTTCCGACTATCGTGATATTGAATTCCGAGTTGATAATGTTTTCGATGCCAATTTTCAAAGCCAATCCTTTGATATCATCGTAGCCACATTATTCACTCATCATTTTAGTAGTCAGGAATTGTCACAATTACTTTCAACGCTGAATCGACAGGCAAAAATTGGTGTAGTAATAAATGACCTCCACCGGCACTGGTTTGCCTATCATTCTATTCGAATTCTCACCCGATTGTTCTCCAGATCAAAAATGGTAAAGTTTGATGCACCTCTATCTGTACTTCGCGCATTTAGAAAGGACGATCTGGTGGAAGTCTTAAATCAGGCTGGAATTAAGCACTACATCTTACGATGGAAATGGGCTTTTCGCTGGCAACTGATCATACCTAAGAGTCTGGCATAATTTTTCGTAATTTAATCCCGGTATCAAAAGCTATAAAGCAATGAAATTCATTCAATTGGTTTTTCTGGCAGGTCTGGCTGTGTTGTCGGGTTGTGGTTCAAGTCCATTTGGTAGTAAAGTGAAAGAGCCCTTCCGTGGTAGCGGCTATCAGTCAAACAATCGCTTTTTCAGAGCATCAGGAAAGGGAGAAAGCTCACAGGATAACATTGCTCTTGGAAAGGCCGACATCGCTGCCAAAACCCAATTGGCGGGACAGGTGAACACTACAATGAAACAAGTAGCCGATCAGTATCTCGGCCAAACTGAAAATGAAAGAGCAGCAGACGTAGCTGATAAATTTCAAAGTCTGGCAAGGCAGGTGATGAATACCGATATGGCTGACTTAAGGAAGATAGGCCAGGAAAAATATTATAACGACAAAACGAAGGTCTACACGGTATTCATCGCTTACGAAATAAAGAAGAATGCCATGTTTCGCTTCATGAAAAAACAAGCGAAGGTCGATCAAACGATTGATGAGCGTCAGATGGATATCATCAATCAAATTCTGGACGAGCAGATCAAGCTGGCGGACGAAGAAGACAGCAACTAGCTATTTCGCTTCTATCATCTTTTCTGCACTCTCTGCAATCTTCAGCTGTTCGATGAAGTTGTCGATTTCGCCATTCATAACCGCAGGGAGATTATGCTGGGTGTATCCGATTCTATGATCAGTAACTCGGCTTTGAGGGTAGTTGTAAGTGCGGATTTTCTCCGAGCGGTCTCCGCTTCGTACTTGTGACTTACGGGCCGCGCCTACCGCAGCATTCTGTTTCTCTACTTCAATTTCGTAAAGCTTCGCCCTAAGCATTTGCAAGGCCCTTTCACGGTTGCCATGCTGTGAACGCTCGACCTGACAGGTGACTACAATCCCAGTCGGCTTGTGTGTCAACTGAACTTTCGTCTCTACCTTATTAACGTTCTGCCCACCAGCTCCACTCGATCTTGCTGTTTGAAACTCGAGGTCAGCTGGATTGATTTCTACGTCAACTTCCTCAGCTTCCGGAAGTACAACCACAGACGCGGCTGAAGTATGTACCCTTCCCTGTTGCTCTGTCTCTGGCACACGCTGCACACGATGCACCCCTGACTCGTATTTAAAAAGGCCGAAGGCTCCATCGCCTTCAACTGTTACTATCACTTCTTTATAGCCGCCAGCCGTTCCTTCCGTCACATCCATTACCATCATCTTCAACCCCCTTCGATCGCAGAATCGCTGATACATCCGGTATAAATCTCCGGCAAAGATTGCTGCTTCATCTCCTCCTGTCCCTGCTCGTATTTCCAAAATAGCACTCTTCTCATCATTTGGGTCCTTCGGCATCAATTGCAACTTCAACTCCTCTTCCAACTCATCCCGTTTTGGCGCCAGCTCGTCTAATTCCATTTTTGCCAGCTCACGCAGGTCGGCATCCTTCTCCTTTTCCAGCACCTCTTTGGCATGCTTAAGGGACTTAAGCACGTTCTCGTATGTCTTATACTTCACTACAATCTTCTCCAGATCGCGGTACTCCTTGCTGAGTTGCATAAACTTCTTCTGGTCTTTAACCGACTCAGGTTGCATCAGCAGTTGGCCAACCTCCTCAAAGCGAAGCCTTATTTCCTCAAGCTTTTTAATCATAATCGAAAAATGCGGGGCAAAGTTAGCAATTGGCCCCGACCCCACCTATTGCCGCTAATAGTTTGAGTAGCAGCCGACCGAGGCCTACCTTTGTAGAAACCTCAGAGCATGAAATACATTCTTTTGCTTAGTCTATTGGTACTGGTTGGCTGCGGAGGTTCTCTCAGCAATGAGCAGAAGAAGCAGTTGAAAGAAGGTATGGAGGCCAATCAAATCAAAAAAATTTCTGAGGCTGAAATCATGGATGCAGCATTTAAGCTTGGTCGCAAAATATCGGAGGAAGTAACACATGCAGGACCCGAGAACCTAAGCGAGGCAACCAGGCGTCTTGAGGCTGAGCACCATGTAAAAATCTATCCTCTCCAGCAAGGTGACTCCCTACTACTGCAGATCGAGCAGCAACTCATTGAGGCTTACACCTCTGCCGATCCGAATCTTGAGCTCACGGATAATGTGCAAAAGATTGGAACTGATTCTCTTCTCTATACAGTGCCGGTAATGGAGAAAGTGGAAGGTGAAGCGATGCAGTTTAAATACGCGCTTGGTGTTCGAATGCCGCAAAAAGAGGTCATTCTTTCGATCAATAATTAAGTATTGACCGATCTGGCGCTACCAAAAGGTGAGCGTCTGCACCATGTACCCACGGATAGTTAGGTGCCTCGTGGCCAACAGGAAATTGAAAAGCTACGGGAAAATCAAATTCTCTCACATTGTTAATGATCAATTCTTCAACAGAATTAGAAAATTTAAAATCTGTGTCTTTCATGTCGGTCATATGTCCGATGATCAACCCAGCCAGCTTACTAAACTTCCCTGCTCTCTTCAGTTGAACAATCATGCGATCAACTTTGTAGAGGTATTCATCAACTTCTTCAATCACGAGAATCTTACCCTCTGTATCTGGCTCAGAGCTTGTACCAAGTGAATCTGCCAACAGCGAAAGATTTCCTCCGATAATTTTTCCTGATGCTTCCCCAATTCTGTTCAGAGTAAAGTATTCAGCATGTAATGGTTGAATCTCTCCAAACAGAAGCTTTCGTAAACAACTAATCGAGTCACCATACTCAGCGCGGCTATATTGAGTGGGCATGGGACCATGAATACTTTGAACACCAAGTGTGTGTAGATGCAAATGAAGTGCTGTGATATCGCTGAAGCCAACGATGTGTTTTGGTTTCTTAAGAAATTGAGTAAAATCCAATCGATCCAGAATGCGTGTCATTCCGTAGCCTCCTCTTCCACAAAAGATAATATCAACTTTGGGATCATTAAGCATAGACTGTAAATCTTCAGTTCGATTTTCATCAGGTGCAGCCAGGTATTCTGATGTCTCACTAAAACAGTATTTTCCCAGTTTGATTTTCAATCCCCACGAGGCAATGACCTCACACCCAGCCTTAAAGAGTTTATCGTCTACTTTGCGCGAGGGTACTACAACGCCTGCCGTCATTCCAGGCTTAACAAATGGAGGTTGCATTTTTAAAGTAAATAAAAAACCCTGTCTGAAGGACAGGGTCTCTTGTAATTTATTGGCCGATGTAATTAGTTCGTCTTATTAGCCGCTGGTTGTGGCGTGATGCCCATCTTCTTCAACACTAAATCGGACACATCATATTTCTCATCGCTATAAAGCAGGATATCACCTCCACCGATCAACTGTGGGTTAAGTATAAATGAATAGCCTTGTTCTTTGGCCACGTCTTCTATTGCCTTACCCACTTTTGTGAACACAGGGTTCATGAGTTGATCTTGCTTGTTTTGAATTGATGTCTGAGCGTCTTGCTGAAATTTCTGGATGTTCTCCTGCAGCTGGGTCAATTCCGTTTCCTTGTCTCTGCGAACAGCATCTACCATTGTAGCCGCACCTGCTTGATACGCTTTCAGCTTAGTTTCATAGTCTTTGTATTTAGCCTGAAGCTGATTTTGCAATTGATCACCATGAGTCTTCATTTCGGCCTCGATTACTTTGTAGTCCGGCATTTGGCTGAATATATAATCCCAATCGGCATATCCGATCTTTTGCGCAGGATTCTGAGCCATTGCTGAAAGGCTCATGCCCAATAGGATTAACGTAAAAAGCTTTCTCATTTTATTGTGTTTGTATTTAGTTTATTTGATCTGATCATTTGGATCCCCAAGCCCAAGTTCCTCCAACACAAAGTCGGTGTAATCATGTCTGGGATCAGTATAAATCATTACTAGTTCTCCTGATTTATCAAAAATTATCGCAAGCCTGTTTGACTTCGCTACCTTCTCAACCGCCTCAAAAACTTTGTCCTGCAAAGGTTTAATCAATTCCTGTTTTTTCAAAAAAAACAATCCTCCAAATCCGAATACCTTTCGTTGGTATTCCTTCAGTTCTGCTTCCTTACGCTCAATTTCAGCCTTTCTTTCCTCCCTCATTTCTTCAGTAAGCAAAACCTGCTCCGCTTCGTACGCATTATACAGCCCCTCTACACCTTTCTGCATCTCTTCAATTTCTTTCTGCCAGGAGGCTGAGAGCCGGTCAATTTCATCTTGCGCCTTGCGGTAGTCGGGTATCTTGCTCAGTATAAAATCCGAGTCGATGTATCCGAACTTCTGAGCTTTTGCAAAATTCAGGCCGAAGAACAGAATTGCTAAAAATAGCAGCTTTGTGCGCATTTTTATCTGATTTGCTGGCCTATGGTAAAGTGGAATTGGGCTCCGCTCTTGTTCAAAGCACCTGGAAGCTTGTCAAATCCATAACCCCAATTCAACCCGATCAACCCGAAGGCAGGCATGAAAATCCTTGCCCCAAAGCCAGCTGATTTATAGATACTGAACGGATTGAAGTCCAGATAATTGTCCCAGTTGTTGCCACCCTCACCAAATGCAAGTACATAGATTGTGGCTGCCTGACTCAGCGTAATTGGATAACGAAGCTCGAAACCAAACTTGTCGTACACGATTCCTCCCTCGATTTTATTTGTTCTGGTTGAAGACGAACGCTTGGCATAGAATGGCGGTGTTACGAGGTTGTTTTCATATCCCCTCAAGCCAATAATATCCTGCCCCAACACAAATGAATTGAATCCACCGGCAAGGCCATCGCCACCTACCAGGAATCGCTCAAATGGACTTGGTGTCAGTGACTTTTTGTATTGACCTATGAATCCAAAGTGCGCCTTTGTTTCCAGCACAAGGCTTCTTCCATCCGGCTTGGAGCTTCCCAATAGTTTGAGATAAAACTTGGCATCAAACATCCACTTATGCATTTCAATCCACTTGAACTGCTCATTTACATCCTGCAGATAAGCGTTGTCACGCAAGCGTGACCATGGAGGTGTCAGCGCCACGTTAAGTGATAGCGTTGATCCTTGAGTCGGATACATCGGACTGTCAATGCTGTTTCTAGCAAGGTTTGTTTCTAGCTTTAGGCTATAGGTTTTTCCTTCTTCCGGAAGAACAGTTGAGTTGAAGTAGTTACCCTTATAGTTATACACAAGGAACGACAAAGAATTAGTTAACGAGAAGTAGTTATCCGGCCATTCAAGTCTGCGTCCCAATCCAATGGTGATACCACTTTGCTTAAGAGAAACCTTATCACTGATTTCAAACGTGCCAGTCGCCAATCGAGAGATAGAGTGATTCAACCCAACTGTAAATGAGTTTGGTTTGCGACCACCCATCCAAGGCTCAGTAAATGAGAAGCTATAGCTTTGATAAGACGCGCCATTTGCCTGCGCACTTATAGACAAACGTTGTCCATCACCTGTAGGATATGGATGCCAGTTTTTGAAATCCGGAATTTTTCTGACAGAGAAATTATTGAATGTAATTCCAACGGTACCAACGAAACCAAATGCACCACCCCAGCCTCCAGAAAGCTGCACCTGGTCATTCGATTGCTCTTCAAGTTCCCAACCTATATCAACAGTTCCATTAGCTGGATTCGGCTTAATGTCTTGTTGAATTTTCTGCGGGTTAAAGAAGCCCATTTGCGACAACTGCTGTTGCGTACGGATGATATCAGACCTCCTAAACTTTTGACCTGGTACTGTGCTTAACTCGCGCCTAATTACGTGTTCGCTCGTCCGCTCGTTTCCTGTGATTGTAACTTCTCTGATAGTGGCTTGATCACCTTCAAAAATCCTCATTTCGATGTCGATAGAGTCCCCTTCCACTGCGACCTCAACCGGGGTAATTCTGAAGAACAGATAGCCATCATCCATATACAACCCGCTGATATCTGGTCCTTTGGGATTGAATGTGGTCTTCTTGTCAATTAATTCGCGGTTGTAAACATCCCCTTTTTCGATGTCGAGAATTTCATTCAGCGTGGCCGCTGTATGGATGTAATTACCAGTCCAGGTGATATCTCTGAAATAATACTTTCGCCCTTCGTTTACCTTCATTACCACATCCACGCGATCGCGCGAATACCGGACTATCGTATCGCTCACAATCTCCGCGTCACGATAACCGAGTGAGTTATAGTAATCGATTAGTTTGAGCTTGTCTTCCTCATATTCGGATCGAATAAACTTTGATGTTGCAAAAATGTTGAGCTTAACGTTTTCGTTCAGGAATTCTTTCGCTTCCCGCCAACTAACATCACGGCTAGAATCTGTGGTTACATATTCAGCAACGTCTCTTGATTTAAATCCAAAAACCTTTCCAAGGATAGTTCTATGAAGAGTAATGCGGGCATTCTCTTTGGTCTTTTTCATTTTCTTCTTCAGCTTAGAAGAAGCAATATTGGTGTTGCCTTCGAAGATGATGTCGTGAACACGCACCTTTGATTTGATATCAATGTCAATTCTCAGTTTCACCCCACCGCGATTCATGGTATCAGATTCCTGAACCACTTTTACATCGGTGTTTAGAAATCCTTTCTTATAGAAAAACTTTTTTACTGATAGCTCGGTGTTTCTGATCATGGCATCATTCACAATCTTGCCCCGAATCAGATTGAGCTCATCTTTCAGAGAAGAAATTCTTGCCTTTCTTACACCGGTGAAGTAAAAGTCATTAAGCCTTGGCCTTTCTGCCAATGCAATAGTGAGGTAAACTGTTTCTCCTTCAATTCTGTCTACAAGTATTGTTGCGTCACCCACCAAGCCATGTTTCCAAAGTTTCCTGATCGCACCGGATATCTGATCACTTGGTATTTTCACTTTGTCACCGATCTTAAGCCCGGTCAACGAGATCATCGCGTTTTTGTCCAACACGTTCAGACCAGTTACCTCGATTCCACCGATTGTGTATTCAACTGGGTTGGCATAGTTGAGGGTGCTCTCTGTAGGTGTTTGAGCGTCTTGAGCCCGATTACGTCTGAACTGTGCAGTTGCTACCTGCGATATCAGGATAGAAAGTAGTACTAGGGGTAGAATTCTTCTCATCTCTTACGCAATACTTTCCATTACTTTTCCAAATCTCCTGTCGCGAGCTTGATAGGCACAAATGGCCTCATAAAGAGTTTCCTTTCTGAAATCTGGCCACAGCGTTTTTGTGATGTACAACTCCGTGTACGCAATCTGCCAAAGTAAAAAATTGCTAATCCTCATTTCTCCACTTGTTCTGATCAACAGCTCCGGATCAGGAACGCCTTTAGTTTTTAAATACTTAGAAAAAAATTCTTCATTAATGTCGGCCAGACTCACTTTACCGTCCTTCAGCTCCTGGGCAATCGCTTTAGTGGCCTCGATAATTTCCCATCGCCCACTATAGCTTAGTGCTAAAATCAAAGTCAGACCACTGTTATTACTTGTCGCCTCAATCGCCTCCTTTAAATTGTCCTGGCAAAGTTTTGGCAGGTGGCCAATATCACCAATTGTTTTCAGCTTCACCTGATTTTCATGGAGTGAATTGATCTCTTTTTTGAGAGTATTCACCAAAAGCTCCATCAAGCCATCTACTTCTGCCTTTGGTCTCCCCCAATTTTCTGTACTAAAGGCATACAGCGTCAGGTACTTAATGCCAAGTTCGCCACACCCTTCTGTGACGTCTTTTACTGCCTGAATGGCGTTTCGATGACCAAAAATTCTTGCAGCTCCCTTATTTTTTGCCCAGCGACCATTCCCGTCCATGATAACGGCAATGTGCTTAGGCAGATTATTAAAGTCGATATTATCCTTTACTGAGGCCACAAGGGGGCAAAATTAGCCTATTTTTCAAACTTTTCACAAGCCAGGTAGCAGGCTCGGGTCGGATACCTAGTAGGGATTTTTGGCGCAGGGAATATCGTAGAACGTACGGGTGATTGAGATCCCAGTGAAGAAGTAGTTGTCGTTGTCGTATTTATTACCATACTGGTAGTTTTTGAATGCCTGATTTTCATCTGAGATGTTATCCAGATAGTCAAAGAATGTTTTCCTGATTCCGACTTCAAACGCGATATACCACTTCGGATTCAATACGTACTTCATGCCTCCACCAAAAGGAATCGCCAATTGCACGTTGCTATACTCTGATGTTTTATTTTCAACACCAGATATTCCAAACATACTGAGACCCGCAAACAAAAATGGTGTGAACCTCAATCTCCTTTTGTCGTCACGCCAGTCTAAAAAATGATACTCAAACGTAGTAGAACCTTCCAACAGGAAAATATTGAAGGATGCATCGCGCTGTTCTGCAAAGGGATCGATCGGTTGGCGATTGTCTGAAGCAGCCAACTTGCCTCCGGTTAGCGCAGTTTTGAAACTAATGACTTTGCTGATGTTTGCCCTGTAAAATGCTGTAGCCGCGGGACGTGACGCGGATAAGCTGTAAGTTCTTTTTAAGTCTCCTGTGTAGGTAAACATACCTAGCCCAAAGCCCAGCTCAGAACGTTGCGTGATTTGAGCTTGAAGTGCGAATGACAACAATATGCAACTCCATGTCAGGATTTGCTTTCGCATGCCATGCCCAGCAGACATTATCTGAATTTTGCTCTGTGGAAAGTAGCCCCGAGAATGTAGGTGAGCTTGAAGCTCGTCACCATGTAAATATCACGGTCCGCTTTGCTACCGCGATAGCTGAATTCCTGCTCGTGTCCATAACCGCTCTGTACAGTATACGTCTGGTTGTCACGAGTTGAGGTGTAAGTATAAGCCGAGGTTGGATATCCCGCTAAGTCACTTGTTCTATAGGACATCGCTTTGGCCAATTCATTGTTGCCAAAAACGCCAAGGTCAACATAGTTTTGACTCACATCATCAAGGTAATCCGTAAAGGTGTAGCGGAATCCAATATCTGCCCAGAGGTCCATAACTTCGTTTATCCTAAAACGTGCCCCCAGCCCAAATGGTATGGCGATTTGCAAAGAACTGTACGGCTTGATACCAAAATTCACATCATTTTGATCCAGATCGGAGTGTTGGCCTTCTGTTCCCAGCGGCCTTAAGTCAACCCATTGCCCTGCCTCGGCCAATGGATTACCATTTAAATCTGTCGCAGGTGCCTGAGCCTGTGGATTGTGATGGAACGCTGCAACACCCAAAAACGCATACGGTGTCCACTTGACTCGGCTTATGTAGGTTGATTGGTTTTCAAATAGATCGAACACCGCAACAACGGAAAGTTCTTTAATGCGATTTCTGAATGAGAGATTTCGCTGATACCTGTAAATACCATTGCTCAAATCTCCAGGGTCTGCTGAGTCCGAATCGGAACCCTTGAGGGTGGCATACATAAATTCTGCTTTCAGGCTATACCTAGGCCCAAATCTATGAATGAATGAAAGTCCAAAACCGGGTCTGGTAAAAGATATATCTGTGCTAACCCGCTGTGGTTTTGGAGCTAAGTCCCCGTAGTAATTAACTGCGTTTACGCTGAATCCAATGGCGTTATATCTCTTCTCCTTGCCAAAAGCAGACTTGCGGCCGCGATAGCTTGCAATCCGTTTGTTGTTCTTTTTTATCGACTTTCTATTCAACTGAGCATATCCCTCTGAACCCGCACCGAGCAGCAACGAAACAGAAAGCACCACCAACCATAATTTTCTCATAGTAAGAGAATTAGCCAACTACAAATCTAAAAATTAATTTCGGATATCCAGACCCCAATTTAGCTTCTGCCGAAGGGTTTTGAAATAGTGCTGGCCAGGTAATTGGATCAAATGGACTTTAAATTTGGCTTTCTTCACTTTAAGATTCACTGATCCATCAATCGACTCTACCCTTGAGTCAAGCGAGATCAGAAATTTCTTGGACCGCCCTTCAATGTGGAAAGTGATTTCTGACTCATTTGAGATCACTATCGGACGGGCTGTAAGGTTGTGAGGGCTAACCGGAGTGATCACAAAACTCTCGGATCTTGGATACAGTAGTGGTCCTCCACAGCTTAGAGAATATCCTGTAGAACCAGTTGGTGTCGATACGATGATTCCGTCTGACCAATAGGAGTTCAGCAATTCATTGTCTACAAACACGTGGACATTGATCATCGATGATGTGTCCTTTTTTATGATCGTGAAGTCATTAAGGCTAAAGTTGAGTCCGTCAAACAACTTCTTGTCCGACTCTAGCGAAATGACAGTTCGGGAGTCTGTTTGATACGTTCCATTAAACAGGTGCTGAATTGCCCTCTCTGTTTCATCCCGACCAATGGTTGCCAAAAAGCCCATCCGACCTGTATTGATACCCATGATCGGTATTTCGTTTTTACCAATGTAGGTGATGGAGTCGAGTAGAGTCCCGTCACCCCCAAGAGAAATAAATGCATCCAGGTTTTTTAGGTTGGAACCAAGATCAAAAGGGGTAATCTTAAACCTCGCGAACTTAGCTGGTTTGAGGTACTTCAGGAATTTCTTAGAAACACGAATATCTGCTTTTTTTTCGGCCAGCAAAGAAAATACACTCTCAACAAATTTTATCTGTTGTCCTTTGACTTCCTTTCCATGGATTCCTATTCGCATACCGGTAGGCTTGGTGGAAATAACTGGCTAAATATTCAGGTATCGCATCAACATGTCGATCCTGTCCTTGTCTTCGAAGTCTTTTTTATCTTCCTGATATCGACCGATTATTTTATAACTGAATCGCTCCAGCGTGGCCGCGATTCTCGTTAGGTCGAGTTGATTGATCTTTACGGTAAGCTTGATTTTCCCTTTGTCCATCGGGTCTTCCACCACAATGC
The DNA here is from genome assembly GCA_020436085.1 of Cyclobacteriaceae bacterium. Classification (GTDB taxonomy): domain Bacteria; phylum Bacteroidota; class Bacteroidia; order Cytophagales; family Cyclobacteriaceae; genus ELB16-189. The sequence goes on from JAGQYM010000001.1 coordinate 104,447, forward strand.
TACTTAATATCTTGGCATTGTTCTCTTCCACCAGTCTGCTGATCTCCGCGAGAGAGTAATCGATCAAGTCAATTGACAGAACAAGTATTCCACCCGGAATTTGCACAGCGGCCGTTTGCGCAAATGATGTCATGATATCTTGCACCGTAATTACACCTTCGTAGTCTCCGCTCTCGTTTGTTACCGCCACTAGCTGAAGTTTGTGTTCACCTGCAATTTTCAGAATATCATAAAAATGGGAATCCTGACTCACTACACAATTTTGTCCTACCAGCGCAAAATCCGCAAGCTTCTTTTCGATATCGTTTGCCTCCAGAATAATTTCCTCAGAGATGAAACCAAGAAGTCTATTATTATCAATAACAGGGAGGTGATTGCATCTAAACTCCTCCATCCACACCACGGCCTTATGGGCATCGTCTGATGCTTTGAGAGGGGGAATCATGTGATTTATTATCTCGTTCGCAATCATTCTATACGGTTAAAAAATCCTCCACCATCTCGTTAAATTTTTTCGGGTGTTCCATCATCGGTGCATGGCAGCACTTATCGATGAACTTCAATTCTGAGTTTGGTATTAGTCGATTGAATTCATGTGCGACCATCGGTGGCGTGATCGTGTCATTCAATCCCCAAACCAGTAGCGTAGGCACAGTCAGGTTGGGTAATTCTGTCGCAAGGTTATTCCGCTGAGCTGATTTAGCGATAGCCACTATACGCATGCACTTGGGAATACTCTTGGTCGTTTCAAATACTTCATCAACCAATTCCTTTGAGGCTACATTAGGATCATAAAACGTGTAGGCAACCCGCTCGCGTATATAGTCATAGCTTCCTCTCCGCGGATAAGAACCGCCCATGGTATTCTCAAATAGTCCTGAGCTTCCTGTGAGCACAAGCTTATCCACTTTTTCTTTATTATGAAGTGTGTAGAGAATCCCTACGTGGCCGCCTAGTGAATTACCCATGATGATCATCTTATCCAACTTCATCATCTTAACAAAATCTTCAACGAAAACCCGGAGCCCTTCGAGTCCTGCTTCCTTGATCGGCATTTCATAGATCGGCAACATCGGAATGATGACTCTGAAGTGTGGAGAAAAACGTGACACGACTTCCTCCCAATTGCTAAGCGCTCCAAAAAGTCCATGAAGAAGCACGAGGGCTTGCCCGTTTCCCTCATCAACGTACTTAAATCCATCTTTTTCCTTAACCACCAAGGCCATCGCTACCTAATTTGTTATAAGTAAACAAAAAAATCCGAACCTTAGAACTGCTTGAAAGTTTCTTTAAAAAATGGCAAAATATCAGATACATAACCTGAAAGTTCCGTGGCAAAGGCAATGGTAAATGGATATAAGTGTGAGCCTTCGGTCCATTCCGGCCACGGCTCGAAATCCAAGGAATCCACAATCCAAAAAAGCACACTTAATAAAAAAAGCCATTTTATCCCTCCGAGTACAGCTCCAAGTATCTCATCTACTACACCAAACATCGTTTTATCAATTGTAGTTTTGATGAGCTTGCCAAATATGTTCACCAGAACAACGATGATTATAAAAATGAGAAGGAAAGATAGGTACGGCAATACACTTGTGTCTGCATTAAACTCCTTTTGAAGAAACAGCATCCCTTCACCCATCAATTTAAATCCACCAAAGATGCCCAACACAATTGCAAGCAGGGAAATAAGCCCCATAAGAAATCCGTTGCGATAGCCCTTATAAATTCCGATCAATAGGATGATCGCAATTATTATGTCCAGCTTGTTCAAGTAGTGAGTAGCTGTTTTACGATTTCAGATATTGCTTTGCCATCAGCTTTTCCAGCAAGAGCCTTAGTGGCCTGTCCCATCACCTTTCCCATATCTTGTGGTCCTGCAGCACCAACATTTTGAATGATTGCTTTTAGCTCGGCTGTTAGTTCTTCGGTGGACAACTGTTTGGGCAGATATCTTGAAATGATTTCAAGTTCAAACAATTCTTTTTTATACAGGTCGTCCCGGTTTTCTCCCTTAAATATCTCGGCTGACTCTTTTCTTTGTTTAGCAGCTTTCATCAGCAGCTTATCCTCGGTTTCCTTGTCAAGGTCTCCAGTTTTCCCCTTCTCAGTTTCCGCCAACAGGATCATTGATTTGATGGCACGTAAAGCAGTCAACTCTTCCTTTTGCTTGTTGAGCATTGCTGTCTTGATATCGTTATCAATTTGTTGCTTTAGACTCATGGCTTTCCGGTTCGTGTTGTAATTTTATTGCAAATATAAATCCGTTGGGTGACAATCAACATGACACGCTTAAGTGTAAATATTAACAAAATAGCCACGCTGAGAAACGCCCGAGGCGGAAACAATCCCAATGTAATTCAAGTGGCACAGGATTGTGAGGCATTTGGTGCGCAAGGTATCACCGTGCACCCCCGACCAGACGAACGTCATATTCGATACGAAGATGTGATCCAATTGAAGAAAGTAGTCAAGACTGAATTCAACATTGAAGGATATCCTGACGAACGATATCTCCAACTCGTGAGTGAAGTGAAGCCGGATCAAGCGACCTTGGTTCCGGATCCTCCAGATGTGCTGACATCAAATGCTGGATGGGATGCGGTAAAGCATCACGAGTTTCTAAAAGATGTCATCACCAAACTTAAAAAGCACGCAGGCAGAGTTTCGCTATTTGTTGAAGCCTCACCGGAAATGGTAAAGGCAGTTGCAAAAACAGGAGCTGATCGCATTGAATTGTACACTGAACCTTACGCCTCCGCCTATCATTCAGACAGAGAAAATGCCGTGGCTCCATTTATTCAGGCGGCTAAAACTGCGCAGCAAGTTGGGCTGGGAGTAAATGCGGGTCATGACCTTGACCTCAACAATCTTGGCTTTCTTAAAAAATCAATTCCCTGGCTAGACGAAGTCTCAATTGGGCATGCGCTGATCTGTGATGCCTTGTACCTGGGGTTAGAAAATACGATTCAACTTTATTTAAGAGAACTTCAGGACTAGTATCGCCAGCTAGTTAGGTCTGCTCCTTTAGGTGCGCTTTCCGAAATCCGCTTAAGAATTTTTGGCAGATACATAGTATTGTATCTCAACCTGGAAATCTGATTAGGGTTTTCGTGATCGCCATTCCAGCAATGCTCTGCTCTGTCTCCATAGTCCACTTCCCCTTTGTAAAAGGGGGTGTCAGTTTTTTTCAGAAACTCTTCCATTTGATATACCGCGTTATTGAGATAGTAGTTGTCCATGTCTCCGCAGTAGATGTGAATTTTGCCCACCAATTTAGGCCCTAAGGTTGCCCAGTCGCGCTCGAGAATGTAACGCAGGTCATAGTTCTCTCTCCAATACTCCGCCACCGATTTATCGATTTCTCCGGTTTCTTTGTTGAAGATTCTTTTTGGGTATCCATCGTCACCTTGTGGAGAAAATACAGCTTCCCAAATATCCCATTGCTGGCCAGACCGCGTTTTGGTTCCAAGTGCCAATTCATAGTGATTGGTTTCCTGCATTGTGTTTTGAATTTGGCCCAGGTAGTTTCGATGAGCAGGTCGCGGTAGTGTTTTAAAATCACTATCGTAGAAGTATGCATTTTTGTCTTTATAAATATCTACGAGGCAAAACGAACGAAAGTCGATTGGGTCTGGACATGCAGCAAAGCATCCGTTGAAATCATCGGGATAAAACATTTGAACCGCCAAAGCTTCCCATCCTCCAGTAGACCCTCCATAGGTAAACCGCGCCCAGCCTTCACCAATTCCCCGGAATCTGGACTCTATCTCTGGCACCAGTTCTTTCATGATCGCGTCCCCATAAGGTCCCATATTGGCCGAGTTGACAGCATATGAATCATCGTAGTACGGAGTGGCGTGCTGAATCTCGATCACTAAAAATCTCGGAAAATTCTTACTTACCCATTGCTGATAAAAATTGTATGCCTCTTGCTGTTGAATCTTGTTGTAACCATAGATGCCAAACCGGGCACTGTAGTCTGTGGTGTCCATATTTGGGTCTGGTGGCGTGGTTCTAAATCCACCAAAGTCGCTGGGAAAATGACCGTGATAAATCATGAGAGGATACTTCGCATTGGGGTGCTCTTCAAATCCCTCTGGCAATAGGACGTGAGCACCTAAATACATGGGCTTGCCCCAAAACTCTGATAACAGCTTGCTCTGAATCTTAATGTGCTTGACATACTTTGTGTCTTCTGGCTCAGCGATTGCAGGTATCTGTTGATCCATCACAATAGCATGCGTTGCGTTCTTGCTTGGATCAATTTCGAGTTGCATAGGCTTGCTGTAAAGATTGCCAGGCTTACTATGCCATTGTTGACCTTCTCCTTTGTCTGGTGGAACTTTAATCGTGTGGCCAGTACTCAAATTAAAAGTTTCGTATCGGTTGATTAACGCTTGCACAAAATATTTGCCTGCTGGTATCTCTGAGAGAGTTCTTTTTGGAAACCCGAAAGCCTTCTCATCGATAATTATATCCTGACCGGGCTGCATGCCTTCGACATCAACTCCGAATACCAATTGTGTGCTGAGCCCATCATTGATTTGAAATCTGGGCTCCGCCTTATCATTATTCGAAAGTAATAGCAACAGACGTCCGTCTTGAGCCTGACTTTCCACCTCAGGGGTAAAACGAATTGCAAACTGAACGCTCTTTCGCTGACCATTTTGACAAGACAGTGAGACAATTGACAAAAGGATTGCGACTGCCAGGCTGGTTTTCATAAGTAGATAATTTTTTAACAGGAGTAAGATAATGCAAAGAGTGGCCTCCTAAAAGGTTATTCCGATCAACGGCACGAACATTAAAATGGCCTCAGCAGCGACAATATCACGGAATTATAAAGAATTTAGGGTACTGTAATCGCCTAAACGTTATTATATTGCAAATCCGAAAAACAGGCGGCATGAATATTTTTTTGATAGAGGATGATGAGATCTATGCTGAGTTCGTAAAAAAGGCTTTAAGCAAGAATTCTGACTACCAAGTCAACATATATAGTACTGCTGAAGAAGCTCTGAAGGCGGTAAATGGAAAACTTCCCGATGTGATGATCATCGACTACAAGCTGCCGGGGATGAGTGGTATCGAATTGTACGAAAAAATTAAACACCAAATCGAGGGCAACAATAAAGTAATCCTGCTTAGCGCGCTTGATGATGGCAACATGGTGTTAAGTTTTATTCAAAAAGGAGTTCGAGATTATGTTATCAAAGATGAGAACGTAATAGAATCTCTGGAGGCTATACTTGGTGGGAAAGAAGAGGATTACTACCTCTTCGATTAAGGTTTTTTCAGACTCACTGTGAAGGTCGCACCTTCATCCAACTTACTTTCGCATTGTACACTTCCTCCCATCTTAATAACTAGCGTTTTCACTATCGACAACCCGAGTCCTGTTGAGCTCTCTCCACCTGTCGGACGCGCGGTGAGACGTTGAAATTTTTGATACAATTTTTTCTGATCTTCTTCACTTATACCCGGCCCCTCATCTTTTATGTGCAGCAGTACTTCTTCTCTCTTGTCTTCAACAGAGACTGTAACTTTTGTGTCTGGTTTTGAAAATTTGATGGCATTGGATAACAGGTTGTCCAGAATTCTGCTGAGGAATAGGCGGTCAACATAGACATTGACATCAGTAGGGCAGTTCAAAGAAATTTCAATTCTCTTTTTCTCAGCTACAGTCCTGTAATTTTTTACAAACGAAATCAGGAAGGGTTCAAGTGACAAACTATCGAGGGTCATCTCAAGTTGATGATCCTCTAGCTTTTTGGAATCCAGTAAGTTCCTCACCATGTTGAGACCGTCAACCGCAATCTGGTGTATTTTTCCGAGATACTCTTTTTGATCATCACTCAAATTCTCACTTGACATGTTCATGAGTTGGATCAAGGCAAAGATTCGATTGAACGGCCCCTTCAAATCGTGTGACACTACACCGATAATCTGCTGTTTCTCAACGTTGAGTTCACTGAGTTGTTGATTCTGACGTGCGAATGCAACGTTTTGCTTATGAATCTCAACACTCTGTTCAGTGATAATTTTGTGCTGTCTTTTTAGGATGTAATAGGCTCTTACCTGAAGCAGGATAACCAGCAGCAACAGCAGTGCAAGAAAAATGGAGCCAATAGTGATCACTTCCTCGTCAATGGACGTTGAAAATAACCAGTAATGTCATGGAATCAAATGGCCTAAAGCCTGAGACGCACTTCTCGTTTGTAGTCAACAGGTATTTTAACAGGAAAACCCCTCACAGCCACCTTGATATGACCCACATAGTGGAGTTCATATTTTTTTCCGCCTATTAAGCTCATCAATGCATCAACCAGTCCAATTTCTTTAATCGATAATTGTACTTCCACCGGCACAGTAAATTCAGATCTGGCTTTTACCAACGATTTAAGTTTTTGATCAACTCTCGCTGATTTTTTACCATCGATGTAGATGTCCATCTCGATTTCCTTAAGCCTCATCCGAATCTGATTGGGATTGTAAAATCTCGCATCAGCTTTCAAAATCGGATCGATACCATTGCCAGGAGTCAGTTCAATGTTTTCGACAGCTCTGAATACTACCTGCTCTTTCGGAACGCATGAAGCCAGAATCAAAAATGTCAGAAGCCAAAGACATACACCTTTCATATTCACCAATTCCATGGCAAGACTGTTGAAAAGAATTTTTGTTACAAGTCTGACTAGTTGGGGAAGAGTGACCTGTCGATCTTAGGGATCAACTTTATCGCATTCTTGTAATAAACCTTTTTCAGCACTTCGTCAGAAAGACCAAGTCCGTACATACGCCAAAAAGCGTGGTACCTCTTATGATAAGGGAAATACTCGTCTTCAGTTTCTAAAACTCTGAAATAGGTCTCGTACTCATCTGGCACCCAACTGTCTTTTCCAAACAGCACGCGGTCCTGGTATTTTGTTATGAAAGCATTACCAGCTCGCGGCTGTCGGCCGAGCTCTGCGATCACTGCACCAATTTCAGTGTACATATTCGGAAACTGCTCCATCAACTCGCCAAGTTTTTTCAAATCGCTACCATACCAGCCCAGGTGAGCATTTATGAATTTAGTCTTTGGGTGTTTTTTAAAAATGTTGTGTTGTTCAGCAATGATGGTTTCCCATGACACGGGGTCGTTATCATGTCTGCGTCCAGGATGCGTTTTGAGTTCCAGCCAACGTTCATTCTGATTGTCGATGGGCAGCCAAAATTGTTTTGGATCTGCTGCGTGAATCAAAACCGGAATTCCCAACTCTCCGCACTTAGCCCAAACGGGATCAATACGAGGGTCATCAATATGAATGCGATCACCTTTGCGGTCTTTTGAGAACATACCCAACGACTTATAAATCTTTAGGCCACTTGCCCCTTTCTTTACATCGTCTTCGAGCTGCTTCACTGTTCGCTTCGTCCAATCACTGTCATCAATACCACTAAAGTCAACATTGGTGAAAACCAGAAAACGATTAGGATAATGATCCTTTACGTTTTTTAGTGAATTGTCGAGATGCTCGGTGCTTCCTCTTCCACGGCCGCTAAGGTTTGTCATCACAGCCATATTCATTTTATCCATCTCGCTTATCAAATTGCCCAGGTCCATAGTTGGCATGCCAAACTGATGATTATGGATATCAACAAATGGAAACTTAGCGCGAATGACATGGTGCTCGGGAACAACCAGTGATGAGGGTGGATCATAATCTTCAAAATCCATTTTCATATCCAGTGGTCTCTCTTGGGCACAGGCCATGAGTGTAGCGACTAATAGAAAAACTGAAAGGGTAAACTTAGAGATCATTTAATTAGAGGTTTGAGCAAATATAAACGAACCAAAAAATCAATGGTTCACAAATCCATGCAAGTGGCGTACCTGTTTTCGAGTTATACCGACTAATGGCTGCCGAATTTGTCAAAAATGGTCAAATATTGCCGGTTTGGGCAAAAAAATCCTTTAAACACCAAAGTCGATACGAGTGGTGAGATAAACCCGGAACGGTTTTTGGAATCAAACTCATACCATGCGAAAGGTGATTACGTTTTTAGTTTTTTTAATGCTGGTGCTAATGTCTTTGCTGAGAACTGAAACTGACAGCGAAAGCAAAACCCGATACGAGGCAGGGCAAACGCATATGAACATTTCTTTCTAACTTGGAGTTTTCAAAATCACCTGTTTGATGAGACTTACGATTTTTTTTCTTGTCATAATGCCTTTGATCGGCTTCTCACAAGCCAACGATGTCGCGTTGACTAGTGCAAAGAAGAAGCTTGATGCAAGGGATTTCACTGCAGCCAAAGCCGAGCTATCGAAGTTGCTGGAATCCAATCCAAAAAATAAAGCTGCGCTATCATTACGAGGTCAGGCGCGAATGGGACTAGAAGACTTTTATGGTGCGATAGCTGATTTCACATTCGCACTTGAGGTAGATTCTACATTTGCGGAAGCTTTAAATTTTCGAGGTGAATCCAAAATTGGTCTGGGGGATGACTACGGAGCAATTGAGGATCTCGACAAAGCGATTCGATTCAATCCTAAATACACTGACGCTTTTACCAATCGTGGGTTTGCCAAATACAACATTGGCGAACTTCAAGAATCATACTTCGATTTTTCAAAAGCGCTTGAGATTGGCCCACCTGATGCAGATAAGTATTTTAACCGTGGCGTGGTAAAGTCTGAACTTGGCGAATTTGTAAGTGCGATCGATGATTATAGCAAAGCAATCGAGTTGGACAAAGAGGATGCCTCACTTTACAACTATCGCGGAGTGGCATACTATAATACTGACACTTACGACAAGGCGCTGCAAGATTATGACAGGGCCATCAAGCTTGATCCCAATGATCCATTGAAGTATGAAAACAGAGCTCTCGCACGAAGTGCCAATGAAGATTTGAAAGGGGCGATGGAAGATTACAACAAATCCATAGAACTGGATGGCGAGGATCCAGAAACTTACAACCTAAGAGGTGTACTTAAATACGCGATGGAAGACTTTGATGGCGCAATTGCCGATTACACCAAAGCACTTGAAATTGACCCCACGAATCCCACTTATTATGATAACCGCGCATTAGCGTACACTGAGAAGGAGAGCTATAGCAACGCAGTTGATGATTACACATCTTCAATACAACTTTATCCAGATGACCCTGAAACTTACTTGCAGCGCGGCCTCGTGAAATTGCTGATGAACAACAACTATGATGGTTGCCTCGACCTCAAGCATGCAGAAGAGCTAGGCTCTCCTGATGCCAAGGCCGCAATTAAAAAGAGTTGTAAGTAAATTCTAACTGCCTCCCGCCCCTACATACTTAGCACTCCCAAACCCAAGTACGGGGAATGCAACAAATGGCAAAATGATAAGTAGGATAGTCATCCCGATGCCCTGTCCAAATGAAAGAGACAATTGGTGGTAGAGCAGAATGATTATGATAAAATTTACAAAAGGAATTAACAACAAAATTATCCACCAAACGGGTTTACCCACTATTTCCAGTAAAACTATAAGATTATAGATTGGAATTATCGCTGCCCATCCTGGCTTTCCAGCCTTCTCAAACACCTTCCACATTCCAACAATTACAATCAATAAAATGAGAAAATAGAAAAAGGCAAAGGCGCCCATAGCAGCCATAATGCCTCCGGAATAAGAATCGTAGTCTTCCATAATAACTTTCGGGTTAGGTTTAAGGTAAAGGTGTTTCATGAAGGTAGTGAAACCACCCTTTAAGATCAAATTACACCCAATGCAACACCGTTTGATTATCTTGAGTTATGAATGCACAAATACAAAAACGGTTGGATAAGATTGAGCGGCTTACTTATGAGCTACAACAAAAAACCAAACCGTTTGAACATGCATTCAATGACAAACCCGACTCACTCTCATGGTCTCTTCATCAGGTGCTTGCTCATCTTGTAGCAGCAGAAAAACTGTCCGTTCAATATTTGTCTAAAAAGATCAATGGAATTAATGAGGTGGGAAACACTGGAGTTTATGAAGAAGCGAAGATGGTAGTTGTCAAACTTTCGCAGCGATTACCGTTCAAATTCAAAGCGCCAACGCGAGTGGTTGAGAGCACAACAACCTACGACAGCCTTGCCTCTCTTTTTACAGACTGGCATCTTACACGGCAATCTTTGAAACAGTTGTTAGAGACTATCGAAGATCGAAATGTAAAAAAGAGAATCTTCAAGCACATCATTGCTGGTAAGCTCAACGTATTGCATGCCATTGATTTCATGTACGAACACATCAATCACCATTTGCCACAGATTAACCGCCTTTTGAAATAACTATCTAAGGTTAATCACATCTCTCACCTCTTCTCTTTAAAAGTCTTCCTAGCTTTCGGGATAAATTTTTTACGTTATGCACAAATTTCTCATCACTTCCTTTCTAAGCTTCACTATCCTACATTCTTTCGGGCAGTCATCATTGCAAAGTCCGGAACAATTTCTTGGGTACGAATTGGGCGACAGATTCACCCGACATCACCGTGTCGTAGAATATTTTCAACAAGTAGCCGCTGCCCGACCCAACAACGTAAAAATCATCCAGTACGGAGAAACCTACGAACATCGCCCGCTGATTGTAGCTGTGGTGGCCTCCGATGAGAATTTTAAAAAACTGGATCAGATCAGGATGGACAATCTGCGCAGAACCGGTTTCGAGCAAGGCACACCGTCTACCAACGTGGCGCTGGTTTGGCTGAGCTACAATGTACATGGCAATGAAGCCAACTCAACCGAGGCTTCCATGAAAACCCTTCATGCTTTTGCCGATCCCTCGAATGCAAAAACTCAGGAATGGTTGAAAAATACGGTGGTGATACTTGATCCTTGTATCAATCCTGATGGAAGGGATCGGTATGCAAATTTTTATAATCAATATGGTAACTACCCTCCAAATCCAAGTATTGATTCGAAAGAACACCGTGAACCCTGGCCGGGCGGAAGAGCAAACCACTATCTGTTTGACCTAAACCGCGATTGGGCATGGCAAACTCAAACTGAATCGCAAGCGAGGATCAAACTTTACAATCAGTGGATGCCTCATGTTCACGTAGACTTTCATGAACAGTTCTACAACAATCCTTACTACTTCGCGCCAGCTGCTGAGCCGCTGCACGAAGTTATTTCCAAATGGCAGCGTGAATTCGAAACAATGATCGGTAAGAACAACGCCAAGTATTTCGATGAACAAGGTTGGTTGTACTTTACGAAAGAGCGTTTCGACCTTTATTATCCGAGTTATGGTGATACTTATCCGACTTACAGTGGAGCAATTGGCATGACCTACGAGCAAGGGGGTCACGGTTTTGGCGGATTGACCGTGACAACTAAAGAGGGTGACCCGCTTACACTGAAAGATCGACTCACACATCATTTCACCAATGGTTTATCAACCGTTGAAGTCACATCCAAGAATGCGGCACGTGTGACAGAAGAATTTGAAAAGTATTTTAGAGAAAACCTCACCGGCCCTTCAGCTCCCTATAAAACATATGTGATCAAAGCGAGCAATCCAACGGATAAGGTCAATAGGCTAACCTCGTGGATGGATACACACAAAATTCAATACGGTCATCCTGGAGCAACCAAAGCCAGTCGTGGGTTTGATTTTGAAACTCAGGCGACCGGTAACGTGAGCGTTTCAACAGATGATATAGTCATCAACGTTTATCAACCAAAGGGAAGATTTGTGACTACACTTTTTGAACCTCAATCAAAACTCAATGACTCCATCACGTATGACATCACCGCGTGGAATCTGATGTATGCATACGGATTGAAAGCGTATGCGCTAAATGAGCGTATCAACCTGGCCAAACCATACGAAAAGGCGCAAACGAAGAACGCTGCAATTAATGGAAAGCCCTACGCCTACATATTCAAATACGAGAGCCTGGCTGATGTAAAATTTCTCGCTGCGATGCTGAAGAATGGGTTTAAAGTAAGGTCAGCCGACTACGGATTCGCAGTGGCAGGGGAAAATTTTGAAAGAGGAACGTTGATTGTCACGAGAAAGAACAACGAAAAGTTAGAAAATTTCGATTCGTCTCTTCAATCGCTTGCCAACGAAATGGGTAGAAAGATTTACACTACAACTACCGGGTATGTTGATAGGGGCAAGGATTTTGGATCAGCCGATGTGAACTACCTGAAAGCTCCGAATGTCGCATTGATCGGTGGTGATCAAACTTCTTCACTTGGATTTGGTGAGGTTTGGCATTTCTTCGAGCGTGATCTTGCATATCCTATCACCGTTATTGGTACCGACTATTTTAAATCAATCGATCTGACAAAATATGATGTCATCATCGTGCCTCCAGGCAACTACAGAATGTTTGATGAGGATCAACTAAACGCCCTCAGCGAGTGGGTGTCTGCCGGAGGTCGACTCATCGTCACGGCACAGGCGCTAAACTCTTTTGCTGACAAAAAAGGATTTGCCCTTAAGAAATATGCAACGGACGATGCTAAGAAGGCTGCCGAAAAAGAAGCGGAGGCAGAAAAGAAATCAAATGAACTCACTCGCTACGATGAGGCCGAACGCAAAGAACTATCAACGTCAATCTTTGGAGCTATTTACAAAGTTACGCTTGACTCTTCTCACCCATTGGCATTCGGTTTAGGGGGTTCTTACTACAGCTTGAGAACAACCTCACTGCACTATGACTACTTGCAAGGTGGATGGAACGTGGGTACACTGCGTGGTAACGTGAAGCCGCTTATAGGCTTTGCGGGATATAAGGCAAATAAGGAACTCAAAGATTCAATGGTTTTTGGAGTAGAGGATAAGGGTCGTGGACAAGTGATTTACCTGGTTGATAACCCAATGTTCCGTTCTTTTTGGGAAAACGGAAAAATGCTTTTCTCAAACGCTGTCTTTGTTGTTGGAGGTTTGTAAATGGTGTGATTAAATGTTTGAGAAGCGCAGTCTAAAAATTGGGGAGTCTTCCGTGAACCTTTGTGACTTCTTTGTGGTGTTTTGTCAAATAGCTGTTACCCGGAATTAACAAAGTAGACTCAAAGGTCACAATGATTCTCACGGCTCGAGAACAACCTTCAAACAGTTATCCAGCTTGTTGGCGAAGATATCATAACCCTTTTTCCCTTCACTCAGTTTCATCCGATGGGTAAGGATAGAAGTCAGATTATATTTCTTTTGTTGGACTACCGGAATCAACTTGTCCATAAAATGTCGAGCGGGACAACGACCAACTTTGTACGTCAAATTTTTGTCGTAGGCTTGAGTAGGTGAAAACGCAAGATGCTGGTCATTGCATACGCCAACGGTTGAAATAATTCCTCCCGGGCGAAGGAGATCATAAGCCAACTTTCCGGCAGATTTATTACCCACTACTTCCAGCACAGCATCTGCACCACGTCCTTCGTTGTAGCTTTTAATCACCTCAACAGGACTTTCTTTAAGAAAATTAATCGGGGTCGCTCCAAACTCTTTAGCCATCGCCAATCTTTCCTCCACCGAGTCAATAGCAAATAACTTCTCGGCTCCGTATTCTCTTGCTCCCGCTATCGACATCAGCCCTACTGGACCACAACCAACTACGGCATATGATCCATTCGGTTTTATCTCTGCCTGATGAGCACAAAAAAATCCTGTAGACATAATGTCACCCAACAGCAGACCTTCTTCCAGAGAAACACCTTCAGGTATTTTTTCAAGTGTGGAATCGGCCATTGGCACGCGCACATACTCGGCTTGGCCACCATGCAGTCCATGACCTTTTTCTACCCAGCCATAGAGTTGGCCTTTCTCACAACGACAGGTCAATCCAATCTTGCAGTAAAAGCATTGGCCACAATTGGTTGTGAAGGGGCTCATCACGATATCTCCGACACTCAGTGACATAACATTCTTTCCTTTCTCAACTACTTCACCCACGAACTCGTGACCCATCACTGTCCCTTTATCCAAACCCTTTTCACGTTCGTAAAACACGTGCAGGTCTGACCCGCATATACAGGTCAACTTTACTTTGACAATGACGTCCTTATTATTGATCAAAGTGGGATCATTAACAGTTTGGTAACTAATATTTTCCTTCCCCTGAAATGTTAGTGCCTTCATGAATGGTAAAATAGAAATTGAAAGTTATCGTTCTTTCTTCAGCCGAAGAATTCGTAGAAGCTAAATTATTGATATAAATAGAAGGTGACGTACTTTTGTCGAATGAGGATATTGGTTTTTGGCATTTTGGTTATCGCCCTGTCGTGGAGTTGCAAAAATGAAAGTGAGGAAAAGTGTGCTTACATCCCTGACACCTCCTCCATCTCGGTGGATATTGATATCAGCCAACTGCAAGACTCTGTGGTAGTCTTCTCATCCAAGCAAGATCTTGTCGACTTTTTTTCCAGGCATACCGTAATGAGAGACGTGTTTTTCAACAGGTCAGCTTATCCAAGTGATTCGATGTTCATTAACGAGTTGTACAACCGGTTCTCCAATCCTTACTTCGATTCGTTGCTACTGGAAACCAAAATTGTATTTGGCGATTTGTCCTCTCTGCGTAATGAATTGAATACAGCCTTCAAAAATTTCAGATACTACTATCCTGAAGTTGAAATGCCGAAAGTTGAAACAGTAATTACGGGACTCGAAACAGATGTGTTTGTGTCTGACTCCCTGGTTATCATTGGGCTGGATTATTTTCTCGGAGATGGCGCCAAATACCGGCCCAATATGTATGACTATATTCTCAGAAGGTATGAGAAAGACTTTGTTGTCCCATCGATCATGCTGCTTTATGGAATTGATAGTCGCTACAACAAAACGAATCTTGAAGATCGAACAGTGCTAGCCGATATGATCTCTTACGGCAAAACTTATTACTTCGCTAAGCAAATGCTTCCCTGTGTTCCCGACAGTATATTGATCGGATACACACGCGAAGAAATTGAGGGCTCCCGGAGAAACAGTGATCTGATTTGGAAACGACTAGTAGAAGATGAAGTATTTTATGCCACCAGTCATTTGGTAAAACAGAAATACATTGCCGAAAGGCCAAAGACACTGGAAGTGGGAGAGAAATGCCCGGGCCGCATCGCCACCTGGGTGGGTTGGGAAATCGTTAAAAAATATGCAGAGGTATCCAATGAGTCACTGCCGGAGGTCATGGCCAATCCTGATGCCAAGGCCATTTTCAATAAATCACGATATAAGCCGCTATAAGGGCTGAGCAGCCGCGCGTGTTCCTTTGATTATTGAAGCAAACTGCTCGCTCAGTATACTTCTTGAGTACTTGCTCTCTGCCAACGCTCGTCCGTTGTTCTGATATCTTTCAAGTAGCGCGGGGTCATTAATGAATGGCTTTATCTTTCGGACGAAATCCGAAGGATCATATGCATCCACAGAAATTCCGCATCGTGCTGACTCAATTTCTTCCTTAATCCAGCCATCAAAATTGATGACGACAAGTTTGCCTGCAGCCAACGCATCAAAAAATTTATTGGGAGAACCCGTCTCCAATATCGGAACAGGCTTATAAGAGATCAAAGCCGCATCAGTCACCTTCAACACTTCCCGCACACCCTCTCGGTTAGCAAAGTCGAGGATGGTGATATTTTCCAGCTTTGTTGAATTCACGAGGTTCTCTAACCTTTTTTTCTCTGCCCCAGCTCCACACAAAATAAAGTGAATGGGAAGCGATGCTTTGCGAGCTGCATTGGCACAAGCAATAAAAAAATCAAGTCCATTGGCTATTCCAAGTGCACCAATATAAGACACGACAAATTTGTCGTCTTTCTTAATCCTTTCCTTCCGGAAAAAATCTGTGTCCGCCATGTTTGGAAGCATGTGAACTACTTTACCTGGTGTCTTCTTGGTGATCTCAAGCTTGATTGCGGGAGATAAAGCAACAACCGATTCAGCCGCGTTGTATATTCTTTTCTCCAACGCATACAGCGATCTCTTGACAAAGTAGTTGTTGATAAAGCCCAACTGGATAGGTGCCTCCGGCCACAGGTCGCCCACTTCAAACACAAAAGGTATTCCGAACTTCCTCTTGAGTCTCAAGGCCACCAGCCCGACTGTAAGCGGCACCGAAATCGCATAGCACAAATCAACTTGAGTAAGGCTCTTTGCTAGCGCGGTCGCCTTATTCGCAAATCGCAGAAAAGATTGGATTCGTCTTGCTGCACCATAACTGTTGTCATAAGGAACTGAGAGGTAGAGAACATCAATTCCATCGATGTTCTCCTTTGTGTACGGATCATTATGTCCAGTAATGACGGTGACATCAATGCCACGATCAACGAGAGCTTTGGCCAAATAGTACGATCGGATAGCTCCGCCTTTGTAAGGAGTTTTAAAATGTTGGTGAAGCAGTAAAACTTTCACGCTGCAAAGAAAGCGCAAATGCGGACTCAGCAAGGTGATGCGCTGAGAATTTTGGAAACCACAGCCTGACCGGAGTTAAGTCAGGCTAGTGGTGATGAGTTTTAATGAGATAACTAATGTTTCTCCTGTAAGCCTCGGGCGTAATTTAGAATTCCGCTCACTGAGCGATCGGAAGGCTCCATTCGAAGTTCGTCTATCTGACTCTTCATTGTCACCAACTCTTTGTATTGCTTTTGCAATTCAGAGTCGCAGATCAAGGCCTTGTTAATCTCCCGCGTCTCCTTCTCCGTAGTCTCGCGGTATAAATACCTGATCAGATCGTCTTGGGTAAAGGTTTGGGTCATAGGCAATATGTTGTTTTGTCATTTTCTTTCGCAGGTTGATAAGTGCATAGCGCATTCTGCCCAGGGCAGTGTTAATGCTTACTCCGGTTCTGTCGGCTATCTCCTGAAAACTCATTTGGAGATAGTGGCGCATAATTAGCACTTGTTTCTGTTCTATCGGAAGTTCTTTGATTAGACCTCTCAGCTTGCGCTTGGTGTCGCGTTGCTGTTGAGCATTTTCAAAAGACTCATCGGCAAATTGCATAGAGTCGAAAAGTCTGCTGCCTTCTTCCAACACAATTTCAGGATGTCTTTTATTTTTCCTGAAATGATCAATGGCCAGGTTGTGCGCAATGCGGCTAAGCCACGGAAGAAACTTGCCCTCTTCATTATAGCGCCCTCCCTTGATTGTGTTGATAGCTTTGATAAAAGTTTCCTGGAGGAGATCCTCCGCCACGTAACGGTCCTTTACGATGAGGTAAATAGCCGTGTAAACTCGCGATTTGTGCCTTAGAAGTAGCATCTCGAAAGCCTCTTCGTTACCATTTTGATAAAGCGTAACCAGTTCCTGGTCGCTTACTCTTCTGTCTATCATTCTGTCTCACTTTTAGGTAACGTAGATGTCTCTCTCGATAGTGTGTGGGTTAGGTTTATTAATTTCTGGATCGAAAAGGTAGAAATATTATAATTGGAGGCAAAAAAATAATGCGAAAATATTGCCTGTTAAAGATTTTCTTTTGCTATTTGAGCCCGATTTTTTTGAGATATACAACCACATGGGTGATACTAAAAAACGAGTGATAAAAAGTCTGGACACCCTCCCGGACGAACTGAAGGACCTGGTGAAGAGGCAGTATCCTAATGGCTATGAGACCAGCATTTCGCGGATCATGAATGCCAAGAAGGAACCCATTTTTGTTTTTCCTCTGGAGACAGAAGATTCTGTTTACCTGGTTAAAGTTCCGGCCACGAAAAACAGCGATGGAGGCTACGATGTAGAGTCAAGTGAGAAAGAGGAGTTCGACTCGGACAATGACGATGACTTTGACAATGATAATTACAACAGCAAAGACTCCGATTTTGAGGAAGACAACGAGGGGTCTCGCAAGGATCCAAGCTACGATCCTGATTTTGACGATTAGTTTTTAAGATTTTCTCTATACCTAAACCGTGACACCATCTTGAGTTCAAGATGGTGTCTTATTTTTTAGACCTCATTGCCACGCAATTCATTAATTTTGCAGGCTCATGACCAAGCCGTCCGTGTTTACTGAACCTCAACTTGATCAACTCGATCCCAAAGAGTTTATCATCATAAAAAGGGCGAGGGTCAACAATCTCAAGAACTTAAGTGTCGCGATTCCACGAAATAAATTCGTGGTCATTACCGGGCTCTCCGGTTCTGGGAAATCTTCTCTGGCATTTGACACACTATTTGCCGAAGGGCAACGGATGTATGTCGAAAGTTTGAGCTCTTATGCCCGCCAATTTCTTGGTAGAATGGAGAAGCCCGATGTAGACTATATCCGGGGAGTATCTCCGGCCATTGCCATTGAGCAAAAGGTAAATACACGCAACCCAAGATCTACAGTAGGAACAACTACAGAGATTTACGATTACTTAAAACTGCTGTTCGCACGCGTTGGCAAAACTTATTCTCCGGTGAGTGGTGAGATTGTGTCAAGGGATACGGTGACGTCAGTACTGGATCGTATTCATCAACTGAAGGATGGTACGAAAATCATGGTGGCCTGCCCACTCAAGATCACCAGAGGGAGGAAACTGGAAGACGAGCTGAATCTTTTGCTTAGTAAAGGTTTTGCCCGCATACTCGTCAATGGCGAGATGAGGTTCATTGAAGAGATTCTCAATGACAAGAAAAAACCAGCTAAGTCATCAGCGTTTGAAGTACTCATCGACAGGGCAGTAACGAACAAAGAGGATGAGGATCTTACCTTCCGACTTTCAGATTCAGTTCAAACCGCATTTTTTGAGGGTCATGGCGACTGCACAGTTTATGTAGATGGTACCAAGCCAGTTTCGTTCTCTGACCGGTTTGAGCTAGATGGCATTTCGTTTACCGAGCCATCTGTAAATCTTTTTAGCTTCAACAATCCTTATGGTGCGTGCCGCACATGCGAGGGATTTGGAAAGGTTTTGGGTATTGATGAAGACCTCGTCATTCCGGACAAAAGCCTCTCCGTTTACGAAGGCGCTATTGCACCATGGCGCAGCGCAACTATGGGTAAGTGGCTAAAGCCACTGATAACAAATGGGATCAAATTCGATTTCCCGATTCATCGCAGTTACTCTGATCTTACGCAAAAAGAAAAAGAACTTCTGTGGAGTGGAAATGAGCATTTCGATGGCATCAATGATTTCTTCAAGTATCTCGGAACGAAGATGCACAAGATTCAGTACAGGGTTATGCTGTCCCGCTATCGCGGGCGCACCACATGCCCAGACTGTAGGGGAACACGGCTGCGCAAAGATGCTTCATACGTAAAGATCAGCGATACTTCTATTACCGATCTGGTTTTGATGCCGCTGGAGGAGGTGGCACAGTTTTTTGATAACCTCAAACTGACAGACTACGAGAAAAAAGTAAGCGACCGGATATTAAAAGAAATTCGTTCTCGTGTTGACTATATGATCAGGGTAGGACTTGGCTACCTCACCTTGAATCGTCTCACCTCCACTTTGTCCGGAGGGGAGTTTCAGCGGATCAAGCTCGCAACTGCATTGGGCAGCGCTTTGGTTGGGTCCATGTACATCATGGATGAGCCGAGCATTGGCCTACATCCACGTGACACTGACCGAATGATCGAAGTGCTGAAATCACTGCGCGATCTGGGAAACACAGTCATTGTGGTAGAGCACGAGGAGGAGATTATGCGGGCTGCAGATCAGATTATCGACATTGGCCCAGATGCAGGAGCACATGGTGGAGAGCTGGTGTACCAGGGTATGCTTTCAGATTTAAACGGGAAGGTGCAATCACACACCACCAACTATCTAAGCAAGAAAGAAGAGATTAAAGTGCCAGCCAAGAGGAGGAAGTGGAAGGATTCAATAGTTGTGTCGGGTGCACGAGAAAATAACCTAAAAAACCTTCGGGTTGAGTTTCCATTGGGCACGCTTACAGTAGTGACAGGTGTGAGTGGCAGCGGAAAGTCTACTTTGATTAAAAAAATTCTTTACCCGGCAATCGGTCGCGTCAATGGCTCGGTAGCTGAAACCCCCGGCAGATACGACAAGTTGGAAGGCGACATTGCAAGGATCACACAGGTGGAATTTGTAGATCAAAATCCGATTGGAAAATCATCAAGATCGAATCCGATCAGTTATGTGAAAGCCTATGATGCCATCAGGCAACTTTTCTCAGATCAGCCGCTGAGTAAGCAACGTGGTTATAAACCTTCACACTACTCTTTCAATGTGGAAGGTGGCCGTTGTGAAACTTGTCAGGGAGAAGGCGAGACTAAAGTAGAGATGCAGTTTATGGCTGACATTTTTCTGAAGTGTGAAACTTGTCATGGCAAACGATTCAAACAAGAAGTTCTTGAGGTTGAGTACGAAGGAAAAAACATCGCGGACATTCTTGATATGACTGTGGAGTCTGCTCTTGAGTTCTTCAAAGACAAGAAAGCAGTCTACGATAGAATATTGCCGCTGTATGAGGTGGGGCTCGGTTATGTAAAGCTCGGCCAAAGTTCAAACTCACTTAGTGGAGGTGAGGCTCAGCGTGTGAAGCTAGCCTCATTCCTAGGCAAAAAGAATTCCGACACCAACGAACACATCCTTTTCATTTTTGATGAACCCACTACCGGGCTTCACTTCCACGACATTAGCAAACTTCTCAAGGCAATAAATGCCCTTGTAGATGAAGGTCACACTGTGATTGTAATAGAGCACAATCTGGAAGTTATCAAATGTGCCGACTGGATTATCGATCTTGGACCGGAGGGTGGAGAAAAAAAAGGAGGTCAATTATTGTTTGCAGGCACTCCAGAAGACATGGTAAAAATCAACAAGGGATATACTGCTTCATTTTTGAAGACAAAGTTGAAAGGTTAGTCTTTCACCTTTTCCCTCTCCTCCCAACCTCGGGCACGATTGTTCCAAATGTCGTGATACATCTGCCACTCTCCCTGTTCATTCTTTTTCCAAATGATCAGGTACTTTCCGGAATACAGATCGTGTTTTTCGCCTCCATACTCAGCCTGAGAATACCAATACCCATTATCAAAAGCGAGATTGCCAATAATTTCAAGTTTGTCCGACTTGGACTTATGAAAAATCTGATGATAAGTAGTGTCGCGTGTCCAGAATTTATAAATCGCTTCTCGGCCGTAAATCATATCCTGTCCGGGAGACATCAAAACCGCATCGTCCGTGTAGATCGATACCATGGTTCTATAATCTCCTTTGACATAAGCATCTGAAAATCTGTCAGCCGCCTTTTGAATTGCGATTTGATCCGCGTTCTGAGCCAGCACCGCATCACAAGACGCAGCAAAAATTATTAAAGTCAGCAGGTACTTCATTGATGGGTGTGTTTAATCTTCAACAAACGAAATATTATGAGCAAGCTAAACGGCCACAAACTTTTTTAAGCCTTACGTAGCAATCGTTTGAAATGTTATAAATTGGCACTTTAATTTCCCTTTTTATGGCTTCAAACGCAATTCTGGACAACGTAAGAAAACGCAATCCCAATGAACCTGAATTTATTCAGGCCGCACAGGAAGTAATCGAATCGCTATCACCTGTTCTCGAAAAGAACCCTGAATTCAACCGTCTGAGAATTCTGGAAAGAATTCTGGAACCGGAACGCCTGATTACATTCCGAATCACGTGGTTGGATGACAAAGGGGAGGTGCAAGTAAACCGTGGCTATCGTGTGCAGATGAATAGTGCGATTGGGCCATACAAAGGAGGACTTCGTTTTCATCCGTCTGTTACTCCAAGCGTGTTGAAGTTTTTGGCCTTTGAACAAATTTTCAAAAACGCCCTTACAGGAATACCTATGGGTGGTGGCAAAGGTGGCTCTGACTTTGATCCGAAGGGAAAAAGTGAAAATGAAATCATGAAATTCTGCCAGGCTTTTATGGGCGAACTGGCACGACACATTGATCACAGAACTGATGTGCCTGCGGGTGACATCGGTGTGGGAGGAAGAGAAATCGGATATCTCTTTGGAGCTTACAAAAAAATTAAAAACGAATTCACTGGCGTGTTAACTGGTAAGGGCATTGGTTGGGGTGGAAGTTTAATCAGAACAGAAGCAACAGGTTATGGCCTGATCTACTTCGCAGAAAACATGCTGCAATACAAAGGGGATTCATTAAAAGGAAAAACCTGTATTGTATCGGGGTCAGGTAATGTAGCTCAATACTCAATTGAAAAAATTAATCAGATGGGTGCCAAAGCTGTGACAGCCTCCGACTCAAGCGGATTCATCTACGATGAAGCTGGTATTGTTGGTGAAAAATTGGAGTTCTTAAAAGATTTGAAGAATAACCGAAGAGGAAGGATTAAGGAATACGCTGATAAATTTAAGGGTACTACGTTTCACGCAACTGATCCAAATGCAGATCACAACGAGCTTTGGACAATTAAAGCTGATTGTGCATTCCCCTGTGCTACACAAAACGAAATCAATGAGAAGGATGCCAACAACCTTGTAAAAGGTGGAATAAAATTATTAGGTGAGGGCGCCAACATGCCAACTACTATTGAAGGTATCAACGTGATCATCGATAATGGCGTGATGTACTCACCAGGTAAAGCATCAAACGCAGGTGGCGTAGCTACTAGTGGGTTGGAGATGACACAAAACTATATGGGTCAAAACTGGACGCGTGAAGAAGTAGATTCTAAACTTCAGGGTATCATGAAAAACATTCATGACACTTGCCTGGCCGCTGCTAAAGAGTACGGAAAGCCTGGTAACTATATGGTTGGGGCAAATATTGCAGGGTTCTTGAAGGTAGCGAATGCGATGAAGGCGCAGGGAGTAATTTGATTATTGATTTAATAAAATACGATGCCAGCTTACATTATCGTTGACGTAGAAATAACCGATCCAAAAGAATACGAGGAATACAAAAAACACACACCTGGAAGTCTCGTTCCTTTTGATGGAAAGTTTCTCGCGCGCGGTGGAGAGACCACCACACTCGAAGGCGACTGGAAGCCAGGTCGCATTGTGATTTTGGAATTCCCAACCATGGAAAAAGCAAAAGCGTGGTGGAATTCTCCGCTTTATGCGCCCGCAAAACTCATCCGGCAGCGAGCATCAAACACGAGAATGATTGCAGTAGAGGGCGCCTAGATCAGCGCCTCCACGAAATAGTAAAGCAAAGTCACGCTGACGACCAGCTTAACCAAGGTGCCAAAGAGGAATCCAAAAAAGGATCCCAACGCTGCACGCAATGCCTGATCACCATTTCGGTGCCCCATCCACTCACCGATAAAAGCACCAAAGAACGGCCCGAGTATAATGCCGATAGGACCAAACCAAAGCCCTACGATAAGGCCAATCGCACAACCCCAGATGCCATAACGTGTACCTCCAAAACGCTTTGTTCCGTACAGCGGCACTACGTAATCCAACGCAGTGACCACGACTACGACAATTGCCCAAATCACGAGAAAGCGCGTTGAGAAAATTGCAGTTGACGTGAGTTGCAACAGAAGTAGTGCAGCATAACTAAGTGGCGGGCCCGGAATCAGCGGGAGGATACATCCCACTAATCCAGCCAACATGAGAAGAGAGCTAATTACAATCCAAAGGACTTCCATGTCATTGAAAGTAAAATGTTTCCTTCGAATTGAGTAGTTTCCAATATGAATAAATTACTCATTCTCCCCGCTGCTATTTTGTGCGGATTTCTATTTGGCTGTCAGCCACAGGAATCTCCCTACCAACAAGCTATCGCTGAAAGCGCACGACTAATCGACTCTATTCGTGTGAATCAAAAAATCCCGGGCATTGATGCAGCTATTGCAATTGATAGAAAAATAGTGTGGTCACAAGGTTTTGGCTTTGCCGATCTGGAATTGCAAGTTCCCGTGAAGGCTGGAGAAACCAAATTCAGAATCGGAAGTGTGTCAAAACCACTTTCTTCGGCAGCACTCGGAAAATTAGTTGATGAAGGAAAAGTTAATCTTCAAGAGGAGGTACAGACTTACGTGACCTATTTTCCAAAAAAAGAATTTCCAATAACGGTCAAGCAGATTGCCGGACATATCGCAGGCATCCGACATTATCGTGGTAACGAATTTAATCTCGATAAAAGGTATAACTCGGTTCGACAAAGCCTGGAGATATTTGATAAAGACTCTTTACTTTTCGAGCCAGGCTCACAATACAGCTACTCCAGTTATGGCTTCAACTTGTTGAGTGCGGTGGTTGAAGAGGCAAGTCACAAACAATTTCTTGGCTACATACAGCAAGTTGTATTTGATCCTTTGCAAATGACAGGAACGTGCGCGGATAAAAACGACAGCATCATTCTCAATCGAACTTCATTTTATGATTTGGATAGTCTTGGCAATGTGATTAACGCAGCTCATGTGGATAACAGCTACAAGTGGGCTGGTGGAGGTTTCATTTCAACCACCACTGACTTGATAAAATTCGGTGAGGCACATATGAGCCCGGGCTTCCTTTCAGCAGAAACACTTAAAGAGTTTACCACCTCGCAAGTGCTTAACAACGGTGACAGCACGGGGTATGGAGTTGGATGGGGGAGAATAGAAACCAACGGTGTGAGAGGATTTGGTCATACAGGTGGGTCTGTTGGCGGAATTACTGCATTCAGAATTTATCCAACGGAAGGGTTGATTCTCGTTTTCCTTTCAAATTCTTCTATTACAAAATACGGTACAGTGGGTGATCGAATTGTCAATCTATTTTTGACTGCAAAAGGAAAACAAAAATGATATTGCACTCAAAATCATTACATATGAAAACGATAATTACCCTTAGCTTCTTTTGCCTCACTATGTCACTAGCGGTTGCACAAGAATCGGCCACCAAAAAAATGTTGGTCGATCATCTCAAAGAATCGCACAATAACAATAACTGGTTTGTGGCTGTAAACTCTTCTCTCAAAAATCTGACTGCCGAACAAGCCATGTGGACTGATGGCACGGGTAATCACTCTGTTGGTCAGCTTGCGTACCACATGTTGTTTTGGAATGAGCGCATCCTAAGAAACTTTAAAGGCGAAAAAGTGGAGCAGTTTACCGGCAACAACACCGAAACGTTTGACAAGTTTGATAGCAAGCAGTGGTCGGATGTGGTATCGAAACTTGATAAGGTGATGACCGAATTGGAGGAAATCGTTCAGAACGCTTCTGAAAAACAATTGACAGAGTGGGCTCCCACTTTGGTGAATATCAGTGCGCACAATGCATATCATACTGGACAAATCGTGATCGTGCGCAAACAGCAAGGATCATGGAAAGCGGAGTATGGAGTTAACTGATTCCATCCATATAATTTGATTCAATTCTTTAAGGGAAATTGCGACATTAGGACGAAGTAAACCTATGTCCGATTTCCCTCTTTTACGTGGCTGGCACTTTCTTCAAATTCCTGGTCCAAGCAACACGCCCGGACGAGTGCTGCGTGCTTTGAGCAAACCAACTCTCGATCACCGCAGCCCAGAATTCGGCATCCTCACCAAGAATATTCTTCTGAGACTTAAAAAGGTTTTCAAAACAACAGGTGATATCATCGTCTATCCCTCATCAGGCACCGGTGCGTGGGAAGCCGCATTGATTAACCTGTTTGATCCAGGTGATAAAATTATCGGATGTGAAACAGGTCACTTTGCTGTACTATGGAAAAACCTGGCAGAGAAAATTGGTCTTGAAATCGAATGGATAGAAGGGGATTGGCGTCAAGGAGCAGAAGCCGCCAAGATTGAGGAGCTTCTTAATAAGGACAAGGAGCATGTCATCAAAGGTGTGATGGTGGTTCACAACGAAACTTCAACAGGAATCACCAGCAACATCCCTGCAATTCGTACCGCTCTCGATCGCAGTAAACATCCGGCATTGTTGCTGGTGGATGTCGTATCGTCTTTGGCTACAACTGCGTTTGCTCAGGATGACTGGGGAGTAGATGTTGCCATTTGCGCCTCGCAAAAAGGATTCATGATGCCTCCCGGCCTTGGTTTCAATTCAATAAATGCCAAAGCTGTCAATGCATCAAAGCAATCAAAGTCTGTTCACTCTTACTGGCGTTGGGACAGAATTCTGGAAATGAATGAAACAGGTTACTATCCTTACACGCCAGCCAGTGGATTGTTCTTTGGGCTTGATGAAGCGTTGACGATGATCGAGGAAGAAGGGCTCGACAATCTTGTGGCGCGCCACAAGCGTTTGGCAGCAGCCTGCCGAGCAGCAACAGCCAAATGGGGATTGGAGAATCAATGCCTCAATCCGGACGAGTACTCTGATTCCACTACTGCTTTGATCATTCCAAACGGGTACAATGCAGACGAACTGAGAAAATATATTCTCACGTATCTTAATATGTCTCTTGGCTCCGGATTAGGGAAGTTAAAATCAAAAGTCTTTCGATTGGGCCACCTCGGTGATTTCAATGAACTGATGTTGATGGGAATGTTGTCGGGAGTTGAAATGGGATTTGAGAAAATGCGGATTCCCTACCAAAAAGGTGGTGTGCAAGCTGCAATGGATTTTTTGACTAACTCTGCTGATTCATGAACGCGGTTTCCTCGAATCCGGTTCTCACCTTGATTGCGTTTATACTTCTCGTGGTCGTGCTATTTTTTCTCATTGCAAGATGGAAATGGCACGTATTCCTGGCTTTGCTCATCCCAATTATCTTTTTCGGTATTATTCCCGGGGTACAGCAAGAGAATTTTATCGAAGCCTTTGAAGCAGGGTTTGGGAAAACATTGGGAAAAATCGGAGTAGTGATTGTGCTCGGGTCAATCATAGCGGAAGCATTGAAGCACACAGGAGCAATCAAGGCGATCACTCACTCAATCATTTACCTGGTGGGATCGAAGCGAATACCACTGGCTTTGACCTTCACCGGATTCGTATTAGGCATCGCTATTTTTTCTGATGTTGCCTATGTTATACTAAATCCTCTTGTCCATGCTTCCGCCATCGCCACCAATACGAGCATAGCGGTGATGTCAACTGGATTAGTAGGTGCGCTTCAGCTTACACATGCTATCGTTCCTCCTACACCCGGTCCATTAGCTGCAGCCGCGCTTGTGGGCGCAGATATTGGAAAAATAATTGTTTGTGGAAGTATCTGTTGCCTTGCGGGCAGCATTTCATGTTGGGCTTGGGGCAAGTGGTTTGCCGGCCCGCGAATATCAACTACTGGTAATCCCGAGTTTGCAACTGAATCTCTTTCCGAAGTTCCCAACGCTAATTCGATCTTTTGGTCATATGCACCAATAGTCGTTCCTATCATTCTGATCTCGCTTCAAAGTGTAGCGAAGTTCTACCTGGATGAGGGAAATGCTGTTAAACCAATCATCACATACCTGGGTTGGCCGGTGTGTGCGCTTACTATCGGAGTTTGGCTGGCTTATCGTAATGTAAAAAGTGAAGAAGCCAAGAAAGAATCTAAAAGCAGTTGGATCGAGACAGCTCTGAAAGGTGCCGCAATGATCATTGTGGTAACCGGGCTAGGAGGTTCGCTAAGCGAAATTCTGAAGGGCACTCCTGTCGTCAACTACATCGTTGATTTTTTTGTGCACTATCAATTGCCAGCCATTATCCTTCCTTTTCTCATTGGTGTGATTGGCAACATGATTACCGGCTCCACCACAGTTGGTGTGATCACAGCAGCATCGATTGTCGCTCCTATGCTTTCGAGTCTGCAACTTTCTCCCGAAGCAGCAATGTTGTCCGGAGCATCCGGATCAGTTATCATCAAATACGTTAACAGCAGTTACTTCTGGGTGTGCACATCGTTAAGCAGGCTGACGGTTAATCAGGCAATGCTTGCATACGGAGGCGCTACTCTCGTTGGTGGTGTCGTTACGTTTCTTTGCGTGTGCTTGCTTTGGGCACTGAATTTTATTTAGAGAATTATCTCTTTAGTCCATAAACAATTCCTTCTGTTGTCGTAATCACCATCATATCATTGTCAATAGCAGGTGTTGAGAATATGCCACCCATACTGTACTCCGCTTTGATCAGATCAAGCGAAGACTTGAAAATGGTATAGATATCATCTCGATATGTGTCGTCTGATTTGAAGTACTTAAGATGATTAGATTTATATCCGTCCGTGGTGAAGGTCCACTTTGTTGCACCTGTCTTTCGGTCGAGTGCATAGAGTTTCCCCCAGATTGTTGGCACATAAACAAGTGATGTTGAGAATTCACTCTGTCCGAAAATGTGGAACTTGAGATCCACTTTCCAGAGTTCACGACCGTTGCGTGCATCAATGGCCAGCATCAATCTGTCTTCGGCCGTGCCGAGAAAAAGCACCGTGTCTTTAACGGTTGCGGCAAATGCCCAACCTTTTGGAAACTTCATATTCCAATTGCCCTGACCTGTTTCAGTATTCAATGCATAGAAATTAAAATCACGGCTTCCGATAAATACAGAGCCGAAACCAGCCGCAGGTGATCCTTGCATCTCCCCTTTCGGGAAATATTGTTGGCCAACTGATTTAAACTTCCAAAGCAAGCGACCGTCTTTTAGATGCAGCGCGTATAAATGTCCGTCAAACGATCCGATAAAGAGTTTATCTCCAACAACAATAGGTTTGTTGTGAATTATATCATTGGTCTGAAAGCTCCACAGCGTTTCCCCGGAGTCAGCACTTAGTGCAAACACCTGATTATTGCTGCTTCCCAAATAGATCACTCCATTGTGAATAAGTGGAGAGGAATGGAAGTAGTCTGCGAAATCATATCTACGCTCACCAATATAAAGGGCATTGTTGTCGTACACTTTTCTCCAAAATGCTTTTCCGGTTTTCTTATCAAGACATGAAAGCAAGCCATTGCCACCCATCAGGTAAAGTTTATCTCCTTCTATTGCAACATTGGATCGCAGTTCTCCACTTGTTTTGATCTTCCACTTCACATCACCACTTCTAACATCGAGCGCATAGATTGTGCTGTCCAATCCTCCAAAGTAAGCAACGCCATCGCTGATCACGGGCGATGAGAATATCGGTGCGTTAGTTTTGAATCGCCATTGCACTTTGGGCTCAGTGTTGAAGTCCGGCTTCACTTGTGCAAATGCGCTGAGAAACAGGCAATAGAAAAAAATTGAGGCTAATGTAAACTTCATATAGATGGTTTTAGAAAACGTTCTCTGGCGCGTGCTGAGAGGAAACTAACCCAAACGACTTAAGCATTGAATTAAAAATATTGGCACACTCGCTAATTCTTTGAACTAAAAACGCAAATTTGAAACCGAGGGCCTGACGCGAAGAATTCAAGCCAATGACAAGTTCGTTCAAGTTGAAACAGGCGACCGTTCGATCAGTATGGAGGTAGAAACCGAGGATAGTGTAATTCAATCTTGCTTGCGCAAAATCGAATCCCAATTGGGTTGGGGCAATGGCGAGGAATGGTCAACTCAAGACTTTGAGTCGCTTAGCAAGAAGATTCAGGAGAGCACAGGTGTCGCATTGAGTGTTGCAACCTTAAAAAGGATCTGGGGCAAAATTAAATACGATAGCAAGCCAACCGTTACCACACTCAATGCGCTTGCTCAGTTTGTTGGATACGAAAACTGGAGGACGTATAAACAAAATCACCCAGCGAACGGGAAGTCAAATGGTCATGACAAAAACTATGTGCCTAATCACTATCCTGAAAAAAAACGGTCGTCACGAGTTTGGATCATTCTTGCGGGAATAGTAGTGGTGGGTTTATCCGTATTGTTGGTTGTCTTGTCAATTTCTTCCGAAAGAGAAATTGACCCTGCTCCATTTCAATTCAACAGCAAAAAAGTAGTTGACGTAGGTGTGCCCAATTCTGTGATCTTCGACTATGACGCAACTGCCGCTACCGAAGGTGACTCCGTTTTCATTCAGCAATCCTGGGATAAGCGACTGAGCACATTGGTTAATCGCAATGAACATCAGCATACTTCTATTTATTATTATCCTGGTTTTTTTGCCGCCAAGCTCAGGATCAACGAGACTGTTGTTAAAGAGCATTTGTTGGTTATTAACACTGATGGCTGGCTGCCTTTAATCGAACAGAATCCTGTTCCCGTTTATTTCAAGGAGCAAGACGCTCAACAACATGGTTCCTTCGGTCTCACGATTGATCAAATAATAGCGAGTAATGTTGATCTTCAACCCCAGCCTCCGCGCGTAGCCTATTTCAAGGTTGGTGATTTTGGGGATGTGACTACTCACGATCTGATTATTGAAACGCAATTCAAGAACGACTACTCGGAAGGTGCGAATGCGTGCCAGTTTTCTGAAATCGTTGTACTTTTTGAAGGTGGCGCGTTGGTTGTTCCTTTTTCTGCTAAAGGTTGCGTGAGCGAACTGAACTTTATGGACAAGGAGGGAAAGAAATCAGATCTTTCAATGCTTGGATGCGATTTCAGCAATTGGATCAATGTGAAGATTGAATTTTTACCCGATAAGTTTATTGTTTACGCAAACAGCGACTCCATGTCATTCGACTTGAAGTCGAAGGAAATAAAGATGGTAGGTGTGTCTTACAAGTTTCAGGGAACAGGGAGCGTAAATGGTCTAACCATCAGCAATCACGAAGGAAAACCCACCTTTGTCGAAAACTTTGAATAGCGCAAAGCGAAGTCTTGTTCTTATTATTATTGTTACCGCGCAATTCTGCGGTACTTCCCTCTGGTTTGCCGGCAACGCTATTCTACCTTACATCCAAGCGCAGTTCAATCTCCAACAGACTGCTCTTGGCAATCTCACCTCCGCTGTTCAGCTAGGCTTCATCACTGGTACGCTACTGTTTGCGATTCTCGCCATCTCTGATCGCTTCTCTCCTTCAAAAGTTTTTTTCGCCTGCTCACTGCTGGGAGCTACATTCAATCTGACGATGTTGTTCGCTGAAGGTTTCAGCACAATGTTGCTACTGCGAGTGCTCACTGGGTTTTGCCTCGCGGGCATTTATCCTGTGGGGATGAAAATATCTTCAGATTATTTTGAAAAAGGTTTGGGGCGAGCTTTAGGTTATCTCGTGGGCGCGTTGGTGATTGGCACTTCCATTCCGCACTTGATCAATTTCCTGGCAGATTCCCTGAACTGGCAGACCGTTATTATCTCCACCTCTGCTCTGGCCGCGATGGGTGGTGTCTCTGTGCTCCTATTTGTTGCCGATGGACCTTTCAGAAAAACTGGGACCTCCATTAAGCTTGGCGCATTTTTCAAGGTGTTTCAAAGCAGGCCATTCCGGCAAACAGCGTTTGGATACTTCGGCCACATGTGGGAATTGTATACACTGTGGGTCTTCTTTCCGGTTGTCATTCAGTTTTATAACTCAGTCAATCATGCAGAAATCCAAACCAGCCTGTGGTCTTTCATCTGCATTGCAGCCGGAGGTATTGCTTGTGTAGTTGGTGGTCTTTTTTCTGAAAGAATCGGCAGTGCCAAAACGGCATTCGTAGCGTTATTTGTTTCTGGGATTTGTTGTCTGGTGTCTTTCTATTCATTTGAATTCTCCCCAGTGGGATTTATTGCGTTCATGCTGATCTGGGGAATGACAGTCGTGGCTGACTCACCACAATTCTCAACGCTGGTCGCTCAAAAGGCGCCAGTAGAAATCACGGGCACAGCTCTCACCATAGTGAACTCAATCGGGTTTGCCATCACCATCGTTAGCCTGCAGGCGATGAATTATTTTATTGCTGAACTCGACTTTCGATGGGTGTTCGTTCCATTTGCTATTGGACCGATTGTTGGGCTGCTTTCATTTTTCCGGCTCGCATTTACTCGGTGAAGTGCGCGGGATAAGGCACCTGCGATTCCATAAGTAAATTAACTCCATCTCTCGTCAGCAATGTTAGCACCACAATGATTGTTCCCACTATCAGCGCTACGCCTATGTTGTCATTCTTTACCTCTGCAAATTCATCGATCGGGGTGATACTAGTATAAATCGTAATGCCAACCAGGCTCACCAAAATTCCCGCAGTGTAGGATGAGGCGATGTAAATGGCTCCATACCCTAAAAATGAAATGATCAAGTTAAACGTTGATTCCTCTGTCGCTGCCATCAGTCTAAACAGTGACAGCAGCGGCTGAATCACTCCGCTGACCATGTACCCAACTGAAAACAAAACACTGGCAATGAAAATGCTGTAAGATGTATTGTTGTGATGAATATCATAACGCTTGCGGCCAACCCACTTCAGGATTTGGTAGGTGATAATCATAATGACAATGCCGATGCTCAGTCCTGAGAGAATCTCAACGAGCGCTAGCAGCGAAAGCTTGATATTCATGATCTAAAGATATTTTCCAGTATGCGACATTGTTTGTGCCCGGAGGCAACATCCCCGGAAGCCAACCCGTATTGGTGGTCTCCCAAAAGTAGAATTTTTTCCCTTTGTGAATGACATGGTCACCAGAAGCAGGCAGGTCAATGGCAATCATCGCATGACGGTACTCATTGCTGATCATTATTAAGGGATCAAAGCCAAAATGTTTTAAAACAGCATAAAGTAACACCGAACGAGTATCACAGTCGCCTGCCAAGGTGTACAAAAATTCAACCGGAGCTAAAATCCCAAATTTCTCATTTCCGCGACAGGGATGATCGTTTCGTTCGCACGGGCCCGGCACTACGTAGTTATAAGGAATATCCTGAACGAATGACACGATTAGCTTGGCAAAGTCATTTCGGGTCAACACATTTTGCGTGGCCAACTGTTGCAGTGAATCCTGTAAAAACGAAAGTATGTCAGCATCATGTGTGGCTAGATCGTAATACACATTTCGCCAGTAGTTCTCATAGGTATCACCTTGCGATCGCAATGCATTTCGAAATTGATTTGATGAAGTAACATCATCGCCTGACAATGCATACGAGAGGCAGTATACAGAATCGTACGAATATTTATTCCACGATCTGAAATGAGTGAGGCGAATATTGGTCTGCAAAGTGTCAGCGATAGAGTACTCATCACAAAGCTCTTCGTAGTCATAGTCATAATAATCTCCTTCTGTTGAAATTGATCCTATCAATCCAATGATGAAACTCAAAGCTGAGTAGATAACAAAGAGGATCGCCAGTAGGCGGAGAAGGCGTTTCATGTAATGGTAGAGCCCCGAAAATTCGGGGCTCTACAAATTTACATTTCTTTTTGAGTCGATTTCTTGATCACGACTTGTGGCAGGTCTTTGAGCTTGTCGTTGATCTTTGAAATATCATCCGACAGTATACGCTCCAAAGTGAGTGCTGCGTCCCGGGTTTCCTGAGTCAGTTCTGTAGCACGATTACCCTGCTGTGTAGATGGCCTTGCTGTTGCTCCATCAACCGCACGCATTAGTGACGAAATCTCTTCTCGCAATCTTGGTCTTTGGCGATAGCCCATATTTGGCGGGGGCCTACGCAGAGTTTCGTCAAGATATTCCTTCAATTTCTGAATCGCCTTGTCGATATCTCCATTTACGGACTGATCCGTTCCCATCTCCTCTCCTCCTTTCACCCTTTCTTTCAACTCTTTCAATTGCTTCAGCGCTGACTCAGAATTGTTAATCAGTTCATGCGTTTGCGAAAGCAGATCATTCATTCTGCTCATAGCCTCGGCCTTGAGTTTATAATCCTGATCGCTAAGGTTCGATCTTGGATCTGCCCTGACTGCAATAGGGGTCTCCATACTCTGACCATCAATTGTCAATTTGGCAACATAAGCACCAGGAGCCACAAGGGGGTTAAATACGCCCGAACCCCATCCGCCACGTGGAGGATTATTCAAACGTGTGGCCTCTTTGGATCGTAAATCCCACACCAGGCGATTTACACCCGCTCTTATTGTTGTGTCTTTCAGGGTGCGAATCACTGTGCCTGCATTATTAATAATACTTAGCTCAACATTTTTTGGGTCGTTCTGTACATAGAAATTAATGTATGCGCCAAAGGTTGGGTTCTTTGCACGATAGGTTCTATCTCCCAGGTTCTCGATCTGCTCCGCATAGTGCCACAATGTTGCCGTTCTCACTGGAAACAAGTGAATGGGTTTGGTAGTGGCATCAGACATTTCTTCGAGGGGCCTGATGTCATCCATAATCCACGCACCTCTGCCGTGAGTTCCTATTACTAAGTCACGTTCGCGAGGCTGTACGCGCAAGTCGCGAACTGAAACATGAGGCAAGTTATTATTCAGTTTCGTCCACGATTTTCCTTTGTCCCAGGAAACAAAAATCCCATGCTCCATTCCCGCAAAGAGAAGGTTCGCATTGTGCGGATCTTGTCTGACCACTTTTACGTAATCATCTTGCGGTAACCCAGTACTGATCGTGG
Source organism: Cyclobacteriaceae bacterium (assembly GCA_020436085.1). Classification (GTDB taxonomy): domain Bacteria; phylum Bacteroidota; class Bacteroidia; order Cytophagales; family Cyclobacteriaceae; genus ELB16-189. The sequence goes on from JAGQYM010000001.1 coordinate 138,632, forward strand.
TCCATGTTTTTCCATAGTCGGTAGTCATAAAAGCATATGGCCTGAAATCGTCCATCCTGTGCTGGTCAACAGCAACGAATGCGGTGCCGGCATCGTGTTCCGAAGCATGAATCTTTCCAACCCATGCAAAAGCCGGTAGCCCTTTGATATTTCCTTTTACATTGGTCCAGGTTTTCCCTGCATCTCTGGTCACTTGCACATTGCCATCATCAGTGCCAGCCCAAATCACATCTTTTGCTTTAGGGGATTCAGCGATTGTAATAACTGTGCAATGAAACTCTGCAGCTGTATTGTCCTGATAAATTTCACCGCCAGAACTTTTTTGCTTCGACTTATCATTGGTCGTCAAGTCAGGACTTATCTCTTCCCAATTGTAGCCTTTGTCTCTGCTTCTAAAAATAACATTGCCACCTGTGTAAACGGTATTGGGATCGTTAGGCGAAACATGAATAGGAGAATCCCAATTGAATCGGTATTTGTGTGTATCAATGGCGTCTCCAGCGGATCCCGTTATTTTCGGATAAGGATGAATGTTCCGTACGTTGCCTAGCCTGGTATCAACATGAAAAATAACTCCCCCCTGAAGGTTAGAGTAAACTTCATGTTCTTGTCCAGGAATCGGAACGGCATAGTATCCATCCCCACCAGCCAACTGTGTCCAATGACGTTTCATTATTCCGGCTTCTATCAGCGAATTGCTGGGGCCGACCCAAGTTCCATTGTCTTGCAACCCACCATACAGGTTGTAAGGATCCTTGTTGTCGACAAACAGTTGGTAGAACTGCGACAACTCAACGTTGTTTATAATATCCCATGTTTCTCCTGCATCGTAGGAAACTTGGTAGCCACCATCACTTCCACTCAATACATGATTACCGTTAGCTGGATCAACCCACAATGCCTGGTGATCACCATGCACATCGCCCGCAATAAACTTAAATGTTCTTCCCCCGTCTGTTGACTTGCTCAGTCTGCCTGAGAGTGTATACAAATGATCGGGGTTGCTCGGATCAACGCGAACGTCACTGTAATAGAAAGGGCGGAAGTTGAGATTTGGATCTGCGTTGATCATCTTCCAGTTACTTCCTCTGTCTTCTGATCTAAATAGAGTACCGCTCAGGTCTTTAAATTCTGTTATCAAATACACAATGTTGGGTTGGCTTTGCGCTACTGACAAGCCCATTCTTGCCATCGGTTTGTTTGGCAATCCTTTCATTATCTTTTCCCACGTCTTTCCGCCATCGAGTGAACGATATACTCCGGAGTTTCCTCCACCATCGTCAAACCTCCACGGCTTTCTTCTAAATGTCCACATGCCTGCATAGAGTACTTTTGGATTCGACCATTCCATGGCCACATCTGAACAGCCTGTATTCTCATCGATATACAGTACCTTCTCCCAATTCTTACCAGCATCTCGGGTGAGAAATACACCACGATCAGTATTTGGTCCCCACTCACGGCCGAGCGCGCAAACACATGCTACATCTGGATCATTTGGATCAACAACGATTCTTTTAATACGCTCGGTTTTTTCCAATCCAAGATGTTTCCACGTCTTGCCGCCATCAACAGAGCGATAAACACCGTGACCATATCCCACACTATTTCGAGGATCGCCTTCTCCTGAGCCTAACCACACCACTTCCGTGTTTGAAGGTGCAAGGGCGAGTGCTCCAACGGAATAGGATTTCTGATCGGTGAATTGCGCTTCGAATGTTACTCCTCCATTGGTGGTTTTAAAAACTCCGCCATCGGCTCCTGCAAAATAAAATGTGCTTGCATCTCCGGGCACGCCCACGATATCCGTCACCCGGCCGCCCATGTTAGCAGGGCCTACGGCTCTCCATTGCATTTTCTTTATCGCCTGCGAGGAGGAAGGAGCTTGCGCTCGCATCACCATTGGTGACAGCGCAAGCAGCAGTAATAGAATATGTAATTTTTTAATCATCGGTTTGGTGTTTGTCTGTTGATGTTAGGCAATCTGGCGCCATGATCAAACGACAGCTCCCTGATCGCAGGAAATAATTATCCGAAAGGTCGACAGAGCAAGAAATTGATAAGATGTATATTTGATTTCAAACCCCAACGAGCATGTCGCTGGCCAGAAGATTCTCAGAAAAAGACCTCGAACGCATCAAAGCTGCTGTGAAAGAAGCCGAAAGCAAGATTTCGGGTGAAATTGTGCCTGTATTCGTGGAGAAGAGCGGGTATTATACCATCGCGAACTACCGTGGCGCAATGGTGCTCGCTGCTTTCACGTTTGCTCTAATAGTGTTCCTCGATCGATATGTGCCCGCTCTCGCGGTTTATGATCCCTTGTTAATTTTTGTCCTGGTGGTTTTGGGTGGAGTAATTGGAGCAGTAATAGCACATTACATCCCACCTGTAAAATTCTGGCTGCTCAGTCAGTTTCACTTGGATCAATCGACACGCAAGCGAGCCGAGAATGCCTTCCTTGAAGAAGAAGTTTTTAACACACGGCACAGAACGGGTATCATGATCTTCGTTTCTTTTTTCGAGCATGAAGTAATTGTGATGGCCGATCGTGGTATCAGCAAAGTAGTTGCTCAAAAAGAATGGGATAAAATGGTGGTGAACATCATTGACAACATTCGCAGAGGAAAAGTAACTGAGGGAATGATCGCTGCGATCCAAAGATGCTCCGAAGTCCTGCTTGAAAATGGATTTGTGAGAACAAGTGACGATGTTAATGAATTGCGTGACGACTTGCGTCTTGAAGACTGATCTACAATGAAACGAGTTTCGCTGTTTTTATTTCTCTTTAGTTTTTTCTTATTCAATGTTTCCGCGCAAAAAGCTGTGCCCGAACTGTGGGGCATGCGTGTGCATGATGAAGCAAAAGTTCTTAGCCAGGGAGTTGTGGAGGCCATGGAAGCACAGCTGAAAGTGTATGAAGACTCTACTTCCAACCAAATTGCTGTTTTGATTGTGCCTTCGCTGGATGGCGACATCCTGGAGGAGTATGCATTGCGCGTGGCCGAAGCCTGGAAGCTGGGACAAAAGGACAAAGACAATGGAGTGCTTCTTTTGATCGCCATCAATGATCGAAAAATGAGAATTGAAGTTGGACAAGGCCTGGAAGGTGTGCTCACCGATGCAACTAGTAATCGAATTATCAGGAATGAAATTGCTCCCGCTTTTCGTAGAGAAGACTATGATGAAGGAGTAAGAGCTGGTATTGATGGAATCATCTTAGCGATCGGAGGCGAATACGTAGCTGATGACAGCGATGGCACAACTGAGCTCAGCGGTGATGAGTTCTGGATGGTTGGTCTTTTCGTTTATGGCATCCTGGGTATCTTCACTTACATCGGGTTGATATCAGGTAAAGCCGGTTGGTTTCTGTATTTCTTCCTAATTCCATTTTGGGCAGTCTTCCCGACTTTTGCGATGGGTGGCAGCATTAACATTCTCTACACCTACTTGATCCTCTTTCCTATACTCAAAGTGATTATCGGAAGTACCGCGTGGGGTAAAAGGATGGCCAAAAACATGTCTTCAGGCAGATCAAGCGGAGGGTCTGGTTGGAGTGGAGGCGGAGGCTGGTCTTCCGGAGGCGGTTGGTCTTCGGGCGGTGGGGGCTTTTCCGGTGGTGGGGGAAGTTTTGGAGGAGGTGGCAGCAGCGGCTCCTGGTAGTCCAAAGTCCTATTTTCTCTCGCTCACATCAATGATCTTCTTCAATTGTTATATCTATTGATTAACCCCTATTTTTGGGGCCAAATTCTGACAAATGAAGCGCGACAAGATCATTTTTGACCTCATCGAAAAAGAAAAAAAACGCCAGCAAGATGGAATAGAACTAATAGCCTCTGAAAACTTCACCTCGGTGCAGGTGATGAAAGCCATGGGCACAGTTTTAACCAACAAATATGCGGAAGGACTTCCGGGCAAAAGATATTATGGTGGTTGTGAAGTCGTGGATGAGATCGAAGAAATCGCGATTGAGAGAGTAAAAGAACTTTTTGGTGCAAGTTGGGCCAACGTTCAGCCGCATTCGGGAGCACAAGCCAACGCTGCAGTAATGCTCGCGTGCCTAAAACCCGGAGATAAAATTTTGGGATTTGATCTTTCTCATGGAGGTCATCTTACGCACGGTTCACCAGTAAACTTTTCTGGGAAACTTTATCAACCTGTTTTCTATGGTGTCGAAAAGGAAACGGGAATGATCGACTTTGATAACGTCATTAAGATCGCGAAGAAGGAGAAACCAAAGATGATCATCTGTGGAGCATCGGCATATAGCAGAGATTGGGATTATGTAAAACTGAGGGAAGCCGCTGATGCAGTTGGCGCAATTTTGTTAGCTGATATCTCGCATCCGGCTGGATTAATAGCTAGAGGATTACTCAACGATCCTATTGAGCACTGCCATGTAGTAACGACAACCACACACAAAACACTTCGTGGACCTCGCGGTGGAATGATTATGATCGGAAAGAATTTTGATAACCCATGGGGACTAAAAACTCCAAAAGGTGAGCTGAGAAAAATCTCTTCGATTCTGGATTCAGGCGTTTTTCCTGGAACACAAGGTGGTCCTCTCGAACATGTAATCGCAGCCAAGGCCGTATCATTTGCTGAAGCGTTGTCGGAAGACTATTTTGACTACATCGTGCAGGTGGCCAAAAATGCTAAGGCGATGTCTGAGGAATTTGTTAGGCGAGGTTATCATGTGATCTCCGGGGGTACAGACAATCACCTCATCCTGATCGACCTTCGTTCTAAAAAACTCACAGGCAAGTTGGCGGAGGAAGCTCTGATCAAAGCAGATATCACGATCAACAAGAACATGGTTCCCTTTGATACGCAGTCTCCATTTGTGACATCTGGTATGCGCGTGGGTACACCTGCTGTTACTACACGAGGCATGAAAGAAAAGGATATTGTAAAAGTGGTTGAGCTTATTGACGAAGCGCTTACTAAGCCTGAAGACGCGAAACACCTTTCTGCGGTGAAGAAAAAAGTGAATCGATTTGTTCAGAAATTTCCATTATACAGCTAATATAATTTGAGGGCAGGATGACGGACGAAAGGGAAATGTCATTCCTCGATCATCTCGAGGAACTAAGATGGCACATTGTAAGGGCGATCGTTGCCATTTTCATTTTTATGATTGCGGCATTTTTAGCCGGTCCCTGGATTTTTGAGAACATTGTCTTCGCTCCAGCACGCATTGACTTCGTCACGTTTCGCTATCTCTGTAAGATTGGTCATTCATTAAACATGGTCGAATCACTTTGCGTTGAAATCATTCCTTTCAAAGTGCAAAGTCGATTTATGACAGGGCAGTTTACGATGCACTTGACAGCTGCTTTCGTTTTAGGATTTATCCTTGCATTCCCATACGTGTTTTGGGAATTATGGAAATTCATCACACCAGGCCTTCACATTAAAGAAAGGAAAAACTCAAAGTGGGCAGTCACATCGGTCTCTTTTCTTTTTTTGTTGGGGATTGCGTTTGGTTATTTTATTATGAGCCCATTGGCAGTGTGGTTCCTCTCCTCCTACTCGATCAGTGATATGATATCTAATGAATTTGATATCACTTCTTATGTTTCCACTATCACAGCTCTCGTGTTTGGAAGTGGTTTGTTATTTCAATTGCCAGTGGTCGTTTACTTCCTTTCTCAAATCGGAATTGTAACTCCTGCTCTGATGAGGCAATATCGAAGGCACGCATTGGTCGGTATTTTGATTTTGGGAGCCATCATCACACCTCCCGATCCACTTAGTCAATCGTTGATTTCACTGCCATTGTACTTACTTTACGAATTCAGTATCTTGATATCAGCGATGGTGTTAAGACGAAAAAAGAGAGAAGAACTAGAACAGGATCAGGCAAGCGTATGATGCAAAAACTGGCGATAGGAAGTGATCATGCAGGCTTCGAATTAAAGGAGAAGGTAAGAGAGCTTCTGCAACGACAAGGATATGAAGTAAGGGACTTTGGTGCCAATAGTGCAGAATCGGCTGACTATCCAGACTTTGCCCATCCGGTTGCGAGTGCTGTTGAAAAATCAGAGTTCGATCTCGGAATTCTAATTTGCGGCTCTGCAAATGGTGTGGCCATGACTGCCAATAAACATCAAGGAATCAGAGCAGCCATCTGCTGGAACGAAGAATTGGCATCATTATCAAGGCAGCACAACAATGCCAATATCCTCTGCCTCCCCGCACGTTTTATTGACGTATCCTTAGCTGAGAAAATTGTAGATCGGTTCTTGCACAGTAGCTTCGAGGGCGGAAGACACGAGCGAAGAGTGAATAAAATCAGTTGCTGATCCGATAGTAGAAATTGCCTTCTCTTCGATAATCAGATTGAAGCGAAGGAATCCTTTCAAAAAAATCAGCCAGTAAGTTCTCCTCATCCACAACCACGTCAGGAGGAAATTCATTGAAGCAAGAAGCGACTACCTCCACATTCCTATAACGGCCAGCATCTTCCAGTACTGGCCTCGATAAATCCCAATTCAAAAAATATCCACCCAGCTCATTGCCCTGGTAGATTCCATAACCCTTACTTAAGTGCATTACCCTTTTACCTGAAAGTTGTGGTGCTTCACCCTGCGAAAACAGTTTAGAGTAGTCAACTGACTCGGCCTTGCCTGCACGTGTGTAGTAGCTAAACCCCACCGTCCCAATTACAAAGACCCAAAGCATCAACTCCGCTCGCCATTTTCTCCTAATCAACAGAAGATAGTGACTGATAAAATAAGCGAGCGGAGGAATAAACGTAAAAAAGCTAGCAGGTGAAACCTCCCTCGCCATTAATATTTGCACCAGCGAAGTGATCAGCCACAGGAACATTACCTGCATCAATTGAGATTGATACTTCGTAAACCTTGCCTCACGATTCATCATAAAAATGGAAAAGACAAAATATGCCAGCGGCACGGATGCCAGAATTACAATTCCTTTAGCTGATACCAACATATCACCTGAAAAAGTAAGGTTGCTTCCGTAAAAACTAGTCAACAGCTGAGACAAATCATTTTTATAAAAATAGAAAGTCAGCAATAGCAAGTGGGGTAACAAAAAACCAAACACAACCAAAGCAATCTTCCGAAATCCCGCTCTGGTGAAAACGATAAGGATGATTATCGCGATCAACAAAAAAATCCAATATGAGAAAATTACAAATGTGGCCAACCCAAGATACGTGCCCAGTTTTAACACGATATCATCGCGTTGAATCTTAAATTCGATCTCATGAAAAAGTTGATTTAGCGCAAACAGCAACAAAGTGGATGCAATCAACTCCGGTGAAAACGATAGCAGGTCAAAGGAAAAAAAACAGAGAAGACCAAAAATCAGACATGGCAAGTAAGTATTCTCTGTGTAAGCCTTATTGTTGATCAGCAAGACCGCGAAATATGATGCCTGAAAGATAATGAGCAGTAGTGCCAATATATGTTGCGCCAGAATAGATCGGCCAAATACCAGATCGACAAAACCAAATAATGCAGCTGCAAGAGGAGGCGTATCGTCAAATACCTGCACATACATCAGTTGTCCATTGGCAATCGCCTGACCCAGCACGGAGTTCTTTAATTCACTTAATAAAATCCCGGATGGAGACACAAATAGTGGAATACTTATCGCGGTGGCGATGATGATCAAACCAAGCAAACGGTAGGGGTCATTTATCCGGAAAAAGCGAAGAAGCACTGCGTTTTAATTTGCACGCAATTAAACCATTATTGACAGAAAATGCGCATTTCTGAGCCCTCTCCCCAAATTGAGTCTCCACAACCCTAACGCCACTTTGATTATCTTTGCAACATGAGTGGAAGTGTGAGACAACAGAAATTTGGTAAGCTCATCCAGAAGGAGCTAAGTGATATTTTTCAGCGCGATAAGCGCGGGATTCTGGACAATGAGTTCGTCACAATAGCAGAAGTTAAGATGAGCCCTGATTTGGGAGTAGCCAAGGTGTATATCAGCATGATGCTGGCAAAAGACAAAAAGCAAACGCTGGAAAGACTAAATACACACAAGAGTGAAATAAGGAAAGCACTGGGTAATCAGATTCGAAAGCAGGTACGAATTGTACCCGAATTAATATTTTACATTGACGAGGTCGAAGAAAATGCCTTTCGAATTGAATCGCTTATTAATAGTCTTCACATCCCACCCGCTGAAGACAGTAACAAAGACAACAAGGAGTAATCTTCGACTGTGAATCTTCCCTTGTTTATCGCCAGGCGCTATTTCGTTTCCAAGCGAAAGCAAAATTTCATCAACATCATTTCGATTCTCTCAATGGTGGGTGTGGCTTTCTCCACTGCTGCACTGATCATTGTACTTTCGGTTTTCAATGGATTGGAGGGCTTGCTTCGATCACTTTACACGTCATTCGATCCGGAACTCAAAATAGAAGCCACGCAGGGAAAGTCATTTGAAGTCTCAGACTCTCTCCTTTCCCGAATCAAAAATGTTGAGGGTGTTGAGGTTGTCACCGAAATCATCGAAGACTATGCTTATGTCCGTTACCGGGATGCAGATATAGTAGCCACGATCAAAGGGGTGAGCGACAACTTTATTGATCAGCATAGACTTGACGAAAGGATTGTGCAAGGAGAACTTAAGCTACACAAAGGCGACATTGACTTTGCAATAATCGGCCGAGGAATACAATACGCTTTGTCAGTAGCGATTGATGAAGAGATGTACGCACTGCAAATCTTTTATATCAAAGATCTTAGGCGATCATCTCTCGATGTTTCTCAAATGTATTCCCGTAAGACCATAAGACCTGGTGGCGTGTTTTCCATCGAAAAGAATTACGATGAGAATTACATTTTTCTTCCCCTCAACTTTGTTAAGGATTTACTCGACTATGGGGACAAGCGAACATCGCTGGAGATAAAAACTACAGCGGGTGCCGATTTGGAGACGGTACGTGATCGGGTTAAAGAACAACTAGGTGAAAGTTTTCAGGTCCTCACCAACGAAGAACAGCAAAAAGATCTTTACCGACTCCTCAAAATTGAAAAGCTGTTTACCTTTCTCGCTCTTTCGCTTCTTATTACCGTTGGTTCCATCAACATCTTCTTTTCGCTGATGATGCTCGCAATAGATAAAAAGAAAGACATCACAATTCTGTCAGCCATGGGCGCAGGTCAAAATCTCATTCAAAGAATTTTCTTCTCAGAAGGAGCTATCATTTCATTCATTGGAGCGGGAACAGGTCTTGTACTGGGAGGGATTATATGCTGGCTTCAGGATCAATACGGACTCGTTGGCATGGGTATGGAAAATGCGGTGATCGCCAACTATCCCGTCACTATGGTTTGGACAGACTTTGCTCTAACAAGTTTGGTGATCATAGCCGTCACTTTTTTGGTGTCATTTTACCCCGCGAGATTGGCTTCCCGATCGTATTCCACGCAGTTTCTTTAGAGGCTGCCATGTAGGAAAACCGGTTAAATTGTCGGTTTTTTTTGCCTCCAAATGCGTATTTTGCAATTCTGCTTATTCCAAAAAGTCCATTTTTTTCACAGTTTGGGCTCTTTTTGATGGCAGTTGGTGTTTGAATTTCGAAAGAGAATTGGTGCTAACCCCATGAAAGTATCGGCAACACAGCCATTTCAGATCATCTACTCGCTGTACCAGCACGAGTTCCTGGGGTTCATTTTTGAGTCTTTCATCGTCCACTTAGACGACAAGGGCAAGCTCACCTACCAGCATCAGAATATTTCCTCAAAAAATGCGCGGGAGTTCTCAAAAGGATTGGATGACCGGGACTTCGAGTTGATCGAACTCATGGATAGTATGAGTCAGGACGCCATCCTGAAGCACTTTTCGAAGAAGATGATGAAGCCCAATGAGTTCTTTTCTAAAATCTATAAAAAAGATAAGGGCGATGAGCTAGTGCAGGAGCAGATCGAAGCCTACATGGAAAAGCGAAGATCTAATGTGATGGAGAAGCTCTCCGGAAAGATGGTGTTTGAAATGGGCAACGATGGTGAACCCACCTGGCGAAAACTTGAGGTGATGCCTCACCGGGCGTCTATTCAATTTCATTTCAGACGTAGTGATGACAGCACCAATTACTATCCTACTCTTTCCTACGATGGAAAAAAAATAGAGCTTCCCAATGCCGGTGCGTATCTCGTTTGCAAAGACCCTGCGTGGTTAGTAGTCGATGGAAAACTTTATGGATTTGATGTACCCGTTGATGGGCGCAAACTGCTTCCTTTCCTGAGCAAAAAATTTGTTGTGATCCCAAAAAATCTTGAGGAGACTTATTACAACCGGTTCGTTGCGCCACTGATCGCCTCATTTGATAATGTTGAAGTTAATGGTTTCGAGATCGCTCGACATGACTTCACTCCACATCCATTGCTTACCCTTTCGGAACTGCCTCCTGTAACTACAAAAACCAATCCCAAACTTTTTGATGGGGACAACGGACACCAGGGACCAAGCGATGATGAGTCGGGCAAAATCATATTTGATCTTTCCTTCAAGTACGGAAAGCACCGGTTTAGAGGAGACTCTCCAGGTCCAGTTAGTGTGAAGCTCGAAAAACATGAAAACGATTATGTGTTTCATCGTTTTACACGCAACCTCGATGACGAAAAAAAATACGCTCAAACATTGACTAAGCTCGGACTTCCTCTTCGCGGTGGATTTAGAACTGCAGTAGAAAAGGCCCACGCTTTCTCATGGCTCAATGAAAATCGTGTCAATCTTCTTAACCTAGGATTTGAAGTAAGCCAGCCTGACAACAAAGACAAGAAATACTTTGTTGGCAAAGCAGTAATTGAACTGGATGTAAAAGAAAGCATTGACTGGTTCGACATTCATGCAAAAATATTTTTTGGAGAGTACGAAATCTCGTTCAAGGAACTTCGAAAACTCATCCTCAGAAAAAAAGTAGAATTCAAACTGCCGAACGGAGAGATTGCAATTATCCCTGAGGCCTGGCTTGTAAAGTTTGGTGACTTGTTTGCCTTGAGTGAGACACGCGGCAAGAACGAGAAGCCAGTGCTGAAAAAACATCACATTACACTGCTGAAAGAACTGCAAGAGAATAATCTCGCCAAGGTTCACATGAGTGAAAAGCTGCGCAACCTTGACACTTTCAACGGGATCAAAGACTATCCGCTGCCAGAGAATTTTCAAGGTACTTTAAGACGATATCAGAAGGCTGGGTATAATTGGCTGTGCTTCCTCAATGAATTCAGGTTGGGCGGCTGTCTTGCTGACGATATGGGTTTGGGAAAAACAGTGCAGACCCTGGCCATGCTGCAGGCAGAAAAAGAGAAAGGCGAATCCGGTACCTCACTTTTGATAATGCCAACTTCATTGGTGTACAACTGGGAAATGGAAGCCGCGAAGTTTACACCTGACTTAAAAATCCTAAGCTACACCGGCACACATCGCAATAAGGACGTGTCCAGGTTTAGCAACTACGATTTGATTCTTACCTCCTATGGTATCACCAGGCTGGATATTGATCTGCTTCAAAACTTTTTCTTCAACTATATTATTCTTGACGAGTCGCAGGTAATCAAGAATCCGACTTCCAACATCGCGAAGTCAGTGATGAAGCTTAAGTCTCGGCACAGATTAACGCTTACCGGTACTCCATTGGAAAATACCACGTTGGATATTTGGTCGCAGATGACTTTCATCAATCCAGGGTTGTTGGGTGGCCAAACTTTCTTCAAAAACGAATACTTGACTCCTATTGAGAAAAAAGGTGACGAGTTAAAGACCAAAAAGCTCAATGCGATTATCAAGCCTTTTATTCTCAGAAGACTTAAATCACAGGTAGCAACTGATCTGCCAGAGAAGGTGGAGAATGTTCACTACACAGACATGACTCCGGAGCAGGAAGAAAAATACGAGGAAGCAAAATCATTTTATCGTCACAAGATTCTTGATCTCATTGAAAAGGAAGGAATTAACAGCTCGCGGTTTACCATTTTAGAGGGTCTTACAAAACTCAGGCAATTGTCGAACCACCCCCGAATGGTGGACCCTAATTATAAAGGTGATTCTGGCAAGATCAATGATGTCTTCCACATGATTGACAATGCCATTCAGGAAGGCCACAAGCTTCTTATTTTCAGTCAATTTGTCAAGCACCTTGAAATTGTAAGGGAACAGTTGCAGAAAAACAAAGTCCCCTTTGCATACATGGATGGATCAAGTACTGATAGGAAAGATCAGGTCGCCATGTTCAATCACGATAAAAAAGTGAAGATTTTCTTGATCTCCATTAAAGCGGGTGGACTGGGACTTAATCTTACCGAAGCTGACTATGTGTTTATCCTTGATCCATGGTGGAACCCTGCGGTAGAGGCACAGGCTGTAGACAGAGCACACCGCATTGGGCAGAAGAAAAAAGTATTTACCTATAAATTCATCACCCGCAACTCCGTTGAGGAAAAGATTCTCACTTTGCAAAAACACAAATTGAAATTATCAGAGAATCTCATCAGTACGGAAGAAAGCGTGATCAAAACGCTTACCAAAGAAGAAATTGAAATGCTGATGAATTAATCAGGGATCGTTCCTTGATTTTTTCCATCTGTTATGTGACCACAGCCAGCCCGAAGGATCATTCTGAATCACTTGTTCTGTTTCTTTGACGTAATTTTCAATAACCGATACTGATCCTTTTTCAAACGGAGGCTCACCGAGCTTGACAAATTGCATTTCGTAGAAGCCTCGTTTCACTTTTTTCACCTTAGCATAAAAAACCGGATACTGCATCATAGTCGCCAGATTATTTACAGCTTCGAAAAAGGCTGTATCCTGATGAAGAAATTCCGTCCAGTATCTTTTGTCATTGCCGTGACCAGGAAACTGATCAGCAACTATTGAAACCCCTCTGACAATATCCTTGCGCCTTACCATCTCACGCACCACTTCAGCGCGTTTCACGGGATACGAACCAAATCTTCCACGTGTCATCAACGAAAATCGATTGACCATCTCACTCCTTTGGGGTTGATAGACATAATCCACTGGAATCGGAAGCCACAAATTGGCCGCAGAAATAAGCCATTCCCAATTAAACTGATGCGATGCCAGGTAAAGCAAAGGCTGACCCTTGTCTTTGTATGGCTGCATTACTTCTGGATTAGTGAATTTGATCCTCTGCTTCAACTCCTCTTCCGAAATTGTTAGGAGCTTCAGTGTTTCAACCACATAGTCACACAAATTGTGATAAAACCTTCTTTCTATTTCGTGGATTTCCTCGCTGCCTTTTTCAGGAAATGAATTTTTAAGATTTTTCACTACAATTTTCCTGCGGTATTTCACCAGGTAGAATGCAACGACAAAAAGAAAGTCAGAGAACAAATAAAGAACAGGGAGAGGAAGACGCGCCAGTACCTTGAGAAAAAACATTCCGGGTGTTTTACGTGGGGCAAGTTAATCAAGTATTGCTAGATTTGAATCCAATCTCATTTCATGCAAGGCAAAGTAGTAATCATCACGGGCGGCTCATCGGGTATAGGGAAAGCACTGGCCCTACAATTTGGTTCAAAGGGTTCACACATACTTATCACCGGACGAAAAAAAGAAGATCTGGATCTGGCCGTATCAGAAATTGCTTCGAAGGGAATTAAAGTCGTTGGTTGTCAGGCTGACGTAACGGTTGAAGGAGACAATAATAAAATGGTTGAGATGGCCATCAAGCAGTTCGGTAAAATTGACATCCTGATCAACAATGCCGGTATTTCGATGCGCTCACTTTTTCAGGAGGTTGAATTAAAAGTGATCCATCAGGTGATGAATATTAATTTCTTCGGATCGGTAAATGCAACTCACGCTGCCCTACCACACATCTTAAAAACAAAGGGATCAATCATTGGAATCTCTTCAATAGCGGGCTATCGTGGTTTGCCTGGAAGGACAGGCTACTCTGCTTCCAAGTTTGCCTTGAATGGATTTCTGGAAGCGTTGAGAACGGAGCTGCTTAAATCGGGAGTCCATGTGCTCACCGCATGTCCAGGGTTCACGGCATCCAACATTCGTAAACGTTCGCTAACAAGTGAGGGCACGTCCCAAGGTGAATCGCCTCGTGCAGAGGAAAAGATGATGACTGCGGAGGAATGCGCTATGCATATTTATAATGCAACGGTTAAGCACAAGAAGACGTTGGTGCTCACAACTCAGGGCAAACTCACCGTGTTCTTAAATCGATGGATGTCTGGTGCGCTAGATAAGATCGTTTATAACACTATGGCCAAAGAGGAAAACTCTCCTTTCAAGTAAGTAATGGCAAAATCCAAATCCGTTTTTTACTGTCAGAACTGTGGCTATGAATCATCCAAATGGCTTGGAAAATGCCCATCCTGTAATTCGTGGAATACCTTCGCGGAAGAAATCGTAGAAAAACTGGAGAAGGGAAGAACAGAGTGGCGTCAAGAGTCCAGCCGGGCGAGGGTACCCAAACCCAAAAAGCTTGATGAAATAGAAGCCACTTCTGGGATCAGGATAGCAACTCCGGACAATGAACTAAACAGGGTACTCGGTGGAGGAATTATTCCAGGTTCGCTGATACTAATAGGAGGTGAACCGGGAATTGGGAAATCGACATTAATGCTTCAAATAGCATTGACGCTAAAGGCACTGAAAGTACTTTACGTGTCTGGAGAGGAGAGCGAGCAACAAATAAAGATGAGGGCCGAAAGACTCTTTCCAAACCAGAAAGAAGCGGATAGTTTTTTTACTCTTACAGAAACCAACACTAAAAATATTTTCTCGTCAGTTGAGGAGTTACAACCTCAGTTAGTCATCATTGACTCAATTCAAACATTGCATTCACATAATCTTGAATCCGCTGCGGGTAGTATCGGACAAGTGAGGCAATGCACCGCGGAACTCATGAAGTTCGCCAAAGAAACCAGCACGCCCGTATTTCTTGTGGGGCACATCACAAAAGATGGTATGCTGGCGGGACCAAAAGTGTTGGAACACATGGTAGATACCGTCCTACAATTTGAGGGCGATCGTCACCTTGCTTACCGCATTCTTCGCACGACTAAAAACAGATTTGGTTCAACTTCAGAGATAGGCATTTATGAAATGCTGGGATCGGGACTTCGTGAAGTGTCAAATCCGTCCGAAATTTTGATTTCACAAAAAGATGGGCAGGTATCTGGTGCTACGATAGGTGCTACCATTGAAGGAAACAGGCCGTTATTAATCGAGATACAATCACTGGTGAGCACAGCCTCGTACGGAACGCCACAACGAACACCCACTGGATTTGATCACAAAAGGTTGAATATGCTGCTGGCTGTTTTAGAAAAACGATGTGGCTTCAGAATGGGCACACAAGATGTATTCGTAAATATGGCGGGTGGAATAAAGGTGGAAGATCCTGCGATTGATCTTGCTGTTTGTATTTCAATTATCAGCTCGATGGAGGAGATTCCTGTTTCTGACAAGACTGCTTTTGCAGCAGAAGTCGGTCTGGGCGGTGAGCTAAGAGCAGTTAATCGAATTGATCAGAGAATATCAGAAGCGGAGAAGCTGGGATTCGAAGAAATCTATATTTCAAAATATAATCAAAAGTCGATAGACATGAAGAAATCTAAGATTGCGATCAAGTCATTTAGCAAGCTCACCGATGTGATTGCTGATCTGTTCAGTTAGGTTGCTTACCGCGAAAACTAAAGGACACCCTGGATGACAACCGGTTAAACGTCAAGTCATCGGCCGAAAAAACCGGGCCCTTCGAACTTTCGCATACCTCTATAATTCTCGGTGTATTGACCACACTGTGAACAGTGAAAACTCTAAAAGAATCCTGACCCACCGGTCGCAGTCTAAAAACCAAGATGTCGTTGCTTGCCAAAACAAAGTCAGCAACTGAATACTGATGTGAGCCTCGCTCGGTTATAAAAACGACCACTGCGTACCTGTTCTCATTATCGTAAGCAAAATAGCTCGTGCCAAACTCCGTGACCTCAGAATTTGTCCAACTCAATCTTATTGTTTCATTGTTTATCTCCAGATAGCTACCATTTGAACATTCTCGACTAGTGGAAAAATTTGTGCCTTCGTCAACTGATGCGAAAGTCCGTTCGGCTGACTGAAATAGCTCTATCAAAGTTTGCTCGGTGACACGAGAAAAAGTCTTAGGCGAGGGCGGATCAACCAAACCTCCTCCGCCAACCGAGCAGCCAGAAATAAATATTGTAAAAACGATAAGACTTCTCATTACACTAAAAGACAAAACCAAGTCGAATCGAGCTGTTGAAGTTGGGACCAATTTGTAGCGTCCTGCCACCATTGTTCTGAACAGTACCCCCTCCCGCTAGTGTAATTTCGATATCGCTGCTGGAGACACTCTGCAATCCAAACCCGAACTCTGTTCCCACATAAAAATGTTTCGCGAAGTAGAAATCAGCTCCGGCTATTACATTGAAACCAATTCGGGTAAATCCTCTTTCCAATCCGTTGTCGGACCAGGCACCATTGATTTCAGTAAACGATCCACCGCCATCATTTGTAACCTTCGAGTTCTTAATGGCAATATCCAGCTCAGCGGCAACATAAGGAGAGAGTCGTTCTGTACCCGCAAAATGTTTCTCATATCCCGGACGAATATTGAGTTCAAAATAATTTCGCTTCAAGTCTGATTGCGGTTCCTCTGATCGAACTGACGCAGCGAAGCCCATTCGATAGGCAGTGCGGTCAGTTCTAAACATCCGGAACCGCAGATAGTTAATGCTCAACGCATTTCCGGAAAACGGATCAAAATTCATTTCAGCCGTTATTTCCTTGGTGGTCGGCTTCAGGCCACCCTCTTGCGCAAAGCAAACAGAGGTCATCGCAAGGATTGAAAAAATGGTCAGGACTAATCTCATAGTTGGTTGTTTCGTTCAGCCAGGCATCGGATTATCCGACCTGCTATGAAAAGATAGTCACTGCCCACATCATATCCCTGTTATTGGAAGCATTTAAGTAATAATTTCGCTTCATGGATTCATTCTTCGTTGAAACGCTTGGTTTCTCAGATGCTATTTTCAGTTTTCTTATTTTGCCACTTCTGATCTTCCTTGCACGCATTTGCGATGTATCAATTAATACCGTAAGAATTATCTACATGCTCGGTGGTCGCAGGCTCACCTCAACGATGCTTGGATTTTTCGAAGCTTTTATATGGCTCATGGCCATACGACAAATCTTCGCTCATCTGGATAACTGGCTTTGCTACATTGCCTATCCTGCGGGGTTCGCTAGTGGAATTTTTGTGGGAATGATCATTGAAGAAAAAATCGCTTATGGAAAAGTCGTAGTAAGAATAATCACCAGGAAGGACACGTCTGAATTTTTCGACTACCTGAACACTCAAAAGATTCGCTACACGAAACTTGAAGCCTTTGGACCTGATGGAGAAGAAAGTGTAACCTTCAGTGTACTCGACCGCGAAAGACTTGACGATCTTTTACTGCATCTCAAGAAGACATTGCCAACCGCATTTTATACTGTAGAAGGTGTAAAGGCTGCGAGAGAAAGCGGGACACTTCCAGAACCAGCGGGGCGATTGCCTTTCATTTCAAGAATGAAAGGTGTGATTAGAAATTAAACCCTGATCGACCTTGAAGTCCGCCTGTATGAAGTGCGAGAATTTTTGAATTCCCCTCAAAGGCTCCACTCTTCAACAATTCAATTAGGCCAAACATCATCTTTCCGGTATAAATAGGATCGAGGGGAACTTCATGTTGCAATTCAAAGTGAGTAATAAAATCAATCAGCTGGCCATTCACTTTCCCATAGCCACCAAAGTGAAATGAAGTTTCAACGCGCCAGTTTCGCAAGTTGTTTTTCAGCCATGGTTCAATATCTCTATTCAAAAATGAACCTCCTTTCAAAGATGAAAACCCGATTATCTTTTTTTGCGGTAGGGCATTGATCAATCCCGCGATTGTTCCTCCAGTACCAACGGGTAGAATCAGGTAATCAAAATCATGATTTCTTGCCAAGATCAATCCCCACTCTTCAACACCTTTGATGGCAAGTTCGTTGGTGCCTCCCTCAGGGATTAAAAAGAATTCACCGAATTGGTCCTTGAGTGATTTAATAAAACCTTCATCTGCTTTGTGACGATATTGCTCGCGATCAATATACACCAAACGCATCCCTTGCCTTTCAGCAAACGACAAAGTTGGATTTAGGGGCAAAGTCCTTTCACCTCTGACTATGCCGATGCTTTTGATGTTCAGTTCACGAGCTGCTGCAGCCGTTGCGTAAAGGTGATTTGAATATGCACCGCCAAACGTGAGCAATGTATCGCATCCGGCAGCAGCGGCTGCCTCTAGGTTATATTTCAATTTCCACCACTTGTTTCCAGAAACGAGCGCGTGGTTCTGATCCTCTCTTAGGATGGAAACCGCCTGGCTGGATTCTGCTAGTAAATTTAGCCTGACAGCTTTGGGTACTATGTATTCCAGCTTTTTACTCAATTATGTGCTAATTATTTTAGTATATTGTCGCATGGATGAAGGCTATTTAAAAGGAAGAGGTGCGCAAATTAAAACAGCAAACAGATTTCTCGCCAGCCAATATACGACCGACCATATTGAGGGTATTGATGAACCATTACAAGAGACACCTCAAACTCAAATCTTTCATGAGAGCCCAAAAAAGATTGTTAACAAGATAACCAGCCCCGACCTTGGACTTGGCTACTCGATGAATCCATATCAAGGTTGTGAACACGGCTGCATTTATTGCTACGCCCGCAACACACACGAGTATTATGGGTTTAGTGCTGGCCTTGATTTTGAGACCAAAATTATCGTAAAGGAAAACGCACCGGAACTTCTCGAAAAACACCTGCTCCAACCTGGATGGAATGCTGTACCAATCATGTTGTCAGGTAATACAGATTGTTACCAACCGCAAGAGCAGAAACTTAAAATCACGAGGCGAATGCTGGAGGTGCTTTTAAAGTATCGTCATCCCGTGGGCATGATCACAAAAAATGCTTTAATCCAAAGAGATATTGACATACTGCAAGAACTTGCCAAAGAAAGGCTTGTTAACGTTATGATTTCTGTGACCACACTCGATGAAAACTTGAGACGAATGATGGAGCCGAGGACAGCAAGTGCCATAAAAAGAATGCAGACAATAGAAGCCCTGGCAAAATCAGGTGTGCCAACTGGAGTGATGAGCGCCCCGATCATTCCGGGTCTAAATCATCATGAGATTCCTGACATCTATAAAATGGCTGCCGAACATGGAGCTGTTGCTTGTGGCATGACGGTAGTAAGGCTAAACGGATCAATTGGTAAAATCTTTGAAGACTGGCTTAGAAGGAATTTTACTGACAGGTTTGAGAAGGTTTGGAATCAAATAAGTGATCTGCATGGCGGAAACGTGAACGACTCAGTCTTCGGAAGAAGAATGGCTGGAGAAGGAAATATCGCACTAGCAATACAGCAGCTTTATAGAATCTCCAAAAAGAAATACTTCGCAGGGAAAGCAATGCCTGCAATGGATCTTACAAGATTCCGTAAAGGAGGAAACCTTAATCTGTTTAGTTAGAATTGATCCAAATAGAAATTACTACCGCCTGAACAATTTCTATTCAATTATTGTATTCTAGTCGGCTATTTTTGAGACGTGAATAAGGTAATTTCCATTTGTCTAATTGTAGTGGTTGTGGCTGGCAGCCTGACCGATCTGCACGATTTGGCGAAGGTGCCTTATCTACTTCAGCACTATAATCAGCATAAGTCAAAGGATTCAAAGTTTTCGGCAAGTGTATTTTTTTTTTTTTATTATGGCACCCTGGCCGAGGAGCACGACAAAGAGGAGCATGAACAACACAAAGGATTGCCTTTCAAAGCTCCGGATCACACTTCGATTCACTCGACCATATTCCTGACCGAAAGACAAACTCCTGCAATCGACCTTAACGAGACAACGGTAAGCTACACTAACTTCTACCACCCGATCTTCTCTTCGGAGTTTCATCAGTCCATCTTTCAGCCACCACGAAAGGGATAATCAGTAAACATCTATTCTTAATCTAATCAAGGCGACAGGGTTTCAAGACTCATGGTCGTCATTGATTAATTGTTTTATTCATTATTCTTTATTCATGCTCAACGGCATAATTTCATTTTCCATCAGGAATAAATTTCTGATTGGCGTTCTAACATTCGGGCTCATTGTGTGGGGCGGCTATTCGCTTACACAATTGCCCATAGATGCAGTGCCTGATATTACCAATAACCAGGTGCAGGTCATCACGGTGTCACCTTCGTTAGCCGCACCGGACATTGAGCGGCTGGTCACATTTCCGGTCGAACAAACCATGGCCACTATTCCTGGCATTACAGAGATTCGATCCTTTTCGCGTTTCGGGCTGTCAATCGTAACAATCGTTTTTGGCGATGATATAGACGTTTATTGGGCGCGACAACAAGTAAACGAACGATTAAATCAGGCGAAAAGCCAGATTCCTGGTGGGGCCGGAAGTCCGGAGCTCGCTCCGCTCACTACAGGTCTTGGTGAAATCTACCAGTACATCATCCGTCCGGAAAAAGGATATGAAGACAAATTCGATGGCAACGATTTGCGAACGATACAAGACTGGATTGTGCGAAGACAACTTCTCGGAACGGAAGGTGTGGCTGACGTCAGTAGCTTCGGTGGGTTTGTGAAGCAATATGAAATAGCAGTCGATCCGGAAAAGCTGAGAAGCATGAATATCAGTATCTCCGAAATTTTCGATGCACTCGACAAAAACAATCAAAATACCGGAGGTTCATACATTGACAAAAACCCTAATGCATTTTTCATCAGAAGCGAGGGTTTGGCAACTGACTTCGAAGACATACTGACTATTCCCATCCGAATGAAATCCGATGGCTTGCCCGTTCAAATCCGCGATGTGGCAACTGTCCAATTCGGTCATGCCAATAGATATGGCGCAATGACTTACTCTGACAAGGGAGAGGTAGCAGGTGCCATTGTGATGATGCTCAAAGGGGCCAATTCGTCTGCAGTGATTCAAAGGATCAAAGAGCGCATCGCAAAAATTCAAACTACACTTCCGGAAGGTGTTGTTATTGAGCCTTTTCTGGATAGAACCAAACTTGTTAATAACGCGATCAGCACCGTGACCAAAAACCTGGCTGAAGGAGCGCTAATCGTAATTTTCGTTTTGGTATTGCTGCTTGGAAACCTACGAGCGGGTCTGATTGTCGCGTCAGTCATTCCTCTATCCATGCTCTTTGCCGTGATCATGATGAACTTGTTTGGTGTGTCCGGCAATCTCATGAGTTTGGGTGCCATTGACTTTGGTCTGATAGTAGACGGTGCGGTTATCATTATCGAAGCCACCATGCACCATTTGGGAATATCCGCCATCCCACGAAGGCTCACGCAAAATGAGATGAATGAAGAAGTGGAGTCATCCGCCTCCAAGATGATGAGGTCAGCTGCATTTGGACAAATCATAATTCTCATTGTTTACCTACCTATCCTCTCGCTCGTAGGAATTGAGGGAAAGATGTTTCGTCCGATGGCACAAACAGTATCCTTCGCCATTATTGGAGCGCTAATTCTTTCTGTTACTTACATTCCAATGATCTCCTCTTTGATGCTGAGCAAAAACGTAAAGCAAAAAGAAAACATAGCGGATCGCATCATCCATTTTTTCCAGAGGATCTATTCACCCGTAATCCGATTTGCACTGCGTCAACGTCTGGTGATTGTTGTTGGCTCGGCACTAATGTTTGTTTTTAGCCTTGGAGTTTTTTTTCGGCTGGGAGGCGAGTTCATTCCACAACTAGACGAAGGTGACTTCGCAGTTGAAACTCGGCTGCTTACAGGTAGTTCACTATCAAAAAGTATTGAGGTCGCCCAGCAATCTGCACGTGTTGTCCTTGATAATTTCCCTGAAGTAGAAAAAGTAGTTGGCAAAATTGGCTCCTCCGAGATTCCAATTGACCCAATGACTATGGATGTAATTGATGTGATCGTGGTATTAAAAGATAAAAGTGATTGGGTAAGCGCATCCACGCGAGAGGAGATGGCAGAAAAAATTGGTGCAAAACTTCGTCACAGTATTCCAAGTGCAACTTTCGGTTTTCAACAACCCATTCAAATGAGGTTTAATGAGTTGATGACGGGAGCCCGGCAAGATGTGGTGATGAAAATTTATGGTGAAAACCTTGACGTGCTCGAACGCTATGCGAATGAAGTAGGAAAGATTGCTCAAACAGTGCCCGGGGCCGAAGATATTTTTGTAGAACCTATTAATGGTCTGGCTCAGATTGTCGTTCGAATAAACCGAGCCAGGCTTGCACAATTTGGTTTAAACGTTGAAGAGGTTAATCGGGTGATCCGTACCGGTTTCTCCGGTGAGAATGTTGGGCTAGTTTTTGAGAACGAAAGACGTTTTGACCTGGTGATTCGAATGGTTGAATCGAAAAGACAAACCATTGACGATCTGAGAAATCTATATGTCACTACTCCATCAGGTCTGCAAATTCCACTAGAACAGGTAGCAGAGGTAAAACTTGAAATTGGCCCAAATCAAATTCAACGCGATGATGCTCAACGAAGAGTTACAGTTGGTTTCAACGTACGAGGTGCTGACGTGCAAACGGTAGTCGAAAACATCAGTCAAAAAATTGAAAAGGATGTTCGTTTCGAGCCAGGGTATTATATCACTTATGGCGGCTCTTTTAAAAATTTGCAGGAAGCAAACCAAAGATTAGGTATTGCCGTCCCCGTTGCCCTCATCCTTATCTTCTTCATGCTGTACTTCACATTTCACTCTATCAGGCATGGGCTGCTGATTTATACTGCCATCCCACTATCTGCCATCGGTGGTATTGTGGCTTTATGGTTGCGTGATATGCCATTTAGTATTTCCGCAGGAGTGGGTTTCATTGCGTTATTCGGTGTAGCTGTGCTCAATGGCATCGTCCTCATTTCAGAGTTCAACCGGCTAAAAACGAGTGGCCTTACGGACCTTAACGACATCGTACTTCAAGGAACAAGGGTACGGCTGAGACCGGTAATCATGACTGCTCTTGTGGCATCGCTAGGGTTTTTACCCATGGCTCTATCTCAATCTTCTGGTGCGGAGGTCCAACGGCCTTTGGCAACAGTTGTTATTGGGGGATTGATCACTGCCACTTTACTTACGCTGGTAGTGCTTCCTGTTTTGTACACCTATTTTGAAAAAAGAAAATGATGATGAAAATGAAAATACGTCATTCCCTTCTTCTGTTAGCTGCCTGCTGGTCGCAGAGTTTTGCACAGCAAGCTTTGACACAACAACAAGCTATTGATGAGGCTCTAAAGAACAACCTGATGGTAAAGTCAGGTGAACATCAATTGGCAGCACAAAAACAGCTGAAGAACACTGCTTTCGACTTAGGAAAAACCAACCTAATGTGGATGCATGGTCAATTCAATTCAATCCTGAAAGACAACAATTACACACTTAGTCAAACTATTCCATTCCCTACGGTGATGTCAAGTGAAGCCAAACTTGCTCAGGCAAACATTGAGGGTTCAGAAATCCAACTTACAATAACTCAAAATGATCTGGTTCGACAGGTTCGGTCTGTTTACAATCAACTTACTTACCTGATAGCGTTAAACCGAGAGTTGATATTACAGGATAGTGTGTTTTCTCGGTTTGCCACAGCCACACAAGTGCGCTACCGGGTGGGGGAAGGAACGCTTCTCGAAAAAACTACAGCAGAAACGCAAGCTATGGAAATCAAGAATCTGCTTACCCAGAATGAATCGGATATCGCGATTTATCAACGTCAGTTGCAAACGCTTTTAAATAGCCAAGCTGAAATTTTGCCCTCTGATTCGTTAATGCGAATTGATCCTGTCGAAGCCAGTCCGTCAGTCGATTTCAATCCCCACCTACGTTTTATTCAACAAGAAGTGACCATTGCGGACCGAACTAGGCGAGTCGCCAGAAACAAATTCCTGCCAGACATCACAGTTGGCTACTTCACACAATCGTTAATTGGATTTCAGGACATTGATAACCAAAATGTCTTTTTCGATAAGAACAAACGGTTCACAGGCTTTGAACTTGGATTGTCTTTTCCTCTTTGGTTCCTCCCTCAGCAAAGCCGCGCCAAGGCAGCGGCCCTGAACCAGGAAGCCTCAGAAAACAAATATCGATTTTATCAAAATCAGATCGAGGGCGATTTGCAACGCGCCCAACTTGAGCTGGCAAAAAACAAAAACAGCCTCGCATTCTATCAAACCAATGCCAACGAAAACGCTTCGCTTATACAAAGTCAAGCGCAACGAGCTTTTAATGAAGGAGAAATAGGATATCTGGAGTTCTTACAGGCAGTCAACCAGGCGAGGAACATCAAATTCAGATACCTGGAAATTTTAAATCAGTACAACCAATCAGCCATTCAACTGGATTACCTCACCGGCAAATCCGTAAATCGATAACTCATGAACAACTATAGAATCATAATCGCCATCGCATCAATTACTCTCAGTGCGTGTTCGGATAAAACGACCGAAGTATCTAATCAGGAAACTAATACCATATCTGATTCAAATATTGTTCAGCTTACCGAGGCACAAACAAAAACCATTAACCTGCAGCTTGGCAAAATTGAACCAAGGGCGTTGAGCAACACAATAAAAGCTAACGGCCAACTTGATGTGCCGCCTCAAAATATGGTAACTGTGTCAGCAACATTGGGTGGATTTGTAAAGCACACAAGCCTTTTGCAAGGCATGCGTGTGAAGAAAGGTCAGATCATTGCCACGATGGAACATCCTGACTATATCCAGTTGCAGCAAGACTATCTTGAAAACAAAAGCAAACTTGATTTTTATGAAGCAGAGTTGACGCGTCAACAAGAACTGGCAAAAGAAAATATCAACGCGACCAAAACCTTGCAAGAAGCGCAATCCAACTACCAGGGCACCAAAGCGAAGGTAGATGGCCTCCAATCAAAATTGAAGTTGATTAACATCAACGCTGACGAGCTGGAGAAAGGCAACATCCGAAATACCATCAACATCTATGCGCCAATTGATGGTTACGTCACGCAAGTGCATGTGAACATTGGGAAGTATGTAAATCCGACCGATGTGTTGTTCAAAATCGTGGATACCAAACACCTGCATGCAGAAGTATTCGTGTTTGAAAAGGATGTGTTGAAAATAAAAATCGGACAGAAGATTCGACTTCAGCTCACGAATGAGTCCACAGAACGAACCGCAAGAGTTTATCTGATAGGAAGAGAGATAAGTCCTGAAAGAACGGTCAGCGTGCATGGTCATCTCGAAAAAGAAGACGATAATCTACTTCCGGGTATGTATTTCAGCGCACTTTTCGAATCGGGTGAAAACGAAGTGCCATCGCTGCCAGAAGAAGCGATTGTTAATTTTGAAGGAAAGGATTACGTTTTCGTAGCGCGTGACGCCTCCAATCGTGAGTATGAAATGATCGAGATTTCAAAAGGCGTCTGCGAGTCTGGCTATTGCGAAGTAACTCTACAGTCCGGTTTAGACATGTCTTCTGAGATTGTTATGCATGGCTCTTACGACTTATTAAGTTATTTGAAAAACAAAGAAGAAGAGTGAAGCTAATTGAGATTGATACCAATGGTCAATCCATACCACGCTTTATTCTGGTGAATCCAAATATCCTTGTCACGATCAGTGAGATAATCGGTGCCAACACCTAGCCCCACTGTTAAACGATTGATCGATCCCATGACCGCCACACCGCGGCTCAGTACAAAACCATTGTATTCGTCCATTGTACGATTGGCTGTTGTCCATGGAGTTATTGGCGTTGACCCAAATCCTCCAAAAACTCCGCCACTTAACCCCCAATGCAACATTTCATTTTTCATTCCAGCAGGCGTTGATTTGTAGTGCAACCGGAATTTATCCAATCGATAGCCGAAAAATAGAGCGCCATTAAATGACGAGTTTAGCTGACTCGGAAAACCCTCCACACTTGGTCGAAACTTAAAGGGAATAGTAAGCAGGTTGAGATGAAATGATCTTCTCAAAAAATATTGATCAACTCCCGGAGAAATTGTTGGAAACACCGGAGAAAATGCCTTTCGTGCTGGGTAAATCAGAACTGTATCTTCTTCCTCCAGTTGATTGTCAACGTAAACAACCTGATAGTCATCTTTTTTCTGACGGTATTGATACTCATCATCCGTGAATTGATATCTAGGAGTCTCATGCAACGTGCCACATGAGGCTAGCAGCATAACGCACAACAAAAACGTACAAATTCTGAAAGGGCACATAGGTAGCTAATACAAGTATACTATTTTTAGCGCAGCGAATCGAAACATCAATCTATTGAATCCTCTGCTCCAACCGGAAGTTCAGTCTTACATT